>NZ_BBJB01000013.1 GCF_016584665.1 Pseudanabaena sp. lw0831
CGCCGCAACTCTATGAATGGGTTTTATGTCTTACCTCACTTGGTGATAACTATAAAAACAAAATGATGAGATGCGTTGCTTCGTAACGCATCTCATCATTTTGTTTTTATAGGGTGTTCAGGATCAAACTTTAAGCCATCGAAAAAAGTTTCTATACCGCGTGAAGTCGAGATCGGGATATTTGTATCGGGAACACCGATCGCTTTAGCTGCATTTTTCCAGAGATCTTCACGGTTTACAGCATCAATGGTTTCTTTAGTCTCAAAATCAATAGGCAAGGGATTCCATCGACGATATTCTGTCAAAAACCAAAGATCGTGACTTTTGTATGGATAAGAAACTGAGATACCATCATTTGACCAATACTTGATGGAATTGATGGAATTAGGAATATCTATTTTCAGTCTTCTCATGCTTTGTTTGGGACTATTTTGAAAAAGCTGAGAAAACATCTTGATCGGCTCCGATACGAGATTGCGACTCGTAAAACTTAGAGCTAAAAGTGTATCCAATTCTTTGGCATTAGCTGGATCGTCACACCAGATCTGCGCTTCCATAATTGCTTGGAGCAGCGCTTGAGTAGCGATCGGATATTTATCTACCCAATCAGCCCGCATGGCAAGAATTTCCCCTGGGTAATTGCGCCAGATCTCACCAATAGCGATCGCAGGATCTGCAAGACGGGCTTCAATTAATTTGAGCGTACGCCAGCTATCTAGACAGAGGAGATCCGCTTTATTCTGTTTAACTTGTGGAATGATCTCATCAAATGGAATCTCCAGAATATCGATATTCTGTTTAGGAATTATATCCATTGATGCTAGCCAATATCTTAGCCATAGATCGTAATTACTGCCATGTTCTGCGATCGCGCCATGCATTGGCTGACCAAAGAACTTAGCAACATCTTGCCAAGGCGAGAAGGTAGCCCGTTTAAGCTGAATGCCAAAGGGCTTAAGTCGTTTAGAAACAACGATATATCCGCCATGAGTATGCAGTCGCATCAGCACATACATGGCAGTTTTACGAGGATGTTGGTTGACTAAGCCCTCATTCATTAGTTCGGGCAAAGGGCTATAGAAGTGTCCACCATCAATGCCATCATTACTTTTGCCAAGCTCTGTTCCTATTACTGTGCGATCGCAGATATCTTGCCACGATCTAAATGGAACTATTTCGACATCTGTCATGCCATATTTAGCAAACAATTTTTTGTTATTAGCAACTAAAATTGGCGCAACTTCGAGCGATGGAATTATGCCAAGTCGTACTGATTGTACTTCTGGAATGTCGGACACCTTCACATCAGTATTAATCTGAAATGGCTGTTTAGGCAAAGGTTTGGAAGTACAGTTATTTAGCAATACTGTACTTGCTGCTACACCAAGGGTAGTCAGGAGCTTCCGTCTAGAAAGTGGCATAACATTTCTTACAGCAATTACAAAAATTTTGTTAAAAGTGTTGCAAGGGAACACTTTTAACAAAATTTTTAGTTTTTATTTCAGCGCAAAGCGCTTAAAAATGAATGAACTATATCTAGGATACGCTGACTGGATTTGCCATCGCCAAAGGGATTAGCAATATTCGCCATTTGGTCATAGGTCATGCGATCGCTGAGTAATTTAGAAGCCGCCGCGACAATATTATCGGTTTCTGTGCCGACCAGCTTGCTTGTTCCTGCGTCAACGGCCTCTGGACGCTCAGTGGTAGTACGTAATACCAGTACAGGTTTACCGAGGCTCGGTGCTTCTTCTTGCAAGCCGCCTGAGTCACTCATGATCAGATAGCAGCGCTGCATTGCCCCAACCAATTGTTCATAATCTAGAGGCTCAACTAAGAAAATACGCGGATGATTGCCCAGTTTTGCCATTAACGGCTCTCGCACTACGGGATTAAGATGCAGCGGGAGTACCAGAGCCACATCAGGAAAATCTGCCAAGATCTGTAACCACGCTTGGATAATTTGCGCTAACGGCTCTCCCCAATTCTCCCGACGATGAACTGTGGCTAGGATCACCCGATGGGCTGCCCAGTCTAAGCCTTTAATCTCACATTTAGGCGATCGCCTTGAAACATGTAACAACGCATCGATTACGGTATTGCCTGTATTGTGAATGCCTGTTTTCACGCCAGAAGCTTGGAGATTTTTCACTGAGGCATGGGTGGGCGCAAAATGAAGCTGGGCAATTTGTGAAACTAAACGACGATTCGCTTCTTCAGGAAATGGATTAAATAGGTTGTCTGTTCGCAGTCCTGCCTCCACATGCCCAATAGGAATTTGCTGATAAAAAGCAGCTAACGCCGCTGCAAAAGCTGTGGTCGTGTCACCTTGGACTAAAACAATATTTGGCTGAATCTCCTTGTATAACTTCTCTAAACCGATCAAACTGTTACAAGTAATTTGGGTGAGAGTTTGCTTCGGCTGCATGATGTCCAAGTCATAATCTGCTTTGAGTTCAAACAGATGCATCACCTGTTCTACCATTTCTCGATGTTGTCCAGTCAAAATTACCGAAGTTAGGAAGTTAGGATTATTTCTGAATAGATGAATGATTGGGGCAAGTTTAATTGCTTCTGGACGAGTTCCTAAAGTAATACAAACATGGAATTGAGTTGACACAATAATCCTTACTTAATAACCAATTGTGGTGAAACAGATGTAGCTTTAGGTGCTTTGCTACTACCAAAGACAGTATGGATTCCTCTTAAGGTGGCAATAATAATTACACTAACAATAACGTATTGAACAAGCTGAAGTGCAAAAACTGGGGTTCTAATTAAAGCTTGCCAAGAAATGTTATTAGGGGAAGGAGTTGTTGCTTCAGAGGGTAAATCATTACTCTCAGTATAATCAGGACTTAATGGAACGTCAGAAAAAAATAATAGCTCTGCTTCCTTTGCCGATCGCATTTTAGCTAAATCAGAATCTAGATAATTAGTTGTATTAATATTTGGTAAAGATTCGGGAAAACTCGTGTCTCCAAACATTTCATCTAGGTCTGGACTAGCTGCTGGAGGATTGTTTTCGCTATTTGCGCGATCGCTGCGATCATGCATAGATTTTAGTGGCAATACTGGTAGAGGAGGTATTCTAGGACGTTGTTGCGTCTCAGTGATTCCGCCATTTTCACTAATATTGAGATTTTCTTGCTCAACTAAGTATATTTCCTCAGTCCATGCAGGTTCATCAAATCCTGTTTGCTGCCAAGACACCGAAATCATCGAAACATTCTTAACTTCAAGGGTAACAAACCATTTTTTGAGCATTCCCACTAGTACCTGCCGATTAGGAATACGCACCTCATCGTCTAGCGATCGCAGATCTGACTCAATTAAAATTTCTAAGCGATCGCCGTCACGCTCAACGTTTGCTAGCATTGCTTGAGATTTGAGCAACCGATTCATGAGCGATGCGATCGCATTAACGTTGCCCTGTTTGGCTTGTTCAACTAGTGGATTTTGTGTCATGGCATCAGCCTCAGATGCTAATCCTAAAAATTAGTTTTTAGATTAAGCCAAATGTATCAGATTTTTGTAACTATATTTGGTCGAGATATCAACATCTGCAAGTAAAATCGCCTTTACTGTCAAGTATTTTTTGGCGTTATGGCAGGCAAAGATAGATTGTGGCTTCCTATCCTTCTTTATTTCTTCAGCCGTTAGAGTTTCTAAGTAGCTAGGCATAAGTAACCTTAAAACCTAGAAGTTTGAGTCGCCCGCGCAGCGGGCGACTCAAACTTTGGTTTTGGGTTTTAATTATGCCTAGCTACTTACGACCAATCGCGGGTACTCACCCCAAGTAGGAAAAAGACCGATAAAAATATAATCTGATAATCGCGAACATCTTTGAAAGTTGGGATGCTAAAAGCGAAAAATTTGGAAAAGCGATCACGGGCTTGCCAAAGGAAACGTCAAAGACTGCATAGCTTTATGACCAACAATAAAGTTTGCATCAGTATAAGCTCATAGATTTTAGAAATATCGTCTGTTGCATTTTTTGTAACGATCACTTCAAAAACCAAAAAACAGAAAGGAGCGCAAAGCGCTCCTTTCTGTTTTTTCAAAAAAGCTATTTTTCCTGATTGTCACGAATGGTTTTTGCTAGTGTAAAAGTTGATGACACAGAGAAAACATATCCCATACCGACAAAAGCTTTTTGCCAAGAATTACCTTCTAAATAGAAGATGCCAACACCAGTTCCGACTGTAGAGATGATAAAAGCCGCCCATACTTGCATAATCCAAGCTGGTGTATCTTTGCCAAGTCCAGTTTGTCGCATAGTTTTTAATCTCCAGTAATTTTTATAATTGCAATTCTAGAAGCTCAAATCATAGATTGTCTTGATGCCGTAGCATTAACCTTGCAATAAATTGCTATATCCAAAATTCAAACATTTTGATCACCCTAAGGTACAAATTCTTTCATCGGTTCTATATTTAACTCTTGCCGCCACTCTAGCAATGGTCTCTCCCAATTTTCTTCCCATTTTTTAGCAAAGAACGGCTTGGCTTTTGCGCCCAATCTATAACCAATCGCAATCTGCTCTAGCAACTTATCCAATTGTTCAGGATGCTTGAATAGAGTGCTGAGTAATCCGCCTGCAATTAGAACTGCTGACATGGTGCGATGAGTCTGGGCTAGTTCAAAAGCCTTTAAACCTAATTCTCCAAAAACATCAGTACTAAAGCCAGCGACAATATGCCAAATATCATGGGTTTGCCGCATCCGCAATAGAAAATAGCTGACATCATCTTCGACTTTGACGAGACGATAGAAGTTAGGATCGAAACCTGCATCTTTGATATAGGTAGCATAGGCATATCCGAGAGATGCTTCAGGTAGTTGCAGTAAAGCCTCAAGATTAACTGATGGCGCTAAATAACGCTCTTGAAAGAGTTCTGCTACTTCAGTCTTAGACTTGACAAACTCCACAGCTAGTTCTGTCGCTTTTGTATGGCGTAGTCCATCTTCCACATCATACACAGACTCAGTTTGAGAGGGATCTTTCAATAAAGTCATAACGCCTTTTAGCGTCGAGAGAAAGTCAAGATTTTGTCGTAAATTTCCTAATGCCATAATTTTAAAAGCTATATTGAGGTTAGGGGCTTAGATGAAACTTTTCTGCATTCAGATAATATCACATTAATTTTAGAGAGAAAGCACTGCTTTCTTTCTAAAGAGTTAAAGCCACACGAAACCCATAATAAAGTTTCCAATCACTTTGTTTGCCTCTTCCACGCGCAGCCGAGCGACAGTACCAAGGATATCCGTACCACGAACCACCCCTTAATACTCGATACATAGAACTTCTTCCACTTTCCCAAGCATTGCCATTCGTAGGCGCACCAATATAGTCGTCATGCCATAGATCTTGACACCATTCCCAAACGTTGCCATGCATATCATAGAGACCAAAGGCATTCGGGGGGAAACTTCCTACAGGCGTAGTAGTTTGACGGTATTCGCCTCTTGTGCCAGAGCGATAGACATATCTGCCATCATAGTTTGCTAGGTCAGTATTAATGGCAGACCCAAAGTGGAAAGGAGTTTTGGTATTAGCACGACAGGCATATTCCCACTCGGCTTCACTAGGTAATCGGTAATTGCGTCCTGTTTTTTGAGATAGGAGCGTACAAAATTCAACCACAGCATTCCAAGAGACACATTCGACAGGATGATCGTCGCTAACCATATAGGAAGGGCTAGCATTCATAATTACTCGAAACTGTGCCTGTGTAATCTGGAAAATCCCCATAAAGAAAGGAGAGATTTTGACTCGATGTTGAGGGCTTTCAGTGTTTTCATGGGATTCCTCATTTTCAGGAGAACCCATGATAAATTCTCCCGCAGGAATGGATGTCATTTCTAAAACAATGCCATTGCCGAGATCTTCGTGAATCGATGTCGGATGAGAGATAATATTGGATTGCTGGGATTCAGCTACAGTATTGCTGCTTATGGCGATCGCATCTTGCTGATACAGATCCTTCAGTACTTCATCCGCAGACTGATATCTTCTGCTTGGTGCGATCGCAATCAATTTATCAAGAATTTTACCAAGATCGTTGCTGACAGTATTTCCATTCAAATAATCACGCCAAACCCAATTGTGATCAATATCGATTAAATCAAAGGGAGAGGCTTGGGTTAGTAGATGAACGCAAGTAACGCCCAAACTATATAAATCACTATTAAAGAGAGCTTTTCCCCTTGCTTGTTCTGGCGCAACAAATTCAGGACTACCAATGCTGGTTCCAGTTTGCCGCATATCTGCATTAATCGCATACTTCGCCGCCCCAAAATCCACTAAAACTAAACCATCAAAATCTTTGCTGGCTTGATGATGAAGCTTTTGACGACGAATAATATTTTCTGGCTTAATATCACGGTGGATAACATTCTGAGCATGGATGAATTGCAGTACAGGTAAAAGAGAAATGAGCAATTGACGGATTTTGCCCTGACTAAATGCTCCTTGCTCCTTTAGTTCATCATTAAGATTCTGTCCTGAGATAAATTCTTGGACTAGATATTGTTGCTCCTCCTGAATATAATGGGCAAGCAGTTCTGGTACCTGAGGATGATGTCCCAACTCATCAAGGCGTATTACTTCCTGTTGAAAAAGTTCCTCAGCCTTTTGGCTAACATTGCCTTTGGATTGAGGGCAAAATTGCTTGATTGCACAAAATGGTTTGGATGGTTTTAACTGATCGATCGCTAAAAATGTCCGCCCCATACCACCACGCCCCAATAGCTTGACTGAACGATAGCGATCGCCCAATAACAACTTTGCGCCGCAGGTTGGGCAAACCTCGGCACTATCTAAGTTCTCAGGCTTTTGGCAGTGAGGATTAAGGCAATAGCTCATAGATCTAAGTATACAAATCTATCGTAGATTTCAGGTGGTCTTTGCAGTAACTACATTCCATTGCTATGCTGCTTGTAAAACTCGTGGTTGAGGAATTTGCTGTCCATCTTCCTGATAAATTTCAATCAGTGAGTCAATTAAATCTTGGGCATTATTTACAGCTTCGATATAGGTTTTACCATGTGTACATGGTTGCATCACATCTGTAAATTCTGGCAATGTGACCAGAAAGAGGTTGTCTTCATCTGACCATTGAATAGTCATGCTGTAGTGGTAGTTCATTCTTCTGTTTCCTGTAATTTTTTCAAGTCTTGCAAAACTCTTTTTTCCAAATAGCGTGGAGCATCATCGCCATCACCACCACAAAGTGTAATTTTGTCAGGAGTTTGTGGATGTTCCCAAACTGTATGGCTGCCTTTAGCGGGACGATAGGTAAATCCCGCTTTGAGAAGCATACTTTTTAGCTCTCGAATTTTTTTTGGCATATCATATTGCTTGATTAAATTATTCTCAGGATAGTTACTAAATTTGAAGACATCTTACTTAAAGATCGATAATACTTTTAATTTTTTCAAATATGAGATTAAAATTATCAAAATCAAATTGACTGATAAAGTCTTCATCAGTTTCCACTAAATCAGCAAATTTTGCTTTTGAATGAATCCAGCCTAATTCTCCTATATCTTTACAACATATTTTCTTGTCAGCTTCATCTTCAGCTTCATGATTAACTGAAATTGGCTTTCGTTTACTATCAAAATTCAATTCATTATCAAAATACAAACATTTTCCATCATGTTCTGTTTTTAAATTTTTATCAGAATAGTAGAATTCTATTGAGATGTTTGTGTAATGCTCTCTCTTATTAGGTGCTGGTATACAGAATGCATAAACATTGTTTCCATATTTTTTAAATGGTTGGTTACCTTTTTCTATATCAGAAATAACATCCCGCTCATCCCTATCAAAAACACCTATAATCTTTCTTGATTGATGTATTTTACTCAGTTGATCAAGCATTGCTTTTAGCTTCGAGGCGCATTCTGCATTAAAATAATCTACATCAATACAAGATATACCAAGTCTTTCCTTGGCTTTCTTAATATGTTGAATATCTGTTTTTCCTTCTGTAATAATGAGTGGCTTGTTTGATTCTTTAATCTTTGCTTCTAGGGTTTGATAAATTTCTTTAAATCGATCATTTTCTCCAATCATCATATTATAAACTTCGTTGTAAAGCTCATTTGATGTTGGATCTGTAGAAATCCCTAAATTGTCAAGATCAATAATTTTCGTTCTTTCTTGAACCACTTCAGCCAATCCCATACTTAGAAATGGAGAATGAGAACTTACAATAAACTGTACATTGGGAAAAGCACTAAAAAGGTAAGGTAAAACTTCTTTCTGAAGCTTGATGTGAAGATGTTTGTCTACTTCATCAATGAGTACGATACCTGTGATTTCTTCTAATTTAATATTGTTATTGTTATTATCTGCCTGTCTAAGTATCTCTCCAAAAAGGCAAAGAATAGAAGATTCGCCAGAGGAAAGATTGAAAATGCTAGGATAAATTGACTCACTACTCTGGCGATCCGTAATTTGGATGCGTGTAGCACCATAACTTCGTGTGCCAACTCCAAAGGAGAGTTCTCCATAGTTTTTTGAAAT
Organism: Pseudanabaena sp. lw0831; assembly: GCF_016584665.1. Taxonomy (GTDB): domain Bacteria; phylum Cyanobacteriota; class Cyanobacteriia; order Pseudanabaenales; family Pseudanabaenaceae; genus Pseudanabaena. The sequence goes on from NZ_BBJB01000013.1 coordinate 8,537, forward strand.
AAGTGTTTGTGTAATTATTGTGTTTAAATTACTCATCAAAGTAATCACTCCAGTGTTGGTGTATTGCAAATCAAGAGCAATATCCAATAACCAATTAGCAAGTTGAGGTAACCCAGATATGACTTCAATTGGATTTCGTAAATATCCCGCAAAGATATTTTCTTTACTAAACTCTAGTTTTACCTTATAAGGATCATTAAGATAGCCAGAAAGCTCGAATCTATAAGAGGGGAAATAAGTTAAAATATTAGCTGAAAATAATATTTTAGATTTTCTTCCTTCAAGATTTGGTGAAACTAGTTTAATATTATCGGCTTCATTTAAATTTGTCCGAAATTGCTCAAAAGGAATTTTATTCTCTATGGTAATAGCTTCATTATATTGTTGTTCCGTAAAATTATTTCTAATATCAATGTAATCAATATTCTCTTCTAAAAACTTAAATCTTAAATATACAAAAGATGGTTCAGTTTGGTTTACATTAAAAATTGGTTTAGAAATTCGATAATATTTATTTTCTTTCCCTTTAAACTCTTCAGGGAAATATGGCTTTGCCATTTCATAGAATGTATCTACTATGTGCGAAATTAATGTTGTTTTACCTCGCCCATTCACAGCCGTTATTACAGCTATTTCATTTTGATTGAAATCTAATTCTAATTTGTCAAATGGTGCTCTATTTACAAATATGGCTTTTTCTAAATATATTTTCATCGAACCATCCTTTTTCTCTATTATATTTTACAAAATCTGTGACAAAAATTTCTTTGTACGTTCTTCTTTAGAATTTTGGAAAAACACCTCAGGAGTTGCCTCCTCCACAATTACACCACCATCCATAAACACAATGCGATCGACGACCTCACGGGCAAAGTCCACCTCATGCGTCACGACCACCATTGTCATGCCTGAATCAGCTAGCGATCGCATCACATTCAATACTTCGCGCACTATCTCAGGATCGAGCGAAGAAGTCGGCTCATCAAAGAGCATGATTTTCGGTTGCATCGCTAAGGCTCTCGCGATCGTGAGAAGGTATTGACCTCCCCGAATAACCTATTGAGCCTTTCCCGATGTTGCTATTCAAGCTCTAATGGATGCTTTTTATGACATACTTCAAGATGTTGATCTAACCAAAGCTGAAGTATTAGCAAAATCTCCAAGAGTGCTTGTTAACTCTAGCAAGAATAGCCAGCAATTCTAATTATGAAACCAATGTTGAGTTTTGATTAAAGACAGCGCTAAAAAAATCAGCATTGGTTTTGATGAAAGTTCATCCTCGGCAGACTTTCATCAAAACCAATGCTGATAATGGGAATAGCAGCTTCAATCACCGTTAATATTTTTCACCATTTATCATCAATGGTAATGGCTTATAAACTTTTTGCTCGCCTACTATATATAGATAGCTTGTCATATGCCCATAACTAGCGACATCTCTCCGATCACCGACCTAACGATCCAGATTAGTGCTGTGGCTATTTGGCTAGGTCTAGTATTTCTAGCTTCAGATATCTTGCGCCGCCTCAAGCAAGATCCAGAACTAGTTCGCAAAGTTGTGCATATTGGTACTGGCAATGTCTTGCTGATCGCTTGGTGGCTACATATCCCGACATGGCTATGTATTGCCGCAGGCGTGACATTTAGTGCGATCGCCTTAGCCTCTCACTATACAAATATCTTGCCAATGATCCATGATGTCGGGCGCAAAACCTACGGCGTGTTTTACTATGCGCTTAGTATCACGATTTTAGTAGCGCTTTTATGGGATAGCCATCCGCAATATGCCGTCATTGGCGTAATGGTCATGTCTTGGGGTGACGGCATGGCGGCGCTAATCGGCAAACGCTTTGGCAAACACGCCTTTGTGCATCACGGTAATAAACGTAGTCTTGAAGGCTCATTTGCAATGTTTGTCACCAGCTTTATGGTGATGATCGGTATTTTTGGGCTTACTCACGGTATCCATAGCCGTGACATTGGAGTTGCGATGCCTGTTGCTGCGATCGCGGCTTTACTTGAAGCCTATTCCCCAGGTGGCACAGATAACCTCTCAGTTCCTCTATCCAGCGCTGGTTTGAGCTATATTCTGCAATCAATTTTATGATCTAGCTTTCGCCAGTCTTGTTAGGATATAAACCCCAAAAAGTATAAAGCGCCGCCTTATACTTTTTGGGGTTGTATTTTTAAGAAAGGGGTATTCTTGCCGTAAATATAAATTTTTCACTCAATGTATAGGTTAAAATTGCGCCAATCCCAATCCCAATCCCAGAGTTCACAACAGGATCGATCCCTAGCCAATCCATAAATGGGAATAGTAATAAAGACCGAATTGCGATTACCAAAGCTATTGATAGGTGATAGGTTGGTAATTCGGTTTGCAATACTAATCGCCAATCAAATTCTTCTATTTGCCAAACAATCTGCCGATAGGCAAAAAAACTTGCAACTAAGCAAATTTCAGTGGCAATAATATTGGCAAGCGATCGCAAAAAGGTTGTCTCCCAATGTAAGCAATCAACTAAAGCTGCAAGAAGCAAAATATTTGTTAGTGCCCCAAGTATCCCAACCACTAGAAATCTTAAACTGCGAGGCTCTGAAAGCTTTAACCAAATTTGTTGTAAAAAGTTCTGCATTATTTTTAGGATCGTACAAAAAATGTAATACCAATCCTCAAAATTGCGTAGGCATTTTGGGAATTGGTATACATCTAGCTTTTACCAACGTAGCAAGTTAAATTGCTCCATATCAACAGTGTCGCGACTGCGATAGATTGATAGCACGATCGCAAGACCAACGGCGGCTTCGGCAGCAGCGATCGAAATTACAAAGATCGTAAATACTTGACCACGAATACTTGCTGAATCGAGATAATTTGAGAATGCCATCAGATTAAGATTGACAGCATTTAACATTAATTCCACAGACATCAATACCCGCACAGCATTACGACTAGTAATTAATCCATAGATGCCAATGCAAAAGAGTGCAGCGGCAATAATCAAAAAAGGTTCTAAAGACATATCTGTTTACTATTAATTTCAATTACTAACGCGATGTGCAACTATTTTTGAACCAGTGACCTATGGTTGTTTGAGCTACCTTAAATTCAAACTGCTTAGCAGTGCAGTACTATAAATCAAGGTTTTCAGACTTTTAGTTGCACATCGCGTATTACTAACAAATTTTGATTACTGCCTTCGGCAGTAATCAAAATTTATTTAGAAGCAACAAGTTGCTCTTTGGGCTTTTCTAATAACTCAAGTGAATCTTCATCAACTTGACCAACTGTCACTGTATCAGGCACTAGCTCACGACGAGCGAGCACGATCGCACCAATTAGGGCAACTAAAAGTAAAACCGATGCTAGTTCAAAAGGCAGCAAGTAATCACTGAAGAAATGCTGACCGATCACCACCATCGTCGAAGGTAGCTTTGCGATCGTGGGACTAACAGCCCAATTAGTTGAAGTTACCGTGACTCCGAGTAATCCAAACAAGCCTAGGCAAACAACGCCAGTAACTACACTGCGTAAAGCCCCATATTTGACTTCTTGATAGTCTTGGCGCTTATTCACTAACATGATCGCAAATAGGATCAAAATATTGACAGCACCGACATAGATTAAAACCTGAGCCGCCGCCACAAAATCAGCATTTAGCAACAGATATAAACCCGCCACACTAATAAAACAGGCTCCAAGTAGAAAGGCAGCATAGACAATATTTTGCAAAAGTACCACACCCATCGCCGAAGAAATTAGCATTGCTGTTAAAACAACTAGGGATACGGTTTGCGAACCATCGCCCAAACCAATATTGTTCATCATAAATTTTCTTTACTTATCTGTTATTTATTCTCAGAAGTGGCTTCGGCAATTTCTTCGGGGCGCAGACCAGCACGCTTCGCAGTGTGAGGTACTTCATGCCCTTCGATGACACCCTTCGGCAAATAGGCAAGCTCGCGAATTGGCGTGACAAAAGGATCTTCAGTAACTTTAGTGGGCATCCGTCCGAGGGCGGCGCTATCAAAGTTCAATTCATGGCGATCGAACGTAGACAGATCGTATTCTTCGGTCATTGACAAGGCATTAGTGGGGCAGTATTCCACACAGTTACCACAAAAAATACATACTCCAAAGTCGATGCTGTAACTCTTGAGTTCTTTTTTCTTCATTTCTGTGTTGAATGTCCAATCAACTACAGGCAAGTTAATCGGACATACGCGCACACAAACTTCGCAGGAAATACACTTGTCAAACTCAAAGTGAATGCGTCCACGAAAGCGCTCGGAAGGAATTAGCTTTTCGTAGGGATATTGCACTGTAATTGGACGGCGACGCATGTGGTCAAAGGTTACCGACATACCTTGCCCGATGTACTTGGCAGCTTGGATCGCGTCTTTGGTGTAGTCACCAACTTTATTTAGAAATTTCAGCATTTTGGTAATTAGGTTTTAGGTTTCTGCTTTAAATTCAAAAATCTTTTCCCCTCTCCCTCTGAGAGAGGGGGCTAGGGGTGACGGCTTATCCGCCAAATGCAAAAGGAAAAGCTAACTTCAAAGCTGCGGTAATCAGCAGATTTGCAAGTCCAATGGGTAATAGGAATTTCCAGCCGAGGTCGAGCAGTTGGTCGATGCGAACGCGAGGAACAGTCCAACGCAAGAGGATCGCAAAAAAGATAAAAGCGTAGGTTTTGACTAGGGTTGACGTTAGCCCAATAAATGCGGCTAAAACCTGCCACCAAGCCGTATTTGCTTCAATCCCCAACGCTTCGCTAATTCTGTCAATAGGGAAAGGCAATTCCCATCCACCGAGGTAGAGAATTGAGGCTAGCAAACCTGCTAGCAAGAGGTTGGCGTAGGAACCACCGTAGAAGAATGCAAATCTGATTCCTGAATATTCAGTTTGATAACCAGCAACTAGTTCTTCTTCAGCTTCAGGCAAGTCAAAGGGCAGTCGCTCACATTCTGCAAGAGCCGCAATGATGAAGATCACGAAGCCAATTGGTTGTCTCCAAATATTCCAAGAGAGAATGCCATATTCAGCTTGTTGGTTGACAATGTCAATGGTGCTAAGTCCGTTAGTCATCAGGGCTACGGCAAGTACAGCTAGTGCAAGCGGAATTTCGTAGCTAATCGATTGCGCGGCAGCACGTAAACCACCAAGCAACGAGTATTTATTGTTAGAAGAGTAACCTGCCATCAGCAGCCCAATTGGGGCAACACTAGAAATGGCAATAATAAAGAATACGCCCGTACCAATGTCAGAGATGATCAGGTTTTGACCAAAGGGAATGACTAAATAACACAAGAAGACAGATGTAAATACCAGCGCTGGGCCGATTGTGTAGAGTAACGGATCGGCTTTAGCTGGGATCGTGCCTTGCTTGATGACTAGCTTAGCCACATCAGCGATCGGGATCAACAGTCCAAAAGGGCCAGCATATTCAGGTCCAATCCGTTGTTGGGCGGCGGCGGAGATTTTTCGTTCTAGCCATGTGCATACCAATGCGCCGACTGTTACACCTAAAACCATTACTGCCATGGGCAATAACATCCAAATTACTTTGGCGACATCGGCTGGCAATCCCAGCCCTGTCAGGATTTCAATTAAAGATCTTTGTAAATCAATTCCACCGTACATTAGCGATCGACCTCACCCATAATAATGTCCACACTTCCTAAGATTGCCATAATGTCGGCGAGCTTCATGCCGCGCACTAGGTCTGGCAAGATTTGCAAATTAATAAATCCTGGTGGACGAATTTTAAAGCGCCAAGGAAATACGCTATCTTCACCGATGATATACACGCCTAGTTCACCCTTTGGGGCTTCAACGCGGACATAATGTTCGCCCGATGCAACCTTGAAGGTGGGTGATGGTTTTTTGCTGATGAACTGATAGTCCATTGAGTTCCATTCACTCTTGGGCCCTGCAAGAACTCGCTGCGCTTCAAGGTTTTCGTATGATCCACCAGGGATTTGCTTGAGACATTGCAGGATCATCTTCGAGGATTCACGCATTTCGCGAACACGCACTAGATAGCGGGCGAGGCAGTCGCCGCCATTGTCCCACTGCACATTCCAATCGAGTTCATCGTAAAGCTCGTAGTGATCGACTTTGCGCAAATCCAGCTTTACGCCTGAACCACGTAACATTGGTCCCGACAATCCCCAGTTGATGGCTTCATCGCGTGTGATCGTGCCAAGTCCTTCAATTCTTTTACGGAAGATGGGATTATTGGTAATTAATTTTTCGTATTCGTCGATAACGGGTACGAAGTAATTACAAAAGTCTTCGCATTTCTCGATCCAGCCGTAGGGTAGGTCGGCGGCAACTCCTCCGATGCGGAAATAGTTGTGCATCATCCGCATCCCTGTTGCTGCCTCAAACAGGTCATAGATCATTTCCCGTTCGCGGAAGACATAGAAAAATGGTGTTTGTGCGCCAATATCTGCGACGAATGTGCCGAGCCACAGTAGGTGAGAGGCGATGCGGCTAAGTTCTAGCATGATCATGCGGATGTAGCTGGCGCGACGCGGCACTGGCACATTAGCTAGTTTTTCGGGTGCATTGACTGTGATTGCCTCGGTGAACATGGTCGCAAGGTAATCCCATCGGGTCACGTAGGGCAAATATTGGATAATCGTGCGATTTTCGGCGATTTTTTCCATCGAGCGATGCAAGTAACCTAATACTGGTTCGCAATCGACTACGTTTTCGCCGTCTAGCGTGACGATAAGTCTGAGAACGCCGTGCATGGATGGGTGGTGAGGTCCCATATTTATGACCATGCGTTCGGCTTTGGTTTCAATCATCACCATGATTTGCGATCGCCTCTTTACTCTGTAAACTGTTGCTCTGGTTAAGTAGTGCTAGTTTTTGCTAGTTATCTAGGATATGCAGTACATCCTAAACGTTTGTTATTTTAAGTCACGGCTTGGGCTATTGCTTCAGCAATTGACTCTATTGGTTATGTTATTTAAGTAGATATACCTTGATGGTTATCAGTATATCGTCATGTTGAGGCGGGAATATGTGTTAAAAAGTAGCTAAATGATGATTTTGGCTTTATGTTATCTTATTAAAATCATAGATTTTAATCTATATTTAAAAACAAAACCATTAATTAAATACTATGAATTTTGGTGGTTTTTGTTGAAGATCATGCAATCTCTCCCACCAGCCCTCGAAAAACAGGCTAAAACTTGGAAATTTATCGAACTTTGGGTTGATCCAGTCCCTTTCCCACCGAAAATTCTGATGCTTGTCGGTGATCATGATGGTAGATGTAATATTTTTAATCCTGCATCAGATTACAAACTCGTAGTTTCTCATTCAAACTATCAAGCAGCCCAAGAGTGGTTTCTTGAAGATGAATATGAACGGGTCAAAGGTAAACTTTTGGCTGAAGAAATTATGTGAGGCTATGCGATCGCCTGTCTGTTGATTTTTGTAGAGTGTAATTCCTTAATTATGAAGACGGAATATGATTTTAGTCAAGCTAAGCGTGGGGCTGTGATTCCCCAAACAGGCAAAACCCGCATAATGATTTATATTGATGAAGATGTCCTTGAAGCATTTCGAGAACGTGGTGACTCTGCTGGGAAGGGGTATCAAACGATTATGAATGAAGCTTTGCGGGAATACCTTAACAAAGTAAAGCCATCTCTAGACGAAGAAACATTGCGCCGAGTCATTCAAGAGGAACTTCTTGTATTAAGCAAACATTAGGCGATCGCTTATCAAAATAGTAAGTTTACACATAAAAATAGAGAGGTAAGAAATGATCGAACTAACTCTTGAACAGAGACAAGCTGTGAGCAAACAGGGCGAAACCCCTCCTCGTGCCATAGATCCAGACACAGACACAACCTATGTACTGATTTCAGAAGCTGTATATGCAAGATTAAAAGCACTTTTGATAGAAGAACAAAATAGCCAGTTCCTTGATGATATGTATCTTCCCACGATGGAAGTATTCGGTAAAGAAGGATGGGATGACCCCGCAATGGATATCTATAACGATCTAGATCCTCGGAGACAGGCATGAATATTCAACGCGGTGACGTTGTGTTGGTGGATTATCCCTATACCTCTGGCATCGGGACTAAAGTTCGTCCTGTCCTTGTGATTCAAAATGATCGAGATAACCAACGCCTCAAAAATACAATCGTGGCTCAAATCACGAGTATGACACAGCGATCCTTAGAACCAACGCAATCATTGATCGAGATTGCAACTCAAGAGGGGCAAGAATCTGGTTTGAGACAGGATTCTGTTGTTAACAATGTCAATCTACTGACACTGGACAAAGAAAAAATCCTGCGTAAATTGGGGCGGTTACCTGATTCTGGTATGAAAAAAGTTAATAACTGTCTAAAGTCTGCATTGAATTTACCGTAGCGCCGATTCAATACCGATTAATTGCTGTTGGTTTAATATTAGGTCAGTGCTTCATCAAATTAGTTCACAGTTTTCTCATTTTGGATTTTGACGAGCATGACAGCAAATTTGTGGGATGTAGTCCGTTACTTTAAACGCTATTGGACAAAGGCAATCTGGAGCATTGCAGGGTCTAGCGCATTTGAAATTATCGATCTGACTGTTCCCTACACGGTCGGACAGATCCTGAATTTACTATCAGGGCGATCGCTCGATCGCGAAATTAATGGCTTGGTTGTCGGTGCAGTGAGTCTGTTTGGTCAACCTGTGACTCAGACAACTTCATTAATCACTCTGTCGGGGTTGATTTTTGTAGTCACAGTCATCCGTGCGCCAATACAGGTTTGGTTTGCCAATAACTTTCATTGGGAAATCGCCCTCAAATCTCGTCGTGACCAAACTCAAAAGGCGATCGCCAAAATCTTGACTTTGCCCATTGAGTTTTATGATGAGCATAACGCGGGGCGGATTGCAGGACGGGTGGCGCGAGGATTAGCCAATCACATGTGGTCATATCCCGAAATTGCAGGGCAATTGATTCCTAAAGTTGTGCGAATCCTCGGTATTTTTGTAATTATTTGCGCGATCGCATGGTGGATTTCGGCTTTCTTTTTAGTGTCATTTATAGTGGTGCTCTTAGGAAGTTTACAAGCATTGAAAGGACTGACTGTTTCTGAAGAGAGGTTAGATATACATCAAGAAAATACAGAGAGTCGTACTTCAGAAATTATTACTAATATCAAGACAGTCAAGGCTTTTGCTAACGAAGCCAAAGAATATAAACGCCAAAGCGATCGCCTCGAACGGGAAGCAAAAGTATCGCTCTGGGGAATCCACATTGGCTATGTGAAGCTGGGCATGGTGCGAGACACTGTTCTAGAATCCTGTCAATTTGTGGTGTTTGGGGCGGCGCTATTTGCTACCTTCGATGGAACGATGTCGATCGGGCATTTTATTACGATTTCCACTTTGGCAAGTATGGCTTATTCTGAAATCAAGCCGATTTGTTTACTCGCCGAAGTGTTTGCTCGTCGCTATTCTTCGATGATGCGCTTTCATGAGTTCATGAAGCAAGCGAACGGTCAAGACGCTGCGATCGCACTCCATCCAAACACTAAATATCCCCAATATCGCTTTGATGGCAAAGTAGAATTTCGCAATCTCACCTTTGGCTACGATCGCGATCGCCCTGTTCTAGAAAAGATCCAGTTCACAATCGAACCCTATGAAACTGTAGCGCTAGTTGGGCGATCGGGTTCAGGTAAATCGACATTAGTGAAAATGCTATTTCGTTACTTTGAGCCATCGGGTGGCGGGATTTTGATCGATGGAACAAATATCACAGAACTCGATATCACTGGCTATCGCAAACGTCTAGCGATCGTACATCAAGAGGTCGATATATTTAATGGAACTCTGATGGATAATCTCGTTTATGGCAGACCGAACGCCACCTTTGCTGAAGTTAAGGAAGCCTGTGCGATCGCCAGTGTTGATGAGTTTTTGCATCTATTACCGCGTGGCTATAACACCATCGTTGGGGAGAGAGGTGTAAGGCTCTCTGGCGGTCAGCGTCAGCGATTGGGCATTGCACGGGCGTTGTTAGTCAATCCTGACATTCTTGTATTTGATGAGGCGACTTCTAGTCTTGATTACGAATCGGAGCGATCGATTCAACTTGCTATGCGTCGTATTCAGGGAACGCGCACCACGATTGTGATTGCTCATCGGCTTAGTACTGTACGCGAAGCCGATAAAATTGTGGTTTTAGATAAAGGTCAAGTTGTGGAGGTTGGCTCACATCAACAGCTTTTATCGCAAGGTGGAATTTATCATCGCTTACATTCACTGCAAGAAACAGGAGAGTTGTTATAGCTGCCACCAAATCAAAACCCATTCATAGAGTTGCGGCG
>NZ_BBJB01000014.1 GCF_016584665.1 Pseudanabaena sp. lw0831
AACTCTATGAATGGGTTTTATATCCTAATCACAACTTTTGTTGATTAGTTTAGTAAATCGCTTAGGGCTTCCATTTCGGCGATCGCAGTGCGTAATTTATCGAGAATCTCGGCAGCGATCGCATCGGGTTCGGGTAAGTCTTCACTGGACTGAAGGCTGTCATCGCGTAACCATGAGATATCGAGATTTTCACCACGTTTAGCAATTTCCTCTCGGCTAAAGCAACGGAATCTTTCTTGTTCCTTGCGATCGCTTTTACCATTTGGATCTTCACCATAGGCTACCTCGAAATCGGCAAAGCGATCGCGAGTCAGGGGAATCCGCTTACCGAAGTTGGGCATATTGGTTCGCATATCGTAGAACCAAATTTCTTGAGTATTATTTTTCTCAGTTGTACCGCGTTGGAAAAATAACACGTTTGTTTTTACGCCTTGGGCATAGAAGATGCCTGTGGGTAGGCGCAAGATTGTATGCAAATTGCATTTGTCCATCAGATCGGCGCGAATGGATTTGCCTTGACCATCTTCAAAGAGAACGTTGTCAGGAAGCACGATCGCGGCGCGTCCTTTGGGCTTGAGATTGCGATAGATATGTTGTAGAAAAGCAAGCTGCTTATTGGATGTGGCAAAAGTGAAGTCGTCACGAGTGGGCATCCCGCCGCCTTTTTTAGTGCCGAACGGGGGATTGCTGAGAATGATATCGGCTTTGGCTAAATTTTGACCTTCTGAAGAAAGGGAATCTCCAAGTTTGACATCGCTTTCAATGCCATGAAGCAGTAAATTCATTAACAATAGACGGTGGGCATCTTGAACGAGTTCGATGCCATAGAAGGCATGTTTGCGTTGAAATTCTTGTTCAGATTCGGAGAGAGCGAATATATCGCCGCCTAGTTGTTGCTTGATGTAGGCGTGACTGGCAATTAAGAATCCACCTGTCCCTGCGGCGGGATCTTGGATGAGTTCTCCTGCTTGGGGTTTGAGTAGCGTGACCATGCTATCAATGAGAGGTCGAGGGGTAAAGTATTGACCTGCACCAGATTTTTTCTCTTCGGAGTTCTTTTGCAGTAGTCCTTCGTAGAGATCGCCAAAGTCATCGCGATGATCGGAAAACCAGTCGAGTTCATCAATGCTCTGGACTAGTTTTTTAATTATACGCGGCTCCTTGAGAGATGTTTGAGCATTGACAAAGATTGCTTGTACTTGTGCTGAAGAGGCGCTCGAACCCAAATGATCTAGCATTGACTTGTAGAAATTTTTTAGCTCGATTCCATCTTTTGATGATAGGTCTTGCCACCGATAGCCCTCTGGTAAGCCTATCTCTGTATCGGTTTCCTGCGCCATTTTTAGAAACAGGAGATAGGTTAGTTCTGTTAAATATTGCAGATAGGTGATGCCATCATCACGCAAGATATTGCAAAGATTCCAGAGTTTTTGGACGATATCAGAGGTTACGGTCATTGAGCTTCTAGATAATGATCATAGGCGGCACATTGTGCCGCCTATGATCATTATCTAGGAAAAGTCTTGGAAAAACCCAGAAATTAGAAAAGGACGATTTGCGTCCTTTTCTAATTTCTGGGTTTTTCGCTATAATTTTAGGTAATGTATTTTAGCTATGCCATGAAAGCATCATCAAATTTTGCGTTTTTGAGGGAACATGATGTCGAATTGGTGAGATTGGGGACGCTTGCCGAGCGGTCTTATCATAATGATCCTGTGGCTTGCTTATTTAGGTTGCGGGTGTTTGGAGAATTTTTGGCAAAGTTAGTTGCGGCGCGGGTGGGGCTTTACGAGGATACAGAAGAATCGCAGGTGCAGTTATTGAATCGACTGCGCGATCGCGGCATTATTCATGGACAAATCGATCGCTTGTTTCATGAGCTTCGCAAAACGGGGAATCGGGCGGTACATGATAGTGTGGGCGATCGCAGAACGGCGTTGAGCATTCTCAAATACGCGCATCAGTTAGGAATTTGGTTTCATCGCACTTGGGGAAAAGCGAAGGACTTTGTTGCGCCTGAATATTGCGAACCGACTCCACCAGAGGTGACGGCGCGACAGTTGGAATCAGCGCTGGTGGATGAGCGGATCGCCAGAACGCAAGCCGAACAATTAGCGGCGGAAATAGCGCAAGAATTGCAAGCCGCATTGCAACACTTGACGGAGATACAGGCGCAGCAAGCAAAAAATAGTGAGGCGAATGTAAAAAGGATCGTCCCGCGATCGCAAGCCGCCGCCGCCAAGGTCGAACTAGATGAACGGGAAACTCGCCGACTGATTGATGCACAACTGCGGGATGTCGGTTGGGAGGTGGATTCGGAGGAGTTGACCTATGGGAAGGGTGTACGTCCTGCGAGAGGCAAAAATCTGGCGATCGCGGAATATCCAACGCGCACAGGGGCGGCGGACTATGCTTTGTTTGTGGGTTTGCAACTGGTGGGGATTATTGAGGCAAAGCGGGAGAGTAAGGATGTGTCAGGGGATATCGATCAGGCGCATCGCTATGCTAGATCGATTCGGGCTAATGATAATTGGCAGTTGGCTAAGGGTGCGCCTTGGGGAGAGATTGAACCTTTTCAAGTGCCGTTTGTATTTGCGACCAATGGCAGACCCTATCTGGCTCAGCTTGAGACTAAAAGCGGGATTTGGGTTCGGGATGTGCGACGGGCGACGAATCAGCGACGGGCGATCGCAGGTTGGTATTCACCAGAGGGATTGATCGATTTATTGGAGCAGGATTTTGATCGCGCCCATGAGCAACTTGCCCAAGAGCAATTTAACTATGGTTTTGAGCTTAGGGCTTACCAAATTAAGGCGATCACTGCCATCGAAGAAGCTTTACAAGAGGATCGGCGATCGCTATTGCTTGCCATGGCAACGGGGACGGGCAAGACTAAAACTTGTATTGCGTTGATCTATCGTTTGTTAAAAACGAAGCGGTTTCGGCGGATTTTATTTTTGGTCGATCGCACTTCCTTAGGGCATCAGGCGATCGCCGCTTTTAAAGAGACAAAAATGGAGCTTCTGCAAGTATTTACGGATATTTATGAAGTCAAAGAGCTGAAGAATGCAACTTGCGATCGCGAGACGAAGGTACATGTGGCGACGGTGCAGAGCTTTGTGAGAAGGATTATGTATCCGAGCGACAGTTCCCCTAGTCCGAATGTGGATGATTATGACTGCGTGATTATTGATGAATGTCATCGAGGCTATTTGCTCGATCGCGAACTCAGCACGATCGAGCTTGAGTTTCGGGATTTTGAGGACTATGTTTCCAAATATCGACGGGTGGTGGAATATTTTGACGCAGTGAGAATTGGGATTACGGCGACACCTGCGCTGCATACGTCCGAGATTTTTGGTGAGCCAATTTTTCAATATACCTATGCGGAGGCGGTGATTGACAAGTTTCTCATTGATTATGAATCACCGCATTTAATTCAGACAGAACTTGCCCAGTCGGGGATAGTTTGGGAAAAGGGCGCTGAGATTGAGGTTATCAATCCGCGCACTGGCAAGCGCGATCTGAGCAGAACGGCGGATGAGGTGAAGGTCGAAATTAAGGACTTCAATAAGAAGGTAATTACACCTGCTTTTAATCGCGTGGTTTGTGAGTATCTTGCCGAACAGATCGATCCTGTGCTGGCGGAGAAAACCCTAATTTTTTGTGCGACGGACGATCATGCGGATCTGGTGGTGCAGTTGCTCAAAGAGGCGCTGATTGCCAAGTATGGAGAGGTCGAAGATGAGGCAGTGCAGAAGATTACGGGAGCCGCCGATCGCCCGTTGGAGTTGATTCTCAAATATAAAAATGAGCAGTTGCCAAAAATTGCGGTGACAGTGGATTTACTGACCACGGGTATTGATGTGCCTGCGATTTGCAATATTGTTTTTTTGCGGCGGGTTAATTCGCGGATCTTGTTTGAGCAGATGCTCGGTCGGGCTACGCGCCTTTGTCCTGAGATTGGCAAAGATCGCTTTCGGGTATTTGATGCAGTGAATATCTTTGGGGTGATGTCGCAATTTACAGAGATGAAGCCTGTGGCAGTAATTCCTAAAATCAGTTGCGAAAAGTTAGTGCAGGAACTCACCAGCACTAGCGCTCCACGTCATCATCAGGCGATCTTGCCGCAACTCTTTGCGAGAATCCAGCGCAAAATGCGTCGTGCTAATCTGGCTAAACGCGAACAACTGGAAGCGATCGCAGGTTTGCCTCTTGAGCATCTATTAGATGACCTTCGTGCTAGTCAACCTTCGCAATTAGCCAACTGGTTTCGCGATCGCCCAGATTTTGCCTCGGTAATCGATTTGCCCAACGATCGCACGATTCCTGTGTTCATTTCATACCATCAAGATCGCCTAGTTGCGGTGCAGCGCGGCTATGGTGTGGCGGAAGATGGCAGCATTTATTCCACTCGTCCCGATGAGTATTTGCAGTTGTTCCAGAAATTTCTGGCGGACAATCTCAATTTGATTCCTGCGTTGATGGTGGCGGTACAGAGTCCAAAGGATTTGACTCGCGCTCAGTTGAAGGAGTTACAGATGTTATTGGAGGAAAATCGTTTTCGGGAGAGCGATCTGCAAGGGGCTTGGCGCGATCGCAAGAATGAGGATATTGCGGCTTCGATTATTGGGTTTATCCGTCAGGCGGCGATCGGTGATGCGTTGATTCCCTATAGCGATCGGGTGGATCGGGCGGTTCGGAAAATCATGAGTAGTCGGTCATGGACTGCGCCGCAGCGTCAGTTGTTAGAGAGGATCGGCAAGCAATTAAAAGCCGAAACAATCGTCGATCGCGAGGCGTTGGATCGCGGGGCGTTTAAGACTGAATGTGGTGGTTTTGTGAGGTTGAATAGGACTTTTAACGGTGAGTTGTTGGCGGTGCTGGAGAGTATTAATGAGGAGATTTGGCAAGATATGGGTTAGGATGTCTAGCCATGAGAACCGATACACTTTTTTATCAGTTATTTCAGACGTTTCATGGGCTTTTGTTTGAGCTAATTGACGAGCCAGCGTCAAATGCGGAGGGCTATGATTTTGTGTCTGTGGAGGTAAAGGAAAAGGCTTTTCGTTTTGATGGCATTTTCTTAGCGGCGGATGTGGAGAAGCCGATCTATTTTGTGGAGGTGCAGTTTCAAAAAAATCCTGATTTTTATTGGAGCTTTGTCGGCGAAATATTTCTATATCTCAGTCAATATAAGCCCTTACAGGATTGGAAAGCGGTGGCAGTTTTTGCCGATCGCAATTTGGATGAGGGTATCCCCAGACAATTTCATGAGTTGTTTGTGAGTCAACGGATTCGCTGTGTTTATCTTGACACGCTGCGCGATCGCTCTGACAATTCGTTAGAGGTGGGTATCGTCGAGTTAATAATTGCCGATGAGTCGGTTACTCTGGATATGGCGCGTGATTTGGTGCGTGAGTTGCGTAACCGAGAGCGTGAAGCTACTGTTAGTCAAAAAACAGTAGAATTAATTGTAGATGTGTTGTTAAATAAGTTTAACAATTTGAGTCGAAAGGAAATAGAGACTATGTTGACTTTTGATGAGCTAAAACAATCAAGACTATTTCAAGAGCTAGCGGCAGATTACAGCCGAGAGGTGAGGTTAGAGGCTAGGCTAGAAGGTAAGAAAATAGGTGAAAAAATAGGCGAGAAGAGAGGTGAGAAAAGAGGTGAGATAAAAGGCAAGTTACAAGGTAAGCAAGAGTCTGTTTTGCGTGTTTTAAAGCGTCGCTTTAAGAGGGTTTCTGCGGAGTCAAGGGCAAAGATAAATCATCTCCCTGAAAGTAAGCTGAATGATTTAATTGATGCTATTTTTGATTTTAAGTCTGTGGCGGATTTGACGGCTTGGTTGAAGGTGCATGGGGTCGATCGCTAATTGCTACTGATTTTTAGGGCGATCGCATTTAGATAATATGTTCTTAGAAAATTTAAAGAGGGTTTGGAGACCAAACCCCTACCGCGCAAATATTGATCTTGTAGGGGTTTGGTTTCCAAACCCTTTATTTTTGGCGTTTTGCTATTTGTTTTGCGGGGCGGTGAGATGATGATATTTTAGAGGCTTGTGTTTGCGTTGAAAATCTAAGTCTGAATCGCGTTTTTTGTGTTTGCCCTATGATGTCTATGAGTTCTGATTTTTCTATTCTTTCTGATAATGATGATTTACCAATGGGGTGGGAATGGACAAATTTAGATAGGATTTTATCAATAATATCTGGGGAAGCATTCAAAAAGAAAGATTACACAACTTCGGGAGTAAAACTTTTACAAATAGCTAACGTTTCTTTTGGAGAAATAGTTTGGGAACAGCAGAATTTTTTACCTGAAGATATCGCTTATCAATTCCCAGAAATCATTTTAAAAGAGAATGATGTTGTCATAGCTTTAAATAGACCAATTATTGGAGGTCGGTTAAAAATTGCTCGATTAAAACGCCAAGATACACCTTCGATCCTTTATCAAAGAGTAGGGTGTTTTAAGAGCATAGATAATGACCTGATAAAGTATTTCTTTCTTTATGGACAATCCCATATCTTTCTGAAATATATACAGGAAAATCTACAGGGATCAGATCAGCCGTACATAAATACAAGTTGTCTACCTAAACTAACAATTCCTCTAGCGCCGCTTAATGAGCAGAGGCGGATTGTGGAGAAGGTTGAGGCGTTGATGGCGCGATCGCGTAAGGCAAAAGAGGCATTAGACACAATCCCCAAATTAATCGAGCAGTTTCGTCAGTCTGTCCTCGCCGCCGCCTTTCGTGGCGATCTCACCGCCGATTGGCGCGAACAAAATCCTAACATTGAGCCTGCATCTGTTTTGTCAGAAAGAATCCGCAAAGATCTCTATGAAAAAATGGATCAGGGAACTTTGAGTATAGATTCTAAAGAAGAAACTGACAAAAAAATTCCTAAAAAATGGTTGTGGGTAAGTCTCAGTGAGATAGGTAAAGTCAGTGGAGGTCTTACTAAAAATTCCACAAGAAATGTACTCCCTCTAGAGTTTCCTTATCTAAGAGTGGCTAATGTATATTCAAACAAGCTTGATTTAAGCGAAATTAAAAACATCAAGATTCGATCAGAAGAATTAGAGAGGGTTTTGCTGAGAAAAGGTGATTTATTAATTGTTGAAGGTAATGGAAGTCTCGATCAAATTGGTAGAGCATCGATCTGGGATGGCAGTATTGATCCTTGTCTACATCAAAACCATCTGATTAAAGTTAGATTTGAGCCTATTGAGATGAGTGAATATATACTCTTTTGGCTTTTATCTAGAGAGGGCAGAAGCCAAATAATGCAAGTAGCCAGTTCAACAACAGGTCTTCACACTTTAAGTTTAGGTAAAATCTCAAAGCTACAGATTCCTCTAATTCCTTTAGCTGAACAACACCAAATTGTCACTATAATCAAAGAACTATTTGATAGCATTGACAGGCTGTTTTATCAATATCAAGGCGCTTTTTCTCAATTAGAAAATCTCAATCAATCTATACTCTCCAAAGCCTTTAGAGGCGAACTCGTCGAGCAAGACCCCAACGACGAGCCAGCATCAGTCTTATTAGAACGCATTCAAAAAGAACGCGAAAAAGAGAAAGCAAAAGTTAAGCAGATAGGCGTAAAAAAACTAAAAAAGTAGAGACTGAGATCCACGACTTTTTGTGTGACTGATAAAATTGGACTGTAAATTGCAAAGAAAAATTAAAGAGGGCTTGGAGACCAAGCCCCTACCTATCAAAAAATGTAGGGGCTTGGTCTCCAAGCCCTGTCTCCTAATTATTTACAGGAAATAGAGCATATGCCCAAATCTATTGCTACTTATTGGAATCCATTAGACTTAGACAATAGTCATAAATGGCAGCCAATTCTTGGACTGGAAGGGATGGCTGAAGAGTTGACCTTGAGCTTAGATCAAGACACAGGCGAATACACACGCTTAACTCGATTTCATCCCAATGCAGATACAACTGCTTTTGGTGGCAAAAGCCATCCCTATCCTGAAGAAGTATTCATCGTCAGTGGCCGCCTTTACGATCGCGCCTTTGATATGTGGCTAGAGAGTGGACATTATGCCAGCAGACCACCACAGGAAATTCATGGGCCATTTAAGACCGATATCGGATGCGTTGTGCTAGAAATATCCTTTCCTAATCGGGTTGAATAACTGACGTTTGGTCAGCCCATTTGAGCGGTTTAGAGGGAATTTTCAGCGAAACTGATATATGGTCATTAAAACTTACTGCGATCGCAGCCTTGCTCCCTAAATCTGCTGCTTTAGCTTTAATCATGAAACCTAGGCAAACACAAGCAAAATAGATTTATCCAGCACTTGCCACAAAGTAGCAAATACTGGATATCTAGCCTGTTAGGTGAAGAGGGGAAACTTTTTCTAAATTACAATCGTCTTGCATTGCATTAACGTAATATGTTGCATACAAAGTTCAACCCAGACCAAATTTAGATTAACAAGTTAAGTCCGAGTTGAATTTGTCAGAATCTCTAAAGATACGATCTAAACTTTGCTAACCACATCATAGCCTGATATTTTCGGGGAATTTTATGAGCCGTCCTTTAAAACTTGTTTTTGAATCTGTATCTGTCTCCATGATGGCAGCATTAATCACAATCGCCACAGTGAGCCCTAGCTTCGCTGCCGATCCATTCCGCTCCTCAAATGCTAGGGCGATCGGCAGTGAAACCCAGAAAGCCTTTGAATTAATGTTCAAAGAAGGAAATTATATTGCGGCAGTAAAACAGTTAGATTTAGCTGTCAGAACTGAAGCTAGCGATCCACTCTTATTTGCTTTACGGGCTTCTACCGCCTATGCCAAAGAAGACTACTTGGTCATGCAAGATGCTGGTAAACGAGTCAGATCTAACGCCCAAGCTTTGAAGGGTATAGATAACCTCAGATCCTATATGTATATCGCCGTAAGCGATTTGATTGAGGCGGGATATATTGTTAAAACTGAAGGCTTGTCTAGCGCTCCTAAAGCTTTACCACTGGTGCAAAGCGTTTTTGACAATATCCAAAAAGCTAAGGATATTGACCCCAACGATCCTGAACTAAATTTGGTTAAGGGCTATATCGATATGCTAATTGCATCGGTATTGCCTCTATCGGATCTTGAAACCGCGTTGGAGAGTCTAAAACAATATGCAGCGCCCGATTATCTAAAATGGCGTGGTATTGCTCTTGCCTATCGTGATGCGCGTAAACCCGATCTTGCCTTAGATGCTGTGAATAAGGCTCTAGTCTCTGCTCCAAATAACCCAGAGCTACATTACCTGAAAGGACAGGTGTTATGGATGCAAGGCGGCAGCAATATTCCGACTGCCAAGAAGCAATTTGAACTTGCTCTGAGTAAGTCTAAGCAAATGAATCCCAGTTTATTATCAGAAATTCGTCAGCAATGCCGTAACATATCTCAGGGTGCAACCTGTCCTGAACAGACCAATTAAATTACAGTGCTTTGCGCTCAAACCCGAACCAAGAAAATCTTTTAAATATTTTCTTGGTTCGGCATCTATAAAACCGAAAAGAAGAGAGGCGGCGCTTCGCGCCGCCTCTCTTCTTTTCGGTTTTATATTCTAAAAAGACTGGCTACGGCTATAGTATAAAAAAGTAGGGTCAATTCATGAATTGACCCTACTTTTTTATACAAATCAAAAAGAAAACTCATGGCGCAAGACATTAAACTGATCGTGGTAGATATCGATGGCACGATTAGCGGTGATGCCAATCAGGTCAATGATGCAGTTAAGCAAGCGGTGAAAGCGGCTCAAGCAAAGGGTGTCAAAGTCGCGATCGCAACGGGTAGAATGTATCGCTCGGCTGTCCGATTTCATGAATTGATTGCCTCTGATATGCCATTGATTTCCTATCAAGGTGCATTCATTAAAGATCCCAAAACCGATGAATTAGTTGGACATTGGCCAGTTGACCTTAAACAAGCGCTCTCTTTACTCGATGATTTGGGAGAATTTGCGACTAATGACAAACTATCGATTCATATCTATGTAAATGATGAACTCTATGTTCGCAAGATGACAGCGCAAACCCAAGCCTATGCCGAACGTTCTAAAGTTGGCGTAAAGGTAGTTGGTGATTTGCGAGAATTCCTAACTAGTGAAAGTACAGACCATCCGCCGACCAAGATTTTGGCTTTGAGTGATACTGCTGAATTAGTGACGGAAATGTTGCGAGTACTCAAAGATCGCTATACGCCGCAACAACTTTATCTCACCAAATCTGTAGCAACATTCTTTGAAGCGACCAATCCGATCGCGAATAAAGGTACAGCCGTAAAGCATTTAGCTGAGAATATTTTGGGATTTGACCGATCGCAGGTTTTAGCGATCGGGGATAATTTCAACGATCTAGAAATGATCGAATATGCAGGCATCGGCGTTGTCATGGGAAATGCTCCCGCAGGATTAAAACCTCTAGGAGATTGGGTTGCCCCAACTGTTGAGAATGATGGAGCGGCTGTAGCGATCGCCAAATTTGTTTTATAGGATGTAACTCATTAAGTCATGTCCTATAGTTCTGGCTCAATTCCCGCTGCCCTAAGTTGAGCCATTAACTTTTCTACATGGAGATGTTCTTGCTCAGCCCGTTGATGTTCTTGCTCAGCCCGCTGACGTTCTTGCTCAGCCCGTTGATATTCTTTTGTAGCCCGTTGATATTCTTTTGTAGCCCGTTGATATTCTTTTGTAGCCCGTTGACTTTCGATCTCGGCACGTTCTGAGCCAGTGATTAACAAGTTTCCTTGGGCATCCCACCAACGGAGCCAAGGTAATTCTAGATTTTGATAAAGTCCTTGCCAAATACCAATTTCTACGCCAAGAGGCTCAATTTGGTAATGCCCACGAGCATTAGCTGCTACTAATTCAAATCTATTCCCAATAAGTCGATATAGCTCGACGCTGGCGGTTTGGACTTCGTAAATGCCATAAAAAGCGGGACGAATCACTTGCTCATAGATAAAAAATTTGCCAGTCCAAGGAGTTTTATCCCTTTCTTCTTTGCCACTGCCAGAGACAAATTCTAAAATAATTAACGGTGCGATAAACTCTTGCCATAGGACATAAGACCTTCGTGGAATCCCGTTCAACAAAGGCGGTACATTTGGTACATAAAACCAGTCAGGAGCCTCTGCACCTTTTTCAGGAGGCTCAGTCATCCGCCAATAGATACCGCTATCTTGTCCGATCGCATATTGTCCGTCAGGATGAACTTGCTGTAATACAGGTTCTAGTGAGTCCGTGAGGAGAATACTTTGGGGATGTTCTTGAAAATTCTTCACAAATGTACCATCAGACTCTGGCAGTTGGGTATGATCGGGCAGTACAACAGGATCTGTGGATGGATCGATTGTGAAAGTCATGACTTTCTACCTCAATGGCATTGTGAATATATTATAGGATGATCAAAAATATTGCTAAGTAGTTAGGCAAAATTAAATATAAAACCCCGAAATCTGTACCGCCCGCATAGCGGGCGGTACAGATTTTGGCTCTGGGTTTTTAATTATGCTGCATTACTATAAGTATTTTTGTTACCGCGCTTTGTGCTCCAACAAAAAACAAGAAAATTTACGTCGTCTCAATTCTTTGAGCAAAGTATATGACTATCCTTAAGCCTCAAGAGATCGTTAATCAGCGCTATCAGTTAGACCGTCAACTGGGGCAGAATGCAGGGCGTGAAACATGGCTAGCTAAGGATTTGCAGAAAGAGAATGAATTGGTGGTGGTCAAGTTATTAGCTTTTGGTGGCAATGTCCAATGGGAAGACCTCAAATTATTTGAGCGTGAAGCCAATGTACTCAAACAGCTAGATCATCCACGCATTCCCAAATATCGCGATTATTTTTCGATTGACGATCGCGCTCTATGGTTCGGCTTGGTGCAAGAATATATTCAAGGGGATTCTCTGCGTGAATATATTGCCAAGGGACATAAATTTACGGAATCACAGGTTAAGAAAATTGCGATCGCAATTTTAGAGATTCTTATCTATCTCAATGAACTCAGCCCCCAAGTTCTCCATCGCGATATTAAACCGAGTAATTTGATCTTGACTGGGAATGAAGGAGAAGCACCAAACATTTATCTGGTGGATTTTGGCGCAGTCCAAGACAGGGCAAGTGCTGAAGGAAAATCCTTTACTGTTGTGGGGACTTATGGCTACGCACCGATGGAACAGTATGGCGGTAGAGCGGTTGCTGCGTCGGATCTCTATGCTTTGGGAGCGACGCTGATTTATTTGCTGACGGGGATATCACCTGCGGAGTTACCTCAGGATGATGAAGCAAAAATTGTTTTTAGCGATCGCACCAGTGTCAAGCCGCATTTTTTACAATGGATTCAAAAATTAGTAGAGCCAACTGTCAAAAAACGCTACTCTTCCGCCAGAATTGCCTTGCAAGCTATACGTGAATCCGTTCAAACTCCTCTTCCTCAGACTGCTCCCCCTGCTCCATTAACATCAATGAAGCAATCTAGTCCCGTTGAATCCAGTCGATTTTCCAGTTCTACTCGTAGTTACTTCCCCCCAGAGAATTCCAATCTTCAGGTTTCAGCTTCTTCAACTTGCCTCAAGATAATAATGCCTCCTCGTATTTTGACACTTATTGGTAGTTGGATGGTATTAGGATTAGTTATTGCTTTTGCATCTCCTGTTTTTCCACTAATTTGGAATTATATAGCTGAATTAGTAAATGTTTTTTGGGTCTATATCATCAGTGCTTTGATATTAATTTTATTCGTTCGGTTGTTAGTCGGAGTTACCGTAAGCTGTTTAGAAACAGTAACTCTAGAAATTACAGAAAAAGAAACTAGGTTTATGAGTTCAATATTTGGCAAAACTTCTTGGCAAGTGAAAGTTCCCACCAGCGCATTTCAAGGGGTGGAGCCGCAGTGGCGAATGATCGAGAAACGAAATAGTGGAATTTTAGATAATCTAATTTGGTCAGCTAGCGACCATAATGAAGACAATTCTAAAAAGGTAAATGTATTTTTGTGGCTCAATGGAGAGAAATATACTTTAGCTAATGATGATATTAGACCAACGGAAGTTAATTGGTTAATTGAAGTGATTGAGGAGTTCTTACATGATATTAGGAGAAAATAATGCTGCGATCGCTTTTTAAACGCTTTAAATATTTTCATATTGCTTGGCTTTGTTGCATGGCGATCGCAGGCTGCTCAAATCCCTTTGCGACGGCAAATGCACCAGACCAAATCCGAATTGGAACTTTCAATCTTGAAAATTTTGAT
Source organism: Pseudanabaena sp. lw0831 (assembly GCF_016584665.1). GTDB lineage: Bacteria > Cyanobacteriota > Cyanobacteriia > Pseudanabaenales > Pseudanabaenaceae > Pseudanabaena. Next base: position 13,278 of record NZ_BBJB01000014.1, read on the forward strand.
GGACTGAATGCGGAAAAACTAGAAGCCGTGAGCCAGATCGTTGAACGTAATTTTGATGCGATCGGCTTACAAGAAGTTAGCCCCATTGCTGCCGAAAAGCTAAAAGAGAAACTGAATAAATCGAAGCAATGGGAATTTATCTTAGGAGAGACAGGGAACAAACAAAGGATTGCTTTGTTCTATCGTAAAGATGAGATCGCTGCCCAAAAAGTGACAGAATGGCGACAAGTGAACATCACGGGGACTTTGCGATCGCCGCTTGTGACCTATCTCAAAGTAGGTACAAACTTTGACTTCACATTAGTGATTGTGCATCAAAAGGGTGGTGGTGGCAAAGAAGCCGATCTCCTACGTCAAAATCAAAGCGATCTGCTGCGGAAAGAAGTAGATAAATATCAAAAAGATGCTCAATCCGATCCCGATCTGATCCTCTTAGGTGATTTCAATAGTCCGACATGGGCTGACCAAAATCGTGGTTTGCGTGATGCACCGTTGACTTTTTTGACAAAATCGATTGAAACTGATGCCAAAGAGAACTGCTTAAAAAAACGCGGTCAGCCGAAAACGACAGATGGTCGCCCCAGATATTCCAATCGCGGCATTGGTTGTGTAATCGATCATATCGCTATTTCTAAAGCTCCCAAGGGAGCGGAAGCAGAATATATTCCTCAATCAGTGCAGATTCTCGATCCGCAGAAAGATCTTGGCTTTGATAGCGATCGCACTTATTTTTCCAAAGTCTCCGATCACTTACCCGTGAGAGCAATCTTTCGTATTAAATAAAGAAAGCGGAGTCTTATTTAGCGGTTTTTCAGTTGAGTTTGGTATAAAACATGTAGTGGCAATTCATGAATTGCCACTACATGTTTTGTGTTTTCTGTACAGCGGTCATTTGAAAACCAGCAATTCTCATTATGAAACCGATTTTTATAATGAGAATTGCTGTTTGAAAACAGCTATAGTCCCGAAGGTAAACCTGTGGGTTTACCCTTAATACTGGTGACAATTCTGCCCCAGCCAGCTTCACCGCCGCCATCCCAAAAAATTTGCTGCATAACTGCATAGCTATAGGGATCATAAGCTCCATCAACGCCTACATCATAGCTATCGCTAGCACCGTGACGAGTGCCATAAGGATCGTGTACCAGCCAAACTTTTTTGTCAGGATCATGTCCGACAACCACGCAAATGTGACCACTGCCTTTGTAGGCAAACCCTACGACTACAGGGATATTCGCTTTGAGCGACAGTAATACGTCTTTAGCAGAGAGGGAATAACTGAAGTACGAGTTAATGCCAAGCTCTTTCAAAGCCCATGTTTGAGCATCATGATCGATAGTATCCCCATACTTGCCCACCAGTCGCATATAGACTGACTCTGGCTCTGGAAACCCCTGTGCTTTCGCCATGGTTGTCAATGATCCATTTAGCACATAGTCGGCTAGCATTGCGTTACTAGTCGTATTGCACTGTCTCCAACCAGCTCCGAAGATCGCCTGATCGTTGTCTAGTTGCGAACAATATTTGACAGGTAACTTGATTAGCTTATTAAGATCTTCCCCTTCAATCTTGATATGAGGATCATAGGCATAGACTTTTTGCAATTTAGATTTGCCATCCAGCGTAGGAAATGGTGAGGCAAGGTTAAGCAAAATATGCTGATTGCGATCGGGGCAATATTCGGTGACAAAAAATTCCTGACCCTTTTTGATGAGAATCTTCTCAGAATCGGCTAAATCCGTTGAGCCAAGCAGCTTTTTTTTAAGAAAAGTATCTGCTTGAGCGATCGCTTTGGGCATAGGACAACCTCGGAATAAATGCGATAACGCTATAAATCATCGCATATCATCATCTATAAATCATAGCTGTTGCTATAAACCCAAGAAGTGAATAGCGGAGCTATTCACTTCTTGGGTTTATAGCAAGACTGTGTTTGGGCTTTGCTGCAAACACTATAAATATTTGGTAATCTCCATAGGAGAGTTAGCAATCAAATCTACCCCATGAATTCGTAGCTCCTCCTCAGTGCCATAACCATAGGTAACACCGATCGCGAATAGCTGGTTTTTTTTAGCGCCGATCGCATCATGGGAGCGATCGCCCACCATCACTGTTTTGGCAGACATCAAATTTTCGGCGAGAAGAATATGGCGAATTAGTTCTCCTTTGTCACTGCGAGTGCCATCTAATTCACTGCCATAAATGCCATCAAACAGAGAAGTCAGTTCAAAATAATCAATAATCCGCTTTGCAAACGCATGGGGTTTTGATGTGGCAATGTAAGTTTGATAACCTGCGGCGCGAATGATTTTTAGAGTCTCAGGAATTTGTGGATACAGCACATTCTCAAATAGACCAACTGTGGCGAAGCGATCGCGATAAAGGGTTATAGCGCGATCGATCTTTATTTGATCTGTAGTTTGTAGTAGTTTGGCAAAACTGGCTGTCAATGGGGGGCCAATGCACCAAATGAGTTGGTCGGTTTCTGGGGCTTCGTAGTCAAGTTGGTTGAGCGCGTATTGAATGCAAGTAGTAATCCCAATTTTGGGATCGGTTAAAGTTCCATCAAGATCGAATAATACTGTATCCATGTGTTGTCATTTCATCTATAAGAGCGAATCTCGGCAAAGTCTATCTACGGCTTTTAGCATTGTTGGTAATCGATGATTACCGTGCATTTTTTTTTTATAATCTCTTGCTTCAGATTCCTCAATACCGATCGCAGTTACATATAGTGGACGATTACTATCACTTCTAAATACCTCCGATTCAGTTGGGATATCCTTGTAGCGACTTTTTGCTACCCCGATAATGGCAACTTGAGCATTCAGTGCATTGTATAGGTGATAACCTAACCCAGCTTTTCGATAGCGATCTAGATAGACATAACCATCAATCACGATGATTTTGGGGCGTTGGGGAATTTCCTCTAAAAGCAGCAAAATAATTGGCATCTCGCGTTTATAAAACTCGCCTGGTTGATACTCTGCGACTTGATCGGTTTGAGTGATAAATGTGCTATCAGGAGCATTATCTTCCCAATCATGAAAGGCAATTCCTGCCGCTACAGCTTTTCCATCTCGATAATCAACATCAACAGCAAATATCATTTAGCACTACCTTCATTAGCTATAAACCTTTATAGAGCATCCTGTCTAAAAAGAGATAAGGTACTTGGCGGGACATTTTTTCTCGGCAAGTGCCTACAGCAATTTGCTTTCAAACCCGCCACAAATAAGAAAATAAAACCCATTGCGGGGCTTCGCCCTGCGACCCTTCTTATGGCGGTTTTGATCGAACACTGCTATAAGTGGTTACGCTTGACCACAGGGTAAATAAACTGTAAAGCAACTTCCCACACCTAATTCACTAGCTACTTCTATTCTGCCCCCGTGTAATTCAATAATTCGTTTGGAAGAAGCTAGCCCCAGCCCCATACCACCATATTTACGGCTGAGGCTAGTATCAGCTTGACTGAATGGTTGAAATAATTGGTGAAGGTTTTCTGGAGAAATACCGATGCCTGTATCTGTAATGGCAATCCGAATAAAAGACTTCTGCTCAATTTGATGTTCATGCGTCACTTCCAAAGTGACATGCCCATGCTCTTGAGTAAATTTTATCGCGTTTCCAAGCAAATCAACCAAAACCTTAAAAATACGTCGTTCATCTAACAGCATCAAAGGAAGATCATCTTGAATTTTTGCTTCAAGATTAATCTGCTTTTTGACAGCATCCTTTTGAATGTGTTCTACAATGACTTGACAAGTTGAAGAGATGGACATTAGTCCGAACTGTATGTTAAACTGCCCAGCTTCTAGCATTGATAAATCGATGATATTGTTAATCAGTCTTAATAAATGATTGCCACTACTATTAATAACTTGTAAAGCCTCTACTTGCTCGACATTAACGGAGCCAAGCATCTCTCCCTTTAAACATTCTGAGAAGCCTAAAATTGCATTGAGGGGGTTACGAAGTTCATCTCTAATAATTGAGAGGAACTTGCTTTTGATCAGTGATTCTTGATTTTTTTCTTGTTTAGAGCTATGCGTTGTTAAGGCGATCTTTATGGTTGTAAGGAGTTGCTCACTACGAAATGGCTTAACTACATATCCCATCGGATTAGTAAGTTGAGCACGCTTTAAAGTCTCTGAATCAGAGAAAGCTGAGAGATAAACGATAGGGATATCACAGAAAGATTGAATAAACTTGGCAACATCTATACCATCTATTTCTCCTTTGATCCGAATATCTAGTAAGACTAAATCGGGAGAAAATTCTAATATTTTTTCGATCGCAGTTTGTCCGTCAGAAGCGATCGCGCAAATAAAATATCCTTCGTCCCTTAGTATTTGGGCAATATCCTGCGCGACAAGTCTTTCATCTTCAACTATTACTACTTGGACACTCAATATCTTTCCCTCTTTTGTAAGCAGAGGTTTACTAGCATGTACTTTAATGAGGAGTACGACACTTCTATAGACAAGTATAAATACTCATTTGCAACAAAAGTGCCATACCCTCTGTTTTCACTTACCAAAGTAACCCTCTAAATTGTATTTCTATATTTAGAATCTAAATTATATAGCAATATTAATGACATAGAGAAATTCCAACTAATTTACGAGATGATGTTACGCAGAACGCAGATAGTGAATCTCTTATTGCTAGACAAGCAGGGCAACCACGGGGGGATTATCCCTACGATGAAATGCGGATTTAAGCCGTTTTTGCGTAAGTCCTAGGGTTGCTATATGGTGACAGCGATAAACTTTAGAGAACAGGAAAAAATACTTGAAACTTCGTTCCATTCTCACCATTATAGAGAAGTGTCCCTTCAAGTTGGTCTGTTAAGCTATGGACTAACTGCATCCCTAAACTCTCTGTGTTTGCTAAGTCAAGGTCTGGAGGAAGACCAATACCATCATCAGCCACTATTAAGTGATATTGATTTTCAGTTTGAGTTAATTGAATATTGATTTCACCAGAACCATGAGGAAAAGCATATTTTAAGGTGTTCGATATTAACTCGTTGATGATTAGCCCTAGAGGAATTGATTGCTCTAGAGGTAAGAAGATATTAATAACATCCAATTTATATTGAATATGTTCTGAATGATTGACATAGCATTGAAACAGATTGGCTATTAAGTCAGAAATATAGTCTCGGAAGTTGATGTTAGCGAGATCCTCATTATTATGGAGTTGGGCATGAATTAGCGCCATAGACTGAATACGATTTTGATATTCTTCAATCAAGATTTTTAATTCAGGTGTAGTTTTGCGAAACTGCATTCTCAGAAGGCTCGACATCACTTGCAAATTATTTTTGACCCGATGATGTACTTCCTTAAGCAACACTTTTTTCTGATGCAGTTCGTTAGCCAATTGAAGGTATAGCGCTTCTTTGTTTGCAAGTTCTTCCTGCACCTGCTGATACAGGCTCGCTTGTTGAATCGCGATCGCAAGTTGATTACTAATTTGCTTAACTAAACTAATTTCTTCTGCTTCCCAATGACGAGGGGCTGAACATTGATGAATACAGAGTAGTCCCCATAAATCATTCCCATTGAGTAATGGTACGACTAGGTGGGCGCGAATTTGAAATATTGACAAAATATCAATATGACATGGTGTAAGCCCTGCATTGTATATATCATCAACGGCTTGAAATCTACCGAGACGATATGATTCGGCATATTCTCCGCCAAAGCGATCCTCATGAAGCTTAGCTGTGATAACTGAATCAAATTCATCAACTACAGATTCAGCAACAAATTCGCCTTCAATAAAATTAGTGTTGGGAGTAAATTTGTAAATGCCAACTCGATCGGCTTGGAGGAATTGATGAATTTCTAGGGTCGCTGTATCAAAAATAGTATGCAAATCAAGGGATTGACGAATTCGCTGCATGAGATCGTGTAGCAAAGACTCTCGATTTGCTTGTTGACGATTTAGCTGCTCAGCACGTTGCCGATCGCGTAATTCAAGCTGTAGTTGCTGATACACGCTAGCTTGTTGAATGGCGATCGCCAATTGATGACTAATTTTTTGAACCAAAGTAATTTCTTCTGTTTCCCAATGCCGAGGGGCTGAACATTGATGAATACAGAGCAGTCCCCACAAATCATTACCATTTAGTAAGGGCATGACTAGGTTTGCGCGAATTTGAAATACTGACAAAATATCAATATGACATTGATGAAGCCCTGCATTATAGATGTCATCTACAGCTTGAAATCTTCCGTGATAATAAGATTCGGAATATTGCTCACCAAAGCAATCATCATGAAATTTTGCTGCGACAACTGAATCAAATTCGGGTGCTACAGATTCAGCGACAAATTCGCCATCAGTAAAACTAAATTCTGGAGCAAATTTGAATATTCCCACACGATCTGCATGGAGAAATTGGCGAATTTCTAATGTAGCCGTATCAAAAATAGTATGCAAATCCAATGATTGCCGAATTCGTTGCATGATTTCGTGCTGAAAAGCTTCTCTGTCAGATTGCTGCCGATTAAGCTTTTCAGCACTTTGACGATCGCGCAGTTCTAGTTGCAGTTGATTGAATAGGTTGGCTCTTTGAATGGCGATCGCAAATCGGCTAGATAGTTGTTGCAATAGATCTATTTCCCATTCTTGCCACGTCCGAGGGCGATCGCATTGATGGACGATCAGCATCCCCCAAAGTTGTTGATCCTGAATAATAGGTACAACAACTTTGGCTCTAACTTCAAGTTCTTGGAGAGACTCTAGCAAACAAGGTGGGACAGATCCAGTCTTAATGTCCTCTAAACAATATATTTCTCCATTTAAGTAATTGTCATACATTTCTTCTGAAAGAGTTCCTTCAAAATAGATATTATCTAACATTGAAGCAAATCTAGGAGAGATAGATTCCGCGATTACGGCTCTTGTTCTATCGGCATATATTTGACATACTAAAACCCGATCTGATTGCAAGACTTGGTGTATTTCAGCGACCGTTGTATTGAGGGTCTCTTCGAGGTTAAGGGAGGCACGAATACGCCGTGAGATACTACTGATAAGGCTTTGGTGATTTGCCTGCTGTTGTAATTTGATCTCGGCAAGTTTGCGATCGGTAATGTCCTGCGCTGTCCCAATTGTTATCAGTACTTCACCGCTATCATCTCGACTAAATACGGAGTTGCGACTGTAAAGCCATCGCCATTCTCCATTGGCGTGTCTCATCCGATACTCCATATCAATGATTTCCCCATCGGCAGCAGCGCAAATTAGCTCTAAGTTGGCAGCCACTTTATCTAGATCCTCTGGATGCATGACTTTGTGGAAGAGATTGGCTCCCATTTCCTGAATTTCTTGAGGAGTATAGCCAAGTGTTGCATAAATCTCGCGGTTTGAGTAAATATTTCGCTGCTCTTGAACATTATAGAGATAAAGAATATTAGGTGATGCGTCAGCAATTTTCTGAATAAATTGCTGGCTCTCCTGAAGAGATAGCTCCACTTGCTGGCGATTTTGCTTTTCCAGCAATACTGCTGCACGATTGTGAATGAGGTTTTGTTTTTGTTCTTCTTGCGCGATCGCGTTCCGCAACGCAGAGAAAATTAATTCCTTAGTGAGTGTTTCTTTAACTAGATAATCATGATAATCTTGCTCAATACGCGATACTAATTCCTCGTTTGCTGCGCTTACCAAAATTACTACAGGAATTTGCTTGGAATTCAATATTTGTAGGATCTCTATTCCATCTAGATTTGGCAACTCCCAGTCTAGTAAAACGCAGTCAGGAGCTTCTTGAAGATAAATTTCTAAAGATATTAATAAGGGAGATTCACATTGCTGAATTTGGTAGCGATTTTGACGATACTCTACGATAATCGTGCCGTCACATGGTAAAAGCTTCCTACGAACAAGCTCGTCATAGCTATCTGTGATGATTAAGACTTTGCGTTCAGAGCTAGCTATGAATTTGTTCATTTAACCTATTTAAGTAAGTAAAACATCGTAGTGTCATTATAAAATGCAATCAACTAAATTTAAGGATGAAAATAATATAGCGATCCTATAGCAATACTCTTTTTAAAAATCAGTTTCATACTGAGAATTGCTGTAAAGCGCTGTATGAGTATCATCCTTTTGTAGGATGATGATATACGGCGATAAGGACTAGACTCTGTTTCACAGATTTGGATTGATAAAGATCAGTAATGGTCAACTGATGGAGGTTATATTATGAATACTGAAGAAGCCACTATTGCGGCGTTACAAAATCGCGTCAAGTATCTAGAAGCACATCTCCATCTGGCTTTACAGGTTTTAACTGAATTGGAAAATGATTCTCAAAGCGTTATAAAATCATTGGACTTTCAGCGTCAATCTCAGACTATAGACATAGTTCCCACTAGCAAAATTGAACTGCCTACGTTTTTACATGCACGCACATGGAAACATGATTATCCCCATGCAGTAAATCATGTAAATTCACGCGATCTCTTAGTCGCTAATGCGTCTTAACTGAATGTAATAGTCATCACCCCAAAGGCGATGGAGTGCTTTGCACGCCATCGCTTTTGGGGTTTTTAGAATAACGATAACAACATGAGTGATATCTCATACTCCCTTCCTATCGAAAGAATAGACGTTGTAAAGTGAAGAATTAGTGGTGCGCGGCTCGCCGCGCACCACTAATTCTTCACTAGGAAGGGAGTATCTTTTACAAACGAGAAAATTAATGTGAAAATTGCTATATTAATTCGTGGATTAAGATTGTGGAACTGGAAGACTTTTTTGCTTTAGTACATCCCGCGATCGCGGTTATTGTAGTGTTTCCCTTGATTGGCATTGTCATAAATCGTGCTTGGCTAGTTCGCCAGCGTCGTTTGCAAGTCATTGATGGCGAAAAAAGCAAGATTCCACCAATTGTAGGATCTGAGCATGTAGCGATCGGTAATTGGTTGAGCATTTCTGTCGTAGGTGTGGCAATGTTGGGTATGGCTTATCCGATTTTTTCTAGGTTTTTTAAAAATGATATCTTCTCCAAAGAATCGTTTCGCGCATTTTCTGTAGTAGCTATTTTTATCGCCACAACTGCTTCATTCACATTTTTATTTAAAGCAAAAGTCAAAATGTGGAGCAATATTTTTGCAGTTTTAACATCGGTGGGATTAATTGTATTAGGAGCACAGCCAGAAGTATTTCGACGAAACAATGAATGGTTCTTTTCCCATTATTACTATGGCATTGCTGCCGCGATATTGATGATTGTTTCGGTTGCCATTACTCAAGATATCTATAAGGACAAACAAAATCGCTGGCGGAATATCCATATCATTCTTAACTGTTTTGCTTTACTTCTCTTTGTTGGACAGGGAATGACTGGTTCTAGAGACTTACTCTCAATTCCTTATACTTGGAAAAAGAGTATCTTCGCCAATGTGATTCCAAAACAAGAACATGTCCAAAATCCACAGCATTTTACGTTCCTATCAATCGCTAGATAGCTGCTATGATTGGCGCTTCGCGCCGCCAATCATAGCCCTAAAATCCTACCCTCTTTCCCAGTAAGATTTTCAAGTTTGCCTTACACAAACTTAAAAATCTCGTATCCCATTAAATCGTAAAACGCTGTAATGAAAATTAGTAATATCCAGACCATCTTAAACCGTATTCCAAGTTCAATCTATCTCGCTTTTGCTGTTTTAATTTTTGCATCCTCAAACTCGCTCACGCGGATACTCAATGACATTGGGCTACATAATTTAATCGATGGCAGAAATCCCATCTCCCTCTGTAATGTCCTATTTGTTGGCAATATTTGTGGATTGGGATTAATGATTCCCCTCTTTTATCGTGACTGGAACCCAAATGTTCTCAAATCACTTACGCGCAAAGATTGGACTAGCTTAACTATTACGAGTATTTTTACTGGAGCGATCGCACCTGCTTTGATGTTTACAGCGATTGGCAATACAAGTATTGCCAATGTTGTTTTGATTGGTCGTATTGAGCCAATCTTAACGCTTGTATTGAGTGTTTGGCTATTGGGGTTAAGGCTTGATGGTTGGACAATTGCTGGTGCTCTGGCTTCCTTCGGTGGTGTGGTGGTTACTATTCTTTTAGGGGGAGCAGGAAAAATGATGACGACGGTAGGATTCCAAATTGGAACTGGAGAAATTCTGGTAGCGATCGCGGCGGTTATTACTTCTATTTCATCAGTTAACAACAAGTTGCAATTGCAATCAATTCCTTTAGGGATTTTCACGATTTATCGCAATCTGCTTGGAACCGTGATTTTCTTTGTAATAGCCAATATTTTATATGGGAAAGAACATTTTGCGGATGCTTTTTCGCCTTTGCTTTGGCAATGGATGCTTCTCTATGCATTGGTGATTGTTGTTATTGCTAGACTTTGTTGGCTATTAGGTTTAAAGAGAGCCACACCAACAGAACTCAATTTAGCAACTTCGGTAAATCCTATTCTCACAATTTTTATGGCTTACTTGATTTTAAAACAAGTCCCTACCATAGCCCAATATTATGGATTAAGCTTATTGATCATTGGGGTTATCTTGAATTTTATTGGTAATCTCTATCAACAAAAGATGAAGCGACAGGCTCCTAAACCTACTGATATCGAAAAAATGGATGCGCCGATTGGTTTCCGAGGCATGTAAAAAAAGGAGCGCTTAGCGCTCCTTTTTTATTGTGTTTTAGACTTCGCCTGTATATTTCAAGACAACCACACTTAAAGGCGGCGCTGTGACATCCACCGAATATGGCTTGCCATGACTGCCATATTCATCGGCATATTTGCCGCCAAGATTGCCGACACCACTACCACCATAGATCTGTGCATCGCTATTGAGAACTTCTTTATAGAAGCCCTTTTCAGGTACACCAACGCGATAGTTGTGATGGACAACAGGTGTGAAGTTGCAGACCACCAACACAAACTCACCATCTAGCCCTTTACGCAAGAAAGAGATGACTGAGTTTTTGGTGTCATTACACTCAATCCATTCAAATCCATCTTGAGTGAAGTCTTGCGTATAAAGCTCAGGCAGCGATCGCAAAAGTTTGTTCAGATCGCCGACATATTTTTGCAGTGTCTTGTGGCTAGGATATTGCAACAAATGCCATTCCAGATCGCCCCAAACGTTCCATTCAGCCCATTGTCCAAATTCCATGCCCATAAACATGGTTTTCTTACCAGGATGGGTGAACATATAGCCATACAGACAACGCAGGTTCGCAAACTTCTGCCATTCATCTCCAGGCATCTTGCCGATCATCGGACTCTTGCCATGCACCACTTCATCATGGGAGAGAGCCAACATGAAGTTTTCGCTGAAGGCATACCAGATACTGAAGGTAAGGTAGTTATTGTTATGTCCACGGAAATATGGGTCGAGCTTGAAATAATCGAGCATGTCATGCATCCAGCCCATATTCCACTTCAGGTTGAAGCCTAATCCACCTGAATAAGCAGGCCATGTTACCATTGGCCATGAGGTTGACTCTTCAGCGATCGATAAAGCGCCTGGGTAATAGGTGAACAAGATGCTATGCAGATGACGGAATAGCTCGATCGCTTCGAGACTTTCGCGACCGCCATACTCGTTGGCAAGCCATGTCCCAGGGTCGCGGTTGTAATCGCGATAGATCATTGAGGCAACCGCATCGACGCGGATTCCGTCGATGTGATATTTGTCAAACCAGAACAGTACATTAGCAATCAGGAAGTTCTTAACTTCACTGCGCTTGTAGTTAAAGATTTTGGTTCCCCATTCCTTATGCTCACCAATGCGGACATCGGCGGGTTCATAGAGGAATGTGCCATCAAAGAAGGATAAACCATGTCCATCTTTGGGGAAGTGGGCAGGAACCCAGTCAACAATAATGCCAATATCGTTTTGGTGACACATATCGATGAAGTACATCAAGTCTTGAGGTGTGCCATAGCGCGACGTGGCGGCATAGTAGCCCGTAACTTGATAACCCCATGAGCCATCGAAGGGGTGCTCAGCCACAGGCATCATTTCAATATGGGTATAGCCCATCTCTTTGACATAGGGGATCAAGTCTTCGGCGAGTTCGCGATAGGTCAGGAATCTTGCCCCAGGCTTGAGGTCTGCGGCTGATACGCTCTGATAGCCACTAGCTGGAGGAATTGCTGCCGAGGCGTGCATCCATGAGCCAAGATGCATTTCATAGACAGAGATCGGCTTTTTGAGAGGATCTTCAGTACGGCGCTTGTCTAGCCATGCTTGATCATTCCATTCGTAGGTACTGAGATCGGTGACAATTGAGGCGGTTTTAGGGCGCACTTCCTGAAAATAACCGTATGGATCGGATTTTTCGTAGATATGTCCTTTAGGACTCTTAATTTCGTATTTGTAAACTGTACCAACTACTAATTCAGGAATAAACAGATCCCAAATGCCTGTATTACCTTTACGCATTTGGTTCTTTCGTCCATCCCAGCTATTAAAGTCGCCGATGATCGAGACGTTACGGGCATTGGGAGCCCAAACGGCAAAATAAACGCCACTTACACCATCAATGGTTGTAAGATGTGCGCCCATTTTTTCGTAAATTTGATAATGCGTGCCTTCACCAAATAGGTAAGCGTCAAATTCTGTCAGTAATGGGGATTTGAAATAGTAGGGATCGTGAACTAGCCGATCGCTGTCTCCAGACTTAACTCTAAACTGGTAATTAAACAGGTGGGGCGCGTCACTGATCACACATTCAAAAAAGTGGGGATGATGCGCTGAATGCATCGGATATTCTTTGTTTTGTTCGGGATTAACTACATATACGGCTTCTGCGTCGGGTAGATAAGCTCTAACCACCCATACCGACTTACCTTCTTGCTCAATTTCATGGGGACCAAGGACTGTAAAGGGGTCGTGGTGTTGATTCCACACAATGCGATCGATTTGCTCGGTGGGGATGGTTGGGGTCATATCTCTTTTAGTAAACGCACATATTTAAACTACTGCATATTATTCACCAAATTACAGGGTGTAATCTAAAGTAAAGACTGGTGAATATTTTCTTTTGTTTTTTATATCAATACTTCGGACATTTTTAAAAAAGATGGGAACAAAAAAGTTATTCATCGGATAAGGGTGTGACCAAAATTTGGTCACACCCACTGAGATCGCCGATCGCGATTACACACAGGTTGCTATAAAAAACAAGATTTCTATTGAAAGCATTGCGAAATAGCAATTTCAATAGAAATCTTGTTTTTTTCTTCAGCGCTTTATGCTGTAACCGAAATGAAGTTAGAAAAAGTAATTTAGCCTAAACTAACCTTTAACCGAAACTGGAACAGTTTCGGGTTTGGCTTTTTCTACTGAAGGGATTGCCTTCTGGTTCGGTAGACCAACAATCGGACATTCAGGTGTACCCACAGTAGAACGAGTAATCATCTCCGAACTTTCTTTTGCCTTCTTCGGATCGAGAATCCAATCTCGATAGAATTCAAAGGGACATTCTGCCTTGCCTTGATCGCCATCACCTGAATTGAGCATCCCTGTATAGCCACGATGCATCAGCTTGAAGATGTGATTCTGTGATTGGGCATTCTTACGGAAATCGCGGATTGCAAACTTAGACAAAGCCGCATACTGAATACCATTTTCTTCTTCGCCACATTCACCAAGGGTACGACCATCAAACCCAACGATCGCCGAATGTCCAAAGTAACTATAAACCCCATCAAAGCCAGAGGCATTTGCCACCGCCACATAGGTATTATTCATCCATGCCATCGCCTTAGAAACAATGATTTGCTGTTCCTTAGCGGGATACATATAGCCCTGACAGCGCACAACTAACTCTGCACCACGCATGACACAATCACGCCAGATTTCAGGATAGTTCCCATCATCACAAATAATCAAACTGATCTTCAAGCCCTTTGGCCCATCTGAGACGTAGGTGCAGTCGCCAGGATACCAACCTTCGATTGGAGTCCAAGGCATGATCTTGCGATACTTCTGAACAATTTCACCGCGATCGTTCATTAAAATCAAGGTGTTGTAAGGCACTTTCTCTGGATGCGCCTCATGTTTTTCACCTGTTAAAGAAAATACTCCCCAGACTTTATTCTTTATACAAGCTTGGGCAAATATTGCGGTTTCCTCACCAGGAACTGTTGCGGCAGTTTCCATCATTTCTTTCGGATCGTACATGATGCCGTGGGTGGAATATTCGGGAAAGATCACTAGATCCATACCAGGTAAGCCAACCTTCATCCCATCAATCATTGAGGCAATTTTATTGCAATTCTCAATGACTTCTGCCTTGGTATGCATGCGAGGCATTTTGTAATTAACGACCGCAACTCCAACTGCATCTTCGCTCGAAGAAATATCGCCATGGTAAGACATAAAATCCTCTACTTAATAAATAAATTGAATAACCTCAAATTTTGTTTAGCTACAAAAGATTTACTAAGAAACAGTAATTACTCTTGGCTCTTTAATTGATTGCTAAACGCTTGGAGATTAATCAAGACAACTTAAATTCATAACTAACTAACCAAAACGAAACTAACAATAATTTTTGCTGTTAATTTGTGAGGCTTTAGTGATGATATTAAGAATTAATAAGTATTATAGAACACAAAAAAATGGAGATTGTATCGTTAGCAACCTATTAGTTGCATAAGCGATCGCTAACCCATAAACAGATTTGAAAGCCGCAAAAAGTTTATTTTGTTATCTGTCGAAATAGCAAAGCGTCGCTCGTCATAGAGGTATAAAGCATAAAAAATCTGTGCTTTAATCAACCCAAAAACGGATAGATACCTATGAAATACGCAATTATGGTCTATGAAACCGAGCAAGACATTCGCGATCGCCCCCAAACTATGCCAGCCTATGGTGCATACTCCCAAGCGTTAGCCGAAGCAGGAGTAGCCGCAGGCGGTGCGGCACTTCACCCTAGCAACACAGCCACAACCATTCGCATCCAAAACGGACAGCGTAACGTTCAAGATGGCCCCTATGCTGATACCAAAGAGCAACTCGGCGGATTTTTCTTGATTGATGTCCCCGACTTAGACACCGCAATGGATTGGGCAGCCCGCTGCCCAGCCGCCAGTAATTGCGGGGTCGAAGTCCGTCCACTGCTACCCATGAGCTAGGAAACAGGAGAAAAAACCCATGAAGCTCTATTACTTTCCTCCCTCTCCCAACACTCGCAAAGTCCATGCTGTAGCCATTCATCTTCAACTTCCTATTGACTTGAAATTGGTCGATTTACAGAAAGGCGAACAACACAACCCTGAATTTGTCCAGTTAAATCCCACAGGGCGTACACCAGTTCTCCAAGATGGTGACTTTATCCTTTGGGAATCTACGGCAATTATGCAATACTTGGCTAGCCAAGTTCCCAATTCCCTCTGGTCAGAATCTCCAAAAATTCGGGCGGACATCATGCGCTGGCAGAGTTGGCAACTCGCTCATTGGTATCAGGTCTGTCAGCCTTTGCAATTTGAAAACTTTTTGAAGTCTCTCTTGCAACTAGGTGAGCCAGACCCACAAGTAGTCCAACAGGCAACCGATCGCTTTCATAAAGAAGCTAGCGTCTTGAATAATCATCTGGCAGATCGAGAATACTTAGTCAATAACACTCTGACCTTGGCTGATTTCTCTGTGGCAAGTGACCTGACCTATGCAATACCTGCGCGATTTCCATTAGAGGATTATCATCATATTCAGGCTTGGTATGCGCGAATCGAGCAATTACCAGCTTGGCAACAAACCGCACCGTGAGGTTAACAGCAAATGGAAGCACGTCGAGCCGCAGAATTAGCTGCACGCAACTCCTATGGTAGGCTCGTAGCTTATCTTGCCGCCCAAACAAGGGATGTTGTCGCCGCCGAAGATGCCCTCGGCGATGCTTTCCTCTCCGCCTTAAAAACTTGGACAGAAAGCGGCGTTCCTAAAAATCCTGAAGCATGGCTGCTAGTGACAGCAAGAAACCGACTGATTGATGCAGGAAGGCGATCGCAAGTTCGTGACAAAGTTCTCAACACCTTCAAATTAAACGGACTAGAATCGTCAACTGAGCCATCTTTAGAATCAGTAACTTTTCCCGACGATCGCTTGAAATTGTTGTTTATATGCGCCCATCCTGCGATCGATTCCACAATTCACACCCCCTTGATGCTGCAAACAGTTCTCGGACTGAATGCAGCCCAGATTGCTTCGGCATTTCTAGTTGCTCCTGCGACCATGAGTCAGCGACTAGTTAGAGCAAAGACCAAAATTCGTGATGCAAGGATCGCTTTTGAATTGCCAGAAGAGAAGGACTTACCAACGCGATTATCAGCCGTATTAGAAGCAATATATGCAGCCTATACCAACGCTTGGGAAACTGTAGATGGTAGCGATCCGCGTCATCAAGGACTAGCAGCAGAAGCAATCTGGCTAGCGCGTCTTTGCGTTCACTTAATGCCGCAAGAACCAGAAGCGAGAGGATTACTTGCGCTCATGCTCTACTGTGAATCTCGTCGCGATGCGCGACGCACTGTTAATGGTGCTTATGTGCCACTGCTTCAACAGGATACAAGTCTGTGGTCGCAGATAGCGATCGCCGAAGCAGAGAGAGAGTTAGCTCAAGCCGCAACCTTTAAACAATTAGGAAGATTTCAGCTTGAAGCTGCGATTCAATCGATTCATGCTCAAAGGGCGATCGCACATCAGGTGAATTGGCAAGTACTAGCCTTGCTATACGAAGGATTGATTCAGCTTTCGCCGACTTTGGGCGCTTTAGTGAGTCACGCCGCCGCGATCGCAGAAGCTCAAGGAATAGAACAGGGTTTAATCCATCTCGATGCAATTCCTATAGAATCCATCAAAAATTACCAACCCTATTGGGCGCTAAAGGCTCACTTGCTCAAGCAGTTAGGATCTAAATCAGCATCACAACAGGCTTATTCCAGAGCGATCGGGCTTACCGAGGACTCAGCCGTCCGAGAGTTTCTTCTTAATCAATCTCTTTGAATTATGCGGGCTTATTAGCACATTGATTCAAAACTTCATGAGCGTGCTTGGTACAGTAACCACATTGAGTACCCAACATAGTCAATTCCGATAGTCTAGCGATCGAACTAGCGCCTTTACCAACCGCCTGTTGTATATCCTTTTCGGTTATGGCATGACAGATACAAATGTACATTTGCGTTTTGCCTTTCTTAAAATTAGTTTTATTGCAAGTAATTGTCATTATTGTTGATTATGACAAATTAGTCAAGTATGATATTGCAGGCTTCAAAGATACGAAAATTTAGAGCTGTCTTAAGTGCATCGACGCAAGTAAAACCCAGATCTAGAGACTATGCCGTCTGCACAGCAAAAGGCATAGTCTTTGGATATCTACATTAATTGAGCTTAATTTCTAATTCTCAAAAGTATAGGCACACTTTTGAGAATTAGAAATTAAGCTCAGTAAGGCTTTGGAATTCTTCAGCATTCTGAGAATTAATATTAATACGAACAATTTCTAAGTACCTCGGCATAATTAAAAAAACAGAACTAAAACCTATACCGCCTGCGCAGCGGGCGGTATAGGTTTTGGGATTTTATATTTAATTGTGCCTAGCTACTTATGATGAGGATTACCATTGGAAGTGCTATAAGTAATCTCATATCACTAGATAAGTTAGGGTGGTCAACAATGCAAGGAAATTCAGATGTAAAGAGTCAGTTAAACGAGGCTCTCAAGGCTCAACTGACAGCAATCAACCAATATTTTCTCCATGCACGAATGTGTAAAAACTGGGGATTGAATCAGCTTAACGATCGCGAATATAAGTATTCGATCAAAGCGATGAAGCAAGCAGACTATCTGATCGAACGCGTGCTTTTTTTAGAAGGACTGCCCAATTTACAACAATTGGGTAAACTCCTCATCGGCGAAGATGTACCTGAATTATTGCAAAATGATCTAACTATATGTACAGAGATTCGTGATGGTCTGAAAGCTGCTGTCGTGACCTGCGAGACCCAACAGGATTTTGTTAGCCGTGATTTGTTTGCCAAACTGGTAGAAGATACCGAAGAACAAATGGATTGGCTGGAGTCACAAATTTGGCTAATCGAGAATGCGGGCTTGCCCAATTTCTTGCAGTCGATGATTTAGCTGTTTGACGAATTGATGCAACATGCGATCAATTATAGAAATATATACTTTAGAAATCAATTGAGAAAAACTATGAAAGGTAGTGAGAAAGTCTTACAACAATTATCGAAGTTGTTGAGTGGTGAATTGTCGGCGCGAGATCAGTACTTTACTCACTCACGGATGTATTTGGATTGGGGACTGAATAAGCTATATGAGCGTATTAATCATGAAATGCAGGATGAAACCCAACATGCCGCGTTATTGATTGAACGCATTCTCTTTCTAGAAGGTACACCCGATCTATCGCAGCAGGATGGAATTAATATCGGTAAAACTGTGCCAGAAATGTTGCAGAATGATTTGAACTATGAGTACAAGGTAATTGCCGATCTAAAAGAAGCGATCGCTATCTGTGAGACTGAACAAGATTATCAAAGCCGTAAGATTTTGCTAGGCATTCTAACGGATACTGAAGAAGATCATGCCTATTGGCTAGAGAAACAACTCAAGTTAATCGAGCAACTTGGGTTACCCAATTATTTGCAATCTCAAGCATAAGATTTAAAGAAGGACCCTACAATGTGCTGCCCTTCTTTTAGTTTGTAGGTAATAGTTTTTCATTTATAGCTATAGCCAAGTGAGATAGGACAAAACCAAAACCCATCCATAGAGTTG
>NZ_BBJB01000015.1 GCF_016584665.1 Pseudanabaena sp. lw0831
ACTCACAGTAATAGCGATCGCTTAGAAATCACAATGCACAGTGCGATCGCTAATCTTGTAGAGTTAATTAAATCAAACCCATTATCCATTACAAAAAAATGATTGCCATTAAAGAAAATTTTCCTCAAATAACCCCAGAAGAATACTTTGCTTGGGAAGAAAAGCAGCTAGAAAAACACGAACTTATCAACGGTCAAGTTTACGCCATGAGCGGCGGTAGCGTTAATCATAGCCGCATCGCAATTCGATTTGCGACTATGCTGGATACCCACTTAGACGCTGGTAGTTGCATAACAGGTAACTCAGACCTGAGAATTAATATTGTTGGCACAAATAACTACATCTACCCCGATGTCAGCGTTACTTGTGACGATCGCGATAAAACCACAGCCCAATACATTACCTACCCATCCCTCATCGTTGAGGTTCTATCCCCTAGTACCGAATCCTATGACAGAAGTGGCAAATTTAGACTGTACCGCAAAAATCCAAACTTACAAGATTACTTATTAGTCAGTTCCACCAGCATTGAAATGGATTTATACCATAAAAATGACGCTGGCGAATGGCTCATCATTAACTACCAAGAAGGCGACACCGTAGAACTAAAAAGCATTAACTTAAGCTTCCCCATCGAGCAAGTCTATCGCGGTTTAGAATTGAAGCCTGAATAATTACTCAAATCAGCAAATAAATAGAGAGTACTAGCGATCTCCTCTAGGAGATAGATGTCGATGCGATCGCATATAACTCAAGACTCACCGTAATTGCGATCGCCTAAATCCTCAAATCGCTAATATAAGCCCCAATTTGTTTAAGTCTCTGCAAAACCTGAAGAAAATTGATAGAAACCTGCTAAATCTAGCAATGGCGATATTATTGCAAGCTTAATGATTTCTTCGAGGGGACGCTCCTCTTGACTGAGATAGGTATAATTGCGATTGAGGCGATCGAATCCCTGTAGTTCCAAATACATCATGTTCAACTCTTACTGGGCTTTTATCATTGCCACGATCGTAGCAACATTTGTCACGATTATTGGCATCTGGCAACATCAAGGAGCATCCATCAGTAGCGAATATCATAACTATTTTGGATTAGGGCTGATCGTCGCCCCGATCGCGCTATTTTTGCTATCCAATGGTCGGCTTTGGCAAGACATTGGATTTTCGTGGTTAGCGATCGGACTGATTTTGTTTGGAGCTGAACGATATTGGAACTATCGCGACCGACCTTGGTTTGAGCCTCCTCGGACGAATTGCGATGGGGACTGTTATGGCTGGTTTTCCTTTGAAAATCCATTGATGCTCAAAGAACTCCTGCTGGTCGGCGCGATCGCCATAGCGATCGGCATCCTTCTCAAACTTGTCCGCGATAAACTTTTGAAGCAAGTAAAAAAATAAAGAATTGAAGGCGTTTTCCACTGCTACTGATATTGCGATCGCTAGAATTGAGACTCAAGCCAAAGGTTTGACGGAGATGGCTGAGGGTGAGGCTACTAGCATTTGTAATCACGGTTAAGTCCTGTTAGTAATCACATATATTGCAGGGATCTCGATATGTGAGCTAGGCACTAACACCTAATATACGACAACATTCGCGATCGCAAAGAACACAGAACTCTATTGGTTTTGGCAGCAATTCTCATTATAAAAAATTGGTTTCACAATCAGAATTGCTGGGGTTTTGGGTAAGCTGATGCGTTTGTTACAAAAAAATGTTAATCTTAATAAAAAGTTAAGTTTTGTTGCTACCCTAAATCTATGCTGCGTCTCGAACACATCCAAAAAATTTATCCTACAGGCGAAGTCCTTAAAGACGTTAACTGGGAAGTCAAAACAGGCGATCGCATTGGTTTAGTCGGCGTAAACGGCGCAGGGAAATCAACACAGCTAAAGATTATTGCAGGGGAAATCGAACCCACCTCAGGACAGGTTGTCCGTCCTACTAGTCTCAAAATCGCTTATCTTAGTCAAGAATTTGATATCGAAGAGTCGCGCACAGTCAAACAGGAGATGTGGCAGGCATTTCAAGAAGTGCGCGAAATTCAAAAAGAATTAGCAGTAGTCCATCATCATTTAGAAAATTTAAAGGATGGTGAGGACTATGAACCAATTCTCAAAAAAATGGATCGCCTCCAGCGTCAGTTTGAAGACCACAATGGCTATGAACTAGAAAGCCGCATCGATAAGCTACTGCCAGAGCTAGGCTTTAAACCAGATGAAGGCGATCGCTTTGTCAGCGAATATAGCGGCGGCTGGCAGATGCGTATGGGCTTAGGCAAAATTTTGCTACAATCGCCAGACTTGTTATTACTGGATGAACCGACAAACCATTTAGATTTAGAAACGATCGAATGGCTAGAAAAATATTTGCGATCGCTTAGCACGCCAATGGTGATCGTCTCCCATGACCGTGAATTCTTGGATCGTCTCTGTACCTCGATTGTGGAAACTGAGCGCGGTGTATCCACAACTTATTTGGGCAATTACTCATCTTATCTGGCTCAGAAAGCTGAAGCCAAAGCTGCGCAGGGGGCTGCCTTTGAACGTCAGCAAAAATATATCGAGAAACAACAGGTTTTCGTCGATCGCTTCCGTGCAAGTGCTACCCGCAGTACCCAAGCCAAGAGCCGCGAAAAACAACTGGACAAAATCGATCGCATCGAAGCCCCAGATAGTGATGTCAGAACTTTAAAATTTCATTTCCCACCTGCATCTCGGAGTGGACGAGTTAGCGTTGAGATTAAAGAACTCACCCATGCCTACGGCGACCAAATCCTATTTTTAGGTGCAAATCTAGAAATCGAAAGAGGCGATCGGGTTGCCTTCCTCGGTCCCAACGGCGCAGGAAAATCAACCTTATTAAAAATGGTGGTGGGCAAAGAACCCTATAACGAAGGTGAAATTGTCCTCGGTCATAACGTGCTAATTGGGTACTTTGAGCAAAACCAAGCTGAAGCGCTCGATCTACACAAAAACGTTTTTGATACGATCCATGATGATTTTCCGAAGATGACCCACGAAGAAGTACGCGGTGTCCTTGGTAAGTTCTTGTTTAGCGGAGACACTGTATTTAAACAAGTACGCGATCTCAGTGGCGGCGAAAAGGCAAGACTTGCCCTCGCAAAAATGTTGCTCACCCCAGTGAATTTCCTCATCCTCGATGAGCCGACAAACCACCTTGATATTCCAGCCAAGGAGATGCTAGAGGCAGCTTTACGTGAATACGAAGGTACGGTGGCGGTGATCTCTCACGATCGCTATTTTATCTCGCAGGTCGCCAATAAAATCGTGGAAATTCGTGATGGCGATCTCTGTGTATATGCTGGTGAATATTCCTACTATCAAGAAAAAAGAGAAGAGGAAACCAGAGAGGCTAAATATAAAGCTGAAATGGCTGCGAAAGCTGCAAAAGATGCGGTAAGAAAGGAAAAAGAAAAAACAAAGCAAACGGAAAAACGCCAAGAAAAACAACAACAAAAGGTTAAAGCAAAGTAATATGCAATCAGAATTGCTGATTGTAAAAGTTTATTTTGAT
>NZ_BBJB01000016.1 GCF_016584665.1 Pseudanabaena sp. lw0831
ATAGAGAGAAACAGCAACAACTCACCGAATTGCTTGAACAGGAAATGCAGGGCAAAATCGATTTGCGATATCTTGATGAAAGTGGCTTTTCTTTGACTCCACCGATTCCCTATGCTTGGCAAGAGAAAGGACTGGGTTTAAGCCTACCCAGTCAACGTAGTAAGCGGTTAAATGTCGTGGGGTTGATGAATCGAAACAATGACTTATCTGCTTATGTTTTTGAACGTAGTATCACCAGTGCAGTCATTCTCGCTTGTATTGATGACTTTGCTCGCCAATCTACCAAGCCTACTGTGATTGTTATGGATAAAGCCTCTATTCACACCAGTCAAATGATTAATGAAAAACTGGAGGAGTGGAAAAGTCAGCAAGTCGAGATTTTTCTGTTGCCTCCTTATAGTCCCCAGTTAAACTTGATTGAAATTTTATGGCGGTTTATGAAATATGAGTGGATTGAACTAAATGCATATGAATCTTGGGAAAGTTTAGTCTCATATGTTGAAAAAGTTCTTCGAGAGTTTGGTTCAAAATATGTAATTAATTTTGCTTAACTACTTATATTGCTGATGATAAACGTCACCATCTAGTTTTTACATAATTTAATATTATTAAACTAGACAAAAACTTGGTTTAGCAATTATAGTTTTTGCAGCCACCTCCATAGGTGGCAAGAACCTTGAAAACCGCATTATTACGTTGACCTCTGGAGGTCGCGCTCTCCATAAGGATTTCCGCCTTTACAGTTATAGTCTTATTGCGAATTTAGCAAGCTTATTGACTATGTAAATGACCTATGGAGATCGACCCTATTAAAAGCTTTACTGTGTAAGCCTCAAAAATATGAGGGCTTTCACCCCAAACACCCCGCAAGGGGACGGAAACAGTAGAATTTGGATTCTTCATAATTTTGTGACTTTGTAACCTTTCACCCCAAACACCCCGCAAGGGGACGGAAACACTTTAGCAGCAAGACTGTCGTGGAAGTGAGCGTATCTTTAGACCTTTCACCCCAAACACCCCGCAAGGGGACGGAAACATATCGTTAGCAGTTTCCAACGAGATCTTGTTGTCCAAAGCCTTTCACCCCAAACACCCCGCAAGGGGACGGAAACGTACAGAACGCATCCCAAAGGCACTTGGCATTCAGGACTTTCACCCCAAACACCCCGCAAGGGGACGGAAACGAAGAAACGCAAAACAAAGCGTAGAAACAACAGTAGACTTTCACCCCAAACACCCCGCAAGGGGACGGAAACTGACAAGTGGAATCCGAGCGGGATGGCTTCAGTAAGCCCTCCTTTCACCCCAAACACCCCGTAAGGGGACGGAAACAAGAGTTGAGGAAATCAATCAATTGAGCGAGTTTTTGTCTTTCATGCCAAACACCCCGCAAGGGGACGGAAACTCTAGCCACGAACAAGCTTGTGCCCTCCAATGCCAGCTTTCATGCCAAACACCCCGCAAGGGGACGGAAACCAAAAAAACCGCACGCCAACATCGATCCCAGCGTCGTCTTTCATGCCAAACACCCCGCAAGGGGACGGAAACCTTCGTATTTGATTACATTAAAATCTCTGAAAAAACAGAAGTAACTTTCACCCCAAACACCCCGCAAGGGGACGGAAACGTAAGGGAAAGAGAGAAGAATGAAGATCGAAGAGTAAAGAAAATGCTAAGAAAGAAAAAATTGTAGTAATCCAATACAATTAAATGCATAAGTTCGTTCTTCGATCTTCCCTCTTCTGCCTTTAAATTCCCTACTTCCGCCTTTGCCTATGAACTCCCAATGGTCAAACAACACCGAACTCGTCGGCATCACCCTGACCCTAAAACCACGCAACGATATTATCCTGCAACCCAACTACACCACAGGACTCCACGCATGGTTTCTGCATCAAGTCCGCGACAGCAACCCATCCCTCTCCGCCTACCTTCACGACGGACAATCCGAAAAAGCCTTTGCCATCTCACCCCTTAACGGCAAGCTCGAACCTAAAAACCAAAACCTCATTGCCAAAGCCGACCATACCTACACATGGACAATCTCAGCCCTGTCTCAACCAGTATGTGATTGGCTAAAAACATGGTGCGATCGCCCACCCTCCACACTCGACCTCTATGCAGGTAACTTTGCGATCGCGCAAATAGAAACCACCCTATCGCCCACCACCTACAACAAACTCTGGTCAGCCCCCCTCCCCCAGCAAGCAAACTTCACCCTCAACTTCCTCAGCCCCACCAGCTTTCGCCAAAAACAACATCACCTCCCATTACCCATCCCCACCAATATTTTCCATAGCTACCTTCGCCGATGGAACGACTTTGCACCCGAATCTTTCCCTCAAGAAGAATTTCTCCAATGGATCGAACAAATAATCTATGTCACAAATTACGACCTCACCTGCACCAAAGTTGCAGTCGCTAAACAAGGCTATGTAACGGGATTTATCGGCAATGTCGAATTTGGCATCGATCGCAAAGCAAGCCAAAACTCAGATTTTGAGAGACTACTGTATGCACTGATTCAACTCGCACCCTATTGCAGCACAGGACATAAAACAACCTTCGGCTTAGGACAAACTAGACTGATTGGGAAAGATGAAATAAGAAACGGGAAGAATGAAAAAGAACCAATCGCAACAACTCCAATTCAAGAACATTTAATGCAGAGAATTGCGGAACTAACCGATCTATTTCTGCAAACAAAAAAACGACAAGGAGGCGATCGCGCTCAGAACACCGCCACAGTCTGGGCAACGATCTTAGCAAGGTATGAACTAGGCGAAAGTCTCAAAGCGATCGCGATCGATCTCGATATGCCCTATGAAACGGTCAGAAAATATGCCCAAGCTGCGCGTAAAGCGATCGGTGCTTTAGAAACAGTTCCATAAATTTACGATATTGCTGACGATAAGCGTCGCCTCAAGTTATCAAATTTTCTTGAGGGGCATGGGCGGCGTGTGCAAGAAAGTGTGTTTGAGTGTTTTATAAGTTTAGATGACATGAAAAAACTCCATGTTAAAATTAAAAAACGAGTAAAGCCTGAGACTGATAATGTGCGGATGTACTGGATTCCGTCGGATGCTTTGCCTAAGGCTCTAACTGTCGGCAGCAATCCGCCAGCACCTCCACCCAGTTTTTACATAATTTAATGTTATGAAACTAGACAAAAACTTGGTTTAGCAATTATAGTTTGTGCAGTCACCTCCATAGGTGGCAAGAACCTTGAAAACCGCATTATTACGTTGACCTATGGAGGTCGCTCTCTCCATAAGGATTTCCGCCTTTACAGTTGTAGTCTTATTGCGAATTTAGCAAGCTTATTGACCATGTAAATGACCTATGGAGATCGACCCTGCTAAAAGCTTTACTGTGTAAGCCTCAAAAATGTGAGGACTTTCATGCTTACAACCCCGCAAGGGGACGGAAACTTTATTGCTTTGTTCAGATAGTCGCTTTTTAACAAATAGCTTTCATGCTTACAACCCCGCAAGGGGACGGAAACTTTTTAAAAGCATACTCACAGGTCAAATACGCGGGATCTGACTGGGAGCTTTCATGCTTACAACCCCGCAAGGGGACGGAAACCTTGGAACCTTCTGATGAAAGTGGCGTTTTTTTCAAAAAGGTTCTTTCATGCTTACAACCCCGCAAGGGGACGGAAACTGTGCATTACCATCATCACTGACGGTAATTTCAACTTCTCTTTCATGCTTACAACCCCGCAAGGGGACGGAAACCTATACTTTTCCCGTCACTTATGATCGTGGCGATTTCCCAGACACTTTCATGCTTACAACCCCGCAAGGGGACGGAAACACTGCAATGTCGTTGGCTTGACTAGAATCGATCTTTCCAGCTTTCATGCTTACAACCCCGCAAGGGGACGGAAACCATGCAGTTTGATTATTAACTTGCACGTCCGCTGGGCTCTTTCATGCTTACAACCCCGCAAGGGGACGGAAACAAATGAATCATTAACGTCTAAACCTTTGTGAGTAATCGCACTTTCATGCTTACAACCCCGCAAGGGGACGGAAACTTGACTTTGCGGTAGCCGTAACAAGCCCCACAACCAACTTTCATGCTTACAACCCCGCAAGGGGACGGAAACTCATCTACAGCAACGGATACTTTGGTTCTATCTGACGAATTGCTTTCATGCTTACAACCCCGCAAGGGGACGGAAACTTTTTTGCCATGGATTGCCGAAGCATTCTATAATCTACTCCTTTCATGCTTACAACCCCGCAAGGGGACGGAAACTTTCCTCATGGATTCTACCTTTCCATTCCAGTTTTCTGCATTTCTTTCATGCTTACAACCCCGCAAGGGGACGGAAACTGCATGTTTTGCAGTATAATGAAGTTTTTAAGAGCCTCGTGCTTTCATGCTTAACAACCCCGCAAGGGGACGGAAACCCTAAGGAATATTTTTTGTTGAGTGTTCTGTGTGTTCTTTCATGCTTACAACCCCGCAAGGGGACGGAAACTCCTTGTGGCAAATATCTAGAGCCTCTCTAGCAATGCGTTGCTTTCATGCTTACAACCCCGCAAGGGGACGGAAACCCCCAGCTTTTTCGCCGAGGTCATTGGGTGAAAGCGTCCCACCACTTTCATGCTTACAACCCCGCAAGGGGACGGAAACCCTTCTGGAGTGATCGTCTGCTGGGCGTTAACAGGGATTCTTTCATGCTTACAACCCCGCAAGGGGACGGAAACATTGCAAAAAAGTCTATTTGCGCTTGAACTTTAATTGCCGCTTTCATGCTTACAACCCCGCAAGGGGACGGAAACTATGCTCCTTCTTCAGCTTTTCCGACAACAATTTGAACAACAGGTCTTTCATGCCTATAACCCCGCAAGGGGACGGAAACATCGTGTCAATCAATTGACCTTTATTCATCGTCAGAATCAACTTTCATGCCTATAACCCCGCAAGGGGACGGAAACTGTCACAGCGTAAAACTCTCCGTTCGGAAGTCTTACGACCGAGTTTCAAACCCATAACCCCGCAAGGGGACGGAAACCCAACTGTTTCTAAATTAAATTTGAACGAAATATTAGCGCCCCGACATTTTCAAACCCATAACTCCACAAGGGGACGGAAATAAAGCTCGTCGCAAATATCAGCAGACCGAGTATGGTTCGTTTCAAACCCATAACCCCGCAAGGGGCGGAAACATTTGTTTTGCCATAGTTTTTCTTTTCGTAAGCATCCTTCACGCCTAAAACCCCGCAAGGGGAGGAAAACTCTTAGGAAAGGCTGAAGAAGGAAGGCGAAAAATGAAGAAAAGATGAAAATATAGAAATACTAAAATTGTCGCGATCGGAAATATTTTTACTCTTCCGCCTTCACTCTTCCCTTACCCCCTTACTGGGCGCATATTATAAGAAATGTCCACCTCCATAATTGGACAAGAATCAGACTGAATAATATATTCCAAATATCGATTTTGACTAGCACAAGCAATCACCATTCCTGCCGTCATCGACTTCGTACCACCCGTATAGTCAGCAATGATTTTTGACTCGCTAATTCCTTTGCTTTCAGCATCAACGTAAATACTTTGAATCAACCTCTGAATATAGTTCGGATCGTCCACAAACTGCTCAGGTACAAGCAAGCTAACATCAGGAGCATTCTCATTCTTGATAACATAATCACCAAAAAAAATATTTGTCGTCATCAAACATCCCTCCTGAGCTAACCTTGCCACCAGCAGCTCAGCCTCATCCACCGACTTTTCCGTACAGATCAACCAACAATATTGATAGATTTGATTTTTACCTTCGTCCCAATGAAACCGAATCGCCCGTTCTGCGGGAGAATCCCTTTTGGGACTCATGAACGCAATTAAGCCGACATAATCCCTTTTGACAGGTCGAACATTTGCGATCGCACCACCTTGAGGACTAAAAAACTTACTAAAATACTGACTAACTTTGAAAACAAAATCAGTACCATAAATTATCAAAAGCATCATCACAATGATGAATGCTAGACCAGTTATTTGAACCGTGCTTTTGTCCTTAATATTCAGAGAGTCCTTGATCAAGTCCGCCCCTGTATTCCACACCAAATCAAATATCCCATTTGCAATAAACGGTAAAACGATCAGTGCGACCACAATAAACAGGAACAAATTACGACTAGGATCGAAAACAGCACGCTTAAAAGGATTCATCTTCAAAAACTCTCTAGCAGACAATGTTGTTAGTGTATCCCTCAACGGAATACTCCTTTACCAAAGCCTCAAAAAAATCTAGCAGACTAGTAGCTTAATTTCTATCCTCAGAGGCTTTGTCAAATATTTTAGCGATCGATACAATTCAGACTCATGGGATTGGATCGCAGCGATCGCAGTTTGACTGAGCTTAGGATCGCCATGCACCCACCAGATCCAGATATGCGTATCTAAAACAATCATGCCAATTCCCAATCAGCGAGGGCAACTGGTTCTAGGGGATCGATATATTCCACAGGCAACCCACGCAAGGGATATTTAGCATCAGTGATTTGAGGCTTGTG
Source organism: Pseudanabaena sp. lw0831 (assembly GCF_016584665.1). GTDB lineage: Bacteria > Cyanobacteriota > Cyanobacteriia > Pseudanabaenales > Pseudanabaenaceae > Pseudanabaena. Next base: position 6,532 of record NZ_BBJB01000016.1, read on the forward strand.
CTTAGTTAAGCCAAAGGATTGCAGCAACTTTAGAACCTTGGTCAAATCACTTTCTGACATGGCTTCAACTTCTTGGATGATTTGCTGCTTTGTGGTGACAGTCATTGGTTTGTCTCCTTGGTCATTTATGCAATATAGCACTCACAAAATCCTCTCAGTTGTTGGATATGCGATCGCCGTTTTGCAACTTTAGTGTTTCTTTTACAGTGCGATCGCAGTGGTGAAACTCAGTCTTTAGAACCAAGGCGATCGCACTGCAAAAGCACATTCCGAACGCGAAGCAACAATACAGATCGTGAGAGTAGCGATCGCGAAACGAACAAGTTGTAAAAAGCAAAGTCTATTGTTTCTTGAGGCGTGGCTAATCGCAGATATTAGGCGCTAGTAGAAATACCTGCGATTGACCATGCCGATCTTTTTGGTTCCGTAGCCTAGCATAACGACACATCAGAACATTAGATAGTTTGCGCACCCCAAAATAGTGTCGATTTTTTTGTGTTTTGTAGGCTTAAATTCTAGTAAATAAGAGAGAATGAATAAAAATCAGCAAAAAACAAAAATAAATAGACAATAACAATCAAAATAGAAAGATATTGATTGTTTTGCGATCGCTTAAACCTGAAAATTTGATTACCTCAAAAAAGTTTACCGATCCCTTCCTTTGCTAGAGCGAACTTACAAAAAGTAGTTAGCTACAACACAGACAAAAAATTAGAATAAACCGATACTAGTTACAAACAAAATGTTAGTAAATAGATAAAGAATAAGTAGCTTTACCTAACATTTTAGTTTCGATGATACAACTCATGCATTTTATGTCTCGACTCAAAGTTTTAAAATCTTCTAGTGTTTAAGCACCTTAGCAAATTAGTTAAGGGCGCTTTTTCGTTTCCATATTTATGGAAATAATATAGTCAAAATTAATGCTTGTTTAGTATCTATATCCAGAGTTTGAAAATATTCAATTTTTTTGCGTTGGCTTGAAATCTCTGCTATCTCCTTAGATACCCTAATTATGATATCGTTATCAATACATTTTTTTATATCATTATAAAGTTCGATCGCCCGCTCTACAGTCGATCTCCCAAATAGGTTGATTAATTCCGCCTTTAACTTTCGATTCATGAAGAGTAATCCTGTAAGATCAATAAATCGTTACCGTAAGTAACCACGATTTTATTGATTTGTCAATTGCTTTTAATCCAACAATTTTGTGTACTCATTAATGGCTAGAAGTGGAATTTATATAAATGGAAATAGCATTTATATAAGCCTTACTCGCTTTACAAGCCGCTATTGCAAAAGCTGAATTTAGTATGCTTTAAATAAATCTTAAACAGGCTTTAAATAAACCTTAAACAGGCTTTAATTAAACTTTAAACAGACTTTTTTCTCATTCAATATTTCTATCCGACATCACATCTTGGTCAGAGATCTGAAACTAAATCCTCTAGTTTACGTGACATTTTCTGCGATCGCTATTAACTTCCTCTAGGACAGCGATCGCAATGTCTCTTCAAGCATTAATTGTGATTGAGATCGCATTTACTCACACTCAACATCACAGGAGCATAGATTCGAGATCGCATCCCCAACCTTGATAGAACGCGATACTAATCCCATAGAGAAAAACGTTCACAGGGCAAAAGCAATGATCCTCAATTCACTAAACCAAGTTCGCTCGATTGTAATCAACACCATTGTTGGCACTGAACAAGCGATTATCTTTCTAGGCAAAACCTTTGTAGTCGATAAAGCATATAACTCTCTCAACGAAGCGATCGCAGGATGTAGAAGAGATTTAGATTTGGGCATGGCAGTCTTAATCGCACCAAATGCCAACCAGTTTAGTGTTTGGGTATCAATTCCTAACGAAATGATTTTGCAAGCTGTCTAAATTTTCACTACCAGCAATTCATCCCAACGGCTCGTATATCTGGGCGATCGCAAATCGCTTCTCATTTTCCAATCTTGCCTAATCCCCTCACTGGCAAACCGAATCGTTCCAGAGCCATAGCGTCTATTTAGCGAGTTAATTACTGCCATTAACTTTTCATCGGGCGGATCGACTGCGGCTGCTAGCAAATCCAACTGCACCGCATCAACCGAGCTAATATCATTGAGACTAACGCCACATTTTTTATAACTGAATCCTTCGCGAAATAAACTCGACATACAGAGCTTGGCAAACCGAATCAATACTTGAGAGCTATTCGTTGCCGTCGGCAGAGATACAGATATCGAATTACTATATTGCAAGTCATTGGGTTTGAATCGGTTGGTTGTTAGAAAAACCCCTAGAACCGAAGTTCTTAATTTCCTATGTCTTAATTTCGCCGCCGCTCTTGCTGCATGGTAGGCGATCGCTTCTTGCATTTGTTTGAGCGTAGTTACGGGCTGTCCGAACGATCGCGAACATATCATGTTCTTTTGCGGTGGGGCGATCGCTTCCAGTGGCAGACAAGACAAACCGCGCAGTTCGTGCATAATCCTGACACCGACAATGCCCATGATTTGTTTTATAAGCGATTCATTCGCATCTCTTAACTGAGCCGCTGTCGTAATGCCAAGCGATCGCAGTCTTACTCCTAAAAGTTTATTTATTCCCCAAATATCTTCGATTTCTAGATTGTTCAGTACGCGATCGCGAATATCATCAGTCAGTAATTCGGCAACACCACTTACTGATTTCTTAGCAACTCGATTAGCAGCTTTGGACAAGACCTTGGTTGTGGCAATCCCAATACCAGTCGGAATACCAGTCCACCTAAGAATTTTCTGCTGCAATTTGGCGCAAAATTCCATCATTCCATCGGTTCCCAAATGCGCGAAGCCCGATAAATCTAAAAAGCATTCATCAATCGAATAAATCTCGACTTCTGGTACAGATGCAAAAAGAACATCGTAAACACGATGACTTAGATCTCCGTAGAGTTCGTAGTTTGATGACAGGGCGATCGCTCCAGCATTGTGAAGTTGCTGTTTGTGTTTGTGGTAAGGCGCACCCATCGGAATCCCTAGCGCTTTTGCCTCTGGCGATCGCGCCACGATACAGCCATCATTGTTAGATAGCACGACCACAGGCTTACCCTCAAGCGATGGGTCGAACACACGCTCACAGCTAACGTAGAAGCAATTACAGTCAACTAGAGCAAACATCTTTGATATCTGTACGAAAATCTTATTCTAGCAAGCTAGGGTTAAGGTTGGGTGCGATCGAGATCGATTGAATAGCTAAAAAGCTTAACCTCAACTTCTTTACGTCTAGCCTTGTCAATGGTTTCTTGCGTCCCCTCAGTGCCATTGACATGAAAAGCAATTAGTTCATCGGCAATATCGATAATTTGGGAAAGTAGTTATAGCCAATCCAAAAGATGAGAGGCGGCGCGAAGCGCCGCCTCTCATCTTTTGGATTAGCTACAGCTAGTTATACATGCAAGAGATAAAAAGTTAGACTTTTTCTTGGAGAGCGTTGATGCGATGACCAGTATTAATCAAAATCTCTTTAGTTGTAATCACATCCGCATTTTCACCAATTACCACTACCAAAAATTTTCCTGCGGCGATTTCTGCCTCATATTTACGGGCTTCCGACTCAACAATTCCCGCACTTTTCAAAACTTTAGTCAACCCACCATCTGCTTCGATATCCTGCCAGTTTAGCGATCCATAGCCATGAGCAGCATCATGATAATTTTTGCCCAGCACAGAAATCTTGTTTCTACCTATCCCTGCCTCATGAATTTCCGTTGCGACATTCTCTGATTCAATACTTGTCGAAAAAACATCAACTATTATGAACTTCTCAACTACAGGAAGATTAGCCTGACTTGTACCACCATCTTCTACATACATCGGCGGTTCGATAGCATAGTTGTTTATCAACCCTTCTGTATCTACGGTATAACCATCGGCAGTGTGAATGCTGTCAGCATCTTCTGCATTATCAGGAGTACGCTTATAATTGACTCCTTCCCGCTCTTTACGGGCTTTGGTCTCTGCGGGAACGATGTTAGGATCGAAAGAATCAGTAGTTGTCTCGGCTTGAACTTCTGTACTCATGATGCTCTCCTTATTAAATTTGAGGACTGTTTACCTGAGTCGAATTTAACAACTCCGTATAAATAGTAATTTTAATAAGTTGGTAATTGATTCTTTGAATGAATTGAGTGAATTGATTGATTTCAATACAAAACGTAGGAAAAAGAAAGTTGCCTCCTATGAGAGGTGCTTCGACTCCGTTCAGCCAGCGTATAGCAATACAAGAAATAGCTACGACAAATTAAAACCCAAATAAATAGAGGCGGCGTTTCGCGCCGCCTCTATTTATTTGGGTTTTATGCCCTAAGCAAAACTTGCATTGCTATGGACATTTGGTTGCCCTGCTTCGCGATTCCACAAAGGATTTATCAACTGCGTTCCACGTAACATCAGTTAGTAATACATCTAGTTTTAGTACTTCGGCAGGCTCAGCAATAGGAAAATCTGATTAATGGATAAAGATTATAATGTTGAAAGACTAGACGACTAAAGCTTATGACAACTCACGAAGACTTTTTAATTGATTCTCTTAAAGATCGAGAAGAATCTGCCGCTTATTTAACAGCAGTTTTGGAAGATAAAGATCCTGAACCAGCGCTATTGCCTTTAGGATTGGGTCACGTCGCGGCTGCACTAGGTAGTGATAGCGATCGCTAATGGGTAAAAGATTTTGTAGCAAATAATAAAAGTCAAACTGTGTATGAGTTTGCACAATACTTAAATAGTTTGGGACTAAAGCTTCAAATAAACAGTAAAAGTAATTAAACTTTGATGCAAACTTCCACTAGAACATCAAACATGGAAATAAAATCTGCTAAACCTAAATCAAAACTCAGATACCTACGCCTGTTATTTTTCATTCCTGCGATCATCGCTTTATTGACTATGGCATATTGTATCTGGCAAATATTTCCTTGGTTTGTGGCTATGTCGATCGCAGCCTTTTTCACCCTCATTTACCTTTGCCCATAGGGATCGCTTGCCGAAACCCGATACTTGCCTTTATCAGGATATGCGATCGCTTAATTTATATATGTCATGAATAGGCGATCAGAACTCATCACAACTACTTTTATTTCACTTTACCGCACAATTAATTCCTGACTTGCAAACGCATAATTGTTTGTAAGGAAAAATCAATTACCCCAATTTTTACCCCGTCACCTAGTTGACAATGCTCAAAAGTCTTACTCTACAAACTTTCCTGCAAATAACGATACTACGCTGACATCGTGGCACGAGATAACAGCTTTGATATTTACCAAAAACTTTCTGATGATACGGATTTTGGCAATCTTTTCCGTCAGATAACGTTTAATAATTTTCATAAATATCGAAGCGATCAAAGAAATCAAAATATTGAATAATTTACTCATAATGCTGTTTTTGACTATCAAATGACTATCGTTAGCAATATGCTTTTCTGAATCTGTTATTGTGTAAGAATTACAGCAATCATAGACATCGACTCATACTCGTTGATATGTCGGTTCGATTCCGACACCTTGGATTACTTATTACAGAGCGATCGCCTGTCAATCGAGTTAAGTAAGAAATTTGCTTTAGGGGAAATTGCTTCAATAATGCTAGTAGTGACGGAAGACATTCAGTCAATATTCACAGGGCTTAAAGATGATCTCGTTGCGTCATTACAATTTTTATTGGGCTATCCGCTTAAAGAGTGTGATCGCACTGATTTGAGATTTTGGTATGTGGGGGCGGGGCAAAATGTGGCACAGGCAAAGAATAATTGCCCGATCGCTGTGGGATTTTGAGACTTTTGCCTGGAATAGTGATGATCTGCGATCTCGTTTGGTGCGACTCAATCAAGAGAATTTGGTGCTTACGAATTGGTTTAAGTTTGCCGAGATTAAGCAAAAAGCAGAAATGAAAGTGATGCTACTAGCGCAAAAAACAACTTTCCTACTGAGATTTGTTACAAAGCATGGGGGAGCGTCTTAGCGATAAAAGCGCTGATCATGATTCCACCTTGGCGCAGTGTCAATGGTCGGATAGCGATGCAAGTTGCACTCAAGCAGATATTTGGGTTGTCTAGTTAAATGCATATGATGCTATTTGAGTTACAGTACACTTTTTAAAACTACAGGTCGTTTACTATTTTAGGATTACAACTTCGCCAAGATTGCTTGCGGCTTTAAACTCTTTTCCAAAATCACAAGTTGCTAATTCACCAAGTTGGATATTGCGCTCAAGGTCTGGCAAAGACGAATTAATTTCTAGAGATCTCAAACAAAGTGAGAGTCGGGTTATTTCAATAGATTCTTCGGCAACATCACAACCAAATAAATTATGTTGCAGGATATGGGTTATTACAGTTGTTGGTGTTTTGTGAGCGATCGCCTCATCATCAGTAGAGAATTTAGTTAACAGGTAATGGATTCGCTCGTGTTCAGAAAGTAAAAACTCTAAAGCTGTTACGAGCAATACACCAGCACCACATTTAGGATGTAAGATTTTGATTCTCAACAGACGCTCTTGATATTCTTGGCAGTATGCCAATATGTCTTGATGATTTTTTGATATAGCTAAATGCTGCTGCAATATGCGAATTACCGACTCACTTTGCAAAATTGCTTTACAAGGTAATTTCGGAATACGGCGCTTACTAAGGTTACTTAGATCTTTACGATATTGCGATAACTCTCTGATTGATTCATCAAAAAGACAAGTCAGAATATGACGCGTAATATCTTCGCAAAAGTCAAACCGAGCTATTTCCTTGATCTGACGACACAACTCATCGCCAACGAATAAAGCCTGATCTAAAATGCGATCGCTTGCAAATAGGCTATATGAATAAGCATTAATGGGACTGTGATATTTCGCATTGCCATTTTGTACCCAACTAAATATAGCTTTATAGTTTTCCCAAATCGGTTGCTCAATATATGGGTTTTCAAATTCGTAAGCGTCTTTAATTAAGTTCTCAGGTAATAGCTGCCGATCTTCACAATAAGCAACAAACAAAATACGGTTTAGAAGTTTTTGGGCTTGATAAATCGCGATCGCGATCGCATCTTCAGCTTCGATCTGGAGATGATTTTCAGCATTTTCGACAGGATGCGCTAATAGTTGCAACCGATAGCGAAAATCCTTGATTAACTGACTGCGGATTTTACAATAGTGACTATAAAAATTTTTGAGAATCTCGGATTCTAGCTGGTGAGACTCTTCCAGCAAATGAGTAGTGCGCGATCGCTCTTCGCTCTTCGCTATTCCTCTAAGCAAAGTCCGCCGCGACAATAAAAAATAAAAAGCTTTGAGCTGTTCTAAATCCGCTAACGAGTCCCAAGCAAATCTCTGGCAGAACAAACTCGATACATGGCGATGATAAAGACAAATTTCTCGATAATCTAAGACAATCAACCATTCAGTGGTTTCATGCTCTGGTTCTGGCTTAATAATCGCCCCTTCCTCCGCAGTGCTAACTCGGATTTCGGCGATCACATTTTCTGAGGTTTCTGTGAAAAAACCTAAAGCAGGGTGTGGATGCAACTCTAATTCCCATGCCCCACCGTTGCTCTCAAAGGGAGATTTATAACCCAAAATATCAACAAAAATATCATGCAAAAACTGTGCTTCGGCAAGTAGGTTAGATGGTTCCCCATCACTAGCAAAACTCAGCCATTTCTGCACTATTTGAAAGCGATCGACCAAATCCTTGGGGAAGCCAAAGGAACTAATCCGCTTTGCAAGTGGCTTAGGATGAAATAGTGAATAGTAAGGCGATCTCTGATTCATTCATCTTTGATTGCTTTTTGAGCTGAGCTTTGCGCTAGTTGATTTTCTGCATCTACTTCTGCAAATAAACTTTCGCGCTCTTCAGGTGACATTTCTTCTAACTTCTTGGCTAGAACAGCTTTTTTGTAATCATCTAGCTGCTGATTGTAGGTCATAGTTTTTGTCACAGCTCGGAATACATAGGTGGAAATCCAAGCTATTAATACCCCTATCAAAACCACTTGACTCCAAACACCTGCATTCGTGGCATCGAGACCAGAGGCGCGAAACACCCAAAATGCAACTCCACCAAACCCGAAAAAAGCAACCATAATTGCTATGGCATCAATGCGGCGCATAGTTTTAATCTCAAAAATATTTTTCATTAAACTGAGCGATTCGTACTCAGTTTAATTTAGGTTTAAATTTGCCGCGCTTCAGGACGAAAGTTAAAGAATGGAGAGAGTAACAATAACCCTGGGAAGAAGAAAAAGGCGAGAAAGCATAAAAACACTCTTTCTAATGAACCTGTTTTGTACCAACGCGCTTTGAAATAAAACAGCACTAATAAGGGGATCACCAGTAAATATGCTCCTGCGATCGCGGTATAGACAATTGCAGCCAATATGGGGGCAGAAAGAAGCAAAGACATATTTCTAGATAAAGTTATGTGAATGTATCTATCTAGCAATTGTAACAGGATCGGAATCGTCAATCCTAAAAAGGTATGGGCAGTCATCAATTCTCATGATGAAACCAATTTTGAGCTTTTTCGCGCCAGCGGCGCTGAAAACCCCAAAATCAGTTTTGAAGGAAGTCCGCCGTCGGCGGATTTCCTTCAAAACTGATTTTTATAATAAGAATTACTAGCATTAAAGCAATTGTTTGATTTTAGGTTGTTAGGGTGCTAACATGAGAAACGCTGAAAAATTTACCCGAATAAATCCCTAAGAACTGTGGCACCTCAACAACAAAAGATTCGGATTCGTCTCAAAGCTTTCGATCATCGCCTGCTAGACTCATCCTGCGAAAAAATCGTCGAAACTGCTAATCGTACAAACGCGGCTGCCGTTGGCCCTATCCCCCTGCCAACACGTCGTCGTATCTATTGCGTTCTCAGATCTCCCCATGTAGATAAAGACTCACGCGAACATTTTGAAACCCGCACTCACAGTCGGATTATCGATATTTATCAACCATCTGCAAAAACTATCGATGCACTTATGAAGCTTGATCTAGCTGCTGGTGTGGACATCGAAGTTAAGCTCTAAAGTTCAACTTTGATAGTTGCAAGATATATAAAACCCAAAAAGGATTGCGGTGCTTTGCGCCGCAATCCTTTTTGGGTTTTGAGGAGATGGGGCGCAAAGCGTCTTATTTCCTTTTTAGGTTTTGATTTGGTTTACACTGGGTTTGAAGTGTAGGAGCTTCAAAATCTAGCTCTAAGGAATTAAGATGCTGAAAAAGCTAAAGATTAAATACCTTTTGGCATTCTTGTTGGCGGCGATCGCTACAGTAATGTCGATAGTGCTCGGACATGGTTGGAGTCCTGCTGATGCTCAAAATCAGCCACAAATTCAGGCTCAAAAACCATCCGCGGAGACAAGTATTAAAACTGTAAGCTTGCAAAATGCGGGCTTACAACTTCAAGAGATTGCTCAAGGAATTTATGCCCTAGTTGCTAGCACTGATTTTCCACCTGCAAGTCCTGCGGTAGCGATTTGCAATGGTGGTTTTGTGATTGGTAGTGATGGTGTGTTGGTGATCGATCCGTTCCAAACCCCTGAACTAGCAGAACTGATGATCTCCACAGTAAAGTCTTTGACAGATAAGCCGATCAAGTATGTCTTGAATACGCATTATCACTTTGATCACACTGGTGGAAATTCAGTTTTTGTGAAGCGTGAAATCCCTGTCCTTGGGCGCGGCGTGATTCGCGAATATATTCAAAGCGGCAAAAATAATACTGGAGGCATTACGCCGCCAACGGTGATTATTAATAGTCAAACCGATCTTTGGTTAGGCGATCGCCAAGTGCGAATTGAGCGCGTAGATGGTCATTCGGCAGGAACTGATTTGGTTGCCTATGTCCCTGATGCCAAGGTTTTGTTTACGGGAGATATGGTATTTAACAAGCGTATTCCTTACACTGGAGACAGTGATATCCGTCAGTGGCAAGGAAGTCTGTATCGCTTGGTTGCCACTTATCCCACAGCCAAGGTTGTCCCTGGGCATGGTGATGTTACCGATTTAACAGGCTTACAAGCACAACAAGCTTATTTTAGTTGGTTAGAACGTACGGCTTTGGAATGGAAAGCGCAGATTTTAACGAAGGAGCAAGTCCTTGAGAAGTTTGCCAAAGTCCCTGATGCTTACAAAGACTACAAATTTAAAGCGATATATCCCCTTAATTTAGATTCAGCCTATGAGCAGTTTACTCGTAGCGCCACGATTCCTCTAATTCCTTAGATTCACATCAAGGAAATGGCGGTGCTTTGCCCCGCCATTTCCTTTTGTAAAATATTGCTACACTAAGCCAAAAAACACTTGACACTGAAAAAAAACGATAATAATGAGGAACAGGATATTCATTGTTTTTTCCTTTCGGTGTGAGGATTATTTAAGTTGGCTGTAAAATCTTGTCGATCTAAGCAAAGCTGTCAGTTGTTACTCCTTAGTACAGTTATTTCCTATTCTGCGTTTCTCAGCAACGGCGCTAACGCAGAAACCCAATCAACTCAGGTTAATCTAAGTTCCAAATCTGATTCCAGTCTGATCCATTCGATTGGCAACGATCCGACGGTTGTGAGTCCATCCCAATCGGTAAGTCAACCGAAGACTGGTGAATCAGCGATTATTCATCAAATTAATCAAGAGCTAGTTTCTAGCCCTGCTACTAAGAAAGCTGAAGGCGTTAGCTCTGTCTCCCAACTCAGTGATGTACGACCAACTGACTGGGCTTTCACCGCCTTGCAATCTCTGGTAGAGCGCTATGGTTGTATTGCTGGTTATCCCGATCGCACTTTTCGCGGCAAACAAGCAACTAGTCGCTACGAATTTGCTGCTGGTTTAAACGCTTGCTTGGATAAGATCAACGAAATCATCTCCGCAGGTTTAGCCGATAAGGTCAGCAAAGAAGATCTCGCTACTTTACAAAAACTTCAAGAAGAATTTGCTGCGGAACTAGCAACCCTTCGCGGTCGCGTCGATGCTCTAGATGCTAAGACGACCAAATTAGAAGCACAGCAATTCTCGACAACAACCAAACTTTATGGTCAAGCCATATTTGGTTTACAAGGACGACTAAATAATACTTCTAATATTCCTAGAACTCTAGGGACTAGAGTTGCCGATCCTGCAACTAACGTTAATTTTGGCTATCTAGCTCAACTTAGTCTCGTTACACAGTTTCCCGATCGAGGTATTCTGCTAACTAGTTTGCAAGCAGGTAACTTATCAACCGATGCTCCAATTACTAGCTTTGCTGCACTAAACAATAACTTTACTCGGCTTGGGTATGAAAGCAGTACGGGTAATACCTTTACTCTCAGTGATCTCAACTATCGATTTCTGATTGGCAGTAATCTTGGCATCATTGTTGGCGCAAGGGGAGTCAATGCGATTAACGTCTTCCGCGGTCCTAATCGAGTTGAAAGTGCAGGAAGCGGTCCTATTTCTTTGTTTGCTCAGCGAAATCCCGTGATTAGCCTCAACGCGGGACAGGCTGGACTAGGCTTTGACTGGAAAATTGGTAAGGATGTGAGCTTGCAGGGAGTCTACTCAGCAGGAAATTCCGCTAGTGCATCTGGCGATGGTGGTTTGTTTGGTGGTCCAACTTCAATTGGTGTGCAGTTGGCTGCCAATGTATTTGAGCGAATTGATGTTGCGCTTTACTACCTCAATTCCTATACTAACAACGGCACATTGAATAGTGCTGTTGGTGACACAATTATTGGCGTTGTTGCTCCAGTTGCATCAAATTTCAGTACAAATGCCTTTGGCGGAACAGTGTCATGGCAGCCGACCAGAAACTTCAATCTTGGTGGGTGGGTAGGCTTTACGACATCAAGTATTCGAAATTCTGGGTTTTCTGGATCGGTTGAGACTTTCAACTGGATGACATTTGCTAATTTTCTTGATATATTCAAAGAAGGTGATCTAATAGGACTATATGTTGGTCAACCTCCACGTATCACCAGCAGTAACCTTAGTGGCAATATTAACTTTCCTAGTATTCTGAGCAGTACTGGCGGAGTTCCTAGTTCTCAACCCGCTTCGACTACGCATGTCGAAGCATTCTACAGATTTCCTATTTCCAAAAATATTAGTATTACTCCAGGGCTTGTGTTTGTTTTTAGTCCTGGCAACACTGCTACTAGTGACACTGTCACAATTGGGGTAGTCCGAACAACGTTCACGTTCTAAATTATTAATTCATGAGGATCATCAAAATGAAATCTATTTTTCGTGTTATTTCTTTCGGGCTGCCTCTTGCAGCTGCGATCGCGACTATCTCCACTGAAGCTGCTTTTGCTCAACTTACAAGTCTTCCATTTACTGGAACTGTATCTGGAACTGTATTTACCAATGGTGCAATTTCTCTTAACAGTTATTCGCTGCTCAGCCCCATTGGCACTATCTCATCAAGTACTGGCACTATAACCAGTCTTACATCATCGAATGCTCCAAATATTGTTGTGAACTCGATTTTAACTGCGAGCGGCACAACAACAGGTGGCGTTGTATTCAATGATGGTAGAACTGCAAGTTTCATTGCTGCACCAACAACCGTTACTAATGCGATTGTTACATCTATTTCTGGTCCTTTAGTAATTGGGATTCCACCAGTTGCTAATACAAACGTAAGTTTGCAGATTAACAGTGGAAATATTACTATTCCCGATAGCTCTATTGTTGCTGCTCCTCCCACTCCATTCACCACGCAGACAGTTACAGTTCAAAGTCCTGGAATTGCTAGCGCTCTTGTGATACTCGATCCTGCCTTTATTGCTGCTAACCCTGGCATTAGTTCGACAATCGTTACGGCTTTTTCTTCTGTAGCATTTCCTGTCAGCCCTGGCACATATAGTTCCTCTCTATCTTCAAAAGTATCGCCATTTTTAAACTAATTAATACTAGGACAAAATTGAAACTGAAAAAAGAGTGATAGTGCTTTGCACTATCACTCTTTTTTCAGTTTCAATTACTGGACTTGTTGAAATAAAGTTAAAATAAGGCATGATCTCTACTCCCTATTTTTTAGTAATGTTGTTATGGTTGCAAATCCATTCAAATTCTCTCTCAAATTACCATTACTAATTGGTCTGAGTTTGCTATCGGCGATCGCATCCATAATCTTTGGTGTATCCCGTGCCGATGCATTGCAAGCAATGCTCAGACCCAATACCCCAAAACTTGGTGATACGGTATCAGTTTGGATCGCGACTGATAAATCTGGGACAACAGCACCAACTGTATCGATGAATAATAAGCAGTTTCCTGCGTTTGCGATGTCCCCAAATCGTTGGCGAGCATTTATTCCTACGACTCCACTCGACAAGGCTGGACTAAGACAGGTGGTGGTAAGCGCCGAGGGTTTACAGCAAACTTTGCCTATGCAATTAGGCGATCGCCAATTTCCTACGCAAAGTATTTGGCTTAATGATTCGGGTAGTGGGTCGGAACCGACAGATTATGAATGGGATAAGGTTTCGGCTTTTAAAAAATTAGTTACTCCTCAGAAATTCTGGAATGGCGCTTTTTTAAGACCTAATGATGGTGAGATTACGACAGGTTTTGGGGTACAGCGCTATTACAATGGCGAGTTTGCCAATGACTATTACCATCGTGGAGTGGACTATGCAGGCGGCACTGGTTCACCTGTGATTGCACCAGCATCTGGCTATATCCGCTTAGTGGGTAATGTATCGCAGGGCTTTCTTCTCCATGGCAATACAATCGGCTTAGATCACGGTCAGGGTGTAGCAAGTATCTTTTTGCATCTCAGCAAAATCTATGTAAAAGAAGGAGATTTTGTGAAAGCTGGTCAATTAATTGGCGCAGTTGGTGCGACGGGTGCTGTCACTGGGCCACACTTGCATTGGGGGCTGTATGTGAATGGTGAAGCGATCGATCCTGTCGCTTGGCGATATGAAGGTGTGGAATAGCTGTCCTGTTAAGCTTATAAAAGAAAGTGCCTTGCACTTTCTTTTATAAGCTTAGCGATCGCCATGACAATTAATCCTGAACAATTATTAGAACTTGCGCTCAAATCTGGGACTGAAGCTGCTGAAGTATATGCATCAAGCTCAGTTTCACGCCCAGTATTTTTTGAGGCAAATCGACTGAAGCAGTTAGAGAGTGTTGACTCAGAGGGTGTGGGGCTACGGATTTGGAAAGATGGTAGGGTGGGCTTAGCGATCGCTTATGGTGCGGTGGAGCCTAAGGACTTGGTGCAGCAAGCGATCGCTTTGAGTGCCTTGAATGAACCTGAAGAAATTTTATTAAGAGCATCAACGGTTGCTGACTATCCAAAACTTTGTGGGCAGGAAGTTAGTGTTGAGAAAATGATTAATTGGGGTAAACAGGCGATCTCGCAGGTTCTTGATCGTTACCCTGAGGCAGTATGTGGAGCAGATTGGGATTGTGGGCGTGAGACAGTACGAATCCTTAATAGCAAAGGTTTGGACTGCGGCTATACCGATATTACGGTGGATGGCTCTTTGAATGCTGAGCTAACGCGGGGAGACGACTTTCTCAATGTTTGGTATGGTCAATCGGAGCGTGATAATTTACCGCCTGAAGCGATCGCTAAAAAAGTATTGCAATATCTCGATTGGGCAAAGAAAAATGCACCTGCACCATCGAGCAAGTCGCCTGTGATCTTTACGGGCAAGGCGGCGGATTTGTTGTGGGGTGTAGTTGCGATCGCGATGAGTGGGAGACAGGTTCAACAAAAAACAACACCTTGGCTAGACAAAGTTGGACAACCCGTAATTTCTGATATTTTTACCGTTACCCAACATCCAGATTTTGGGGTTTATAGTTCACCCTTTGATGATGAAGGTACACCAACGCAGGAAACTGCTTGGATTGATCATGGAGTTTTACAAGGGTTTTACGGTGATATGCGAACTTGTAAGGAATTGGGAATTGCTGCTACGGGTAACGGCTTTCGCGGAGATTTGGGCAACTATCCTAGTCCTGGGCTATTTAATTTAGCGATCTCTGCTAGTCAAACCATCCAAGGCGATATTTTGGAACTGGCGGCAACTTTAAAAAATGGCTTGATCGTCGATCAAGTCTTAGGTGACGATACGGATGTATCAGGAGATTTTTCGATTAATGTCGATTTGGGCTATCGCGTCAAAAACGGCAAAATTATTGGACGGGTCAAGGACACGATGCTGTCTGGAAATGTCTATGCTGCACTCAATCATGTCGTGGCGGTAGGTAGCGATCGGCAGTGGCATGGTTCGCTATATGGGTCTGCCATGATCGTTGAAGGGCTATCGATCACTAGCCGAGACTAATTCCTAGAAGCCTTTGCCAGTTGCGCAGCGACTGGCAAAGGCTTCTAGGGTTTTGTTATTTTTTTGAATGGCAATTGCTATAATGTCTAAGTTACTTGTGTAGCAACTTATCAAAGTACATTTTCTCTTGGGGTTGTAGCTCAGTTGGATAGAGCGATCGCCTCCTAAGCGATAGGTCATCGGTTCGATCCCGATCAATCCCGTCATGAAATGTATACCTATAAGTAGCTAAAACCCCAAAATCCATACTGCCCGCGCAGCGGGCGGTATGGATTTTGTTTCTGTTTTTTTAATTATGCCGAGGTACTTATACACTTGCATATTAGACAGATCAAAAAAAACAAAAGAGAGTTGCGGCACTTTACGCCGCAACTCTCTTTTGTTTTTTGATTTTGTCCTAATTTAAAATTGCTATATATCAAATAAAAGTGTTAGATTTTGATAAACGCAGTCAGTTTTAAATTATGCAAAAAAATACAAATTTCGTGTTAGTAGTTGATGACGAGATTGAGATTCAAAGACTTTTTAAGCAGCGATTTAAAAAAAGAATTCTATCTAAAGAACTAGATTTTATATTTGCTTCAAATGGAATAGAAGCTTTAGAAATCCTGAAAGAAATAAATTATATCTCAATGATCCTTACTGATATTAGGATGCCTAAGATGGATGGGCTATCCTTAATTTCAAAATTAATAGAAATCGATCAAAACATAAAAGCAGTAGTGGTTTCAGCCTATGGAGATATGCAAAATATTCGGATTGCGATGAATTGCGGAGCTTTTGATTTTGTGACTAAACCCATTGATTTTGAGGATTTAGAAATAACAATTGACAGAACATTTGCTTTTGTTTCTCATTTGCGGGAACAACAAAAACAACTTGAGGAAACTCTTGCACAGGTGAGGGTACTAGAGCTGAAGGAAATAGCTTTAGCTCATGACAAAGAGCTTGCCGAATCAGCAAATCGGGCCAAGAGTGCTTTTTTAGCCAATATGAGTCACGAAATCCGTACACCGATGAATGGGGTAATTGGAATGACGGATTTATTGTCAACCACTAATTTGACAGAAGAACAGCGAGATTACGTACAAATCATTCATGATAGTGGTGATTCCCTTTTAACAATTATTGATGACATTCTTGATTTTTCTAAAATTGAATCAGGAATGCTAAAAATAGAAGACCGATCGCTGGTTTTGGAAGATATCATCAGGTCTGTCAATGAACTGTTGAGTAAACAAGCAAGCGACAAGAGTATCAGTATTCAATATTCGATACATCCTGATATCCCTCATAATTTATTAGGTGATGCGGCAAGGATACGTCAAGTTTTAATCAATCTCTTAGGTAATGCGATTAAATTTACTCTGCAAGGCAATGTTGCGATCGCTGTCGAGCCTCGGTTAATCGCAAATGGTGATGAATTATGCGAATTAATCTTTGCGGTTGAAGATACAGGTATTGGTATTAAAGTTAATCAGTTGAATTTGTTGTTTCAACCATTTACTCAAGCTGATTCTTCCATCAGTCGTCAGTATGGCGGCACAGGACTAGGGCTTGCCATTAGTAAGCGTTTAGTTGAGTTAATGGGAGGTACTATTTGGGTCGAGAGTCTTGGTCAAATTGGTGGTACTCCTCCTGATCATTGGAAATTTAATCCTGAAACGACACGTCCTCAAGGCTCTGTATTCTACTTTACTCTCATGCTAGGAACTGCACCGACAGAAGTTTCCACTTCTCCAATATCCAGCAATCAAACCATCCAAACAATTTTATCTTCTTTAGCTCAAGAAACTACTCCATTAACTAGTTTACAAGTTCTTATTGCTGAAGATAATCTCGTTAATCAAAGAGTGCTGCAACTATTTCTAGAAAAACTTGGTTATCGTCCGACGATCGCCCAAAATGGCTTTGAAGCTTTAGAGGCAATCAAGCGTCAAACGTATGATGTAATTTTTATGGATATGCAAATGCCGAAAATGGATGGAATTACTGCTGCTAAACAGATTCGTCAAGATTGGGGTCAACAGCCTTGGATTGTGGCTTTAACTGCTAATGCTTTACCAGAAGATCGTCAATTATGCTTAGATGCAGGGATGAACGACTTTATTACTAAGCCAATTCAGATTGAGGATGTTGTAAATATTTTTGCTAGATATAGCAATTCAAAATAGTTTTTGGAAGAGAGTACCCTTAAGTTCCCCGCTCGAAAAATCATCGCCTCAAAATCAAAGTTGCAATCTCGCTCGATTATCGGTAGCATAGGGGATAATAAAAAATGTAATAAAACGCAACAATCAAATATATTTGATTTTATAAAAATAGGAAATTTGAGTAAGGAGTAACACAATGCAGCAGGGCAAAGCCCTAACTGTTCCAATCGGTGTGATGGGAGCAGCACAGGGATTTAATCCGACGATACTACTGCTACTGGGTTCGATCATTTTAGGAACTGCATCGACAACAGGGTATTGGATATGGGGCTGGGCGCACTGGCTCGTATTTGTTTGTAATTTTTCGGCGCTCTATGTATTAGGGACAGTAATTCATGATGCTTGCCATAATGTTGCTCACCCCAATCGCATTGTTAATGCAGCGATCGGACATATTGCAGCAATCTTGCAAGGGTTTGTGTTTCCCGTATTTACTCGAGTCCACATGCAGCACCACGCCCATGTGAATGACGAAGAAGATGACCCAGACCACTTTGTTTCAACAGGTGGCCCATTGTGGTTGATTGCAGCTCGCTTTTTCTATCACGAAGTTTTCTTTTTTCAGCGTCGGCTATGGAGAAATTACGAGCTTTTAGAATGGGCAATAAGCAGGTTGATTGTAGTCGCCACATTGTTTGTGGGTTATTATTACGGATTTCTCGGCTACATGATGAACTTCTGGTTTGTGCCAGCAGCAGTTATGGGACTTTTGTTAGGCTTATTCTTTGACTATTTGCCCCATCGTCCTTTTGTTGAGCGATCGCGCTGGAAAAATGCCAGAGTTTATCCAGGACGATTTTTGAATATCTTGTTATTAGGTCAGAACTATCACTTAGTTCACCATCTTTGGCCGAATGTACCTTGGTATTATTACGAGAAAGCTTATTATCAAATGAAGCCTTTGCTCGATGCCAATGGCTCACCTCAGACCCTAGGGATTTTCAAGATGCCAGATCTAGCTGGTTTTATATACGATGTGTTTTTAGGTATTCGTTTTCACGGGCATAAACACAAATAAAAAGGGTGGCGCTAAGCGCCACCCTTTTTATTTAAAAACCAAAAGAGTAAAGGCGGCGCTTAGCGCCGCCTTTACTCTTTTGGGGCAATAGCTATAGGGTTTCTAAGGAATGATCTAGCTGCATTCTCGTTTCCATTTGCCGAATGAAGTAACCTGTCATCATCGCGGAGCCAATTAATCCTGCTAAGTTTTCGCGATCAGTGGTGATGCTGACGTTGAAATGCTGTGGTGGCAATATACCCAGCAAGTTTTGAATATTTTGGTTAATAATTTGTTGCGCTTCAGGGGTGACGGACTGAGCAACTGTGGCTAAGGTTTCAGGTGATTGATTTTTGAGATAATCGAGCAAAAGGTTTTTGCTGCTGGAGTTGAGTTCGCCTAGGTTAAACATATGTAGATTCTCTGAATCTTGGATTCGCTAAAAACATCTAAATATATTCTTACTGATGTGATCGCCAAGTTTTGAGTAGGAAAACCGTATTTCAACCGAATAAAAAAGTTCAAGAGCCTTGCTTTTCAAGGCTCTTGAACTTTAAAAATCGTCGTCATAGCTGCCGCTACTACTGCTAGCTGCTTCATTGTCTTTGCGAGAACCAAGTAAATCTAGGCGATCAACACGAATTACGGGCTTTTGGCGCTCATCACCAGTGGTGCGATCGTTCCAGCGATCAAATTTGAGCGATCCTGATATGCCAATTAAGCTTCCTTTTCTGACAAAGTTTTTCGCAACTTCGGCAGTTTTGTCCCACATTTCTAAGTCGAACCAATCAGGTGGATCATCGCGATTGCTGGTATTTCGATTAACGGCGATCGTGAAGTTGCAGACCACTTTGCCAGACTCAAAGTATTTAACTTCAGGATCACGTCCTGCGCGTCCAACTAGGTGAACTTTGTTTAAGGTCATAGGACAATTATCAAAAAAGGTTTAGTCATCTTATCTGGTTTTACAGTAAAAACCAAGATTTAGATGTAGCGCCAGTAATTCTCATTATAAAAATTGGTTTTGTTGAAAGTCCGCCGAAGGCGGACTTTCAACAAAACCAATTTTGGGATTTGCTCCGCATCTAAATCTTGATTTTGCGTCTGCTATGGATTGATGGACTCAATTCTGGCTGATAAACCTTGTTGCGCAAGGCGAGAAACTTGGACTTCAGCGATACGGCGATCGCTATAGGCTCCAATCTGCACCACTAAATAACCATTAAGTCTAGACGGAAAGGAATTTGGCACAATCTGACGTATTTGGGCAACAGCATTTGCCGAGGACACAGGCACAACCACACGATAGCGTGGTGGGTTTTGGGGCTTAAAACTGGCATTAGCGAGAGGTGCGATTTGGATCGGTTGATTAACAGGTTCGCCGCTGGGTGGATGCGATCGCACAGGTGGCAAACTAGTGCTAATTTCAGAATTAGCAGGAATCGGTGCGCTAAAGCTCTTGGGCGTAATTCTGACGATCACAGAAGTAACAGGCTCGTACCAGAAAGGGTTATTTGCTTGATTTCCCTGATTGGCTAAAGATGTCGAGCGAACCAATGCTGGCGGATTATCAAGATTAGGCGCAAGATTCATGGACTGACTGGTGGAAATCTGTTGTTCTAGTTGTTGGTTGATGTTGGCAAAGCGATCGTTTTTTGGTGTACTGATTGGCGAAGCTTTACTTACAGCCAAAGCATTTGTAGTTATCGCACTTGCCGAAGGATTATTAACAAATAGATTAGATGGCGGCCGCACACCCGACAATTGTAAATTTCCCTTCACTCTTTTACTGTCCAATTGATTGCCGTTCACAGCAACAGCATTACGGCTGACATTTTGCAAATCAACCGTGCCATTTCCCTGAAAAGTATTGTTTCCCTCATCATTAGGTTTGCCCAAATCTGGCATCGCCATGTCAGAAATAGTTAAGCCGTAATTGCGATTATTGACGATCGCATTGCCGCGCAAAACTGGTTTAGCATTAGCTTGGATTAAGATTCCATTTTGATTTTGAGTAAAAGTGTTTTCCGTAATTTGCGGCGCAGCATCTTGACGAATACTCATGCCAAAAGTAGTTTGCTGAAAGAGATTGCCACGAATATCTGGACTAGCTTCACCCTCGATCGCTAAGCCACTTGTACCATTCCGAAAAAATTGATTTGTAGAGACGATCGCTGTTGATTTGCCTGTGATTAAGCCGCCATCTTGTTTATTATCCAGAAAAGTATTATTGGCGATCGCAGGACTAGCATTCTCAATCCACAGTCCATAGCCTCTAGGATTAGGATTGGTCACAGTCACGCCCCGCATTTCTGCGCGATCGCTAACTGCGATCGCCACATTTTGCGGAAAGCCCGATCCTGTCCGTACGGTTCCTCCACCCAAAATGACGATATCTTTGCCTTTATTAGC
Organism: Pseudanabaena sp. lw0831; assembly: GCF_016584665.1. Taxonomy (GTDB): domain Bacteria; phylum Cyanobacteriota; class Cyanobacteriia; order Pseudanabaenales; family Pseudanabaenaceae; genus Pseudanabaena. Next base: position 27,468 of record NZ_BBJB01000016.1, read on the forward strand.
TTCATTGCCTCTTAAAGTCACGTCTGATCGCAATCGTAAGGGAAACTGCTCACCAGTAGCACTGCTGTAGGTTCCATAGGCTAGCTGAATAATTTGCCCAGTCTGAGCGCGGCTAATGGCATAGGTAATTGTCTTAAAAGGTGCGATGTTGCTGCCTTGATCAGCGCGATCGCTACCTGTTTGAGGATTTACATAAATAGTAGTTTGGGTAGTCGCTTGTGTGCTTTGAGTTTCTTGTGATTGGGCGATGACGGGTGTAGCGATCGCTAGACTTTGTGAAAAGATTGCGATCGGAAGCAAATAAATAAGGTTTTGAAAAATAAAGCCTTGAAATGTCTTACAGATGCTCATTTTCATGTACGAATTGCTTCCCTTAAATTTGCTGAAGTTGCTGAACAGGATAGTGGGCAAGGTGACAGGAAATATTAAATCTAGATTAAATTTAAAACCAAGTCTTAAGACTCATAAACTACCCTAAGTTCAAAACTATGGCAAGAGCAACAAGTCAAAGGATAAAGAAGACGCAAAGCGTCTTCTTTATCCTTTGACTCCAATACTAGCTTCGGTGGGAATGATGTAGCGTTGCAGAAATACAAACACAATAAATACTGGAAGCATCGAAATCGCCGAACCTGCGGCGATTAAACGCCAATCTTCAGAAAAAGCGCTAGCAAGACTGGCAATCCCACGCGGTAATGTGTAAAGCTCCGCTTTATCAACGATCGCCAATGGCCATAAAAAATCTCCCCACATTGCCACAAAGGTAAATACAGCAAGAGTTGTGAGGGCAGGGCGTGCCGCAGGCAACATAATGTGCCACCAAATCCCTAAGCTAGAGCAGCCATCCATTCGCGCCGCTTCTTCCATCTCCTTAGGCACGCTTTGAAAGGCTTGACGAAGTAGAAATATGCCAAAAGCAGAAATTACATAGGGGAAAATCAAGCCCGCGTAGGTATTTTTGAGATTTAGCTGCACCGCCAAGATATACAAGGGAATCATCGTGATTTGAAACGGAATCATCGTTGTACCCACGATCGCCCAAAATATGGGATCGCGTCCTTTAAACTCTAGTCTGGCGAGGGGAAAGGCGGCGAGAGAGCAAAATAGCAAGTTTAAAATGACGGTGATGCTGGAAACAAAAAAGCTATTCCAGAGATAAAGATCGAAACGGGAATTTTTCCAGACTTTGATGAAGTTATCAAAGGTAGGTTGAGCAGGTAATAGCTGTGGTACAGATTGGAAAATATTTTCGCTAGGCGATTTAAAAGCAGTACTGATCAGCCAGAGTAAAGGAAATACCGTTAAAGTTGCGATCGCAATTAAAAGCATAAATTGCGGAATATTTTTAAGGAGATTAAATGATGATTTTGGGCTTTTCTTATTCATGATTAAGGGCAATGTGATTTCATAGTATTTCTAGAGAAAAGCCTTGCTTTGCGCGGTTCTTCTCTAATCAAAGAGTTGTAAATCTTTCAACGTATCAAACAAAATCTTTTTGCGAATAGGAATCATGTCAAACTTTGGATCTTGATTTGTCATATTCAAAGCATAGAAATAGACATTGTCACCTTTTTCTACATAACCAACGTACCAACCAATATTTTGTAATCCATCAACATTAGTACCCCAGCCTGTCTTCCCTCTAAGTGTGTAAGTATCTTGACGCTCAATGATCATGATGTCTTTAACCGTTTTGATCACCGTAGAAGAGAAGGGCAAATCTTCTTTATAAAGTTTGACTAAAAACTTAATCTGCTCCTCAGGTGAAATTCTTAGCTTGCCTTTCAACCAAAAAGTATCAATTTTATCTTCTATATCTTGATTGCCATAACTAGCAGCTTGAATATACTTGGTCATTCTTTCCTTGCCAATACGCCGCGCTAAGTCTTGATAAAACCAGACTACCGATCGCGTAAATGCAGTTCGCATGGTTTGGTCTTGATTCCAAGCTGGAAAGGACTGATTACTAACACCATCCCACGGAATTACGGTATTTTCATCAGCGATCGCTTTAGTTTCTAGGGCAACCAATGAGTTAAAAATTTTAAAGGTAGAAGCTGGAATAAATCGTTTTTGACAGTGCTTTGAGTTGTAGCGAATATAGCGATCGCGTTTCAAATCATATAAAACAAAACAACCCTCGGATTTTACTTCTTGGAAGTTTTTCGCAAGATTTCGAGAGAATTGTGATTGAAATATAAGATTAGTTTTGGGCGAAGTATTTTGAGTGTTTTGCGACAAAATGGGTGGTGCGATTAAAAATAAAGTAATAGTTTGTAAAATATTTGTCAACACGAATAATATTAGAACTTCCCAATTTGTTTTATTCATAAAAATAAATATAATATCCCTGAATTATTTATTCCGATTAATTAAGAATTCCCAAATTAAAATCATTCAGATTAGGTCTTTTATAAGCATCAATTTTTATTCCTAGTTGTTTAAGTATATCCTCAATTTTCTCAACTGCATCACGCTCTGTATCTATGTCATAACGCCGATAAATTTCCACTTCTGGGTTTGTTATATAACCTTTATTTGGAAAGTTGTTTGGAGCATTATTTGGATGATTCATACATATTTGTCTAGTTTCTCTTAGTTCTAGAAATCTATGCCTCTCTTTCTGTAGTTTTTTGGCATAACCTTCAATTGCGCGAATATCTGGATCAAGTTTTTGCTTTAAATTTATTATATTTTCATAACCCTCTATTTGCCGTAATCTCAAAAAATTTAACTCACTCAATTTCTCTTGAGGAAGTAATGTATTTTTTGAATTTAGTGATGCCAAAAGATTTTTGATCGTGTCTAAGTAAAGCAGGCTAGATAACACATCGTTAGTCGCAAAATACTCCATTTGAAAACTGAATTTATCATAGATGCTATCTATTTCTAACTTGTATTTTTTTACTTCTTCACCAATTTTATTGTCATCAGAATTGTCATTTGGATACTGTATAGAAGACATCAATAAACCTTCAATATGAGACAAATAATTTATTACAGTCCCAATTTTAAAAACGAGCAAATTCACTTGTTTACCTTTTTCTTTTCTAGTTGTCCGCTGTATTTGAAGATTTGCAAATACCTGCCCTAAAATTTGACCACTAACAAAAGTAAAAAGGGTAACTATTGGAGATAAAAGTGATGATAGTGATGTTTTATTGCCACTTTTGTCATTTAGCAGCAATAGCAAAGATGGAAATACTGACGACAATATAAATTCTGTGAATTTTGCGGTAATAAAAGGGATACATAAAAAAACAAGTGATGGAATAAGGATGCCTTTTTTGTCATCGATATTTATGAGGTCATCCTTTCCACTGTCACAATTCATTTGAAATAATTCGGATTTGTGTATTAACCATATACCTGAGATTCCTAAACTAGAAATAGCAACTAATAATGGAGGCGATAAATTCAACATGATAAATTATATGGAATAAAAAAATATAATCATTATTTTAATTATACATTTTTAACTAATTGTTAATCGTTTTTGCAGGATTAATAAATTTAAAAGTTAGAACTGAAATAACAAAAATAATTAGAAATAAAAATACTCCGATCGCAGAAGCATATCCCATTTCTAAACTTGTAAAACCTTTATCATACAAATAGTAAACTACGGTTTTTGTACTATTGGCGGGGCCACCCTGAGACATGATATAAACCTCTTCAAAGACCTTCATTGCCCCAATCGAAGAAATCACGGCTACGAGAATAATATAGGGCTGCATTAATGGAATTGTCATATCCCAATGCTTCTGCCAGCCATCAGAACCATCGATCGCTGCCGCTTCATATAAATCTGCGGGAATCGCCTGTAAACCTGCCAGATAAATCACCATGTAGTAACCAACGCCACGCCAAATTACGACCGCAATGATTGCAAAGATGGCAGTTTTAGGATCAGTTAACCAAGGGATTTTGACGGATTGCCAAGAGATGATGGATAGAAAATAATTTAAGAGCCCATTTTCTGCATAGACCCATTTCCAAGCAATTCCTGCAACCACAACCGAGACAATGACAGGGAAATAATAAACAGCTCGAAAAAATTTAATACTACGTAATTTTTGATTCACTAATATCGCTAAAGCAAGTGGCAAAATTACGAGACTAGGAACGGCAAAAACGAGATAGGTTAAAGTATTGCCTAATGTCTTCCAAAAAGTTTGATCTTTCCAGAGATTTAGATAATTCTTCCATCCAATAAATTCAGGACTACCAACAAAATCATAATTGGTAAAACTTAAATATATTGCTTGGAATACTGGTAAAAAAGAAGTCAAGCAAAGAAATGCTATCGCAGGCAACAGAAATAGATATGGAGTCCAAGAAAATTTCTTGCCAAAATTTTGCTTTTTGATTTTGAAATTGAGCTTGGCATTCGGCGGCATAGAAAATCTCAAAAGTTATGAGCAGTAAATAAAATAATGCTCATCATCCTACCAAAATGATTGCCTATCACCTTATCTATCTGTATTTTGGTAGCCACGCGCCGTTAGCCATGTATTCAAAGCCTCTTCATCAGTTTGAGTATCATCTTCAACCACGGTGAGCCGTTTAGATTTGTCTTCTTCGTCAGCTTTCTCCTCAATAGCCTTAGCTTGAGGAGGTTGAGGGTAAAGATCTACACCAAGTACTTGATAAATTTGCCATTTTTGTGCGATCGGCAAAGTCTGGATCACAGTCAACAGGACATCAAAGGATACTTGAGTTGCGATCGTGATTAGCGCAGATTCATCAAATTTCTGAGGCTGTTGAGATTGCTTAGTCTGCCCTGCAATGATTGGGACTTTTTTACTTTGCATAATTACCTCTTAGTGAGCCTAATCATTTAGATTATAGCCATACCCCAAAAAGTGAGGGGCAGCGAGAAATAAGGTTTTTGAGTTTTCATTTTGCCTACGGCAAAATGAAAACCGCTATATTGATAAAGCTAGCTTAATCTTGTCCGCAATACGCAAGCACAATGCAATTATTGTGAGGGTTGGATTTGAGAAGCCACCTGTTGGAAAAACAGAGCTACTGCCAATGTATAAGTTGTTGTAGCCGTGAACACGACAATCAGCATCAACAACACTAGTCTTAGGATCGTTTCCCATGCGCGTAGTCCCGATATGATGAGCGCTATCAACATATCCGCCATATTCACCTTTACTTCTACCCCTAATTTGGAGGTTGTCTAAGTCAATATTTGCAACATTCAAAAGCTTCCACTCTTTGGCAAGAGCATCAACAAATACCTCTATTGATCTGTCTTCCTTCCCAGTCAATTGCCAGTCTAAAACCGATCTTCTCTTTCCTAAGCAGTCAACTTCTCGGCTGAGGGTAATGCGGCTCTTGGGATTTGGTTCTTGTTCAACGCCCATTCCTATATAGGGCTGGGTACTTCCTATAGAGACGGGTTGCTTCAGAACATAGTAGCTATACATAGCAGAGATTAGTCTAACAGGATTTTTAAAAACGGTAAAAGTCTTTTGAGGTAAAGATTTCCAGTCAGTGAAACTCCGTAAGGATTTCAGGATTTCTTTTGCCGCCATTACTGTAGTATCTTGTTCAGTAGGGTAGTAAACTTCTGCACCAACATGAAGAATTTGGTGCTTCTCTTGAAAGATTTCACTTGGTACAATTTTCAAAGCATGTTTAATATTTTTTCTGAACAATCCATTACACCAAGGGTTAAATATATTCCGATTGATTGGAGATATGGGAATACCTACCCCAGGATGATCTTGGAAAAAACGACCAACATTGTCATACCGATTACCGATCCCTGCTGTCTCCACAGAATCAGATAGAAGTAGCAGACGTGCTGATTCTATGCCTCCGCAACAAATTATAAAAAACTTCGCATTAACCTGGATATTTTTCCCAGACATAGAACGAACTAAAACCTTAGAAATGGATGTAGCATCTACTGTCGGCTCTAGCGATAAAACATTTGCATGGGTAAGCAATGTTATATTTGGGGCGTTTTTTAGTTCGGAATAATATTTTTGAGAAAAGTTTGGAGTGCTTGTGAATTGGGAGAAATAAGATGTGAAGGTATTTTGATTGTATTTGGGCTGATTTTCAAGAGGCCATGTTGCTAAATCATAAGTAACATGAGGTATCTGCATGACTGTTTCAGCTCTTTGATAATAGTCTGCCAATTGTTCTTTCGCTATTGGCCAACCACTATAATTAACCCATTCGCGATGATGAAAATCTATATTCCACAATGGAAGAGCCTGCCCAGCCCAAAGGGTTGTTGTACCTCCTACTATTCTCGCTCTTGCTTGGTGAATACCTCCATGAGCTAGTCCGATGACTTCACTTTGGTAGGGATCTTGACTGATTTGCTCATAGTCTTTGCCTCCACCCTCTAGGATCACTACATTTTGTTTTGTATTTATAAATTCTCTGGAGATTGCAATACCAGCCGCACCACTACCAATAATGCAAATATCAAAGGATAGAGATGAGTCGGAAGGCAATTCGATTATGTCGAGAATCATTGGGGTGTTCAGTTGCATAAGAGGATAACCTAGCAAAAAAAATACCAATTAAGTTGATAAATTTCATTGATTCTTAACACTTTGTAATGAATTTGTAATAGCATGGAGGTTGATTTGATCGAGCAATGTCATCTGCGTTTACAGCAACTAAATGGCTAGATACAATTAAATATAAAACCCCAAAACCTGTGCCGCCCGCTATGCGGGCGGTACAGGTTTTGGGGTTTGTACCTAGCTACTTACGCTACATTGAGATGGTGTTTTAGAACTATCGCAATCCATGATTTTTTTAATCAACTTACGCAGTTCCAGAGCTTCTTGGTATGTTGGCTGTTCTTTCAGTATTTTCTCAACAGCAAAAAGAGATTCACTATAACGCTTTGCCCGATATAAGGTCGCAGCTAAAGCATATTGGGTATCAATTCTTGCAATACCTCCCCATAAAGTGTTTGCTTTTAGAGAGCGAGAATAAGCACTGATCGCTTCCGCGTCTTTATTTAGATCGTAGAAAATCACGCCCCGATTGTGCCAGACTTCAGAGAAGCCGCCAGACAAATCTATAGCCGTTTGGTATGCTTGCAACGCCTCTTCCTTTCGGTTTACTTTCCTAAGCACATTTCCCTTCTTATACCAAGAGGCATAGTCATCAGGCTCAATGGAAATAACCCGATCGTAGGCTAATATCGCCTCTGGATAAAGTCCCAAAGCTGTTAATGCATCAGCCTTCCCAAACCAAGCATTAGTATAATTTGGCTTTTGGGCAACCAATTGATCAAAAGCGATTAACGCTTTTTTATTTTCGCCTTGATCGAGCAATCGAATGCCATCAATATAAGCCTCGTAGAAATTTTCACTGCTATTGTCTTCAAGGAGTTTTATCTGAGGGTTGCTGCGCCGAATTTTTTGACCACGCTCAAAAGCTTGAATCGTATCTTGATAACTCCCTAGTCTTGATTTTGCCTCAGCTTGACCGTAGTAGACTAAATAGTCTTGAAGGCTGAGTAAGTCTTTAGACGCGATATAAGGAGTATTAGGAGAGAGCAAAACAGCGCGACGATAGGCTGATCGGGCTTCTTCATAGCGCTCTAACCGAAACAACGCCAGTCCTCTAAAAAACCAGACAAAGCCATAGTTAGGTTTAATCTTTATAGATTGATCTAAAGAAGCGATCGCCTCTTCATAGCGATTGAGATCAACTAATGCTGTGCCGCGATTAAACCACCACAGATAGTAGTCTTCAGCTTTAACCCGAGGCTCGACGCGATCGACAAAGATCGCACCTGGACTAATTCGTAATGCTTGGTCATAGGAAGCGATCGCCTGATCAAATTTTGTAAGTCCAGCCAATGCTAAACCGTGATTGTTCCATAGTTCTGGATCTTTAATTCCGCGTTCATCTTGCAGAGCAATTTCAAAACAATTGAGGGCTTTTTGAAATCGTTTTTGGCCTAAAAAAATGCTGCCTAGTAGTTTGTAATTACCAGGATGCTTAGGATTTGAGCCAATATTACAAGACTGTGTTTGGCTATAAGCTGATTGAGCGGTGAATCCAAAAAAAAATTCTAATGTGCAACCTGATAAAATCAAGCAATAAGTTAATGACCGAAGAATTAAAGAGTGAGAAGCCATAATTTTTATTGTTTGAGCAGATAAATTTTGATTTAAAGTTTTAGTTTTGTAGAGATTCTACTGAGCAACGCGCGGTGCTGGTGGTAGTGGTGGAGATGACTTTTCAGCAGGAGGGGTATTTTCAGCAGGAGGGGTATATGTTTCAACAGGAGGGGTATATGTTTCAACAGGCACGTTGTTACGGGGAGTATCCACATTCGGTAAGGGAGATGCGACAGATTGAGATGATGGTGCAACAACAGAATTAGCCAGCTTTTGTTTCGCTTCTTCTACAATTACCTTGCCACGTAACTGCCAATAAGGAGTCGATGAGAGCCCTTTGACAGTGTCGATCGCGGTTTGCCATTTTTCATCTTTCGTTGCTTTCTCTGCTTTTTGGATAAGGGCGCTGTTTTTCTTGATATCTTGCTCCCATTGAGCTAAGAGTTGGTCAGCTTTTGAGCGCATACGACTGTCAAGAGGGATCGCTTGTAACATCGTTTTTGATTCGATCAAATCACCTGCATTTTCATATTTCTCCTTGGCTAAAGAGATTAATTTGTCTACGTCATCATCAGCCTTTCTCTCCTCGTCAGTAAGTGCGATTTCTTTCGCGATCTCTTTAGTAAGCGCGATCTCTTTATCCTTTGATTGATTTGCAGCATTGGCAAGTTCTACATTTTGCTTGACAGTATCAGCAGATTTGGACTGCATGTAAAAGTATGCTCCAAATGCACTGCTAACAGTAACTCCAATACCTAAAATTATGGCAATTAAGTTTCGTGTCATGTCTTTGGTAGTTGCTTGAGATGGATTTTTAGAAGCATTTGCTTTTCTGTGAATTTGGGTATTGGAAAAATTTACCTTAAGTTTTTTTGTTTTATGGCTATAATTTAGTTCTGCATTTAATGGTTTTGAAGAAGGTGATTCAGGCGATAACGGCAATGGCGACGAAGATTGTCTTGATGAGATAACTTTAAGAAGCGTAGGCGACAATAAGAGCGTGCCATAATCACTAGTTAGAGAAGTGATCGTAGGTTCAGAAGGATTAATAATTGGCTGTAGAGATTTCAGCATTTGTCCTGCATTGACATAGCGCAAGTCAGGTTCAGCTAAGAGAGCAATATTTAGAATTTGCATAAACTGATCGCTCACAGTGCAAAGCTGTTGCCAATTCCATGTATCATTTTGTGCTTTTAGTGCTTGGGGGGGGAAGCCTGTTAGCAACACTATGATTACTACACCGAGTGCATAAATATCGGCTGTAGGTGAATCTTGTTGCGTTTGCAGAACTTCTGGGGCTAGGTAAATTGGATTATTTGTTCCATTGGAATCTAGCAGTATAATCTCCATACGGTTGTAATCATAGGCAACTGTATCTAGAGAGATGGAGCCATGTGATTGTTGGCGATCATGCAGTTCGCTTAGATGAGGAAGTATTTGCCGCAAGATATCCTTTGCTTCCGCTTCAGAAAGTCCGTGCCCCGAAACAGGGGCAAGTAATGTGCGATAAGTTGAATATTGCGTTTGCATAACTTCATCAACTCCAGTATTTAGACCTGTTGGGATATTAACTCAAAAAGTCTTAAAATCTTCTTGCAATACATGTTTCATAGTTTTTTCGGAAAACCTGATTAAAATGTATTCTAGGCAAGCTATGTGGCGATTTTAATCATTATATCGCAACAGGTCTAGTAATCATATATAGCTATCTCTAACAGTATTTGGACATAAAAACCCAAAAAAGCGCGTGGTGGCAAGCATAGCTACTCGCTTTTTTGGGTTTTCGGTTGGCGAAAGCTATATCCTAAAAGGTCTAATAATTATGACTGTAGACGAATATTTCCCTTTTATCAAAACTTAAGCAATTTGGCTCTTTCTTTTCTTGCTTTTGGAGATCGACAAATTGCAAATCATTACCGATCGCAAAAAAATGCTCAGCAAAAATATGAATGGTTATAATCTTTGGACTTAGATGTAATACATCGTTGTGGCGATTTGGCGTTGGCGTTGCCGATCGCATAAATCCTTCAGCGTACAGCCATCTAACACATTAGAAGCTGCCTTTTGTGCCGCTTCCCATACTTCATGAATTACCGAAAGAGAAGAGCTTTCATTGCCCGATTTACTACTTTTTTCCGCGATCGGATCGTAACCTTCAATGCCCCGAATAATTTCTAATAAACTGATTTCCCACGGATCACGAGCAAGGATATATCCCCCCTTTGCGCCGCGCTGGCTTTTGACTAAGCCCTGCCGTTTTAAAGTTGCTAGCAATTGTTCTAAATAGCGATCGGGAATATTTTGTTGGCTCGCAATTTGACGAATCTGGAGAGGCTGATCGATCGCAAAATGATTAGCTAGCTCAAGCATAGCCAAGATTGCATATTCACTCTTTAAAGAAAGTTCCACAACAGACCGTAATTCTTGTTTAAAGACATTTTTCTTAACTGCGTTCTATGATACTACGGTATGGCACTGTAAATTTAGAGCAAATATGCTTTAAAACCCAAAAAGGCAAAGCGCCCGCGTAGCGGGCGCTTTGCCTTTTTGGGTTTTAAGCATTCTTTTACTGAAATACTGGTCGGATAAATCGACTATTAGCTCTCACAAAACAAACGCCTTCTGAGGAATCGCCATCACGAACAGGCATCCAAGGTCTACCATTTTGATCACGCGGATTAATTAAAACTTCATCAGATCCGCCCCGATAGATTTGTACTTCTAAAAGATCATCGGCTAAATAAGTGCGTTTTACAGGACTATCTATACTTGGCTCTTGACGACAATTGAGGCTATCAACAACTACTTGCCAGAGCGAACCAGTCCCATATCTAGATGCTCTTTGCGCTTGTACGTTAGTTTCATTTCTGGAGTAGTTGCCTTGTCTATCTGGGACAGCAACTTGAGCTTGGACTGCCGCGGCTGGCAATAATGTCACTGGCAGGACAGCGAGCAGCAGCATAGAATGTTTCAGGGAGATAGAAAAAGTATTTAAAAAAGTATTCATATTATGAGGAGATTGCGGGATGAGCAGGATTTATGAACAGTTCTAAAGATGCGATCACTGTAGCTAATTTGACGCAGGCGATTACGCTTTTGTTGCGGGACGAAATTGGCATTGTGCGCGTGACAGGAGAAATATCAGGCTTCACGACGGCAACCTCTGGACATCGCTATTTTACCCTTAAGGATGAGTCAGCCCAGATCGATTGCGTGATGTGGGCAAGTCGCACTTTATCATTTCGACCAAAAAGTGGAATGCAAGTTGTCATCCAAGGTCGGTTAACGGTTTATGCCCCCCGTGGCAAATATCAGATCGATTGCGATCGCATGACTGCCGCAGGGCAGGGCGATCTCTATCTTGCCTTTGCTGCACTCAAAGAAGCACTCGCAGAGCGGGGATATTTTGACCCAGAACGAAAACGTGGTATTCCTGCTTTTCCGCTCAAAATTGGGGTTGTCACTTCACCGACAGGAGCCGTGATTCAGGATATTCTCAGTACATTAAATAGGCGATCGCCCCATTGCGAGATTTATCTATGTCCCGCGACTGTTCAAGGAGAAAATGCCCCAGAAGAGATTGCGTCAGCCATTAAAGCTTTGCAAAATACCGATGCCGATGTGCTAATCGTCGGTCGTGGTGGTGGCTCGATTGAGGATCTTTGGGCGTTTAATACCTTACCTGTTGCTGAAGCAATCTATAATTCGCAAATTCCGATTATTTCCGCTGTCGGACATGAAACTGACTTTACGATCGCGGATTTTGTCGCTGATTTACGCGCAGCCACACCAACGGCAGCAGCAGAACTGGTATCTCAATATGATCGCGATACCCTATGGCAACAGATTATTGCTTGGGAAAATCGACTAAATCGCTCTGCCCAACTAGCAATCCAGAATTACGATCAACGACTGAATACGATTACCAATAGTTATGCTTTGCAGAATTTTAGCGATCGCCTGCATGATCGTGTCCAACAGTTAGATGAAGCCGAACGTGAAGTGCAAAAGTCTCTCGTTCGTCATTTGCATCAATCCAAAACTAAGCTCGAAGGTATAACTGCCCATCTGCGATCGCTACATCCACTATCACCATTACAAAGAGGTTTTGCTTTGTTGCGTTCAGGCGATCGCATACTTAGCAATGATGATTCGCTCACTGAATTTGATAAAGTGGAAATCGTGCGACGCGCAGAAATAGCGCATGTCAAGATTGAGAAAGTAATCGACAAAGTATATGACCGAACAGACTAAATCACCAAAGAAACCAAAAGAACCTAAAGATCTACCCTTTGAAGCCCAAATGCAGCGCCTAGAAGAAATTGTGGAAATTCTTGACGATGGGGAAACTGCTCTAGATGAGATGCTTGCCCTCTATGAAGAAGGGATGAAGCGATCGCGATATTGCCGTGAATATCTAGAAAAAGCCGAACAGAAAGTTACTCTAATTCAAAGTCGTACTTCCTAAATTTATCCAAGATTCTCATTAAAAGAATAAGAACCTAATTCCTTTAATGTATACTAAAAAAATGTCAAGTAGTAACACTGGTATTGAATGGACTGATAAAACTTGGAATCCCACTACTGGCTGTAGTAAGGTGAGTCCAGGTTGTCGCTATTGCTATGCTGAAGCTTTAACAGAGAGATTCTCCCAAACTTTTCCTCAGGGTTTCAAATTAACGTTGTATCCTGAAAGGATCGATCAACCCAGAAAATGGCGAACTCCTAGTCGAATATTTGTCAACTCTATGAGTGATCTTTTTCATAAAGATGTACCTTTTGAATATTTACAGCAAATATTTACAGTCATGAAAGAGACTCCTTGGCATGTTTATCAAATTTTGACTAAACGTGAGCAAAATTTATTAGAGCTTTCATCAAAACTTGAATGGGCTGATAACATATGGGTAGGTGTATCTGTAGAAAATCAAGACTACGTTCATAGAATAGAAGCTTTGAGACAAGTACCTTCAAAAGTTCGATTTCTTTCTTGTGAACCTTTACTAGGTTCACTTTGTCTCAATTTAGAAGGTATTGATTGGGTGATTGTTGGTGGTGAATCTGGATATAAGCATCGCCCCATAAAACCAGAATGGGTTAGAGATATCTTACGTCAAACGAGAGAAGCTGATGTTGCTTTCTTCTTTAAACAATGGGGTGGTCATCACTCAAAATCTGGCGGTAAGCTTCTTGATGATCGAACTTGGGATGAAATGCCTAAAGCTTGGTACGACCATATCAGTCAATGGCAATCATTAAAAATGGCAAAGTCTCAAAGGTCTAATCCTTTAAAGAAGGAATGTTTAGCTACAGCTAACTAAAGATGAAAATACAGTTATGAGTAAATTTGGTACTGAAGGTGAAGACATTATTGGGCAATGGTCAGAAGAGAAGCTAGATTTACTGGCTAAATATCTTAAAGCTTACTCCGATATCATGAATAAGCAAAAAGAAAGTTGGCTAAAAGCTTATTACTATATTGATGCTTTTGCAGGCTCTGTTAGACCTAAAGCCCAAAATGACGAACAGCGCTATATTGATGGCTCTCCTTTACGTGCACTTCAGACAGATCCTAAATTTGATGCCTATTGGTTCATGGATCTTAATCCTCAGCGAGTAGAACGTGTGGAAAATTTACGTGATGAATTTCCAGATCATACTATCTACACTTGTCGGGGGGACTGCAATAATATTCTATGTGATGAGATACTTCCTCAAATAACATATTCATCAAATAAACGAGCATTTGTTTTCCTAGATCCATATGGTTTACAAGTTGATTGGGAAACAGTCAAAAAAATAGCCGAAACTCAAACTTGCGATATATTTGTTAATTTTTCAGTTATGGGTGTTACTCGACTTCTCCCCAGAGAGCAAAATCCAGAACCGAAAGTTATAGAACAGTTGAGTAAAGTAATGGGTAATACAGATTGGATTAAACAAATTTATCAACCGCCTAAAAGAATGCAGTTGGATTTTTTTGAGGATAATCCTTCAGACCTAATATCTAGCCGTGAGACAATAAAGGCTGAGTGGCTAGCTGATCAATATACCGAACAATTAAGATCGCTCTTTAAACATGTTAGTAAGCCTGTACTAATGAGGAATTCAACTAATTCAGCTTTGTATGCTCTATGTTTAGCAAGCCATAAAGAGATAGCAGTCAAAATTACTAATGACATATTCAAACGCTATGAAAAGCTTAAAGGAATAAGTGGATAGTTGTTGCACTACGAGACATTAGAATTGATATTTGTAAATATGGCTCATAAAGGCAATAAATCTTTTTTACCTAGCAAAGACTGTGTAGTATGCGGTAAGCCATTTACATGGCGCAAAAAATGGGAAAGGTGTTGGGATGAGGTTAAATATTGTAGCGATCGCTGTCGCAAACAAAATGGGAATAGTTAAAATAATAATTTAAACATTTAGGACAGGTGGCGCTTTGCGCCGCCTATCCTGATATCTGCAAAGCTATTGAGGACTGGAGATCAATGTCTTAGGGTTATGAAAAAATTTCTGCTCTCATGCTTATTTTTTGTGGGTTTATTTTGGGCGCTCTCAACCTATCAAGGGTTGGCAGTCCAAGGTAAATATGACTCAATGGTATTGAACTTTCGTGATAATTTATCCCCTGCTCAAGTCGAGCGCGAACTAAAGGCGATCGCCGCAAAATATGGAATTGAGCCAAAATTTAATAGCCCCTTTTCTAAATCCGAAAACCTATATGTGGTCAAAGGCGATGCTCAAGTCCTCGAAAAGCTCAAACAGTCAGAAGAACTTCGCAACTTGACCGAATATGTCGAAGCCAATTATGTCTATTCGATGGAATTTATCGGTGATTCCACTCCCAATGATCCGATGTATAAGGAGCAGTGGAATTTAAAAGCGATCGAAGTGGAAAAGGCTTGGCAAAAAACTAAAGGTAAGGGCATCACGGTTGCTGTCATCGATACAGGTGTAAGCAAAGTTGATGACCTCAAAAACACTAATTTTGTCAAAGGATACGACTTTGTTAATGATCGCGAAGATGCGAGTGATGACAATGGGCATGGAACTCACGTCGCTGGTACGATCGCCCAATCGACGAATAACAATTTTGGGGTAGCTGGCATTGCCTACGAAGCGAACATCATGCCGCTCAAAGTGCTGTCAGGTTCAGGTGGTGGCACAGTTTCCGATATTGCTGAAGCGATTATCTTTGCCGCAGACAATGGCGCAAATGTGATCAATATGAGCCTTGGTGGTGGTGGCGAAAGCAAACTCATGCAAGATGCGATCGACTATGCCTATAAGAAAGGTCTGGTAATTGTAGCGGCGGCGGGTAATTCTAATCGTAATGCAGCTTTTTATCCAGCCCGCTATCCCAAGGTAATCGCCGTATCAGCTACAGGCTCAACAGGCGAAAAAGCTCCCTATTCTAATTACGGTGCTGGTATCGATGTGGCGGCTCCAGGCGGTGCGATCGCAAGGGGTAAAAACGGCGAGAAAGGTGATAATTTGGGTGGTATTTTGCAAAATACAATTGATCCGAAAACGAAGCAATCCGTATTTAGTTCTTTTCAAGGAACAAGTATGGCATCTCCTCACGTAGCGGGTGTTGTCGCCTTGATCGAAGCTTCGGGTGTGAAAGATCCTGAGAAAGTGTTTCAAATTCTCAAACAGTCTTCGCGCAAAGTTACCGATGATACGCTTAACTATTATGGTGCTGGGCATTTGAATGCGGCTGCCGCCGTCAATCTTGCGTCACAGGGGCAACTGGGAATTCCCGATTTCTTGCGCTGGGCGCGGGACAATGGTTACTTGAGTCCCAGATTTTGGGTTGATGGCGGTGCGATCGCTTTAATTCCTAAATTGATTATGATGATTGGCTCCTATCTATTGGCATGGCTACTCAATCGCTGGTTCCCTTTCCGTTGGAATTGGTCATTTACTAATGGCATTTTCTTTGGCGGTGCAGGTTTATTCTTTTTGCGAGGTTTCTATCTATTTGACATTACCCAACTTCCCTTCCGTATTGCGGGAAGCTCTCTACCTGAATTAGGAAATGCTTTTTCTAATACAAATGCACTGAACCCCATTACCGCAAGTGTAATTTTACCGCTTGGCTTATTGCTGGTTCTACTCGGACATCCACAATGGAAATGGTTTGCGATTGGTTCAGCGATCGGCACTTCCGCTTGCTTAGCAACTAGTGCGGTACTTGCGCCACAGATGATGTGGATTGGTAATGGAAGCCCTGCGATCGCATTTCTCAGCGTCAACTCGCTACTTTGTTTCGGGTTTGCCTATCTATCGATCAAATCAGAGACTTCTAACGTGTAAACCAAAAGATGGGGCGCGAAGCGCCCCATCTTTTGGTTCTTTTTGAAAACGGCTATAGCAAGTATATGAATATCCAAATTGTCGGAACCGTAGAATATATCGATATTGGTGCAGGAACTTGGGCGATCGTTACCGATACTGACGAGCAATATGAGATTTGGCAACCTGCGCCTGAAGCGATTTTGCAAGAGGGATTGAAAGTTAAGGTTAATGCCAAAGTCCGAGATGATGTTTTCACAATGGCCGCGATCGGTGATGTCTTAGAAATTGAAGATTTTCAAAGATTAGGTTAGACCGCGATTAGAATCATTTATTCTAATTTTGCAAGTAGTTTATGCGAGGTTACAATGTCAAATAGCAACAAGTATCAGAATCTACATCCGCATAACTTGAATTTCGCAATCTTGGGCGCGATCGCTTCACTTGCCATGACGCTCTCTGCGGTTGGTATTTGGGAGACGTTACAACCAGTCCAAGCTTTTGAAAATACAAGTGTCATCACAAAACAAAAGCAGGCTGAAGTAAAGGTTGTTAAAATTGCAGGAACCTATAAAACTGTTTTTACGCCTGAGTTTTTAGCCAATGCAAAAAAACAAGGCTTGGCATCAATTTCAGGGCTATGGACAATCAAACCCAATGGCTCATTTGAAGCAATTATCGACGCTACTTCTACTAGCGGCAAAAAGCAGACCATCAGGACAACAGGAAGAGTTTCGATCAAGAATGGAAAAGTCTTGTCTCAAGTAGAAACTTTAAATGGCAAAAAACCTGCCAAACTTCCTCCTACTCAGTCTTATACACTTTTAGCAGATGGAAAAACCTTACAGGCTGACGATCAGCCTGTGAAACTCGTAAAGCAATAAATTTAAAAAAAAATTTATTGGCTTGAATTTGAGCGCAAAGCGCTCCAAGATAGGGCAATTTTCGATCAACGAACCACAATAAATTATTGAAAAGTGTTGCAAATCAACACTTTTCAATGGCTTATTGCTTCGGGGTTAAGCACAAAGCGCTGTAATTTATGGAATCAGATCGAGGAACATGCCTGCGATCGCAGTTTCAGCGGCATCACAAATACCGCGCTCAGTAATCAAACCAGTAACGAGTCTGGCAGGAGTGATGTCAAATCCATAATTTAAAGCTGTAGTTTCCAAAGGAGCGACCCGCACTTTGCCAATATTGCCATCATCCTGTAAACCTTGCATATAGAGCACCTCATCCGCACTACGAGTCTCGATCGCAATCTCTTTGACTCCATCAGCGATTTGCATATCAAAAGTTGAACTAGGCAAAGCCACATAAAAGGGAACATTATTGTCAAAGGCGGCGAGAGCCTTGAGATATGTGCCGATCTTATTAGCAACATCACCGCTACGGGTAGTGCGATCGGTTCCCACAATACAAAGATCAACTTTGCCATATTGCATTAGCAATCCGCCCGTGTTGTCGGCAATCAAAGTATGTGGGATATTCGATTGTCCGAGTTCCCATGCTGTCAAATTTGCACCCTGATTGCGTGGGCGGGTTTCATCAACCCACACATGGATATTCAGCCCGCGATCGCTAGCTTCATAAATTGGCGCTAAGGCACTGCCGCGATCGACGATCGCTAACCATCCTGCATTGCAATGGGTAAGAATATTTACAGGTTCGCCTTTGGGTTTAGTCTTAGCGATCGCCTCAATCAGTTCGCAGCCAAATTTGCCAATATTGCGCGTACCAATTACATCTTCATCGGCAATGGCGATCGCTTCTTTAAGGGCAATTTCTACCAAATCCTGATTTGCAGCCGCTTTTTCTAATACCGCAATCATGCGATCGACTGCCCACATCAGATTTACTGCGGTCGGACGAGCGCGACGGATGATGGCTGAGAGAGCCTTAATCTTTTCGCGATCGCCTTTACTTTCTCTAGCTGCTAAATACACACCAAAAGCGGCGACATTCCCAATTACGCCAGCACCGCGCACAGTCATATCCTGAATCGCTAGGGTAGCATCAGCACTAGTTCTCAGGGTCTTAGTTACTGAACGAAAGGGAAGTTGGGTCTGGTCAATCACCACCAGATCGTCATCTTCTAACCAAAATGCTTTATAGGTAGAATTCATGATTTCGCCTCGGATATCCTCGGACAATAGCGCTATCTTTCCTAAATAATGCTCTAAGTCTATCCCCAGAGCAAATTTATTCTGTTACAAAAAATGGCGGAGCCATTTTGAAAATTGGTATTAAATGGTTTGAGAGATTGTGACGCTTTGGGCACAATCTCTCAAACCATTTAAGATTACTATATTAAATTACTTGAAACCTAGGATTGTTTTTTAAAGAAGTTGCGTCAAAACATTGCGCCCAACTTAAAAATTTATCATTCATAATTTCGCTTTGCGGATCGAGCAATAAAGCGAAATAATTTCCTTGTTGTTTGACCACAACCGCAGTGTATTCCTTTCCATGAATTACAGCATGGGTAAAATTTTCTACAGGCAAAGAAGCTGCTAACAATGACTTTAGTCCTAGAGCTTGGAAAATTGGCTGTACCCAAATGATGCTCTTACTATCATCTACAAGAGTGTAATATTCTTTGGGAAGCCCGCTCAAGTCAAAAGTTGCGGCTCCTAATGTATAAGCTTCAAATTTAGTTTCTTCTAAGGCTGTCATATTTGTTAAGGCGATTGATTCGCTCATTTTAATAAAGAACCAATTTTTTTGTGGCGCGGCTTCGCAACGCCACAAAAAAATTAGTTCTTTAACTTATTAATTAAAAAGTAAGTTTGCATTTCTCCCTTACCTTTAATCATAATCTTGCCACGATTAGTAAAGTTATATTTATTTTTTAAAATTGCGTAGGTTGAGTCAGAGACTTGAATATGGTCAGGCATTCCGTGAGACTCCATCCTACTAGCGACATTCACTGCATCACCCCACAAATCGTAGATAAATTTCTTGATCCCGATTACCCCAGCCACAACTGGCCCCGTATTTATGCCAACTCGAATTTTGAAAGGCTCACCAAGATCGCTAGTAAATTTACCAATCAAATTTTGCATTTCTAAAGCCATATCGGCGATCGCTTCTGCATGATCAGTCCGAAACATGGGTAGTCCCCCCACCACCATATAGGCATCACCAATGGTTTTAATCTTTTCTAGACCATATTTTTCCGCCAAACCATCAAATTCAGAAAAGATTTCGTTAAGCAAGCACACCAATTTAACAGGCGGAACCTTCGCCGATAGCTCTGTAAAACTAACAATATCCGCAAATAAAACTGTAGCTTCGCTAAAGCCATCAGCAATAATCTTTTCTCCTAGCTTTAGGCGATCGGCGATCGCATAGGGCAGAATATTTAACAGAAGAGTCTCGGAAGTATCCTTCTCCTGTTGAATCAGTGCTTCAGCGCGTTTGCGTTCTGAAATCTCTTTGATAATCCGTACATACATCTGATTAAAAGCTGTCATGACATCGCCCACTTCGTCAGTTCGCAATGTCAACATTGAATGAAATTGCAAATTCATTTGATCTTGACTGATCGAATCGGTAACTAGTTCTAAATCTTCGCGCAATTTCAAAATTGGTAAAATGACGATCGCCCCCAAAATCACCAAGGTGCTTGCCGTCACAAATAGGGAAATAATGGCAACTAAACCAATAATCCGCCATACATAATTAACTAGTTCCTGCTTAATAAACTCAACATTGTGGCGAATTATTAATACGTATTCACTGCCAAGCTGTTTGCCATTCCATGCAACATCGTAGCGATTGCCATTGGCACTGCGAAACCGAGCGATTGGCTGATCGCGCACATCGGCAGAGGTTAGGTTTGGGACTTCACCCATTTGAGTAAGGTGTTGACCTTTGGCATTTTCTACCGTCCATCCTGCGACATTCGTTTCTCGCTTGATTGATTTTGCTAAATCTGTGAATTCAGCCTCTGTTTGCATCGATTTAGAGGTTTGCAAAAAAAATCTTGCTTGAATAGACGAGACATTTTCTACCTGATCGATCAATTCTTGTTCACGCCGAAAATAAGACGGAACCAGAAGAATCGCCTCGATAACAACAATACTGACAAAGATCCAAAAGGCAATCCGTCGTGATAGCTTTGCTTTTGCTAAGCTCAGCAGCGCTTGCGATCGCTCTTCCATGAGTGCTCCATGCTACTGACTTTATTCAACTGTAGCAACGTCATCATAACAACCGTCATAGTGCTTAAACAAACAAAGGGGGCGCATCGCGCCCCCCTTGCTTATCTCAATGCTGAGTTTTTCGATTTTTCGACTTCGCGATCTTTTTTGCCGCGCCAGATGAATCGTAATGGTGTACCTTCAAAACCAAGAGTTTTGCGGAACTGATTTTCGATGTAACGCTTGTAGTTATCGTTGAAACGATGCGGATCGTTGACAAACAGAATTACAGTTGGTGGACTATCAGAAATTTGAGTACAGTAATATACTTTGCCCTGCTTACCGCCGCGACTGGTGGGCGGTGCGTGCCATGTAACGGCTTCATTAAGAGCTTCATTTAAAATCGCCGTGGGGACGCGGCGTTTATGTTGTTCATATGCTATATCTACACGTTCAAGAATTTGCTCGACTCTCTGCCCAGTGACCGCACTGACAAAGATAATCGGTGCATATTCCACGAACATCAGGCGGCTTTTCACATCGGCGGTGTAGTCGTAAATGGTATAGGAATCCTTTTCGATCGCATCCCATTTATTGACCACGATTACGCAAGCTTTGCCTTCGTCATTAATCCGACCTGCTAGCTTTTGATCTTGATCGGTAACGCCGTCAAGAGCATCGATGATCAGCAAAACTACATCAGAACGTCCGATCGCTTTGAACGCACGGTTAATGCTAAAAAATTCAATGCCATAATCAATATTCTTTTTACGGCGCACACCCGCAGTATCAATTAAGCGATATTTCTTCCCATCGCGCTCGACCGACATATCAATCGCATCGCGAGTTGTGCCCGATATGGGGCTAACAATACTGCGATTTTCGCCGATGAAAGCATTAAGCAAGCTGGATTTACCGACATTAGGACGACCGATAATCGCCACTTTAATTTCGTCGCTTTCTTTAACTACTTCTTCGGGTACGGGTAAATGCTTAACTAACTCATCTAATAATTCGCCCGTACCGTTTCCATGAATTCCCGACATTGGGATAGGCTCACCTAAGCCTAGGTTCCAAAATTCTGCGGCTAGTGATAGTCCAAATTTGGAGCCTTCACATTTATTCACAGCCAATAGCACAGGAATATTTTGCCGACGCAACCAGCCACCTAGTTGCTCGTCAGCATCGGTAATCCCGGCCATACCATCAACAACAAAAATCACAGCAGCAGATTCGCGAATGGCAATCTCCGCCTGTTCGCGAATCATCGGTAAAAATTCGGTTTCGTCGTCAAATACTAGTCCACCTGTATCAACGACTTGAAATTCATGTGCGCCCCAAAAACATTCGCGATAAACGCGATCGCGGGTTACACCAGGTTGATCGTAGACGATCGCATATTGCTCTCCCGACAGACGGTTTACGAGCGTAGATTTGCCCACATTGGGGCGACCGACAACGGCAACAATCGGTAGCGGCATGGCTTTACAGTTTTGGAATTCCGAACTCACTATAGTAACTTTAAATTAGTGTAATAGTCAATACAAAACCCAATTTTTTGTGGCGCGGCGAAGCCGCGCCACAAAAAATCAACAAAAACCAAAAGAGAGTAGCGGCGCGAAGCGCCGCTACTCTCTTTTGGTTTTTGTTTGGTGTTATTGTACAAAAGTTAATCAAGAAATGATGACACCAATCTCAACGTGACACGTAAGCAGAAGATCGGCATTTTCCTAGGGATATTACTAGGGTTTTTTATCGCGATCGCCAGTTACTTTTTCTATTGCCCTAGCCCACCAGCGGGTCTATTTCCCCCTGCATCCAATGTCAAAACACGCACGATTTATTTTGTGCATCATGATTGGCATTCGGGCTTAGCATGGGCGCAACAAAAGCCAGAAGCCTTCGGTGCAGAAGAATGGAAAAACGCTCCCTATGTAGAAGTCGGTTGGGGCGATCGCCAGTTTTATTTTGCCAACGATCAGTCTATTCCCTCGATGCTAAGGGCGGTATTTATTCCATCGGATAGCGTCATGCATGTGGCAAGTTTTGCCGAATCTCCTAATCAGTTTTTTAAATTTCCTATATTGCCGATAGAGCTATCAGAAGCGGGATTTCAAAATTTATTAGCCTATGTCAAACTGACTTTTGCTGTTAATGAAAAAGGCGATCGCTTAGCGACAATTGGAAAAGGACAATATGGAGTTAGCAACTTCTATGCGGCTGTGCCGAGATATTTCTCAGCATTTAACTGTAATACATGGGCGGCTGAGGCGTTACGCAATGCAGGTGTATCCGTTTGTCCTAATCGCGCTTTGTTAGCTAAAAATCTTAGCGAACAAATCAAATACTTGCAGAATTTAGGTAAGGGCAATTCATGAATTGCCCTTACCTAAATTCTTGTAGAGCCGATCGCAATATTTCCGCAGTTTCATAATTCTGTTGCTGCTCATGGAGTTGGATTGCTTTTGTGAAGGAGGCGATCGCTTCGAGGAAATAGCCTACTTTCATCAGCACGACACCTAGATTTTGATGTGCCTCGGCATAGTTCGGTTCGAGAGCAATTGCTTGTTGGTAAGCGGCGATCGCATCGGTAAAACGTCCTGATGTTTTGAGTGCAATTCCGTAATTAAAATATCCTTGGGCGAAATTAGGAGCGATTTGAGTTGCCTTTTCAAAATATGCGATCGCTTCTTTTTGATGGAGTTCTTGATAGATATTTCCTAAATTGAGATAAGCGGAAAGTTTGACAAGGTTAGGAACATCTAGGTCAATCACTTGCTCATAGGCATTCTTGGCTAGATCCCAATCTGCATTTTGGTGATAGGCAAGCCCTAAATGGTAATGTAACTCACAGCAAATTAGATTTGGTTGTTCTGCATCGTCAAGTAAGGCTAATCCCTTTTGTAATAGCTCAATCCCCAAATTGCGATCGCGATCTTGAGGACTACTAATGTACAAAGCACCTAATTTGTTGAGCATATAACTATCATTAGGAAATGCTGCCAAATGCTTATGCATCAACTGTTTAGCAAACTCATACTTATGCTTAAGTTGAATCTCGCTATCCGTATAACCGTAATGCAGTAAAACTGGAACTTCTACATTTAGCACTTGCCAATGAGGTTCTTGCACTTGTAAAGCTACCACCGATTGATCGATGGATTCATGATATAGCCCTGTAAATTTAATCGCAGAATGATTGCGAAATAGACGCAGTACTAGGGAATAGGGGGCTTGCTTTGCATCTATTTCCGATCGCAAAAGATTGACGGCTAAACAATCATCCCGTTGCATCACCTCTTGCAAAGTAGCGATCGCACTTTGTTCCAGAACCTCATCAGCATCAATAACCAAGATCCATTTACCTTTTGCCTGTGCGATCGCATAATTCCGCGCCTGTGAAAAATCATCACACCACTCAAAATGAAATACTCGCGCCTGATATTTTTTGGCAATGGCAACGGTGCGATCTCTTGATCCTGTATCGACGACAATGATTTCATCGGCAAGCGATCGTAGGCTCTCTAAGCATTGTGGTAAGCGTTGTTCTTCGTTTTTGACAATTAAACAAGCGCTTAAAATGATCGGAGAATGCGATCGGGCAAATCCTTGTTTGTTAGGCTTAGCTGGTTTAGTGCGGGACATTGAGAATCTTGGAGTTTATTTATAGGAGTTACGCAAAAATGCCCTGAAAGCCCCATTTTACTGTAGGGGCAATTCATGAACTTCCCCTACAGCTTATTCCGTTCCAAATCAAATCGATAGGCTTGAAATCCTGTGAAGTTTGCTCTTTTCTCAGAATTAGGAAGGGCACTTGCTACATGCTCAAAGGGTGACAAGTGAGCGGGTTTAGACGTTAATAGGCGATCGTGTAGTTTCACATCATCGGCGAGACTCCGCACACCATCATGATTGAGATAACTGACTCGCGCACAGCGTCCTACCGCCACTTTGACCAATTCGTTAATATCGCTAATTTCGTCTATATCTTCTTGTTTAATTAGCGGTAAATGCCATTCACCTGCGGCTAATTGCTGCGGTTGGCTCGCATCATAGGCAGCCTTCATTTTATTAGCGAGAGATTGGATTTCAGGCTGAGCGTCAGGATGACAGCGCTGTTCAAAAAAGTTTTGAAATTCTGTCCCCGAACAAATTACTGTAATCGTAGAGAATGGTTCCAAAAGGCGATTGACTACTTGTTTATGAATTCCAATATCCACTAGTCGCCTTGCATGACGGATCGCATCAAGTCTAGCTTCTTGCCAAACTGCTGCTGCTGCTTGCATTTCAGCTTCAGTTACTTCCATTTGGGCAGACATTCCCTTTTGATTTTTCCCCCAATGTAATGGATAAACTTCTTGACTCTCGACGAGTTTGATCATTTTCTCGACGGGAATGGCGCGACTGCTGCTGCTGTTTTTGCTGAGCATTCGATGGGTCATGAATTCTGAGTGAATCATGCGGTGGTAGGTCAGCACAAAGGTGGTCAGGCGATCGCCTGTTAAGTTAATGCTGTCAGCGATGATTGCGGCTTGGGGTTGAAACATGATGCTTAATTCTTAATTCATATAAGATTGTAGTCTATGTGGAATTGCTGCTAGCAATTAGCTTTTAGCGGTTAGCTTTTGCATTCCGCGATCGCACCAATCGCACTATCGAAGACATTGATGAGACTGTGCTCAACACTGCTCAAATGAAAGCGATCGCATCGTGTGATCTGCTAATCATGGAGGGTCAACAATCTCTATTCTCGATCTACATTTACAAAGTTGTAGGGAGCGGTGAAATCGTTGTAGCGGATTCTGAGGCGATTCTCAAATTGGAGATCTAGAGCTTCAACAGCGGCGGCAAATTCAGGTTCCTTATCCCAATCAATTAAGAAAGAACCGTTGTAAATCATACTTTCTGTGAGTAATTCACCTTCAGCGTAATCATCGGATAGCGGCTTGAGTGTATCCACAAAAGTATCGATGATAATTTGTTGACGTTGCTCGATCGCAGATTCTAGTTCTTGCCCGATCGCGATCGCTTCATCCATACTCAGCACCTTCCCAACTAAAGCTTCACGCCTTTGTTGCAAGCCTTTATTTTCAGCTACAGCGAGATTTAACTCTTCCGTTTGATTCCAAAATAGTTTGACACTGACTTCTCGTTTTCCGATTAAGTTATCGATCAGTTCTGTAAGTTTTGCCTCGTAAGGAATTAGCAAATCTTTTTCTACCTCTTCCCATTCTTCAACCACTAGTCCAAACTGCAAAGGCAAAGGCACAGCTTTATGTGGATCGATCGCCTTCATCAGTGATTCTAAAACAGTTTCGTGGGTAATTAGGTTAGCGCGGCTGGCGAGATATCGCTCCTGTTGAGATTCACTGTAGACGATCGCAAAAGGAGGGAGCGGGTGAAACTGCACGGGCTGAGCATTCATGCCTTTGAGATCGAGATCTTTAACTAGCTCAATATGATCGGCTTGCAAAATTGCGTACAGGTAAAGGCTCATAGTAATTAATGGTTTAGCTAATTTAATGTGAAGTGACGCGAAACGTCACTTCACATTAAATGGTTTTAGTGATTATGGCGCGATCAAAAACTTTGCCATCGGTGGCGATCGCTTTGGTGATAATTTTATCTTGATAGACATCAAAAGTCATAAAGCTAAACTGCGCACTTACAAAAGCGGTTTGAGGTGATTTACCAAATCTATATAATGGTGCGCCACCGCCGCCATTGACAATATAGGTCGTGCCATCAAGGGGGATAGATCGCTCATAGCCATGATCATGTCCACAAAGATATAGAGGCACTTTATGTTTGGCAAATATTGGGGCGAGCTTAGAGGTTAATTCGGGGTTGCTGCCATGTCTACCCGACGAGTAGAGTGGATGATGCCCATAAACAATTTTCCAAGGGGCAGTGCTTTTTGCTAGTTGCTGATCGAGCCATTCTAGTTGTGCTTCCCAAGGGGCATTGCTATTGGTGTCAATGGCAAAAAACTCCACTGTTCCTATGTTGACCTCACCTTTTGTAAATGAATAATAGCGATCGCTCATATTAAAAGGCTTGTAATTAATCTGATCGAGTCCATTGTTCGATTTGATAATGTCGTGATTTCCCAATACTGCATAAAATTTCACATTCTCTTTGAGCAATGGGGCATATGGTTCTTCAAAATATGCTTTTGCTAAGCTAATTTCACCATAGGAATAAATGTTGTCGCCAGCCATCAGTACGAAGGGATAAGGCTTTTGCTGATAGGTTTCCCACATAGACTTAGCGACAGCCATCTGGTCAGGACTACCAAATCCGTTATCTGCGATCGCGGCAAATCTCACTAATGGTTTTTCGCTGGGTTCAGTAAAAGTAGGATTACTTTCGGGAGGATTATTGGCTGGAGACTTGGCTAAAACTGGCTCGTATTGGTTTTTCGATTTGGCGATCGCCGCATAAATCAACGAGCCAATTACAGGTACACCCAATAATGTCAGTAACAGTTGACGACGTTTCATAAATTATCTGCGGATATCATGCGAATTTACTATATCAATAAACCTAATAATTAGCTGTAGTAAGCCATGCCCGATCTATAAACTCTATAGCAGATCAAACCGTAGGGGTAATTCATGAATTACCTCTACGGCTTGATCTGCTGCAACGATTCTAACTTTTTGATAAAATTAATATACCCGTCCCATTTTCTACCTTGTCATGACTGTTAATACGCTGCCAAATTCCGCTTCTAAAGTCCTACCACTACTGGGGCGATCGCAATCTGAACTGACCGAATGGGTGGTATCGCAAGGGCAACCAAGCTATCGGGGTAAACAGCTCCATGACTGGCTATATAACAAGGGCGCACGAAGTTTAGAAGATATTACGGTGTTTCCGAAGGGCTGGCGCGAAGAATTTGCCCAGAATCCGACTGTGGAAATTGGGCGATCGCAGATCCATCTCCACAAAACAACTCGCGATGGTACTGAGAAATTTCTGCTAAAGTTAGCCGATGGCGAAATTGTCGAAACAGTTGGCATCCCCACCAGTAAGCGCTTAACTGTGTGTGTCTCGACTCAAGTCGGCTGTCCTATGGCTTGCGATTTTTGTGCCACAGGTAAAGGCGGATTTCGGCGCAACTTGGCAAAGCATGAAATTATCGATCAAGTGCTGACTGTTCAGGAAGTAATGCAGCAGCGCGTCAGCCATATCGTATTTATGGGCATGGGCGAGCCGTTGCTCAATTATGAGAATCTAGTCGGTGCGATCGCTGTGATTAATAAAGACATCGGCATCGGTCAGCGCAATATCACCGTCTCCACCGTCGGCATTCCCAACCAAATCCCCCGCTTTGCTGAAGAGCATCTGCAAGTTACTCTCGCTGTCAGTCTTCATGCGCCGACTCAAGAAGTTCGCGCCCAAGTAATTCCTTCCGCCGATCGCTATCCATTGATTGCCTTGATGGATGACTGCCGCGAATATGTAGAAATCACAGGTAGGAGAATTAGTTTTGAATATACATTGCTGGCAGGTGTCAATGATGCACCTGAACAAGCTGAGGAACTAGCATATCTAATTCGTGGTTTCCAAAGTCATGTTAATTTGATTCCCTACAATACTGTCAGTGACGCTGATTACAAGCGCCCAACCGAAAGAGCAATTCAAGCTTTTGTGCAGGTTCTGGAACATTATAAAGTTGCGGTGAGTGTGCGACGCACAAGAGGGCTTGAAGCAGATGCGGCTTGTGGTCAACTAAGAGGACAACATGAAAAGGCGTTAGCCAAATAAGATTATTTTTGAGAATGTTGCTTCGCGACATTCTCAAAAATAATCTTATGGTTTGAAATGTTGAAAAGCCGATCGCATTTCTAGCCCGTCAATTCGATCTCCATCGATAATCTCACCGATAATCACTGCGCCAGATAATTGATTTACAAACTTCTCGGCTAAAGACAAAGGCATACATAACACCAGTTCAAAATCTTCACCGCCATACAACACCCAATCTAAGGCGAGATCGCCTGCCAAAGCCCTTACAGCTCGGTGAATTGGTAGCGATCGCCAATAGAGCTTTGCCCCAACTTTACTAGCACGACAAATTTGCGCGATCGCATCGGCTAATCCATCACTACTGTCCATTCCTGAAACAGGAAAATCAGTTGGGTGATTTTGTTGGTTGAAAATTTTATGTAAAATCGCGATCGCATCAAAACGGGGAATCGGTCGTTGATGGTAATCACAGATTGCTTGAACTAAATCTTCTCCCGACAGAATCAGATTCCCAATTTTCATCGGAGCTAATAACTTCTCTTTTAATTCATTGTTAAATAGAAGCTCCAACCCAGCCTTTGAGAGTCCATGCAAACCCGTCATCACGATCACATCCCCAACTCGCGCCGTATGCCTCTGAATGACTTGAGTTTTCGGTACTTGACCAAAGGCAGTTACTGATAAAGTCCGTACAGGCGATCTCACCGTATCGCCGCCCACCAATTCTGTGCCATAGGTTTGTAAACATTCACTAAAGCCACGATATACACTTTCAATCCAAGCAATCTCGGTATCATGGGGTAATCCCACCGACATGACCAAACCCCAAGGCTTAGCCCCCATCGCGGCAAGATCAGATAAGTTCACAGCGGCAGCACGCCAACCAACATCTTCAGGACTAGTGGTGCGATCGCTAAAATGCACACCATCGATCAACATATCTGTCGTTACTACCATTTGGCGATCGGGCAAGGTTGCTCCCATGGGCGCTGCGTCATCCCCAACTACCTCGCTGCAATATTGCCGAAATATCTTCAGCAACCCTTGCTCACCAACATTTCTAACTGTTTTTGTCATTTATACGTAGTATAAGGACGTGCGGCTCTTCGCGCCGCACATCCTTTAGAGAGAATTCTCTAGTTTTTGCTTAATTAAACGATCAATCTCTTGAAACTCAGTTGCCGACTGCGGCATGGCAAATGTCTCTGAGGAAGCTTTTGGCGTGAAGCGATCTACAAATATACTGAACGCATCTTTATCAGTAGGATGACCAATAACATAAGCGCGTAACTCTTTCTTAGTCATTGTGTTGAAATCAAGCTTGATCACAAAAACCTCCAAAGCCCATTACGATAAATCTCTATTTCTATATTATCTCCAGCAAGTATAAATACGTTGCCTGTTCGCTCATCTAGTCGGACTAAAAAAATGGGAGTAAAAGTGCTTGTCAATGATTGACATAACATGACGCACATAATGCCTTGATTGGAAGTAGGCAAAATTGTTAAACCTCATAGAATTTAATGCCATACAACAGGGTGGGCATTGCCCACCCTACTACAAATACTATGGATAGAAAGTGAGCTTTGGCAGAGCCAATGACTCTTCCCAACCCATCATGATATTCATGCATTGCAATGCTTGGGCGGCTTGACCTTTCATTAGATTATCGATCGCAGAAACTACAATTACTCGACCCGTGCGTTCATCGACTTCTACGCCGAGATAGCAAAGATTTGTCCCTAAAGCCCATTTGGTTTGCGGGAAGATATTTTTGGGTAAAACCTGCACCCATTCTGAATTACGGTAAAAAGATTTATAGATAGTAAGAATATCGTCCTTCACCAAACCGGGGTCGCGTAAGTTGGCATATACAGTCGAAAGAATGCCGCGAATCATCGGAATTAGATGCGGTGTGAATTGAACTAGCACCTCTTGCCCCGCCATATCACTACAGATCTGTTCGATTTCAGGGGTATGTCGGTGACTAGCAATGCCATAGGCGGCAAGAGAGCCATCCGCTTCGGCTAGTAATAAATTAGTTTTAGGCTGACGACCACCGCCCGATGTCCCAGACTTAGCATCAATGATGATCGTACTCGGATCAACTAGACCCTGCTTCAGCAAAGGCTGTAAAGCTAACAAACTAGCAGTTGGATAGCAACCCGCACAGCCAACTAGGTCAGCAGTAGCAATGCGATCGCGATAAATTTCTGGCAATCCATAAACTGCCTTGGCATTAACCTCAGCATCAGTCCGCGCCTCCTTGTACCAAGATTCATAAACTTGTAGATCAGTGAAGCGATAATCTGCGGATAGGTCGAGGACTTTGCAGCCCTTAGCTAATAGGCGTGGCGCGATTTTACTGGCTAAACCATTTGGTAATGACAAGAAAACAATCTTGCAACGATCTGCGATCGCCTCAGGCTCAAGGTTCTCGATGGGCAAGTTAACTGCATGGGCGATATGCGGATATAGATCGGCAAAATTTTGACCTACAGAACCACTCCCACCCATATAAGTAATGTTTACCAATGGATGCTCTAGGAGCAGTCTGACCAATTGGATGCCCCCATAACCCGAAGCGCCAATAATACCTACGGGGACTCGATCCTGTGCGCTCATACCCTTACTCCATCAAAAATATTGCAAATGCTTTTCGCGTTTGGGGTAACAACTTAGCATAAGCCAAGCCTTATCCCAAACTAATGTCCAAATTAATGCTTGACACCAGAATATATGACGATAAGTAGCTAAGCAAAATTAAATATAAAACCCCAAAATCTATACCGCCCGCGTGGCGGGCAGTATAGATTTTGGCTCTGATTTTTTAATTTTGCTTAGTTACTTAATTTACTCTGTTAATAATGATTAATCACAATAAACGCAAAGTCTATTTTATTTGGAAACATTAGAAACATTTGATGTACATTTTGCTTTATTGAGCCTTTGGACAATGTTGTACCTCTTAACAAATCGAAAACCTCACAACTGTCTTAGGAGCGCAAATTAAATAAAACCCAATATTGGGTTTTATTTATTGCAAGTTATTTAAATTACGATCCTTAGAAAGGCTATGACATTTATAGATCTTAGAATCTATAAATCACCTATATGGGGGAAGAAATATAACTTTAATTAGTATGAGTTTTTAAGAAAAAGACGATTAGAACTATTCTCTCATTGCTTATTTTCAAAGATGGCACTGTCTAGGATCGGACAAAATAATCTTGATTCAGATGTGAGTGGCAATTAATTTGAAAACAGCTATCTGAATTCTTGTTAAAATATTCGGGCTAATAGATAAGTCAAATCTTATAGGTATTTATTTCGTGTTTCCATATATTTGCCAAAATACCATGAAATTACTAAGTATATTTTTTCAAATTCGATAAAGAATTTAAAAAATATTTGAAAATATCATCGAATATTTTGTCCAACCTGTTTAAAAATGTACGACAATAAGAAAGCAATTCAATGTGGGTTAAAATCCAACGGTTTGCTAATTTTTCTTCTATTTTTAGAGATAAATTTTCAATTTTGAAATCTTGAAATTTCTGATAATCCTATGACAGACACTGTAACTTCTCCTTTAACAGGAAAGGCGCTTCTTCAAAAAGCAAAAGAGCTAAATAACTTGCCTAAGCGCGAGCAAGCTAAAAAATGCGGGTATTTCACTCGTGGGAAAGATGGAGTAGATCGCGTTAATTTGACAGAGTTTTATGAAGCAGTGCTTGCTGCTAGAGGATTTGCAATTAATCCTGAACAGAATAAGGATGGACGCGGTCGCGAACCTACGTTTCGAGTTAGCGTTCATAAAAATGGGCAAATCGTGATTGGTTCTACCTATACAAGATCGATGGGTTTGAATGAAGGTGACGAGTTTGAAATTAAGCTTGGATACAAGCACATTCATCTAATCCAGTTGAGTAATGAGCAATCGGAAGATAAGGCAGAGTAAGTAAATATACATATTAAGTCTCTGTTAGAGAAGATCAAGATTAAAAGTTAATTGTCAAAAGTAAAATTTTAGGCGACAAGTTATATTTAGGTCTCGACTATACAGATGATTTGATCGGCAAATTTGAGCGAGAAGATTAATACTGCTTTGTGGGGGAGTGTTTGATTTTCTCGCTGTTTTTATGCTCTGTGAGTTTCGATGTGATTCTGATTTCTAGGGTTTCTTTTTATGCAACTAGTAGACACACATGTACATATTAACTTCAAGGATTTTCAACCCGATCTTGAGGCAGTTCGCGATCGCTGGCTAAGTAATGGTGTAACTCGACTAGTGCATTCTTGTGTTAGTCCCGATGAATTTACGCAAATTCAAGCGATCGCCGATCAATTTCCTGAGGTAAGTTTTGCAGTTGGTTTACATCCCCTAGACAAAAACTTAAATACGACAGGTTGGAATCCTGAAATTGGCGATCGCATCAAGTCTTTAGCAACTAGCGATCGCCGTGTTGTTGCGATCGGCGAAACGGGTTTAGATTTTTTTAAATCTGACAATAAAAAGGCTCAGATTGAAGCTTTTAAATCACAACTTCGCACGGCGCGATCTCTAAACTTGCCAGTCATTATTCATTCTCGCGAAGCCTCGGCTGCTACCCGTCAAGTCTTGCAAGAAATCAATGCAGAATCACCTCAGCAGCCTATTCGCGGCGTGATGCATTGCTGGGCTGGTAATCCTGAAGAGACGCAATGGTTTGTTGATTTGGGGATGTATATCAGCTTTAGTGGTGTGGTCACTTTTAAGAATGCTCATGATTTGCATGAGTCCGCCAAAATTGTGCCAAGCGATCGCATCTTAGTGGAGACCGATTGTCCATTTCTCGCGCCAGTTCCGAAACGCGGCAAGCGCAACGAACCAGCCTATGTGCTGCATGTAGCTGAGAGTGTTGCTAAGTTAAGGGAAGTGGAGTTAGCGACGCTAGCTTTAGAAACTACTAACAATGCTTTTAAGCTGTTTTCGCTATCCTAAAAAAATGCCCTTAAAAACAGAGGAGGTGCTTTGAGCCTCCTCTGTTTTTGAGTGATTAAGATAAAATTATTTTATGCAAATTTACCTAGATCATGCTGCAACAACTCCTACACGACCAGAAGTCATCGACTTGATGGCGGACGTGTTGCGATCGCAATGGGGAAATCCTTCTAGCCTGCATTGGTGGGGCGAACGTGCAACTATGGCGATTGAGCGATCGCGCTTGCAAGTAGCAAGTTTGCTCAATGCAGATCCTGAAGGGATTATTTTCACGTCAGGCGGCACAGAGTCAGACAATATGGTGATCATGGGAATTGCAAGGCAATACCGCACACCGCAGCATATGATTATTTCCTCGGTTGAGCATTCGGCAGTGCACTTGCCAGCCCATTATCTCGAACAACATGGCTGGGAAATTACGCGATTACCTGTTAATCAACAAGGCTGGGTAGAACCGCAGGATCTCGCCCGATCGCTACGTCCTAATACCGTACTTGTCTCTATCATCACTGCCCAAAATGAAGTGGGGACGATTCAACCGATTGAGAAACTAGGACAAATTTGTCGTAATGCTGATGTCCTATTCCACACCGATGCGGTGCAAGCGATCGGCAAGATGCCCATGGATGTGCAAACTTTACCAATTGATTTGCTCTCACTTTCGGCACATAAGTTTTATGGAACTCAAGGAATCGGGGCGCTATATATTAATCCTCTGACGACTAAGCAGAGATCGCTAATCCCGTTAATTCAAGGCGGCGGACAAGAACGAGGCTACCGTTCAGGCACTCAGGCAGTCGCCGCGATCGCAGGTTTCGGTCTAGCTGCCGAGCTTGCCGAAAAGGAATTACCGTTAGAATCTTTACGTTTAACCAAGTTGCGCGATCGCCTATACGCATTACTTGCGGATATTCCCGATCTGATTCCCACAGGTATAATGGGAATCGACAGATTACCTAACCACCTCAGCTTTTATCATCGATATATCGATGGTCGCCACCTTGTGCGCGAAATGAATTTTGCTGGTATTGCCATCAGCTCTGGCTCGGCATGTAGTAGCGGGGCGATCGAGCCAAGTTCGATCCTGTTAGAAATGGGCTATTCGCAAACAGAAGCCCGAAATAGTATTCGCCTTACACTGGGCAAATCCAACAATGAAGCTGATATTGAATGGACATCTTTGGCACTTCACCAAATTCTTAGCCTCGAAAACCCGTAGTTGCCATTCATGAATGGCAACTACGGGTTTTCGCGAAACTTTAATTTTAAGGTTTCGCGAAGCGTCGCATTTTTACGGCACGACTAATACAGGACAAGGCGAAAGATTAATCACTTTTTGGCTGACACTGCTACCGTCAGGATGCTCTTCGGTCAGGCTCATTCCCCTTGAACCCATCACAATTAAGTCAGCATTAATTTCATCGGCAAAATCACAAATCACAAAAGCAGTTTTACCCTCAGCTATTTTGGTCTTAACCACAATGCCCACTTCCGCAAAGTAAGCCTCTATTTCTTTAATCAATTCTTGAGAAGATTCGCGATCGCTATCAGTGGCCTCAGGATCAGCAACCGATAGCACATATAGCTGCGCTTGATATTTTTGAATCAGATCGATCGCTACAGCCACAGCTTGGCGGGTTTCTTGACTTCTGTTTAAAGGAAATAAAACAGTTTTAAACATAATTCCTACCTAGCACTGCAATTCGGATATTAGATTACGAATTCAAGAATTTTTTGTTTTCTTGACTCTATTTTAATAATTAAAAGTGCCTAACAATCCTTAAATTTCTTAATTTTTAACATGCGTTCAACCCTAAAAGAACAAATTTTTTGTGGCATGGCGAACCTATGTCACAAAAAATTTGTTCTTTATTTTACTGCGATCTCACATAAGGGTAACCAGAGGTACTTGCAAAGCGCATATCTTCATTTTTTGCAGCGATCATACTTAACAAACGGCAGACCATACTACATCAGTGCTAACATTGCGTGATATATAACGAGAAAAAAGTCAAAACGGAAGTAGATTATAGATGGAAGCCGTAACAAAAATTATCCCTTTTTATGGCAGGGAAATTAAATTAAGAATTGGCACGTTTGCACCCCAAGCTGGCGGCTCAGTATTAGTCCAGTGTGGAGAGACAGCAATATTAGTGACAGCGACCAGAGGTCCTGCTCGTGACGGTGTTGATTTTGTGCCACTGCTTGTTGATTATGAAGAACGCCTATATGCAGCAGGGCGTATTCCTGGTGGTTTCTTACGTCGTGAAGGTCGTCCCCCCGAAAAAGCAACTCTCACTTGCCGCTTGATCGATCGCCCCATGCGTCCTTTGTTCCCCAATTGGTTGCGTGATGATGTGCAGATCGTCGCTACAACCATGGCGATCGACGAAAAAGTTCCACCTGACGTTTTAGCAGTGACTGGTGCATCGATTGCAGCACTAATCGCGGGATTACCATTCATGGGGCCAATGGCTGGCGTTCGTGTTGGTCTAGTTGGCGATGAATTTATCATTAATCCCACCTATGCAGAAGTTGAAGCAGGGGATCTGGATCTGGTAGTTGCAGGTACTGCCGAAGGGATCATTATGGTTGAAGCAGGCGCAAACCAATTGCCAGAAGCCGACATGATCGAAGCGATCGACTTTGGTTATGAAGCCGTACTCGAACTAATCAAAGCTCAAATTGATTTGCTACAAGAGTTAGGGATTGCACTGCCAGAAATCGTCAATCCCGAAACCGATTCCACCTTGGAAAACTTTATTGCCAATACGGTCAAAGATAAAGTTGCTCAAGTTGTAGCAAGTTGTGAGAAAGATCGCAATGTGCGCGATGCCAACCTTGATGCTATTAAGGCTGAGCTTTTAGCTGCGATCGCAGCTTTGCCCGATGAAGATCCTGTGAAGCTGGTTGCTGATAAAAAAGTGATTAGTGCTACTTACAAGGAACTCACCAAAAAGCTGATGCGCTTGCAGGTAATTGAGCAGAGCGTTCGCATTGACGGTCGTAAACTTGACGAAGTGCGCCCTATCTGGACAGAAGTGGGTGTGATTCCTCGCGTGCATGGTAGCGGTTTATTTAATCGTGGCTTGACCCAAGTCTTGACGATCGCAACCCTTGGCACACCTGGTGATGCACAGGAAATGGACGATTTGCATCCTGACGCGAAAAAGCGTTATATGCACCACTACAATTTCCCGCCCTACTCGGTTGGTGAAGCTAGACCAATGCGATCCGCTGGTCGTCGCGAAATTGGTCATGGAGCCTTAGCCGAACGCGCTCTTTTGCCCGTACTGCCATCTAAAGCCGAATTCCCCTATGTTCTGCGTCTAGTATCGGAAGTCTTGTCTTCCAATGGCTCTACCTCGATGGGTTCAGTCTGTGGTTCTACCCTTGCGCTGATGGATGCAGGTGTACCGATCACCAAGCCAGTCAGCGGAGTAGCGATGGGATTGATTAAGGAAGGCGATGAAGTTCGCATTCTTACTGACATCCAAGGCATTGAAGATTTCCTTGGCGATATGGACTTCAAGGTTGCGGGTACTGACACAGGCATCACCGCCCTGCAAATGGACATGAAGATCACTAGCATCTCCATGGATACAGTCCGCTCGGCAGTAATGCAAGCCAAGACTGGTCGCGCTCACATCATGGGCAAGATGTTGGAATTGCTCTCTGCACCTAGACCTCAGCTTTCACCCTATGCACCACGATTGCTGACAATTCGTATCGATCCTGAACAAATCGGTATGATCATTGGACCTGGTGGTAAGAACATCAAGGGCATCACTGAGGAAACTGGAGCCAAGATCGACATCGAAGACGATGGCACAGTGATGATTTCATCGATGAGTGGCGAAGGCGCACTTAAAGCTAAGCGTATCATCGAAAATATGACTCGCCGCGTCGGTTCGGGTGATGTCTATCTCGGTAAGGTCACTCGCATTATTCCGATTGGTGCATTTGTGGAGTTCCTCCCTGGTAAGGAAGGAATGGTTCATATTTCCCAGTTGGCAGAAGGTCGTGTGGGCAAAGTGGAAGATGAAGTTGCCGTTGGCGATGAAGTCTTGATTAAGATCCGCGAAGTTGATAATCGTGGACGCTTTAACCTAACTCGTTTGGGTATTCACCCTGACGAAGCCGCCGCCGCACGTACTGCTGCTGCTGCATCTGCCGAATAAATATTAAAAAAGGGTGGATGCGCGAAGCGCATCCACCCTTTTTTGTGTTAAAAGCTAAAAAGTATTTTGGGGGTTCAAGAAAGTAATGATTATTAAAGAACTTGATCGAATTGAAACAACTGATAAATTTGAACAAGCGGGATACCGTGCGGAATCTCAGTTAGCTTTTTATCTCAACCGAGAATTTAAAGATGATCCACTGTTTCTAGTTTTCAATAATCTGCGTTTTGAAAAAGCAGGGGATGCTTGTCAGATCGATCATTTAGTACTTCATCGCTATGGAATGATAATCATTGAGAGCAAAACCGTCACAACTCGCGTTGAGGTAAATGAATTCGGCGAGTGGAAACGTTGGTTTAATAATGCTTGGCAAGGAATGCCTTCACCCATTTTGCAAGCTCAGAGACAGGGAAAATTTCTCAAAGAATATTTAGAAACTCATGTTGAGACTTTGCGTAACAAACCAATTTTGGGAAGACGAGCACATTTTACGAAAATGCCTATCGATGTATTAGTTGCAATTTCTGATTCTGGCATTATCAATCGTCCCAAGAATGACAAGCTAAATACTGTATGCAAAGCCGATCAAATTGCTGATAAGGTTAGGGAAATTGTGTCTGAATATCGCAAAATTGATAGCTTATTAATCTTTAGTCTAAAATCTGCTTACCTATTTGACATGGATGAAGTACCAAGAATTAGTAGCTTTTTGTTGGCAAATCATAAACCATCAAAAGTTAAGTCTTCTTTGCCTGATATGAATAGTACGCCACGAAGCTCTGCTCCTATCAGTTCACCAGTCCCAAATCCTTCAACCTCTAAACCGATCGCAACAGTCAAACCAGCATCTCTACAGAAAAAGATTGTTTCTGTTGTACCTAGCGAAGTTCAGAAGCCAGACATTAAACTTAAGTCAGTCGCCAAATCCGTAAAATTAGCTTTAACAAACACTTGCTCACATTGCCAAAGCCCAGA
Organism: Pseudanabaena sp. lw0831; assembly: GCF_016584665.1. Classification (GTDB taxonomy): domain Bacteria; phylum Cyanobacteriota; class Cyanobacteriia; order Pseudanabaenales; family Pseudanabaenaceae; genus Pseudanabaena. Next base: position 65,929 of record NZ_BBJB01000016.1, read on the forward strand.
TCTGTCACTTCTATATGTTCATAGTTACTTCTTCAAATGTAACGATTGTAGTAAAAATACGGCGATTAAAAATATTTGTCCGTCCTGTGGCGATCGCGAAAAGATTAGAAAAAGTGGGTTACAGTTTTTTACTGAATGTGAAAAATGTGTTACTTCACAATTGTTTTATACAAATCCCTAGATAAATAGTTGATCAAAATGAGCATAACAAATCCTATCAAAGCGATCGCCTATTCATCAAAAATAAAACAATGCGATCGCACTATCAGTCAAAACACCAAGCTGCGATCGCCTATTCATCAAAAATTAAAGCAATGCGATCAGCTCATCAATCAAATTGTTCAAAGATCACTCGAATTCTATACGGGAATTGTAGAAATCCCCTTGTATTGCTTCCAGATTTCATTCCTTAATCCCCGTGTAATTTTAACTTTTTTGGTTTTCCCAACACTTGTTGTTAAAAAAATATTGAATGTGCTTATTCTATAAAAGGCTATAAACGCATTCTCTGCAAATAAGAAGTCAGCACTTTTATCCATACTTTTAAAGAAATCTATAGGATGAAATACCTGACCTTGTTCTCCATCAGTTAGCTTAGCTGGAAATTTTGTACATAAGAGAGAAAACCTTTGATCCATATGAGGAAATGTCATTTTTCTTTGAAGTCTTCCAAATGGATGTGATTTATGATGCCACTCAAAATAAGTAATAGTTACAGGTCTTGCTCCTATATTTATAAAACTAATCTGATAAGCCCAGCGATTAAGTGTTGTCGGATCATTCCCTGCGAGTTGAGCAATACTTAATCTAGAATCTACACGAATTACTTTATCTCTTACAGATAACCAATATGCAAGTCCAGAGATAGTTATATTACCAAATGCAGCTATCCAAGGAGCAAAGCTATTTACACATTGCCAAGTGTTACAACTTTCCATATTCATTCAATATTTATTTTTGTCTGTAAAGTTTGATTATATTCAGTTGTCTTGATTGATAGCAACAATTTTTATGCAGCAATCTGTTGATAATCAATCTCTGGAATACCTACCCTTTCTTTAGCGTGTTCGATCACCATGCTGCAAAGTTGACCATCCTCTTATAAATCCAATTTAGTTAAACCTCACACAAATCACCATCTGGCGGATGCAACCCTGTTTGAATCCAAAAAAATCTTGTGGCGCGGATCGAGTCTTCTTGAGGATATCTGAGATCGTTAAGATCGAAGCGATCGCAGGTCGCCCGACCAACTGCCGTAATCCCCTTAATTTCAGTACTGTTATTTGTCCAAACAAAATGTTCTGACCAGTATTGCTTGCGAGGATTAAAAATTGGCACAACTTCCTGACTTTGGGGATCGATCGCCTCAACAAAGTTATAGCGTCTCTCATTACAACGGCGGCAAGCAAGCGCAAGATTATCTACATCATCTGAGCCTCCTAGCGATACAGGAATGAGATGATCGAGCGTAAATCGAGAAGCACTAAGTCGCTCTGGTGAATGGCAATATTCACAAACAAATTTTGCCCGTTCGCGAACAATTTGCTTTATCGAATCAGGAATTGACATTTTGAGCAGCAAGCATTGCATTCATATGAGTAAAAATCCGATCTAGTTCGCTAATGGTTTCTAACTCTGGAATTTCTTCAACAGAAAGCGGCTCCACTTTTCTTTTCTCTAGAAGCGACTCCATCCGATCCTGTAGGCGATCGCTAAACCTAAATAAACTGAGATTCCCAACCTTCTCAACGTAAATCTCATGAATTAGCAGTGATGGTTTGACAAGTGTTGCAGTCATAATTTTTTGCCGACTTGTTTTAATTAATCTAAACCTAACATAACAAGACTTTGAGCAAACTCTTTCAGCACTATGAACCAGTCAGGCTAGAGCCAATACCTTGGAAGAAAACCCATGACAGGAAGAAATTACTGATAAAAATAGCGAGTAAAGCCGTAACAACGGCGGTGGTGGTGGACTCACCCACACCCTTTGCGCCACCTGTGGTTGTCAATCCCCAAGTCGTACCGATCACTGCTATCAACACACCAAAGATACTAGATTTGATTAGCGCCGCGATTAAATCCCAAGGCTTGAGTAAATTCTGGACGGAATTAAGAAACATGTTGTAGGGAATAGCGTACATGGCTTGAGATAGAAATAAGCCGCCAGCCATACCAGTTAAAAAGCCCAAAATTGTGAGGATAGGCAGCATTAATAAACAGGCGATCGCACGAGGGGTTGCTAGATAATCCACAGGATTTGTTCGCAGCATATAGAGCGCATCGATTTGCTCAGTTACTTGCATCGTGCCGATTTCTGCCGCGAACGCTGAACCAATGCGTCCCGCAATAATTACCGCTGTCAGTACAGGAATTAGCTCACGAGCTAAGGCGATCGCCAAAATCCCACCGATCGCTTGTTGTGCACCAAAGTTAATAAATTCTCGCGCCACTTGGATTGTAAATACAGCCCCAACAAAGGAAGCCGTAATTAATGTAATCAGCAATGACTCTGTACCAACTATTGACATTTGCTCGATCGTGTTACGCCAATGGAAGCGGCGATAGATCAAAACATGGGTGATGATTTGTCCGATCAGTAAACAACTTTGCCCCAGCTTAATTAGCCAACTGCCAAAATTTCCCATGTTTTCGATTTCCCACATCACCACTGACAAGCGGCAAATATTTTTTTGTTTTTATCTTAATCTTCGCAATTATACCCGAACCAATAGACTCTATGAAAGTGTTGCAAAGCAACACTTTCATAGAGTCTATTGGTTCGTTTGAGCGTAAAGCACTATTTTGGAAAAAGATGGAGAGTCCAATTGCAGGGCTGTCTCAGCTCGCCAAACCGACCACTTACCCAGTACCACAGTGTCAAACGAGTAGGAAAAAATCCAATTACTAAAAAGGAGTCTTCAGGAGCTATCTCACCATATTTAAGCCCATCGGTGGGCGTAACCTCCCAAGGGGTGTCGGTGTCCTTGACCAATAGCTGAGAACGATAGTAGATGTCTTTGTATTGCAAAGGCAAAGCAAAGATGGAGTACACATGATGCTCACCACGCCAAGGTTCGGCTACAACTTTGATGGGGTGAAACTTCAAACTCTTGGATTTACTTAAGTTATCTGACATGGTTGGACATAGAGCAGGGTTGGCATCAGAAGAAGTTGTTTGCGATGGGTCTTGTATAGACCAAGCAATCATTGTGGCAATACTTCCTATCAGCAAAGCTATAAAAACAATGAATAGGAATTTCTTTTGAGCAGCAGACTTTTTCATTAACAGGGTTCAAGGCGAGTTAATAATAAAGCGATCGCATCGATATATTGCTGCAACTCCCTTGACGGAAGATTACTATTATTAATGATGATACTGAAAATGACTTCGCGATGATTTTGAGGATTAGCATATCCTGACAATGCAATTGCACCCGTTAACGTTCCCGTCTTAGCTTGAATTAACCCTTGTGCCGAGGTGTTTTTAAATCGATTGGTCAATGTGCCATCGACATTGGAGATTGCTAAAGATTTACGAAAGTTCTGATCGCTAGACACACTTCGCAAAAGTTGAACGATCGCTCTGGGAGTTGTTAAATTGCGACGTGATAGCCCAGAACCGTCGGCTAGCAATGTGTGGGCAGGAGGCGTATTGATTGATTGCAAATACTTGTTAATCGCGATCATGCCACCAAGGACACTATCATCGGGGTTAGTTTCATAAAGACGATCTCCTAAAGCTCTTAATAGCAGTTCTGCGTAGAGATTATTGCTGTCCTTGTTGGTTGTAATGATTAATTGCGAGAGCGGCAGTGAGTACTCGATCGCTAAATCTTGGTTAGGAGGAAGCCTTTTTGAGGAGTCAGTAGAAATATTTTGAGAAACTGTAATGCCCTGTGCTGCTAACTCTTGACGCAATAAATCCAAAAAATTAGCTTCAGGATTGGGAATAGCCACGCCACCTAGTTCTGGTTCTGATTTTTCAGGAATCACTCCAGTGACGATCAGGACTTTTTGACCATAGGGGCGGACAACTTTTAAGATGTACTTAGAATCTGTAGTACCTGTAATTGCTTGATTCTCTACCCGCCAATCCTTAGCCAATTCGGGAGTGTCCCATGTAAAAATTGCAGGTTTGCCATTTATATCGGGACTAACAGTCCAGTTGATAGCATTTTCATTAATCGTGAAGGGAGATGCGATCGCTGCATAATATTCCTGTAAGTCCGACCATTCCCAACTATTTGCAACTTCTGCACCTTTGCGAGATGTCAAAGTCCAAATCCCACCATTGATCTGCTTTACACCTTTATTTTTAAGTTGTGTTACTAGCGATTTTAAACCCGTCGTCGAGCGAAAGCTAGGATCGCCTGAGCCAACAAGCCATAATCCATTCTCTAATTCTCCCTTGGTATTTGGCAAATTGTGCGACATCAAACGGGTAGCAAAACGATAGTTTGCACCCAATGTTTTTAGCGCGATCGCAGTTATGAATAATTTGGCATTGGATGATGGGATAAAGTAGCGATCGCCATCAAGATTAGCTAATATTTGCGGATTAGTCTCATTGGTTTGCACAAATACACCAACTCGCGACGGTTGCAATTTAGGTGACTGAGCGACTTTTTCAACCTCATTTTGTAACTGTGCGCGGCAGAGACGATCGCTTTTTGCATAAGCAGGAATAGCCGTAATTAAAGAAATCACAACTAAAGCGATCTTAGTGAATATTGCGGTTCTCAATGGACAAACTGACTAAAACAAGAGTGACATCAGGTTAGCATAAAAAACAAGAAAAAATAGTACAACGTAATGCAGACAAAATGTTCAGAATATTTTATCAACCTAAAATCCATAGATAAATTCTATATTCACGATTACCAACTTTAATTTTTTCAGTTTGATTAGGAGGTAAATCTCCTAAATCATATTCATAGGAAATAATTCTTGTTCCCGCCTTTAATTTGGGTAAAATTTCGGAGCGCACACGAAGATTTGCTTGTGGTAGAAGATATAGCGTAATAACCGTTGCATTACGCAAATCTGTTTTAAAAAAATCTTGTTTAATAAATTGAATGCGATCGCGAATTTCTGGTGTTTTGGCGATCGCTAATTTTGATTCTCGATCGGATTCCCTAATTAATTCAGGATCGATCTCGATACCGATGGCTCTTGCGCCAAACTTTTGGGCAGCAGCGATCACAATCCTACCGTCGCCACTACCAAGATCGTAAACAACATCAGCTTTGTCTACCTTTGCCATCTCAAGCATTTTCAGTACTACTTCTGGCGGCGTTTGTAAGTACGGAGCATCGGGAATGCGCTCTGGCTCTACGTTTTTAGTCGCTATGGGCGGAGGTGATGGGAGTGGTTTACTTTCTAATAGATTGCTTGGCGATGGCGATTTATCAGTAAAAAGAGAATTGCAAGCCAACAATGTTGATGATGTGATGGCAGCAATCAAGATAAACCTAAATAACCTAAATAAAATTGCCATATTTAGATTTATCAAAACCCTAGTTTTTGTAAAACTGCTTCCTGAGCCTCTGGTTGTTGGCTATAGGCAAAGCCCCAAGGCATCTGCATTGGCAATAAAGGCAACAATCGATCCAAAGCATAGGGACTTCCATAGAGAACTACAGCTTGCAATTTATGTTCTAACACCAATTCGGCAACTAAATTTTTAATCTTTTCATGCAAATTGGTACTGCCACGAAATGGATTACCTCGACTGAAGATCTGGATAAATATTAGCGAGAATTGGTCACATTTTAGATTTGCTAATGTCAATCCATCTGCCACAATGCGCTGATAGCCATTGCTTTTAGGCAATAACACCGCAGGTGATCGCGCATTGAGAAACTCTTCACAGGTCAGTGGATCGTCAACAATAATCAAATTCAAATAATTTGCTTCTAAATGCTCCTTAACATTTTCAGGTTGTAGATTTGAGAGCGCAGAATAAACATTAATGGATTTGGTAGCGATTGACTTAGCAATTCCTAGATTCAGCGGGTTACCTAGTTTTTTTAGATTGGGGGGAATACCGCAAACTTTCTGTTTTGCCTTCCAAATTCTTTGGACTGATGCTCGAATTTGATCGCGATCTATTTCCTTAGATTCTACCGCTTCGCAAATTGCATGAATTGTAGCGATCGGAGCGACGGGCATCAATAAAATATCCACACCAGCTTTTATTGCTTGCACCGCGATCGCTTCAGGGCTGCCCAAGTTCGTAATGCCCGACATGATCAGCGCATCAGTTGTAATAAGTCCCTCAAAGCCTAATTCGGTTCGCAAAATCCCCGTAATAATATGATGCGACAAAGTAGCGATATTTTTGCGATCTAACGCTGGTACTAAAATATGTGCACTCATAATCGCATCAACACCCGCCGAGATTGCATTCACAAAAGGAGGAAACTCAACATTCTCAAATCTTTGGCGATCGTGAAGTAGCGTTGGTGTTTGTAAATGCGAATCCACCGATGTATCCCCATGTCCGGGAAAATGCTTGGCTGTGGTCAGGACAGGATATTGCTTTGCACCCGCAATAAATCCCCTCGTCGATCCCATCACCTCACCAGCAGTAATCCCAAAAGCTCGCACATTAATTACAGGATTTTCGGGATTATTGTTGACATCAACAATCGGCGCAAGTAACCAATTGATGCCGATCGCTAAAGCTTCCTCCGCCGTGATTTTCCCCATTGCCTCGGCATACTTCATGGAAACTGCTTGCAAAGCCATCGGTGGCGGAAACCATGTTGCACCACTAAAGCGCTGTCCCACACCTTCTTCAATATCTGCGGCAATCAACAATGGTACTTTTGCCCATGATTGCATTTGCTGTGTTTTCAAAGCAATCTCAGGCGCACTACCACCTAACAAAATTACACCGCCAACCCCATATTCACTGATCAGAGTTTGTAATTTCGCATTAGGTAATTCCCACTGTGGATACTCAATTTGATGATCATAAAGCATCCCACAAGTGCGAACCACCACCATTTGAGAAACTTGCTCAATGAGGCTAAGACTATCAATATCAGGCAATTTGATTGGCGACATAATTAACGACAAACTATCATGGGCAGTAAAGTGTGGCGCGAAGCGCCACACTTTACTAAAACTCTAGCGCAAAATCTTTGCGGGTCATTGGTTGAGGGACTTCTAACCCTTCACCGCCAATATATTTTAACGGTTTACCTTCAACGGACAAAAAGACTTTTGCATCGGGTTCTAAAGTCGTTGCTGTATATAAAACCTGAATAATCCTTCCCTGCATTGAAGCTGAACCACCACCTTTGGTAAAATCCTTAGATAAATTAATCCGAATTTCCTTGTTTTTTGTTGTCGCGTTCAAGACTTTCGTGTTTTCAGGAATGGCACTGTAAAGTTCAGATTCAGGAGGTTTTTCAGCAATCAACATTTTGATCGCAGAGCCGATTGCCTCATCATTACTTTTGGCTTTAACCGCGATCGGCACGGCGATCAGTTTATTTTTACTAGACTCGATCCAATAAACTGCCAACTGACCATCTACGGCTCTGGTTGCAGGTGGTGGTGATTGGGTTACTTGGTTGACAGTCGCTGGTGCTGATGATTGGGGATTAGGCTGATTATTAAAAGTGCCATGCACAAGCACCGCCGCACCAGAGCCGCCGACAACCGCTGCCGCCACTAGCCCAAACCAAGTACTTTTGGTTAAAACTGGAATTTTCATAATTTCGCTCCTCATCGTTGATTAAGTTTGCATAATACTCTTGACGCAAACAAACGCGATTAGCTCCTTAATCTATTTTATAGCAGCTTAAAGCCCAAAAAGGTGTCAGTCAGAAGTCCTAATTACTAACCCAAATTTGTAAGGTTGCGCCCTACAGGGGCGCAACCTTACAAATTTGGGAATTTATTTTGTACAAGTACTTAAGTAACTTAGCAATGGAAAGATTAAGACTGTTGAAATTTTTGTCTTAGGGCAGTTACTACTTCGGGCGTGACTAAATGACCAATCTCACCACCAAAACGTGCAATTTCACGAACCACACTACTACTCAAAAAACTATATTCATTGGAAGTAGATAGAAAAACCGTCTCGATATCATTAGCCAAGGTTTTATTGGTATGGGCCATCTGTAATTCCAATTCAAAATCTGAAACGGCTCTTAATCCTCGAATTAAAACCTGTGCTTGCTTGAGATGGGCATAGGTGACAGTTAGCCCTGTAAAGGTATCAACATCAACATTATCTAGATGTTGCGTTGCTTGACGAATCTGGATCATTCTTTCCTCCATCGTAAATAGAGGATTTTTGTTAGGATTACGTAAAACAGCGACGATCACGCGATCGAACAGATGACTACCGCGCTTAATAATATCGAGATGTCCTAGGGTAATGGGATCGAAACTACCTGGATAAATGGCAATCAATGCAGTCACCGACTAGCTACAGGCTGCGATTATACAGCGCCTTGCGCTGACTTAAAACCCATCAGAACTTTCAAAAGTACTGCGAAGCAGTACTTTTGAAAGTTCTGATGGATTTGATTTTTAAAGGCTGCTTGAACCAAGATATTTCCCGATCGCCGGCGAATAGATTTCATAAATCATCGTAATCGGTTCGCCGCCATGCCACAGTAAATAATGTCTGCCCCAATAGGTGTCAATCTCAGGATAGCCAAAAGCATCAGCTAAATTTGGACAATGTCCTTTATAAATACCTTTGAGATCACGGTAAAGCTCAGTGTATTTTTGGTTGAGACTGACCCAAATTGGCAGTGATGGATCTTTGAGATATTTTTGCATCGTCGCCTCAGACCACCATGAGGTCGCATGGGAAAATATCTCTCCCGTTTGTTGCGATCGCAAAAAGATCTGACGGCGAATTCGAGGTGCAGCGATCGCGGTAATATCCGATGGTGCATTGTCATCCCTATCACCAATTGGAGTCATGGCAACCACATCTACGGAGATTTCCGATTGAGTCAGTAGCTGTAAATGTCGAGTCGGTGCGCCATCACCCATCAAGAACATTTGCCAAGTTGGAGATAGTAGGTTAAATGGCAACCCTTTGTGAATGTCGGCTTCGCTACCTTGCCACATCGGTTCTTCGATGCGATTCCATGCTGAGATGATTCCTCTATTGATTGACGGATTTGCAGGAGTGGATGTGCTTGGCGAAGGTGAAAGTTTCATACAGGATTTATCTTAACAATCCGTAACATATCTTTTATTGTAGTCCAAACAAAAAGAAACTCACGTAGTGAGTTTCTTTTTGTTTGCAACTCTCTTTTGATAATCAAGACATTCTCAGTAACCTTATTTGGGCAACAATGAAAATAGCAGGAATAATCCGTCCATAATTAGTGGCGATCGCTCTCCAACCTAGATCAGCAAAAAACAAACCCCAGAGCGCAGGTGTAATCACCGAAAACACAGTCCGCGCTGCCGTATATTGAGTAGCCGCCACAGCCATTCCCCGTTTCGCAAGATAGGTAGACACATAAGCATTTAAACGAGTTGCGATCGCTGTCCCACCAGCTTTGAGCACCTCATAACCAACTTGATAGGATGCAAAGTGCCATGCCATTTGTCTAGCGATCGCGGTGAGTACTGCTGAACGGATCACCGTACTCACCGCGATCGCACTGCCGCCTTTGACCAATAGGCTCATAGGATTGCGCTGCGCATCAAGGGGCAAAGACTTTTGTAAATCTGACTCAGTTAGCGCTGCTTGCATTGAATCATCAATGCTGGAACGTTCTTGCGGTGACAGTTTTTTCCATGAATTGCTAATTAGATTCAGAAATAATTCTGATTCGATATCTTCAATGGTTTGATTTTTAGAATATTTGATATTTAGATGTTGACATACCCTTTGGAGGACTTCTCGATAGCTGACATTATCAGTTTTGCGGCGTAAAACCGTCAGTCCATCAGCAGCTAGAAATTTGAAACGCTTAGCGACCGCCTCAATCAGTTCATCGCGATCCCATCTTTGTAATTCTTTAACGGGCGGAGTCGCAAAATAATCAAGGGGATTGAACTTGCGCCGAAAGAGGATATCCGAAATTTGGGATAACTCTTCATCGGTTGCCAACGCTAGCACATCTCTTAACTCGTCCATTGCCCCATCCATTGATTTTGTAACGAACATCATCTCAAACTTACTTAAGCATAAAAAGATTCTAGTACTAATTACTTAAATGGCAAATTTATTTAGGTTCCAGCTTTTCAAATCGCTACTCCAGCTTGAAAAATCTGATTTGCAGTGAGCTTTAATTCGGGGAAAGCTTGGGAAATAATACGTTCATCATCACGAAACTTAATAATCTGATATTCTCCATCTACCAAATTACAAACAGAAATAGTCGGTAGTTTAGGATTACCTATAAAGTTACGTCCACCTAAAGCCGCATAATCAACAATCCAGTATTCAGGAATCCCCATTTCCTCATAATCAGCAAATTTTAAGTAGTAGTCATCACGCCAATTTGTCGAGACAACCTCAATTGCTAGGGGTATGGATGCACCGTCACTAAGAATTGATTCTTTTTTCCAGCGCTTTTCGTTAACCAGATTGGTGCGATTTAGTACCAAAATATCTGGCAAATAGCCCGAATCTTTGCCATCAGGTCTAACAATAGCTTGGTTAGGAATACTGTAAGGCAAGCCAATACTTTTGATTTCAAAGGAAATTTCAATGTTCAAAAACCCTTTAGATTCTTCGTGATCTCCCACTGGTTGAGGCATTTCAGTGATATTTCCATTATGTAATTCGTAACGGACTCCAGAATTTTCAGGTAGCCAATCGATAAATGCCTCGAAGGTTGTAACAGGAAGAATTGTTCTTGAGGATAAGGTTTGGGTCATAGCTATTAGGCTTGGCTGACTATAAAAATATTGTAAACCGTTATAAAGAGCTGCTGTGCAAAGCACAGCAGCTCTTATTGAATCTGTTGGTTTTGCAATTGCTCTATTTCGCGGATAACTCTAGCTTGGCTGGACATTAAATGATTGCTAAGAGCTTTGAAAGCAGCTTCGTAATCTCGTTGCACGATCGCTTCATAAATTTGGCGATGCTCTGAGCGGATCTCTAAAACCTTGAGATTTTGCTGCACTGTCTGCATTCGCAATAATGCCATTTTATCGAATAGCTGATCGAGGAGCAACGCTAACCAATGATTGCCCGAACATTCAGCGATCGCTCGATGAAATTGATAGTCAATATGCAGTAGCTGGTAGCTTGTCAGTTGATTTGGCTGCTGGGCGATCGCTTTTTCTGCTTGTTGAATTGCCAACTCGATTTTTGCTAACTGCTCAGCAGTGGCATTTTTACATGCTTCTAATACTGATTCTTGCTCTAGTACCAGACGACAACGATAGAGATGTTTAGCATCAGCAGTCGAGAAGCTGACCACCCGCAGATTGCCATTTTCATCGGTTGTAACAAGCTGCTCTTGTTGTAGCTGCTGTAGAGCCTCACGGATTGGTGTGCGGCTAACTTGTAATTTCTCGGCAATTTGGGTCTCTACTAAACGTGAGCCAGCTAAAAATTCCCCTGACAAAATAGCTGAGCGCAAAACCTGATAGGTTTGCTCACGTAACGATTGCGAACGCTGGATGGGACGAGGTGATGAGAGCAACAATCAGAAATCTCCTAAAATCTGGATGAATAATTCTCTGCGATTTTGACCATAAAGTCAGGTCAGATGAAATTACGAGAATTTTATTCTGTTTTTCTTAAAGTTTGTATGATCGTAACAGTCATTGTTTAACTGACAAGAATTTTAATCCAATTGTTTCTTGATTTTCAGGCAAGCTAAATTCATGAATTTAGCTTGCCTGAAAATCAAATAACGATACCATATTAATCATAAATATGTGTATACAGTATATTGTATTCACAATCTAGCGTTTAACATATCTTTAAGGAATAATCTGAGCCATGATAGCGATACTCCCCAAATTAGCGATCAATTCCGATCGCCTTGAGCGCAGTCTTGCTGAACTTGCCACAATTGGCAAGCTGCCCAACGGTGGAGTATGCAGGCTTGCTTTTTCTGAAGAAGACATGCAGGCTCGTAAATTGGTCAAAACTTGGATGCTAGAAGCAGGAATGTCAGTACGGAGTGACGCGGTAGGCAATATCATCGGTACTTATGCAGGAACAGAATCAGGAACAGCAGCTTTGGCGACAGGATCGCATATTGATACCGTACCAGTCGGAGGACAGTTCGATGGCTGTCTCGGCGTTTTGGCGGGAATCGAAGTGGCGAAGGTATTTCAAGAAAGCCAGATACGGCTGCGTCATCCCTTTGAAGTAATAGTTTTTTCCGATGAAGAAAATAGTGTGATTGGCTGTAAAGCGATCGCAGGCAATGCCCCCACCGATCCCGAACGATATCGACGTAAAGATGGCACATCAATTCAAGATTGCTTAAAAATTGTTGGTGGTGATTGGGATAAGCTCCATACTGCCAAACGCGATCGCCATGAAATTGCGGCGTTTATCGAACTTCATGTCGAGCAGGGCGGCGTACTTGAAGCGTTAGATAAACAAATCGGCGTGGTTACAGGTATCGTCGGCCAATATCGCTTTATGGTGACTATTGTCGGTCGTCCTAATCATGCTGGGACAACGCCAATGCATATGCGAAAAGATGCCCTCGTTGCAGCTTCTCAACTGGTATTAGCAATCAATCGCCTTGGTGTAGAAACGAAGGGTGAACAAGTAGCTACTGTAGGACATATGACAGTTTCGCCTAACGCAACTAATGTTGTGCCAGCCCGTGTAGATATGAGCATCGATTTGCGCGACCTCTCCGAAGAGAACCTACAATATTTAATCTCGCAGATTGAGAAAGAATGTGAGGAGATCGCTCAAAGTACAGGTACAGAATTTACCATTGAGCAGAAGTTGCATGTGCTGCCAACTCCAGCCAAACCCGAACTAATGGAAGCGATCGCTAATGTCTGTCAAGAACTCAAACTTAGTTACGACTACTTACCTAGTCGTGCAGGGCATGACGCTCAAGAGATTGGACGTTTTACGGATATGGGCATGATTTTTGTACCCAGTCTCAATGGTATTAGTCATTCACAGGATGAATATACTTCACCTGAGCAATGCGCTCAGGGCGCAAATGTTTTGTTACATACGCTTTTAGCGATCGATAAAACTCTGTAAAAACTAAACCCAAAAAAGGGCAAAGCGCCTGCTAAGCAGGCACTTTGCCCAAAAGATGAGAGGAGGAGCGAAGCGCCTCCTCTCATCTTTTGAGGTTCTCGATGAATATCCAAGTTTGTAGAACCTCGGCAACAGTCCAAGCTTGAGCTATACAGCCACGCGCTCGCATGGGGGCATCACCATCAAAGATTTCACTCAGACTGCCTAAACCACTAGCTTGCAGGTGATGAGACATTGGCTGGAGCATTGCGTGAGCCTGTTCGGGATTTTGATAGACCCGCAGATGACTCCGCACAAATGCACCAAGCAACCAGCCCCATACTGTTCCTTGATGATAAACACTGTCTCGTTGATATGAGTCACCTCCGTAATGTCCGCAATAGTCAGGATGTTCAGGGGATAGCGATCGCAATCCGTAGGAAGTAAGTAGCGATCGACCACATGCATCCACAATACTTTTTTGTTGAACTTCAGTTAATAGTGGCGAGATGGGCAGAGATACGGCAAAGATTTGATTGGGGCGCAGAGTATCATCGTTAAACGCTTTGCCGTCTGAATTTAGAACATCATAGCAATGGCCAGTTGATGGATTCCAAAACTGCTGAAATCCAATTCTGGCTCGCTCTGCGAGTTTCTCATAGTGATCATGGGGCTTGCCAATCTTTTGCGCGATCGCGGACATCGTCGCAAGGGCACAATACCAAAGTGCATTAATTTCTACGGGCTTGCCAATGCGAGGCGTGACTACCCAGTCACCAATCTTGGCATCCATCCAAGTGAGTTGCACTCCCGATTCACCTGCATAGAGCAAGCCGTCGCTATCGAGATGGATGTTGTAGCGAGTACCTTTGCAATGCCAATCGATAACTTCTTCGAGAGCAGGAAAGAGATGATGTAATAAGTGATCGTCACCAGTTGCCGCATGGTAAGCACGGATGGCTTCAAAGTACCAAAGTGTTGCATCGACTGTGTTGTATTCAGGATTTTCTCCGACATCAGGAAAACGATTAGGAAGCATTCCTCGATCGAGATATTGGGCAAAGGTAAGTAAAATAGAACGCGCAATTTCAGGGCGCCCCGTTGCCAATGTTAATCCTGTGAGACTAATCATCGTATCTCTTCCCCAGTCAGAGAACCAGTGATATCCTGCGATAATCGTTTTGCCATTATCTTGCTCTGGACGATCCACGATAAACTGATCGGCGGCTAGCACTAACTGCTTGATCCAATCTGGCGCTGACTGGGTTGAGATTTTGAAGGGATAGTTTAAGGAATAAAAAGAGTGCCAAGTCTCTAAAAGCTTCGTCTCGCGATCGCGTTCTATTTGCAAAGCAAATTTGCCATCTAAGGAAGCGTCTGCCTCTGTGCTCGCAATAATAGTTAAAGTCTCACCCACCTCTAGTTTTACATCAAAAGTAACAACATGAAGATGATCTTCGCGATCGCTTAATCCGCGTTCGCTTTCTATCGCTAGATCGAATCCCTTATACCAATCGTGAGCAAGGGCGAAATTAGCGCGATCGCTAAGCAAATAGAATGGAGTTGCCGTTGAGAAAGCCTTAATACAAACTCCTTTCTCCATGCGATCTACCTGCATTTGCCAATTGTCACCGATGGTACTGCCATGGTAGTCACGATAGTTAACTAACGCTTTAATTGAGAGCATCATAGGAGAACTACCTCTCTCTAGAGCATATTGAATATAGGTAGTATTTTGTCCATACTGCATCCATATCCTTTTTTGCAGTAGCGCATCAGCACAAGCAAAGCTCCACTTGGGTATGCTTTCCTCTAATGCGAAACTTTCAATATTTTGATAACCAGATGGCTTAACAGTTCCATCTGCCCAACGATTAGTATGAAGAGGATAATGCCGATCCCTATATCTTACAGTTTCATCTAATTTTGAGAGCAAGAGCGATCGCTCTAATGGAGGTTTGAGTGCACCTACCAACAAGCCATGATAGCGACGGGTCAGCATTCCTGAGATCGTGCCAGACGCATAGCCACCGATGCCATTAGTCACTAGCCATTCATATTCTTCTGACTTAGTGCGATCGCCACAAATCTCTCTCCCAAAATTGATGCTCATTATTTATATGCTTTTACTAGATCTTAACTCACCCTAACAAATTTAGTTGATCGATACCTTTACTTACAATAAAAGATTACTTAGATGTTTTGGGGATTTCAATAGGGCTATCCTCAGCAAAAAATTATTTAAAGATTGGTTTAAAACATTGGTTTAAATAATTTAGTAGAGATATAATGGAGAGATTAGCCTTCATTGCTCCATTCCAATATATAGACATGCAATGACTCAAGAATTTTCTGGAATTTCTAATTCTCAAAATCGTAACGTTGGTCGGTGGTTCCTCGCGATCGCCACTCTCATATTTGGCGCTTCTAATGCGATTGCCACGAAATTGCACGATCTAGGTGATGCACACCTGATTGATGGCAGAAATCCGATTTCCTTTTGTAATAGTCTATTTGTTGGAAATATCTGCGAATTAGGCATCTTAATCTTCTTATACCATCGAGAATGGAACTTGAAAGAGATTAGGAAAATCAAATTAAAAGGTTGGCTTTTCCTAACCATTGTTGCCATTCTAAGTGGTGCATTGGCTCCAGCCTTGATCTTTACCGCCCTAGACAGAACTGCAATCAACAATGTGATTTTAGTTAGCAGAATTGAGCCAGTTCTAGTTTTAGCTTTATCGTTTTTAATTCTCAAAGCCAAAATAAATTCTTGGAATATCGCGGGCGCGATCGCGACCGTTATTGGCGTTGCTTTAGTTATTCTGCTTCAGTCAGGTAGTAGCTTAGTATTTTACAGTGGCGAGGTTTTAACTGTCATTGGTGCAATTATTTTGGCGATCGCTTCTACAATTAGTGATGTTTATCTGGTCAATATTCCTCTAGGCTTTTTTAGGGTTTTTAGGACGTTAATTGGCACTTTAGTCTTTGGCACAATCGTAATCGCGCTATTTGGCTTTGAGCATTTTACCGATGTTTTTTCACCTTTTTTATGGCAATGGATTCTGATTTATAGCTTTGTAATTGTTATTGGCGGGCAGTTATGCTGGATAATCGGCTTAAAAAAATCTACTTCTATCGATATTACTTTAGCTAGTGCTTTTAGTGCAATTGCGGGAATCTTATGCTCCTACTTTATTGTTGGACAGTCTCCCAATGCCGCTCAATATATTGGTGGTGGATTCATTCTTCTAGGAATCATGCTTGGGGATGTAGGCGCATGGATGCAGGATAAAAAAGCGAAGGGAACCCAAACTCATTCTGCGATCGCTATTGATATGGAAGCGGGATTCAAAGGGGTATAGCCCACATTACAAACCCCAAAAATGTTGCGGCGGGCTTTTCGCCCACCACAACATTTTTGAAGTCAATTATTTTGTGGAAGTCCCTTAGAAGCAGTCCAAAATGCTCAAGAAGTGATTGAACTGCTAGTAGAAACTGCCTTAGAAAAAGGTGAAACATTGCCCAAGCGCCAAAAGTTTCAAGAAATTCCAATTTTACAAGTTGCATAAAGTAGAACGATCGCGCGATCTCAAAAAATTGCTCATGTCGGGGCGATCGCCTAAAAAAATTATGAAATGAAAAATTATGCTCTATAAGTTAGCTATTTAGGTTATGATCGGTAACTGTCGCGAATTGTATTAAATTTTTAGACTTTTACCTCTACATCACCTGATAGAACAGCAATGGCTAAGAAAAGCATGATCGAGCGCGAGAAAAAGCGCACCAAATTAGCTGAAAAGTATGCAGCTAAACTCGAAGCACTTAAAGAAAAGTTTGCCAGTCCTGAACTGACACAACAACAAAAAGTTGCTGTCCACCGTGAAATCCAACAAATTCCTCGTAATGCCAACCCTACTCGCCACCGCAATCGCTGCTGGGCAACTGGTAGACCCCGTGGCTATTACAAAGATTTCGGCTTGTGCCGTAACGTTTTGCGTGAAATGGCTCACCAAGGCTTATTGCCAGGCGTAGTTAAATCTAGCTGGTAATTTTTGGGAACAAAAAAGCCGTCACCAACTGGTGACGGCTTTTTTGTTGCCCAAAAGATGAGAGGCGGCGCTTTGCGCCGCCTCTCATCTTTTGGGGTTTAGCAATAATTATGCGATCGCTAGCATTGTCTTCAGCACAGAATCAGGGTTGAGACTGATTGAATCAATGCCTTGCTCGACAAGGAACTTCGCAAATTCAGGATAATCACTGGGCGCTTGACCACAGATACCGATCTTGCGATGGTTTGCCTTAGCTCTTTGAATGATCGTGCGAATCATTGATTTCACAGCTTCGTTACGCTCATCGAAGATATGCGCGACTAGAGACGAGTCCCGATCTAAGCCGAGCGTCAACTGCGTGAGATCATTAGAGCCAATCGAGAAGCCATCGAATACCTGCGAGAACTCATCCGCCAAGATCACATTACTGGGGATTTCGCACATCACATAGACTTCGAGACCATTCTCTCCACGTTTCAAGCCATGCTTTGCCATCTCGGCAATCACCTTGCGCCCTTCCTCAGGCGTGCGACAGAAAGGAATCATCGGAATCACATTGGTTAAGCCCATATCATCACGGACACGCTTCAGGGCTTGGCATTCCAAGCCATAGGCTTCGCGATATTTCGGATCGTAGTAGCGCGATGCACCGCGCCATCCGATCATCGGATTTTCTTCCACAGGTTCAAAGGCTCGACCGCCGAGCAGATTAGCATATTCATTGCTCTTGAAGTCAGACATCCTCACTACGACAGGTTTGGGATAAAAAGCGGCTGCGATCGTGCCAATGCCGTGGGCAAGTTTATCAACAAAGAAATCAGCTTTGTTCTCATACCTTGCAGTCAATTGCGAAATTTCCCATTTCGCAGCCTTGTCTTCAAGGGTGTCAAAATTAATCAATGCTAGAGGATGCGCCTTGATGTGATTGGCAATGATAAATTCCATTCTCGCCAAGCCCACGCCATCGCAGGGAATCGAGGATAAACCAAAAGCTTCTTCAGGATTGCCCACATTCATCAGGATCTTGGTGGAAAGCTTGGGCAAATTATCGAGAGAAGTCTCGACAACTTCAAAGGGAACTAGACCTTCATAAACCTTGCCTTCTTCGCCTTCGGCACAGGAAATCGTCACTTCTTGCCCCGTCTTGATCACACCTGTGGCATTACCGCAACCAACGATCGCAGGAATACCCATTTCTCGCGCAATAATCGCCGCATGGCAGGTACGCCCACCTTGGTTGGTGACGATCGCACTAGCCTTTTTCATGATTGGTTCCCAGTCAGGATCGGTCTTGTTCGTAACTAGCACTTGCCCCGCTTGGAAATCTTCAATGTGATGCACTTCTAGAATCACATTAGCCTTGCCTTGACCAATCATCTCACCGACAGCACGACCAGTAATCAGAATATTGCTAGAGCCATTCAGTTTGTAATTCTTGAGAATGTTGCCAGATTTTTGCGATTGCACCGTTTCAGGGCGGGCTTGGACGATAAATAATTCGCCAGTTCTGCCATCCTTCGCCCATTCAATATCCATTGGTGACAACTTACCACGTACTTCCGAATAGTGATCTTCGATGATGCAAGCCCATTCTGCGAGTTTGAGAATCTCATCGTCGGTAATTGCAAACTTGACGCGCTCGGAAACTGGGACAGGAATGTTCTTGGTTAGCTTACCGCCGCCAATGTCATAGACCATCTTGATTTCCTTTGTGCCGAGACGCTTTTCGAGAATCGGGCGAAAACCTTGTTTGAGTGTGGGTTTGAATACAAAATACTCATCGGGATTGACAGCGCCCTGCACCACGTTTTCACCTAAGCCATAGGCGGCAGTAATCAGTGCTGCATTTTTAAAGCCTGTTTCGGTGTCAATGGAGAACATCACCCCAGAAGAGGCGAGATCGGAACGCACCATTTTTTGCACACCGACGGAGAGCGCAATATCGAAATGGTCAAAGCCATTGATGGTGCGATAGGAAATCGCGCGATCGGTGAATAGCGAGGCAAAGCAGCGATGGCAAGCATCTACAACTTCGTTAGCGCCATAGACATTGAGATAGGTTTCCTGTTGTCCAGCGAAACTGGCATCGGGTAAATCTTCGGCTGTGGCACTAGAACGCACGGCAACATCAGCTTCTTTACCACAGGACAATTCGCAGTCGCATAGTTTCTGGTAGGACATGGCGATCGCTATTTGCAGATCTTCAGGAAATGGTGTACTGAGAACCAAAGCACGAGCCATACGACCGCGATCGCGCAGGTTATTCATATCCTCAATATCAAGATCGGCAAATAGTTCGCGCAATTTTGCTTCCAAGCCAGCCTTCTCAATGAAATAACGGAAGGCATAGGCAGTGATGGCAAATCCATTAGGAACACTTACTCCCTTGGGTTGAAGCTGGCGAATCATTTCCCCTAGAGAAGCATTTTTCCCACCCACAAGGGGAATATCAGCAATTCCCACTTCTTCAAACCAAAGTATTAATGCTTGTTCTTTGGGAACAGTTCTGGATAGTTCTGAGGCAAAAGTTGAGCTAGTCATAATGATTTAACTCCCTAACCACATTAGTGATTAGATCAATTCAAGAATCAAGATGGGTCAAGGGTAAAGCCTGAAATACTAATTAAGAACCTAACAACTGACTCATTGGTTAATGCCTAAGATCAAAGCTTTATACATTGGTATAAATACCTTGAGACCCCTGACATGTCCTAATTATATCTATTGTGAAAGCACCAAATTTGATCGGTAATACATTTGTTCATCAAGCTTTGCAAAGATTGACATTGTTCAATATTTCTCATTTGCCTGATAAGAACCATGAATCAAATTATGTAGTAGCGGTGATCGCTTGGTCGCTATGATTAAGAATGAGCCTTTTGTAACAGTTGAGAGAATGCGATCGTGACTAACACTAAGCCCCGTGATGTACAAGCAATTTATATAGCTGACGAAACCTTTGCTCTGCGATCGCGTAGTTGGAATCGCTTGCGGTTTGAAATTGAATATGCTCTCGAAAAAGGGACAACTGCAAATTCATTCTTAATTCAAGGAACCTTGCTAGCGCTGATCGATCCTCCTGGAGAGACTTTTACAGCAATTTATTTAGATGAATTGCGTAAGCGCATTAACATTGGCGATATCAGCTATGTGATTCTTGGTCATGTTAACCAGAACCGCATTGAGACATTAAAGGCTTTGCTCAAAATTAATAGTCGCATCACCTTTATTTGTACTAATCCAGGGGCGATCGCTTTACGTCAAAGCCTAGAGGAAACATTCGGGGAAAATCTCAAAATTCAAGTTGTACGTGGTGAAGAAACCCTCGATCTTGGTAAAGGTCACATTCTCAAATTTATTCCCACTTCTACACCTCGTCATCCTGACGAGCTTTGCACATACGACTCGAAAACACAGATTTTATATACAGATAAATTTTTTGGGGCACATATCTGTGGCGATCAGGTCTTTGACGAGGGTTGGAGTCATCTATTAGGCGATCGCCGTTATTATTTCGATAGCACAATGGCTAACCAAGTCCGCCAAGTTGAGGCAGCCCTCGATAAGCTAACCGATCTGCCTGCGGTGTTTTATGCTCCTGGACATGGGCCGATGTTGCGCTATGGGTTGCATGAGTTGGTCAATCTCTATCGTCAATGGAGTGAAGCGCAGAAACAGCAAAATATTTCTGTAGCATTGCTCTTTGCTTCGGCTTATGGCAATACGACGACGATCGCTAATGCTTTGGCAAGAGGTATCACTAAAGCAGGAGTTTCTGTCGAGTTAATTAATTGTGAAACCGCCGAACCAGAAGAGATCAAAATTGCGATCGAAAAATCGTCTGGTTTCTTAATTGGTTCGCCAACCTTGGGTGGACATTTACCAACACAGGTGCAAACGGCTTTGGGCATAGTTTTGTCTACGGCGACTAAGAGCTATCAAGCAGGTGTATTTGGCTCCTATGGATGGAGTGGCGAAGCTGTAGATCTTATTTCTGGAAAGCTAAAGGATGCTGGCTATACTCTTGCCTTTGAGCCGATTCGGATTAAGTTCACGCCTACCGAAGCAACTTTACAAGTTTGTGAAGAGACAGGAACTGATTTTGCCCAAGCGTTGAAGAAAGCCAAAAAAGTTCGGACAACACTCAATCCCGGAAGTACCGTGGAGCAAGCTGTAGGGCGAATTGTTGGTTCTCTATGTGTACTAACAGTCAAACATGGTGAAATCTCAACGGCGATGCTTGCATCTTGGGTATCGCAAGCTTCGTTTAATCCTCCAGGCTTAACGATCGCAGTTGCCAAGGATCGTGCGATCGAGACTTATTTATTTGAAGGCGATCGCTTTGTTTTGAATATTCTTGAACAAGGCAAACAACTTCGCAAACACTTTATGAAAAAATTTGCACCTGGGGAAGATCGTTTTACAGATGTACAAATTGAAGAAACAGAAGGTGGTCTAATTTTGCCAGATGGATTGGCATATTTGCAATGTTGTGTTGCACAACGGATGGAATGTGGCGATCACTGGATTGTCTATGCGATCGTGGAGAATGGCAAGCTATTGCAATCTAATGGCTTAACGGCAATTCACCACCGCAAAACGGCTAGTAATTATTAAAAAGAAGAAAGCGCATTGCGGTTTCTTCTTTTTCTCTGGGTGAAACTTTGCGATGTTATACCAATTCACAAAAGGGTGACAACACTTCTGTGAATTAAAAACCAAACCCTGTAAGGTTTTTAAAAACACAAAATGGCTGCGCCACTTTGTGTTTTGGTATTACTAGTGGGTTTGTTTCCTCGCCTTCGGCGAGGAAACAAACTTCTGCCTGAAAAGCGAACTAGAAATCATTACTTGATTGATCGGGATTTGATGGATTATCAGAAGATTGGTCTGTTGAAGAGCTAGTATTTTTAAAGTGAGTACTTACATAATCTTGTAAATGTGGGCGAAGTACATTTGTGGCGGTGAAACCAAAAATCCCCCCTCCTAGACCACCACCAATTGCTGCGCCAATTATTCCAAATTTTGAACCCGAAGCAGCCAGAATTCCTAACGCAAATAGACTTACCCAACTTTGCCAATGTTTGAAAGCATATTTTTTGTAGCAAAATTGCCATGCCTCTTTTGTCTGTTCTGGTTATAGATCTTGTAACTCTGGGATTTGATTGATTGTCCAGAAAATTTGCATAATTTTTACCTCACACTTATTATGTCTTGCCAATTTCAGCGACATAATTATATCGACATAGCAGGAATGCAATTCTATTTATACTGAACAAAGATTCAATATCTATACAAATTTTTACATGGGAATAGAACAGTTTATTTATTTTCTATGTTTCTTTAGATACGGCTTTTTTGCCTATGTCGAAGATAAATTCAAGAACGCTATACTTGTCTAAACAGGAGATTATTTTCATATGGAAACAAACCAAACTCTTAGCTTAATCCTTGGGGCGATCGCACTTGGTGCAGCTATCTGGGCAACTTCTGCAATTTTAGAACTTTTGGCTAAGTTGGTCGGTAAATTTGCGATCGCAACTATATCACTTGTATTAGTAGCAATTTACTTAAAGGTTTATGTTGGGGTGGATATTTGGCAAAGCCTAGTAGATTTTGGACAAATTGTTATTGCCACAATTGGACAGTTAGTAGATGCAGTTTCTTCGCTGTTTTCACAAGCAGGATCTGTGGTTAATGAACTGACTGAATAACAATCTTTAAATCATGATTCTTCAGGGATTTCAATATTTCGCTTTGCAAGTTCTTCTATAAAGATTTTCAAGCTAGGATTTTCTGGATAAAGTTTTAATAAGGAATTTTGATTAGCATATTCCATAGAAATCCTTTGGTAATACCTATGATCTTTCGGCTTAAAATTTGGCAACCCTCGCTTTAGGATATTGAGGCAATCATCAATTTCTTCTTTTTTATCTGGAATGCATAAAGGAAGTAGCCAGCATTCTATGGAGTGAACTGCGATCGCAAAAATGATCTTGTCTGCATACTGGTTATAGAAATCTTCCCCAATTAACTCTCTAAATTTGTTTACTACTTTTGCTATTAATTGTTCAGGTGTTAGTAATTCTCCATTTTCATCATAATGAGGAATATTAAGTTTAGGCTCTGAAGATATATCAGTATCTATATGAATAATGACATATTCATTTTCTTGAAAAGCTTGTTTAAATTGTCTTGACTGACAATATTTAATAACTCTTGTCCAACCTGCTGGAGGTTCTTTTGTATTAGGTATAGAATCCCTAGGCTGAAGCCATGTAGGTTTGATATCTGGGTTATTGAAATATCCAGCCAAGATATTAGTAATAACTCTCTTGTCATTTGCCCCTTCAACTATTCCTGCAAAAGTACGTTTTCTCATATTAGAAATTATCTGGTAAGCCCCCAATGTAACCATTCATAAAAGCTTCTGATAATGGTACAGGATCTTCATCTTCTAATGGTTGTGGTGCAAATATACGTTCTGCTTTTGTATGACCATAAATATTTCGATAAATAGTGAAAAGTCTTTGCTCATCGTCAGTCAGATCTAGTCCATCTAGAATTGCAGGATTATGAGTGGTAAATATAACTTGTTTATCATATTTTTTGGCTAGTTCTACTAATTCTTGGATTAGCCTTGTACATAGTTTAGGATTTAGAGCATTTTCGATGTTGTCAATTGCAAAAAAATTAGGTGTATCGTCACTGACAAATAGAGCAAAGTAGAACATCAAAAATAGAAAGCCTTCATTAGAACTTATTTGATTAAAGTAAGGTAACTCTTTATCTAAGTAACGATCTTTAATTTGAATAGTTCTTTCTATATCTGAATCTTGATGTATTTTGAAATCATCAAACCAATCAATAAATTCAAGTCTTTGTTTAATCTCATTGATTCTTTCTGGAGTATTACTTAAAACTCTTAACAGCTTCAGTAATCCTTCTCCCTTTGTACCCAATGGTTGAACTTGCCCTTCTTCTTTAAAAGTACGTAAAGCGGAATTTTCAGGAAGGAAAATAACAAAATCTTTTATGAATTTCATTCTTTCTTTTGTCCGAGCAGATAACATATTAAATATTTGATTTACCCGAAATGAAATTTCATCAGGAGAAATTTTATCAGGAATTAGATTGACGATATCAATATCTTCCTGAACTTTATTAAGATCAGGTACTTCACGCAAAATATATTCCCAAGGAGAATAATCTTTATTCCTATTTTGTATTGCAAAGCTTAATCCAAATTTATCGCCTTTTTGTAGGTTTATTTTAATCTCTTTAGTGATATTCTCCTTATCAAAAGCCGATCGCATAAATTCTGGCTCAGTAACTCTAATCCCTCTAGGAGCCAAAAACTCATTGTCTAACTTGTTACCAGCCGCCGCGCCAGCTAATGCGATCGCTTCTAAAATATTGCTTTTACCACAGCCATTTTCACCAATAAACACATTAACCCGCCCCAAACCGATCTTGAGACTTTGGATGGACTTGTAGTTCTCGATTTGAACTTCAGTAAACATAGGTTTATGACAGCAGGCATGACTTTAGCTATAGCTTAGCACTCAGCTTGCTTAACAGGCTAATACCAATTCTCAAAATGGCTTTGCAATTTTGAGAATCAGAAAATCTTACTGGGTTAGTTATATGCCTAACGAAAAATTCAAAATACTTCTAAAAGTAATTTATTGGTAGCAACACTTCAAATTCAGTCCCAATCGTGACATCACCATTGTTATTTAGATAGGGCGATCGCAACACAATTTTACCTTGATGCTGCTGAGTAATGATTTGATGGCAAATTGCTAAGCCCAAACCAGTACCATGTCCTTGCCCTTTGGTAGTAAAGAAATTATCAAAAATACGATTTTGGATTTCTTTGGGAATTCCCATCCCATTATCCGCAACTTTAACCGATATCCATTTACGATTATCGATTTCAGCGATCGTGGACGTGATCATCATCAAGGGTTGCCATGTGATTTCTGTATCAACTTTGACATTACTATGCTCAGAGTGAGCATTTTCTTTGGGGATAAGATCTTCACGTTGCCTGATTAAATCAGGATGAGATTTTAAATCAACCAATGCATCAAGAGAATTACTGATCAGATTCATAAACACTTGGATGAGGCGATCGCTGTAGCCATTGATTTTGGGCAGTTCGATATAGTTTTTGACGATTTGGACATTTCTAATTCTGCCACTAAGAATCGTTAAACTACTCTCTACGCAGTCAATCAAACTAATCGCCTCTGGATTTGCATGATCTTCCATATGTGATAGAGATTGCAAAGTGTCAACCAGTCGGCGCAGATACCTTGCACCCGATTGGATACTCTTCACAACCTGCGGCAAGTCAGAACGCACAAAATCCCAATCTACTTCTTCAAGGGTTTCACTAATTGTTGTTGCGGAAGTTCCATATTCTTTCTCATATGCTCTCAAAATCTTCATCACCCCTTCGATGTAAGTTAAGAGACATTCTGTATTGCCATAAATCGCTGATACAGGATTCCGAATATCGTGAGACACCTCAGCCACGATTTGCCCCAGACTTGCCATTTTCTCAGTTTGGAACATAGTCGTTTGCGTCTGCTCACGCAGTAGCTTGGTGGCTAGTTCATGAATGTGAGACTGCTCTAGTAGTAGATCGTGAACATCAAGCACAGAGTAAGTATCTGCCTCTAGACGAACAATCACAGGCTCATAAATTTCATCGTTAGGTCGTCCCAGAGCTAACTGAGATGCCATCACAATCGAGGTATTGCCATGTAATTCTAAGGT
Organism: Pseudanabaena sp. lw0831; assembly: GCF_016584665.1. Lineage (GTDB taxonomy): Bacteria > Cyanobacteriota > Cyanobacteriia > Pseudanabaenales > Pseudanabaenaceae > Pseudanabaena. The sequence goes on from NZ_BBJB01000016.1 coordinate 91,939, forward strand.
TTCTACAGGAACTTGCTCATAGAGAACTCTCAATGGTCTTTTGGTAAACAACTCAAGAGCGTAGGGGCGACTCAGGCATTCTAAGAACCTGCGACGAGACAACATACCCACATATTTGTCTTGCTCAAAAACAATGATTGCAGGCAGCAAGGGATCATCTTTAAAAATCTGTCGAGTAAATTCTCCTGTTTGGGATAAATCAACTTTGGTATTGGACAAATTCAATTCAGAAATTGTAGAGTCTAGAGCTAATTGACGCTTTGTACTTTTTGGTGATAAATCATTGCTTGTATCATTTACAGGCTCACTTGCCATCACCATTAAAGGAATCATTGCCATCTTGCGGGCTAACTCTTGAGTAGCTGTTTGCCTGATGTTCTTGCCCTTAACTGCGCCTTTGTCTGGTTGATACTGCTGCAACTTGAGATTGCTAATTGCAGTGTTTAATGCTTCTGGTTTAACCTCTATGTCTAATGCTTGGGCAGCCACCTTAAAAGCAGAATTTAAATTTTCTAGAGATATCTTTGGTAATAAATCGATCGCACCACGACGGATTGCCCAGCGCTTCTCCACTTCCTTGATTTGAGTTTGGCGAGGATTAACCAATAAAACTTTTAACTCAGGCGCATGATCGGCACACCATTTGCAAAGCTCAGTAGCAAGTAACGAAGTGCCACCACCATATCGAATGCCGATATCGGAAATAATTAGTTGTGGTAAGCTTTGTTTCGACTGCCGTTTTTGATCGAGCAGTTTAAGTAAATCTTCGGTTTCAGAAGCTGCCCATACCTCTAGATGATGTGATGACAGGGCATTGTGCCACATCAGGGATTCCTCTGCTGATAGCTGAGCCAGCAAAACTGATTTGACCATGCAGCCCCCAAGAATATAAATAATAATGAATATCCATTATCGGATGGTGATATGTGTGTTTGCAAGGGGAAATAGATAACCTAGGGTTAACCAAAAGTTAATAAGTAGCTAGGCACAATTAAGTATAAAAAAAACAAAAACTGTACCGCCCGCGTAGCGGGCGGTACAGTTTTTAGCTCTGGTTTTCTAACCTTTGCGATAAGATGGAAAAAACGAATTGGATTTTCACATGACACGAATTTGTATCCTTGGTGGTGGTTTTGGCGGTTTGTATACTGCGCTCAATCTCTCGCGTCTACCTTGGGCGGTCATGCCTGAAATAATCCTGATCGATAAAAGCGATCGCTTCTTATTTACGCCATTTCTCTACGAACTAGTCACGGGAGAAATGCAAGAGTGGGAGATTGCGCCAACATTTGCCGAATTACTCGCTGATACTGGTATTCAGTTTCTCCAAGGTCTAATCACCAATATCGATTTTAAGTCAAAACAAGTAGAAGTAAATATTGGACAAAGGACAACATTGGCATACGATCGCCTTGTTTTAGCGATCGGTGGTGAAACGCCGATGAATCTTGTCGATGGGGCTTTAGAATATGCAATTCCATTTCGTAATCTGCATGACTTCTATCGCCTTAACAGCAAATTGGAACTATTAGAAGCATCTAATCGTGACAAGATTCGAGTCTGTATCGCGGGTGGTGGCAGCAGCGGCGTAGAACTCGCCTGCAAAATTGCCGATCGCCTCAAGGATCGCGGTCGAGTCCGCCTAGTCGATCGCAATGATAAAATTTTAAGCAACTCTACAGATGCAAATCGCAAAATCGCTGAACTTGCCCTCTCAAAACGTGGGGTCTGGACTGATCTAAATACCAGAGTCTCACAAGTAAATGATGGTGAAGTTACGCTTGACTACACCGATGGAAGTGATACCTTACCCGTTGACATCATTTTATGGACAGTGGGTAGCACCTTTTCTAAAATGCTCCAAAATCTCCCAGTTGAACATAGTCGGCAAGGGGCGATCGCCACGGAGACAACCTTACAAGTTAAGGGATATGCCGATGTATTTGCGATCGGTGACTTAGCAAGTTGTTTTGACTCTAATTCTAGTCTTGTCCCCGCTACCGCTCAGGTCGCCTTCCAGCAGTCCCAGTATTGTGCTTGGAATGTTTGGGCTAGCCTTAATCAAAAAACACTGGTTCCCTTTAGTTATATTCCCCTCGGCGAATTTATTAGCTTAGGGATTGACGGAGCAACTGCTTCGATTTTTGGTAAGTTCAGTATTGATGGACTGCCAGCCCATGTGATGAGGCGGCTAGCCTATTTACTAAGGATGCCAACTTCTCAGCATCAATGGAAGATAGGAACACACTGGTTGACTAAACCTTTGATTGAGATGTTCAGAAAATCTGTAAATCACCCAAACCCGTAAAGTTGTGCCCCTGCAGGGCACAACTTTACGGGTTTGGGTGTATCCACTGGCGATCGCAATAAAATAACTTATGAATCATTCTCCATCAATTTCCCCAGAAGCAATATCTTGGCTTGATCGCATTGGCAACTGGAATCCGCAACTATTGCGGGAGATTCGCGGCAAACTAAAATTGCGAAATCTGATCGTTGGGATCGGCTTATCTTTGCTATTCCAGATCCTGCTACTTTTGTTCTACAGTCAACGCATACCCAATGAAGATTGCTATGCCCAAATACGCGGGTTTGGCTGCACGGTCTCTTGGCAAGTTTGGTGGTTAGAGCAGTTTCGGTTTATTACTTGGGCTGAGCCATTTATTTTGTTCTTGATAGGTGTGTATAGCCTAGTTGCGGATCTCTCGCTGGAAGACTATAAAGGCACTCTCAACTTTATTCGCATTAGTCCGCGTTCGAGTATCAATATTCTGATGGGAAAGATTATGGGTGTGCCATTGCTGGTTTACATCTGTATTGGACTATCGATCCCTTATCACCTGACGGCGGCGATCGGCGCAGGTGTGCCGATCGCATTTTTATGCAGTTTTTATGTATTGATGATCGGCACTGCATTTCTATTATTTAGCGCCTCACTATTGCTAGCTTTACTGAGTGGCTGGCAAGCCAAGTTTGGCGGACAGGTATCCGCAGGCGCTTTGTTATTTTCATTTGTTACCTTTATCTGGTTTGCTCCTGCTTTCATGTGGTGGAACATTTTCACCACATGGAGTCCGTACGGTAAATTCTTGGTAGGCGGACGGATCAATCCTATTCAAGCGGAATGGTGGTATTTATCAATTACATCCAATGTCTGGACTTCACATATTTTCACAATTGCGAATTTGGTGATTTTGAGTTTAGCGATCTGGCGCATTTTAGAAAGGCGCTTTCATAATCCCAATGCCACTTTAGTCAGTAAAGGTCAAAGCTATGTCGTAACTACATATTTGCAGATTCTGATGTTGGGCTTTTGTATGCAGTCGAGTTTTACCATTGCAAAATCTACAAACTCTTTAGAAATACAATTAATTTTATTACTGCTGATTTACATTGCTAATTTATTCTTGTTTTTAGCTGCGATCGCGGCTTTAACCCCGCAAAGACAAGCATTATTGGACTGGGTGAAATTTGGAGCATTATCGACTATAGAAGATCATCCATCTGGATTTGGCTATATTTTACGCGATCTGATTTGGTCAGACAAAAGCCCTGCCCCGATCGCGATCGTCCTCAATCTTGTATTTACCCAAGTGCCAATTTTGATCTGGGTAAACTCTTGGGGTGATTCAAGTATGCGAGGCAGAGCCATGGTAGTGTTAGCGTCCTTTACAATCTCGATACTTTTGATTGCCCTTATTTCCCAACTAGTTTTATTTCTGAAGACAAGAAACCCTTCAGCATGGGTAACAGGGATAATTTCTGCGTTAATTTTTTTACCAGTTTTGATTATGCTGAGCCTATCGATTAGCCCCGATCGCTATGCTGGTTTGTGGCTATTTTTTGGATATCCTTGGTTAGTTGTGTCAAACATCCAACTTTCCGATATTATCTTGGCATTCGCTGGGCAAATTTCTGTAATAATTGCGCTGACATTACAACTAATTTATCAGCTCCAACGCGCTAAAATGCGAGAGACTTAATGACTCTGATTTTAGTTTGGCGGCGGCGCAGTTAGAGAAAAGCTAAAATTCTGATTTTTAAAGATTAGTAGACGTTTGAGCATCACAACATGGCACAGTCAACCACTGCTAAAGAGATCATCTCCTCTACGGGGACAGTCCCCGATGTAGAGCTACAGCGAGTATTTAAAATGTTCGGGGCAAATAGCGTTGTCCAAGGTGTCGATCTGCAAGTGCAGAGAGGTGAGCTTTTTAGCATATTAGGTCCATCGGGTTGTGGCAAAACGACTCTACTACGTCTGGTTGCAGGTTTCGAGGAGCCATCAGCAGGTGAAGTGCTGATCCAAGGCAAACCGATGACCTATATACCCGCCTATCAGCGACCTGTAAATACAGTTTTCCAAAGCTATGCTCTTTTCGGGCATATGACCATTTTTGATAATGTTGCCTTTGGCTTATCAGTGAAAGGAGTTGCTAAGCCAGAAATTCAGCAACGGGCGAAGGATGCGCTAAAACTAGTAAGGCTTGACCACATGAGCGATCGCTATCCTAGTCAAATATCTGGTGGTCAGCAGCAACGGGTTGCCCTCGCTCGCGCCCTTGTTAACCGCCCTAAAGTAATTTTGCTAGATGAGCCATTAGCGGCGCTTGATTTTAAACTCCGCAAAGAACTGCAAGTAGAACTGTCCAACTTACAGTATGAGCTGGGTATTTCCTTCATTATGGTTACCCACGATCAAAGTGAGGCTCTGGCGATTTCTTCAAGAATTGCGGTGATGAATCAAGGACGCATTGAGCAAATCGGCACACCATCAGAAGTTTACGATCGCCCGTCTTCAGCCTTTGTAGCAGACTTTGTGGGCGAAACAAACTTGTTTGAATGTCGGGTGATTGAGCAAGATGGTGCGTTTGTGGAGCTACGATCATCCACTGGTTTAGCGATCGTCGCTGCAAAGCCTAGACATTGGCTGCCGATTCCTGAAGCCGTAGTCAGTGTGCGTCCAGAAAAAATAAAGCTCTCTACCGAATATCCGAACCAGCCCTACAATACCTATCGCGGTATTCTCAATAATGTCCTTTATCTGGGCGATCACTCCCAGTTTGTGGTGGATATTCATGCTAGCGAAAATGTTCCACCTGTCAGAGTCATACTAGTACGTTCTAATCACCAAGGCGAGAAGACTCCTCCCTTTGATAGTCAGGTTTATGTTTCATGGGTGCCTGAAGATTGTGTGGCTCTTCCCAAAACTACAGTTGCGACCTAAATTCTCCTAAATTTTCTATTATGCAAATCTCTCGGCGCAAATTTCTTAGACAAACTGCCTATGTCACATCGGCGATCGCTAGTGCATCAACTCTCGCTGCTTGTGGCATTTTTGAGAAGAGTCCCCAAGAAACGAAGGCTGGCGGAGATGAAGTAGAGCGACCAGTTACTCAAGACAAAAGCACTTTATATATTTATGGTTGGGCTACCTACGTTAACAATCAAGAAGTTTTAGATAATTTCACGAAAGAAACTGGAATTAAAGTTGTTGGTGATACCTATGACTCTAATGAAGTCATGTTGGCAAAGCTAGAGGCTTCGGGCGGAAGATCGGGCTATAGCATCATTTATCCCAGTGACTATATGGTGACGCAGATGCGGGATTTAAAACTGTTAGCACCGCTTAATAAAAAGTTATTACCCAATATCAAAAATATTGAGCCCAATTATTTAGATCTACCTCACGATCGCGGCGCTATATTCAGTATTCCTGTAAGTTTGGGGACAACTGGGTTTGCCTATAATGTTGAGGCAGTTAAGTCAATTATTGGGGAAGAGCCACTGGATTGGCGCTACCTATGGGATAACAAAGAAAAACTGCGAATTACCCTAGTTAATGATCCGCGTGAAGTGATCGGAATGGCTTTACATATTCTGGGGCATTCTTACAACACCAAAGAAATTGTAAAGATTGAGAAAGCTTTCCAAAAATTGCAGGAATTGACACCTGCGATCGCCAACTTTACCACCGATGCATGGCGTGAGCCTCTTGCTTCAGGGGATTTAATGATCTGCATGGCATTTTCAGGTGATGCGATCAGTTTGGCAAGGCAAGATCCGAATATCAAATATGTGCTGCCCAATAACGGTACATCGATTTGGACTGATACCATGGCAATACCTAGAGGTGCGTCAAACATTGAAGGTGCTCATGCATGGATAAATTATGTAATGCGACCTGAAGTTGCCGCTAAAATTAGTGATGCGAATAGTTTTGGTACAACTAATAAATTGGCAAAATCGATGATTCCTGACGATCTGAAAGCGATTAAGGCTTTGGAACCATCGCAAGCAATTACTGCCAAAAGCGATCGCATTACCAAGCTCGATCCTGAAATCCTCCAAATATATGAAGGATTCTGGACGCGCTTAACCACAGGTTTAGGATAAAAAGCCTAGTTATGCGAGTTGCGCTTACAAGGAGCGACTCTCATGACCTTTAAAGATCTCGCAATCATTCCTGAAGACTCATATGACATCACCACATCCCCCTAATCCAACTAGCAATATCTCTCTGGGTCATAATCCTTTTATCTGGGGAAATATCGCTTTACTTGCAGGTGTGCCTTGGTTATTGGCGCTGAGTATGGCTGGCTTAGCGGTGGGCGATCCAGTCTTTCCTGAGTGGTTTGAGATTTTTCTATTGGGATTTCCTGCGATCTCATTGGTGGCTTGGGTACAGTGGCAACAGCCGATCTCGCCATTTAGTTTATGGATTGTCTCGAAGCCAAGTGAGAGCCTAAGCGATCGAGAGCGTCAGATTTTGACTCTCGTTAAGCAACATAGTAATGGTTGGTATGTGACGGGTTGGATTGCTACTGCTGTTGCCATAGTCATGAGTGCTATATTTTGCAAGATTTATATATCTGCACCATTAGCTCAGGCGATCGCCCCATTTCCTGCTGGTTTGCGATTGTTTGGTATCCTATGGGCTGAGATTTTCTTTTTATTAAGTAATGTTTTGCTGCAAGCTGGGGTTTCAGCTTTGCGTATTAAGTTAACTGCGGAGTCAGAGTTAAACGGATTGAAGCCATTTAATCCTGAAAAAATTAAAAGTAGCTTTACAAGTATTGGCTTGCCATCGCCTCAGCTATTAAAGTTTTTTGAAGAAGATACAGCGATCGCTCAAGTATCAGATGAAGCGCCTCAAGGCGAAGTTGCTGAGCAGCCTTTAGATATAAATGAACCAAAAGAAGCTCCAGATGCTGAGGCAATAGAGCCTAGTAATTTTATTGCTGAAGTCGCGCCTGAGGCAGTGCCAGAAATCAATGCTCTTGTTGAAGATACGTTGTTTGAGACTGAGGCGATCGCAGACAAGGTAGAAGAGTTGATTGCAGATCCTGTTGAGTTTGTTGAAGATTCTGAAGATATAGAATCCTTGGACTCTACTGACACTATTTCACAACCTGAGATAGAAACAATTCCACATGAAGGAATTTTCCAAGAAACCGAAGAATTAGAGCCTATTGAATTTTTTGCGGCTCCGAAACTTGAGGATTTAGATATTATAGATACTTCTTCAGAGCCAGAGTTTGAACCTGAGACGGATACAGAGGTTGCAGATGTTAGTCTAGACAATGATTTTGTTGAAGACGTTGCAGAATTAGAGATCGGTGCGATCGGTGCTGAAGAATTAGTAATAGAGATGATTTCTGAAACTGAAGCTGGACAGTTTATCGAAGAAATCCAGACCGAATCAAGTTTAGATATCGAAACTTCTCAGGCTGTGGAACTTGAACCTGCTGAGATTGTTGAGGAAATAGAGGTTGAGCTTTTTGGGGATATTACAGATCCTACATCAGAACCTGAGATTGAGGAATCTGCAACATCTGAGAATGCGGCTGTTTTAGAAGTAGCTGATGTTAGCTTAGATGAGCAGTTTGTTGATGAAGGTGAAGAACTAGAGATTAGTGAAATCATTGCTGAAGAATCGTTAATAGAGACAATTTCTGAGCCTGAAATTGAGCAATTTATTGAAGAACCTCGGATTGAGGTAACTTTAAATCAAGAAATTGTCCAAGAAAATGAAGAATTAAATCCGTTTGAGCTTGTTGAAGATGAAAAGTCTGATATTGGAGCAGCTTTAGATTCTACTGAAGGTGAGGCTAATCTGGATGAAGTGATTGCTGAAGAAGGTGATGAACTAGAGGCTTTTGAGACACCTGAAGAGCCTGAATTGACGTTTTTAGAAATTCCAGATGCTAGTCCAGAGGCAAAATTTGAAGAGACTGAACAAGATGAGGCTAACTTAGAACTTGCAATCACTGTTCAAGATGAGGAGTTTACAGAGGAAGATGAGGAATTAGAATCTCTTGAGAATATTGAAGATTATGAAGTTGAGGAGACTTCAAATACAATTCTAACAAGTGATGATAGAAGGAGTCTTGATTTTTTGAAAAAGTCACGTAAAACTGGAGGATCGCAAAAAAAACAAGGATTTGGCAAATCTATAAAACGTGATGTTGTCTCAAGCCCAGAAATTATAGAGCCTGAGTCTGCAAAAGCAACAGAACCAGAGGCGATACCAGAGGCGATCGCTGATCCTACAATCGAAATTGAGTCAGATATTGAGTCGGATTTGGGATTCCCAGATCCCATCTCAGAGCCAGAGATGATTCAAAAATTTGATAAAGAGTTCGATCTTGAGGCGATCGCAACACCCATTGAGGAAGATTTAGAAGCGTCAGAAATCAAAGCTCAAAATTTTGATGATGAATTAGATGAGCTTATTGCATTTAATGCCTATGTTGAGAATATTCTACGAGAATACCTAGAAGAAAAAGACGAAGAATCTAAAAATGCAGAATCTTCGGATGAGGAAATTCCTGAGCAAGTTGATCCATCAATAGTCTTTGATCCAACTATTGAAGCGATCGCGATCGCTAAAGAAAGTGTGGAAGCTTTTACTGAAAATCTCCCAGATGTAGAAACTCAAGTTTCTGCTGACATTGCTGAAGTGCTCTCTAATAATGAGCAAGCACCCCAAGATCCTGAATATTTGGTTCAAGAACTTCTCGTTGACAAGTTTTTAGCCAGAATAGAAGAACTGAATGTAGACAAAGCTAACAAAGCTGCTATTGAGCAAACTACAGAAAATATCTCAAATCCTAATCCTGAGATTGATGAGTTTGCTGACCTTGAGGCGCTTTTAGATGGAAAACCCAAAAATCCTGATACTGATGATTTAAGCGATCGCAATGCCTGACCATTGAACTTGCGGCGCTCTGGGGTGTGGATTAGGGTTGTTCAGAAAATAACGTCGATAGGAAAAGAATATCTCCTCATGTTGTAGCGTGCAGTAGGGGGCGATCGCCACATTTTCTACTGACATTCCTAACTCTTGAAGCTGTTGCAATTGGACTTGACGCAAATCGAGTTTGACTCGTTCTGGATGCTCATCAGGCTGCAACCCAACTGTTTGATTAATCGTTGCTGTTACCTGTTGTGCAACATCTTGTGACACTTGATAAGCCCTTCCCGAAATTGCTGGCCCAAGCGCCACTCGCAAATCTTGTAACTCACTGCCTCGATCGCATAATGTTGCGATCGCCTTAGTCACAATCCCCGCAGCAGTGCCGCGCCAACCTGCATGGACAGCCGCCACTGAACCTAGCTTGCGATCGCCAATTAAAACAGGCACACAGTCAGCAGTACAAACCCACACCGACCGATTATTTCCGTTGCGTGTTGCCCAGACTCCATCAGCTTCAGGTAAGTTAGCGTTTGGAGCAATTTCGATTTCATCAGCATGGATCAAGCGATTCCCATGTACTTGTTTGGCTCGATAGGATTTTCCCGTTTCTACGAGATGATTATGCAGATCGATTGGTAATTTGGGAGCGTGCGATCGTGTAAAAAATCCATGTTGCCAGTCAGCAAGTAAATCGCAAGTTAGTACGCCGTCTCGCCATTGCCATTGATTTGCGTTCATTGATTTAGAGTCTTAAAAATAATCAAGCGTCAATAGTCTCGATCCTAACCCAAAAAGCAGAAGAAGTTGCCCGATAGGCAACTTCTTCTGCTTTTTGAACTAATGAGTTTAACGATGCAACTGCACAGATCTACCATTGATAGGTTGAATTGGACGAGCATCGACTTGATAAAGCTTTTCAAAAGCTTCGATTTGCTCCTCAGAGATAGTCATAGGCTCCACAAAAACATTCCATTTAACGCCTTCGCTACATGGTGGAGTAGTTAAAGAACCTGCGTAACTATAGTAAGCTTTACTAATCGGCAAGAGCTTCACAGCATTGATCGTGATATTACTGACAGTATTGGTTTTGCCAGTAGCAGGAATATTTTTCCAGACTTCTTCAATTAGAGGATTTGCCTTGCCTTTAGTAAGCATAACTCCCACTACGGCAAGTTTACCAGTTTCATTGCGATGAACTAAATGTAGTTCCATTGCAGCAGCCTTGTCATTGATTTCATGTTCACTAGGAGTATGAAAATGGAACTGAATAAGTGCATACTTCTCTCCATCAATAGTAACAGTGCTACCTTCAGCATAGTTCACTTGAATTGTGTGACCATTATTGATAACCACTAAGGGAGAAGCTTTATAGTCAAAGCTGATTTTTGAAGGAGTGCTTTCTACAGTATTTTTGATATTGATAGGAGATTGATCTCGACCTGACTCACATAGTGCAAAATCTTTGCTAAGGCTACCCCATTGAGTTGGATTTTCTGCTCCTCCGTAGCGCCAATGAGGAGCAACTTCTCCTGCCAAAGCGGGTGTCGATATTGTTGATAATGTCGCTATGAAGATCGTCAATAGCAACATCACCTTCTTGCCATGATTCTTGTTTCGTGAGTTCATTAAAATGCTAGCTCTTTTCTGAAAGACAAGGTAAATATAGCTGATGTAGCTTAAAGTCTCCTAACTTTCTACAATTTTTTACAAATATGTTTGTCTCAAATAAATTAGGAAAAGACAAAACCCATAAAGTAGAGACTGCAAGAAGCACCGTTTGTACTTTATGGGTTTTATTTGGTTTGCAGAGCAAAGGGCTATAAAATGGATTGAGTAGTTATCTAAAAATTTACAATAAATTAATTTATGTCGCTAACGCCTGCTTTATTTGGTCAACTCGCACAAGCAATGGGCATATTTGTATTGGTCTGTGCCTTAATTACAGGATTAGCTGTAACATTTAAGTGGAGTTGGCGCTATCGAATGGTGGGCGCAACCCTATTTTCGGTTGTTTTGGTTGTTGGGCTTTTCTCCCTTAGCTTTGAGCCAATTACGCGCTCATCCATTCAAGGCTCTGTCCCATTTAAGCTTGTTTACGATCGCTTTGGTCCAAATGCCACGATCGCTGTCGCTCCGACAATTACTCCTGAACAACTTGAAGCAACTTTAAAACAAGCTAGTAGTAACCTATTTTCGTCTGGTCGTAATGCCCAAGGTGAATCGCAGTTGACTATTTATGCCCGCACAGTTGTGCATCCTCGCGAAGGCGTATCTAAGCCGCTATATCTAGGTCGAGTCAAGCGATCGTTAAACTTACGCAATGATCCCAATATAGAAGTAGATATTTTCACTGATAAATTTGCTGAATTAAGTAGCTAGGCAAAAGAAAGCTTAAGAATCCAAAAAGACAAATCGCCCGCTACGCGGGCGATTTGTCTTTTTGGATTTTAGTTTTTATTCTTTAATCTATTTTCAGTAAAGATATGGTTTAATTTTATCAATTATCCTTAAAGAACTATAAAAATAATTGTGAAAAAGCTTTTCTCTGAGACTTTGTTAGCATTGTTTGACTGTGCAAATCGCATTAGTGAATCAGAAGCATTAACTAAACAACAACAAGATGATTTACAAAGCATAAAATCTTTTGGGGAAACGCTAGCAATCTGCTTTGATAATGCAGAAAGAGAGATAAATATTCTCAAACAAAGAATTAAAAGACTTGATCGATCCAATCCAAGCTTAGAATTTGATAATGAAAATGAAACCTATACTTTGATAGCATTGATTTTTGCTCGTCTTAGACAATCAATTAATATTGATGAATTACTAGGTAACGTTGCTTTAGAGGTTCACCAGTTACTACAAAGCGATCAAGTAATTGTTTATCAATTAGCAGATCAAGATATACAAACAATTCAATACGAGGTTGTTAATGATTCTAGATACTCGCTTCTAGGGCAGGCTGCGCCATCAATTTATACCGATCTACAATGGCTAGAAAAATTTCAAACATCCATTAGTCAGGTTATTAATGATGTTGCCGATGCTGATTCTGATCCTCTAATTTCTAGTTCGCTCATGCCATTAGGCATCCATTCAGCGATCGCTATTGCTATTCCTAGCGGTAAAAAATTATGGGGGCTATTAATATTACATCAATATAATATTCCATGCGATTGGCGAAATTGGGAAATTGAACTTCTTGAAAAGATAGGAATTCAATTAGCAATTTCAATTCATCAAATGAAATTACTGGTTAAGTCTGACGATATAAGAATCGAACGAGATCAAATCATTGCCAGATTACTTTATAACCAGCTTCATGACTCATTGACAGATCTGCCCAATCGAGACTCATTTATGGAGTCTCTGGATCTAGCATTTACAAAATTACAAACTGATAATGAGCGTAACTTTGCGGTCTTATTTATCGATTGCGATCGCTTCAAATCAATTAATGATAGTTTTGGAACTGCAATTGGTAATCAATTATTGCAGGAAATTAGTAAGCGCATAGCTATATATCGCAACAATAATATAACTATGGCAAGAATTGATAGCGATGAATTTGTACTCTTAGTTGAAAATATCGGCACAGATAATCTTGAGAGAGAAAGTTGTCTCACACAATTAGCTGGTCAAATCCTAGAAAGTATTGGGGAGCCATTTCTTATTAATGATTATCAAATTCTTACCTCTGTTAGTATTGGCATAGCTATTAGCGATCTTGAATATGTTTGTGCAAACGAGATTTTACGAGATGCCAATCTTGCGATGCACCATTCACGCAGTCTTGGCAGGGGTAAACAAGCATTATTTACAACTAGCATGAATCAAGGCGCAAAGGTTCGTTGGCAACTAGAGTCTGACTTGCGCCAAGCGATCGCACGTCAGGAATTTTATTTGGTCTATCAGCCTATAGTTTCATTACATCAACATGATTTATCAGGATTTGAAGTTTTACTACGTTGGATGCATCCATTACAAGGGCTGATTTCTCCGATGGAATTTTTAGCGATCGCGGAAGAAACTGGAGAGATTGTTCAGATCGGTTATTGGGTTTTAGAAACAGCTTGTAGACAGTTACATCAATGGCAACAAGAATTCCCTAATATTCCACCAATTACCATAGCAATTAATGTTTCTACGATCCAAGTAATCCAACCCGAATTTGTTGAAAGAATTCAATCAATAATTTCAGAATATCAAATTTTGCCTAGTTTGATTAAGTTGGAAATTACCGAAACAATGCTGATGGATAATATCGAAATTTCTTCGCAAAAATTGGAGCAACTTCGAGGAATTGGTGTACAAGTTTATATCGATGACTTTGGTACTGGTTATTCTTCCTTTAGCTACCTACAAACCTTACCAATTGATGTTTTAAAAATTGATCGTAGTTTCACGAATAGAGTCTCTACTGACATTAAAAGTCAAAGAATTGTGCAGTCAATTTTGCGCTTAGCTAACAATCTTGGCATGGGAATTGTCATTGAGGGCGTGGAAACATCTCAAGAGTTAGATTATTTTGAAACGTTAGGTGGCAGTAGTATTGAAGTACAAGGTTACTTTATTTCGCATCCGTTAGATAGCGAAAAAGCAACTCAATGGATTCAATCAACAACTTATTCCCTTCCCATTTAATAGTTAGTGGTGTGTGGCAAAGCCACGTACCTCAATTGATCCCTAAAAAAGCGAATGGTGGCGTGAAGCATCGCCATTTGCCTTTTTAGGGATCAATTGACTGATGATTTTGAAACCAGTCTTGAATTTCTTGGGCGAGCCATGCAGTTTCTAACTCGGTTAGTTTATTATCGCCAAGCATAAACCTGTTATTTTGTATTTGAATAGCTACTGAGCCTTTAGTTTTATTTGACATACTTGTGTAGATGTACTCAAGCTGATTTATTGCAAACTTTTGAAGATAATGTTGCCATCCAAATGCTTTCTTACTGAGTCTGCAAGTACGCTCGGACAGATCGACCGAGAAAAATATTGTTGTGAAGCTTTTAATGACTTGAAAATAAGCAAGATAAATTACAAATAGAATTATCATGATTGCTGTCAAAATATTTGCTTTTGCCACAACAAATGCAAGTGGAACCATTCCAAATAATGCTGATAATGCAAGTAACACCGAAACAAATTTTCCACCAAATAGGGCGCTGGGAATGGTGACTACTAACTTTGTTGGAAATCGCCAAATTTCAACTCTGCTATTAAATGGTTGAGGAATTTTAATTTGACGGCTACTAGCTTTGGGTTTAGTAACTTGCTCTGGATCTTGATACAGCGCATCGATCGCTTCTCTTGCTGAGGCAAACCGCCGCTTGACGGATGGAGCTGTCATTTTTTGCACCCAATCTAAAAGTTGAGGACTAGCGCCAGAGCGATCGCGAAATTGAATATTTAAATCATCATCTTGGGGTAACTCCGCAGGCGAAATCCCTGTCAGTAAATGGATAGCAGTTGCCCCCAAACCATATAAATCCGAAGCAGGTACCGATCTTCCCCCATACTGCTCCATCGGCGCATAGCCATAGGTTCCGACGACTGTAAAAGTTTTGCCTTCAGCAGATGCTTTGTCTTGGACTGCCCCAAAATCAACCAAATAAATTTCTTGGCGATCGCTCCAGATCAAATTACTTGGCTTGATATCGCGATGTAGTACAGGTGGATTCAATCCATGTAAATAAATCAGAATCTCTAGAGTATCAATGACAATATCTTCGACCTGTAGTTCGGTAAATTTTTGTCCTTGCACTAATAACTCCTTGAGGGAGGCTCCTTGGATATGTTCTTGGACTAGCCCAAACCAAAGCGATCGGTCATCGATCGTAAAATAATCGCGATATTTAGGAATACGGGGATGATTTAGCTGCTTCAGGACTTGAGCCTCACGCTCGAATAGCTTTAAGTCTTCCCACTGCACGTCACCGCCAAAAGTGAGTAATTTGACGACAACAAATTCACCATTTGCTTCTAAATCTTTTGCCAGCCAAGTTTGCCGTCCAGAGTTAAGCCCTAACTGACTTTGCAATTGATAGCGCTCTTTGAAGATTTCTTGTGACTGCGGCATAAATACATACAGCTTGTTGCACAATTTTAGCGCGATTTCATAAAACAAGAAGGTATGCATTGCATACCTTCTTGTTTTGAATAACTCCCCAGGCGGGATTCGAACCTGCGACCGATCGGTTAACAGCCGATTGCTCTACCACTGAGCTACTGAGGAATGTAGCTGTTTCGCTGTGTCAATGACTTCAGCGTTAACAACTATAGCGTATAAGTGCCGCGATCGCGCAACCTTTTTTTAAAGTTTTTTTATATTCCCTTCCTGCCCAAAAAATAGACGTTACAAAGCCAAGAATTGGTAGTGTGGGGCAAAGCCCCGCACTACCAATTCTTGGCTGGGAAGTGAGTAGCTATAGATCTTGAAATTTCTAGTGCCAATTCCCTAAAGAGTACATACACTAAAATCGCAGTGTTGTGCAATCAGTCAGCATATGCTTTCATCAGTATTACTAAAGTTAAACATTGGTTTAAGTATGAAAAGATCAGCCTCTTTTGCTGTTGGCTTAGTTTTATTGACTGTAAGCGCTTGCACCCCATCTACACCAAGTAGTGAAACGGCAAGTCCCACCAAACCAATAGCAACGAATGCAAGCTCTTGGTATGAATACAGTTCTGAGGCTGGAAAATTTACGGTGCTAATGCCAAACAAGCCACAGGAGAAATCTGAGGCGCGAAAAACTGATATTGCTACAGTCAAGATGAACGTAGCGATTTCTGAGTTTAATCAATCAGCCTATTTTGCTAGTTATGCTGACTTTCCAGAAAAATTTCCTGATGACGAGATCGAGCCACGCTTGAATGAAGCCATGAAAGGCATTGTCGGTGGTTTGAAAGGTAAGGTCACATCTTCAAAGGAATCCAAGCTTGGTAAAGCTTCATGTCGTGATTTTGAAGCTACTGGAAAAATACAGGCTATTGATGCATTATTCAAAGGTCGCATTTGCCTGAATGACAATCGTCGTTTCTATCAAATGTTTGTGTTAGCTCCTGCGACCAAATTCTCGAATACTGATGTCGATCGCTTCATCAACTCTTTTAAAATTAAAGAGTAAATTAAAGAGACGCTTTGCGTCTCTTTAATTTCTAGAACTTCCCAAAGAAATGATCATGGAGCCAATCACTACTGCGATCGCGCCCATATAGCCCAACAAACTTAGGGGTGATGGCGTTAAAAATTGCGGCACAAAACTTGGCAAGATCGCCGAGGCGGCTAAGGTAACGAGAGGTGCAAGAGTAATCACTGCACTGACACGCGAGGCTTCCCAATGTTCAAGAGCCGCCGCAAATGCCCCGTAAGCAATCAAAGTATTAAAAGCGCAAAAGATCAGGGCAATTAAGGGTAATCCAGATAGAGTAAAGAGTCTATTCGGATGAGCCATTGGTGCAAATAGAGTTGCGGCGCTGAGATATAAGCATAACAATATGGAAGTCGAAGGTAGATTTAGTAATAGTTGCTTTTGGGCAAGCCCATAAAAAGCCCAAACGATCGCTCCAAGGACTAGAAGCATATTGCCCCACATATAGGTGTCAAAGCTGGTAACTAGCGATCGCACTTGGTCATGGGAAAACAGAAACAGTCCACAAACGAGAATTGCAACACCACCCCATTGCCGATAGTTATATTTCTCTTTAAATACGACCAATGAAGCCATTCCCATCATCACAGGCGCGATTTGGGTAATTACTTGAGCATTATTGGCTGAGGTCTTGCCTACACCGATTAAAAATAAAATATAGTTGAGCGACAGTCCTCCAACGGCTACTAAAAACAATGGCACAGAAATTTTCTGCAATTGTTGCCATGTTGGTAGTTGTTGGCGTAGCGCTAGGTATCCTCCCAGCAAAACACCTGAAACAGTAAAGCGAAACCAAGTAACTGTAAATGGATCTAGCTCTTGGAGGACGATCTTGAGGGCGATCGCTAAAAATCCCCATAACAAAACCGTAAGTAACGATAGAGCTAGACCTAAACGAGATCGCCCAGAAACTTGATGTAAACGTATCGAAGAGGGCATTGAAATTTGATCTCATAAAATTAAGAAGGGCGCAATGCGCCCCCTCTTGATTTTAGGCAAACATCTCGACACTAGAGGAATAAATTGGCTCCACATGAATAGCAATTACTCGCTTAGGGCGGACTAGCAAAATTTCATTTAGTTCGGCTCTTACAGGAATAGGCATCAGATCATCATCACTTGCCTTGGCTTTAAATTGCGATGCGTACCAAGTTTTGACTTCTTCGATGGTTGTAAATTTTGTAGTAACTTCCTGCCCACCTTCTAGTTTTAAATGCACGATGTATTCGTTTGGCTTTCTGGGTTCTCTCGGCATCTCGATCTACTCCGTCTAAATTTCACGTAATCAAGCTGAATTATATAGCAAATCTCAGTAGTGGAAATTCATGAATTATCCTTTACCTCTTATTTCCATGCGTGATTGCAGCAATTCTCGTTATGAAACCGATTTTGGTGTTTCCAGCGCCATTGGCGCTGGAAACACCAAAATCGGTTTTTTGAAAGCCCGCTGTAGGCGGGCTTTCAAAAAACCGATTTTTATAATGAGAATTGCTGGCGTGATTGTCAAGAATTTGTGATCGCACTGCAACTCGGTAATAGACTAGTTAATAACTGTAGAGATAAGGGAGTTAGGTTATGACCGCATTAATGAATCCCCCAAGGCAACAGATAATTTTAAAGGGTATCCATTGGGAAACCTATCAATCCTTGGTGCGGGATTTAGAAGCACAGCCTAATAAACGTTTGACCTATGACAATGGAGTTTTGGAGATTAGAATGCCGCTACCACCTCATGAGCGTTACAAAAAATGGTTAGGGCGGTTGGTAGAAATTATCACAGAGGAGTTAGGGATTGAGATCGCTAGTTTGGGGTCTTGTACTTGGAGCCGAGAGGATTTACGGAAGGGTTTGGAACCTGATGAGTGCTATTACATCCAAAATGAGGCGGCGGTGCGTGGTAAAGAAACGATAACTTTGTCAGTCGATCCGCCGCCAGATTTGGCTATCGAGGTGGACAGTACAAGCAGTTCGCTGGATCGGATGGGAATTTATGCGGCGCTGGGTGTGCCTGAGGTATGGCGTTATGACTTTAAAGTAATGACGTTTTGGGTGTTGGTGGATGGTGTGTATGTTTCCCGCGAAACTTCGATCGCCTTGCCATTGGTGACAGCGACGGCGGTGCAGGTTTTGCTGAAGGAGGCGGCGAGTATGGGTGAGACGAGTTGGGCAAGGAGGGTGAGAGCGTGGATAAGACAAAGCAATCTCTAGCCAAGCTGGAAATATAACGGTAGGGTTTTAAAATCTATTTGTACATTAAACAAAGGAATTTAGAGTGAAAATTCATAAGTGGGCGATCGCCATATTATTGTGGGGTTTCCTGTTTAGGGCTGTATGTGCCATCTATCTCAACATTGGCTTTGATGAAGCTTACTATTACCTCTACACCCAAAATCTCAACTTAAGCTATTTCGATCATCCTCCATTAGTGGCACTTACGGCGGGGATTGGGATCTGGCTAACGGGTGCAGTTACGCCTTTTACGATTAGGATTGGTGGCGTTTTACTTTATACGGGGACATTGATTTTCTCTTATCTAGCTAGTAAAAAGCTTTTTGGCGATCGCACAGCGACTTTAACTCTGGCGATTTTGACGACAATTCCTATTTTTCAGATTGCCTTTGGGATTCTCACTCTGCCTGATAATGCCTTGATGTTTTTCTGGGCGGCTTGTTTGTGGGTTGCTGCCGAAGAATTTTTTCCATCCGATCAGACTGACAAATATCAACCGACCTATCGCCTTGCCATGATCGGTTTATGCGTTGGGCTAGCATTTTTAGGTAAATATCATGGCTTACTCTTAGGTGGAGGACTGGTGCTATTTTGCTTGCTAAGTAGTCGTCATCGAAGCGCCCTGTTTTCAGTCTGGACGTTAGCAGCGATCGCGCTATTTGCGATCGCCATTTCGCCTGTGCTGTTGTGGAATGCTCAGCATGAATTTGCCTCTTTTCGCTTTCAGAGTGCGCGAGCTGTGCCATCCCAAGGCTATAACCTAGAGCGATTGTTGGTAACGATTCTACTAGCGCTCGGCTATTTGTTTCCCACGTTTGGGATTCCTTTATGGTGGACGAGTTTTCGCACGGTGGGGGGATTAGTTAAAGCTGCTGCAAGACAAGGTAAGAGAGATGAAAATAGCCATGAGCAGAATTATGAATTAGCGATCGCTGAAGATCGTCTTCGCAACAAGCAATTACTCATTCTTTGTGTATCAATGCCCATTTTCTTTGGTTTTACATTTATGGGTGGATTCATTCAAATTTTGCCATCATGGCACATGCCAGGATTTTTTGGCGCGACCCTTTTACTCGGTGAGAGAGCTGCCCAAGTACAATTAAAACGACCCAAATTTATTCGCAATTGGCTCTGGGGATCGGGTGTGGTGATTTTGTCACTGATGCTAATTGGCTTGCTCCATGTGCATCTAGGGATTGCTCAAAAAGGTGGAGACGCAGCGATCGCGGGTGGTTTTTGGGAAGCAAAGGATGATCCTTCCACACAAATGATTGATATAGAGCAGTTGCGCCAAGCCTTTATAGATTCGCCAATATTGACTGCCGAATTACAAAAATCGGATTTTGTGTTTAGCAATAATTTCTTTGTTGCAGGACAAGTCGCTATGGCGATTCAGCCATTGGGCAAAAAAATTACTTGTTTTGATGAAGATCTGCGCGGATTTGCCTACTGGAGCAAAGCTGAAGATTTCGTTGGCAAGAGTTCTTTGTACATTACGTCAGAACAATTTATGAAGGATGAGAGGTATCCACAACCCCTCGATAAGTACAAAGGTTACTTTCAATCCTTAGAAAAAATTGCTGATATTCCTATTAAAAGAGGAGGTCAAGCAGTCCAAATTTTTCCAGTCTATCGCGCTTCACCAATGTTAAAACCCTATCCACGCCCATATGGATAGCTATCAAGAATTAGTGATATGGGGCAAAGATCCACGCCACTAATTCTTGGCTGGCATGGTAACAGAAGCTTCTAACTCATTGAGTTTTATGTTTTGGCTCCGAATGCGACGAGATAGCAAACGAATAATATTTACAGCAATATCAGGAGTCTCATCGATCGCTTCATATAATTGTTGCTGCGTTAGCACTAAACAATCACAACCAGCAATAGCCGTTACCGAAGCCGATCTCGGTTCCGCATCAAATAGTGACATTTCACCAAAGCAACTACCTTTGTCTAAAATGGCAAGATCTTTATCCCCCAAATGCACCCGTACCCGACCTGCAACCACAATATATAGCGATCGCCCTTCCTGACCTTGTGAAAAAATTATTTTGCCAGATGGATAGGAAACCTCGTTCATGATCGAAGCAAGGCGAACCAAAAAGTCATCGCGCAATTCCTTGAAAATCGGAACTCCGCGCACTAATAGTAATCGATCAATACTGGTTAGCATCGCCTAAGACTCCCCATCCCTATTTGGTTTGCCGCCCATTCTGGCTCTTATTTCAGTATCTAAATCTTGACTGTCATGCAAATTATCACTTAGATTTAGGATGTTTTTGCCATTATTTTGAAAGTAATAGGAAATAGCCCTTGCTTGAGCAAGTACCAAAGAATCGCGATCCTTGAGTAAATGCGGCAAAACCTTGATCAGCGATCGCGGCGAAGCAACTTGCAAATAAGAGATCACTGCCTCCCTGACGAAACCTGTGGGATGTTCTAGACATTTCAACATCGCATCCGCAGGCAATCTCCAGTGCTCTATACGCCCCACATGAAAGCAGCAAGCTAAAGTCCAATCTGATAAGCAATAGCGCAAATCTACAAGTTGTTGTAATCGACTAGATGGTGACAGAGGCTCATAAGTATGAATGTTGGCGAGGATACTTAATTTGTCCGCGATCGAGCGATTATCAACCACTGACAAAATAATTTGCTTAACACTCAAGTCAACTGTATTGTCTAAAATTTCCATGCCACGAGCAAGACTGCTCTTAGAGTCAGACAGAATATTAAAAGCCGCCGCCTGAATTGCTGATGATGAATAAAGTAATTTCATCATCAGAAAAATTCGCTCTAAGCTATTGATCGCTTCATTCTGCAAAGAATCGATCAATAGACCAGCTTCTGTACTTGAAACTTGATCAATAGAAATATCTACTACTCCTGCCCAAGCCTCAGTCATCACTCCTAACTCTTGAATTACCATTTTCTCAATACCACTTCGCCCCATTAGTTCAAGGATCGCTTCAATGCCTTGCTCTTGAGGAATCCGAATCAGGGTACGTAAGATTTGTCGTCGATGTTTACCCCAAGATTTAGTTAAATTATTGGCAAGTACCGCAATTGAAGCTTGAGAGCCAATTTCCCCCAAAATATCCCAAGCCTGTATCCGCACATTGTCAGGGCTGCGATCGCTAAAGGATAGCTCTAGCAATGATGGAATTGCATCATCTCCAAGAGCTACGAGAGCCTCATGGGCAGCTTTGCGCGTTGCTTTGTAATGTAACCCACGAATAATCGAAGGGAAATATTCACTAGCGCGGGTTGCCGCGATCGCTCTGAGCAATGCACAGCGCACCTCAATCGATGGATCTTGCAATAATTGTGGCACATAAAAACGTAAAGACTGCATAAAAGCCGCCTCTGCTAATGCCCGACAGCCCAGCACTCGCTCAGGTTGTGATGAACTGGTGATCATATGCCGCAAAGTATTAGTTGCCTCTGCAACCTGTGACGAAGCCCCTAGCCTCATCATCAAAGCCACCGCAGTACCACGAATAATTGGATTTTGTTCTGGTCCCAGATATTTCCGTAATCCGTCAATATCGCGATTTTTTTCATCAGCCAGCAACACGTAGCGTAAGCATAAAGCTTGTACCTGAGGTGATGCATTAGGTGATTGCATCACCTCGCGAATATAAGCCAAATATCTAGGCTCAGGATTTTCTAGCATTGCTTCAATGCTTTGCGCTTGCAAATCTGGTGTCATCTGCGAAAGCATCGGCGCAAGGGTCTCGCCCACAGCTTGCGGCACAATTTGTGTCAACAGGTCAATACAGACCGATTGCTCAGTTTGAGTTTCGGCTCTGGTCATCGACTCCGATACCGCCCGACGTACTTCGCGCGTATCTACAGTTAACAGGCTCAGTTGCCCACGCTCCACACTCTGGATCAAAAGCTCCAAATAGCCTCGTCGTAGCAACCAAATAACCACCACCCAAACAATAGCGACAATCACAATGACTCCCGCAAACCAATGGGCGGAAATATCAGCACTGATATTATTTCGCCTAAAAATTTCACTAACAACCCAAATCAAAACCCCTGCACCACCTGTTGCTAAAGGATCGGCGATGCCTCTAACAAAGGATTGGATCTGGCTGCGAAACAAATCTGGCACAGCCTGAAAAAGTGTCGGCGCAGTCGCCGCTACAATCGTGAAACGAAATAGTTCATCAAAGAATTTCAGAACCACAAAGCCTGTTAACACCCCAAACGGCGCAAACCCTGCGATCGTGCCTGTAATGATGATGCCTATCGGGGGCATCAGAACCGCAAAAAATACGCCAATTCGTTCAATAATTCGACTAGAGCCAAAAAGCTGAAGGGCAAGCTTGAAGACTCCCATAATGCCGCCAAAAATCCCTAGAAAGCTGCCGATCGCTTCTTCAGTTTTAAGATGAATTTCCAGTTGGGACTGATACTGAAACTCAATCATGAAAAATAAAACTTGGGCAGCAATAAAGAAGCCAAACAAGAGCCAGACATACTTGCGGATATTGCCTTTGAGAGTACGGGTAGAAATTTCGCTATCTTCTTCACTGTTATATACAGAGTTAGGAAAAGCTTGTTTATAGCGGGTACTCAGATAAAATAATACGCAAGAACCGATCCCTAGCATCAAGCAAGTGGCAAGGGTCATATTTGCCGCCCCGCCTCCCCAAGCTACCAAAAATGGATAGGAAAAACCACCTACTATCTCGGCAACAATAATTCCTGTGCTAATCAAGGGAAAAGCGCGCTTAATTTCCCGAATATTAAATAACTGGTTTGCCGCAATATCATTATTAATATTGCTAAGTACATAAATACCCTCAACCCATAGGCGAATCCCAAATACGGCTGCTATATATATAAATGTGTTTTTTTGTTGCATCAGCCCCATCCATGCTACGGGCAGGGGTAATGCAAGCAAGCAGGAAATGCCCAGCATCACCCAACGCAAAGGAAATAGTTTTTGCAACCATGAGTAAAAAACCCCAAAAGCCGTCACCACAAAAGCTGTAGCGATGTATACCCAAGTCAATTTCTCGGCTGTATAGGCTTCGAGAAATAGGGTAGAGCTAGAATACTCAAGCCATACCGCTCCAATCGATGTTGCACCGTAAAATAAAAACATCAAAAACGTGCGTTCAGCTTCGTCTGGACGCAGGTTGACGATTTTTAGAAATCGGCGCATCGAAGAATTAGAGTTAGGAATGACAGGTGCGGTCATCTGGGTGTATTCATGGATGATGGCGATCGTTTGACGATATGGTACTACAAGAACGCAAATCTGCAATGACAGCTATTTCGCCAATTACCTCAATTTCACAAGGACATCTCAATATTTGGGAAATTTGTCGGCGTAGATATCAATATAGTTTTTTAGAGGAGTTGAGTTTACCCGAAGCTGATTTGCAGCGCAAAAAAAATTTGCTGTTAGGGTCAAATTTTCACTTGCTGATGCAGCAAAAAGAACTAGGGCTGGATGTATTGTCACTAGCAAGTAGCGATCCGAAGTTGCAATCGTGGCTAGCTGCCTTTGAGCATCAACCACCAGAAATGATTGATGGCGATCGCCTCTGTGAGCATCGACGCACATTAGAAATGACAATCGAAATGTCGCTGCATCATAGTGAGAATAGCGATTGTGGTCAAGCGTATTTTGTCTTAACTGCAATTTACGACTTTTTGATTTTGGGCGATCGCAAGGCGCAAATCCTCGATTGGAAAACCCATCAGGTGGCGATCGCTGCTGAAAAACTAAAAACCAATTGGCAAACCCGACTTTATCTATATCTACTAGCTAAAACAACTAACTATGCGCCTGAGCAGTTGTCAATGACCTATTGGTTTGCCAATACAGCCAAATCGGTAATTATTCCATACTCTCAAGCGGAGTATATAAGTACTGAAACCCAGTTAAAGCAAATTTTGACAGAAATTAACCAAGCCATTAATTACCCCAAATTACCGCTTAATAGTCCTGATTGTAATTATTGTGAGTTCCGCGATCGCTGCGATCGGGGCGATGTGTTAACTAGTTTTATCCCTAGCAATATCGCTGACATTCCTGAGGTCACAATATAGAAACCGCAGAGGTTTTAAAGATATTACATAAATCTCTTTAAAACCTCTGCGGTTTCTTGTCCAGTTTTCTCCCAGCTAAATAGACTAGCTCTAGCTAGTCCAAGCTCTGAAAGGTGAGATCTCAATCCTGCATCATTAGCGATCGCCTGCATTCCATCTGTAATTTCTTCTACTTTGTAAGGATCGATTAAAATTGCTGCGTTGCCTGCAACCTCTGGCAACGATGAAAGGTTCGATGTAATCACAGGCGTGCCACAAGCCATTGCTTCAAGTACAGGCAACCCAAAACCTTCCCACAATGATGGAAATACTAGGGCGATCGCACCACTAATTATTTTAGGCAAATCATCATAAGGAACATAATCCAGAAATTTCACTTGATCCGTGATGCCTAATTCTTTGGCTTGTTTCTTTAAAGC
This sequence comes from Pseudanabaena sp. lw0831, assembly GCF_016584665.1. Taxonomy (GTDB): domain Bacteria; phylum Cyanobacteriota; class Cyanobacteriia; order Pseudanabaenales; family Pseudanabaenaceae; genus Pseudanabaena. The sequence goes on from NZ_BBJB01000016.1 coordinate 117,015, forward strand.
TGGAGTGTAGCGATTGTCTGAAGGTCCTGCTAGCCAAAGTTGGTATTCATGACTTGATCGCAGGTTTGCAAAGGCGGAAAATAGGCGGCTAATATTTTTATAGGGATCGTGTCTACCAATGTATAGAAAATATTGATGAGTTTGTGATCGTAACTGAGACACCCCTAATGGTCGAAAATGATTAGAATCATAGGCTAAAAGAATCGGTGTAATCTTACTAGCTGTAATATGGCAAAATTCAACAATATCTTTAGCTGTAGATTGGGAATTACAAACAATATGTTCTGATTGAATTAGAACCTGTGGAACGTAGTATTGATGGTATGCGGTAAGTGGAGAAAACTTTTTAGGAAACCGTAAGGGAATGAAATCATGAGCCATGATGACACTACGACATTTTGACCATAGCGGGGCTTCTGAAATTGGTGAAAATAAAAGTTGCGATTTTAGCTCTCCATATATTTTGGGCAACTGGAATTGTATCCACAGCAATCGACGCAGATGTCCTTCAAATCCTTGTTCTGAAGTTTGGTTAACAGGAGTGTAATAGCAATTATAGTTAGGTAAAGATTGCGAGGTCAAAACTATTGGTTCAATTTTTTTTAAATGAGGTAAAAGATTAAGAGCATAATTTGTAGTGCCAGTAGGTTTAGTTAACAAGAATGAATAATTAATTAATAAAGACAAAATTATTGATAGGTAAAAACTAATTTTATGATTTCTAAATTATAGAAATTAGGTGTTTTGATATATTCATATAAGAATTTAATAAATAAATATGCTTTTAAAATCAATATTTCCCACATTGGACGATGTTTATAATAATAGTAAATTTGGCTGCGCCTATATTCTAAAGACATTTTATTTGAAGATTTTTTAACCGAATGCCCTCTCAAATGAATTATAGGTTCATAAGGTGTGTACAAAATTTTATATCCCTTATTCCTAACTCTTTGACATAAATCAGATTCTTCAAAATACATAAAAAACCTTTCGTCAAATCCTCCTAATAAATTAAATAAATCTGTTCGGATGAAAAAAGCAGCCCCAACAACGATATCTACATTTTTAATATCTCGAAAATCCTGTTCCATAAGATTTAAACCGTTTTTGTCTTTAGCATTTTTATGCATTTTTTTAGCTTTAATTTCTCCCATTATCCCAATTTCAGGTGAGAAAGAAATCTGGAAATGCCCATCTGGAAAAATCAACTTAGTACCAATAACACCTACATCTGAGTTTTTAACCATTAATTCCACTAGGTGTGGCAAAAAGTTACTCGTAACTATCGTGTCAGTATTCAATAAAAACAAGAAATTTCCTCTGGCTTCCTTTGCTCCAACATTATTGCCAGCTCCAAAGCCTAGATTTTGAGACAATTTAATTAGCTTAATTCTAGGAAATTTACTTTCAATAAGATTTACACTATTGTCTTGAGAATTATTGTCAACCAGAATAATTTCGCATTTATCCTTAGGAATAAATCTTTCTAAAGAGCTTAAACAATCAACCAAAACATCTTCTCCGTTAAAGTTGACTAAAATAATTGAAACGAAATCAGTTAGTGACATGCTATTTCTTTTTCCTATTTATTTTAAGAGCCTTTAAATATGGCACTTGTCTCTGAATAAGCGATCGCCATATTTTCACTGCTTAGCAATATTGTAGAATAAGGATTTCAAAGCTATCTGGACTTAGCAGTACAGAGCTTTAAACAATATTCTTTGATTTTCTGGATGTCAAATAAAATTTTTAAACACCAAATTCTTAAAGCAACACCTTCAGCATTATATCCTGAAGTAATACTTTTACATAACAACCTAATTACTTTTAATCCTAAGTCTATATTTTTATCGTCGAAGGGATTAGTCCAATTTAAAACATCCAGTTCTTCTTTAAATCTTTCGTAGAATAGTTTGCTGAAGTTTCTTCGGACTAAATAGCTGTTGCGAGTAAATTTAAATTTTTTACTTGTTAAAGACAATATTTCACGATAAAATTTTCCTGAATCTTTAGTTACTCCTACATTATTTAAGCCGTGAATTCTATACATAACTAATGGTTGGCGAACATGCTCTATTTTACCTTTTTGAGCTGCAGCTAAAGCTATCCACCAATCGTGATACCAATTAATTTTGTCTTGATTCGGGAACGGGAGTATATCCCTTACTATAGAAGTACAAAATAGTAAAGAACATCCAGTTATTACATTACAGAGTAATAGTAGATCGATCGATAGTTTTTCTGGATTACGCCCTTCAAATCCCCAAGTAGAATGACTAATTATCTTATCTTCACGATCTATCATTCTTAAATCGGAATGTACCAAAACTGCCTGTTCCGATCTTAGCTTTTCTAAAAGTATTGCAAGCTTCTCAGGATACCAAATATCATCTTGATCTGACAAAGCTATAGCGCTGATCGTTTCATCTTCAATACAATATTTTAAACCGCGCTCAAAATTATAATAATGATTAAGATTATGACTATGAAAGTGACAAATAAATCGTGAGTCATCATTGACAAGTCTTTGAATGGATGTTTGAAACTCTACTAAAGAAAAATCATCAACAATATGACAAACCCAATTTTCAAAACTTTGTTTTTTTATTGAATCGATCTGTTTTTGGAAGTATTGTAAATTGGGATTATAAGTAGCTAGAACAATGGCAACTTTTTCCGTTAGTAGCATTTAAATTAATTGAATACTTGTTGTTTTTACGAATTTAAATTTAGAAATATTATTTTTTGCAAAATGATTGTGAATAATAATATTTGAAATTTGGCATAACTGATTTTTAAGGAGTAAGTGGCAATTGTCTATTATTAAGACAAACAAACTTAAATCTATAGTACATGTTTAAAGAACTTATTTATTTAGATTGCCAAATTTTCCCAAGCTTACCAACAAGCCCATGATAACTTCCTAACAAACAAGCCCATATTTTTAATTGCTTATTATCAAAATCGTAAAGAATAATCCAAAGAATATTAACTAGCATATATCTTAATCGTTGAATTAAGCTAGTAAAACGATAGTAACCTTGAGAAAATCGCGTTTCTAAATAAGTATGGTTACGACAAATATAGTAATGACGTAAAGCTGAGTATTGTTGGATATAGCGATATTTATTCATAAACATCACTTTGATAGGATTTCCATAATTGTGATGCATAGTAGCTTTACTAGAAATCAGATTGTGAAATCCTTTTTGTCTTAGCCTAAATCCATAGTCTAGGTCAATACCATCGATGAATAAATCTATGCAAGGCGGAGGAAGCTCTTGGGCTGCAGCTAGTGAAATTAAGGAGCCTGATGTTATGGGTGAATCGCATTCATAGAAATCAACATTACTATTATGTTTAATTCCTTGAAAGCGATCGCTATAAAAAACTGCACCTTCTATAATTTCACCTGTTCTAGGATCGGAAGGAGTTGGGGCAACAATACCAACTTTGTAATTATTTTGTTGTGTTGATTCATTATATATAGCGATTAATATTTCTAGGCAATTTTGTGCGGGAACACTATCTTGATCAAATGTCCATAGGAAGTCGTATCCTTCTGCGATCGCCCATTCAATAGCTTTTACCATACCTTCAACAATTCCGATATTATCAGGATGATGATGAATCAATAACAGACCATTTTTATTATTTAATAGCAATGGCTCATTGGAATTATCTACTATATAAATAGCTTTAACTTGAACTGATTGAGATCCGATAGATTGAATACATCTATTGGCAGATTCTTGATCTTGATAACATGTGATGTAGGCTGCTACTTTAGTCTGCATATTACGGAGTAAACAACTATTTTTTAATAATTCTATTGATTCTTGCTTTGATTTTTAGCCTTATAGATAAGGGAATTATTTGCTTAATTTTCTTGAAATTGTTAACCACAATATATTCCAATCTTGATAATTTATATGAATTAATTATTTCTGGATTTTCGCATTTTAGAAAGTAATAATCTGTTAGTAATTTCCGCAAAACTTCAATTCTTTCGCCTTTCACATGAGATGATCTAGGCTGAGAAGAGAGCCCTTGGCAATAAGACTCAAGCTTATCAATAGAATCCTCCCACTGCATAGAATTAGCTGTTATCTGTCCGTTGCTCTGGAGTCTCCTATATAAATCTTTATCTTCAATTAGTCTCTTTAAGGCTTGATGAGCTAGATCAATGTCTCCATTGGGTATGACTAGAGCGTTATATTCATCCTTGATATATTCATCATATCCAGTAACATCACTAACAACGCATACGCCACCACAAGCCATCATTTCTAAAGGTGGGCCAAAAAAACCTTCTACATTGCTAAGTTTAACTAAAATATCACAACTAGAGTAAATCCTTTTCATTTTACTAAAGTCAACTTTATAAAAGAAGCGATCAATCTTCCACTCTGGGGAAGGTTTACCACCATTTGAAACACACCAGATTTCGCAACCTAATCCCTCACTTGCTTTAATTGCTTCTTTTACTCTTTTGAAAGGGGAATCTATCGTACCTTCAACTAATATTCTTAGTTTATCTTCTCTTTTTTTCGCAATTGGTTTGTCTGGATAAATAATATTAGTATCAATAGCATTAGGAATATAGGCAGCTTGATGTCCAAAGTTTTCATTAAGCCAATTAACAATCCACTTTGCCTCAGTCATATAATGAATATTACATAAATAAGTCAAAACAACCCAGTTTTTCATGATTAGATCATCATAAAAACGGGTTTCATCTGACTGAACAAAATAAACTTTGTGTTTTGCAGGCAATTTAAGAACTTGTATTAATGTATCCCAGAAAGTCGCAAAACAAATGTCAACATTTTCAGGAAAATCTTTTGGATGAATAACGTGACAGTCAAAATCGGGAAACCAAGAGAACGAAGCTGGTTTTGTGGGTATAGTCTCATCTAAGATACATATGGAGACATCATGACCTCTCTTAGCTAGTCGAGAAACATGTTGGAGAACTATTATATGCCCACCACACAGCAAATTAGTTGTGAGTACATAGACTATTTTCATAATAGTGTTTTAATCCCCTCTTCTAAACTTACTAAAGCTTGAAATCCAAGTTTCTCTTGGGCCAAGTCAATATTGGCACAAGAATGCTTAACTTCACCTTGTCGCGACTCTAAAAAAATAGGTTCTAAGTAGTAATTTGTCTGTTTGCGAATTACATCAAGTAACTCTAAAAGGCTTGTTTGATAGCCTGTTCCAATATTAAAAACTCGATTTTTACTTGCTATACTGCTTGATAGTTTTGCAGCAAAGATGTTAGCTCTAGCTACATCAGAAACATGAATAAAATCTCGGCTTTGATGCCCAGAACCATAAATTTGAGGAGCCTTTTTTTTGCGATAACATTCTATAAAACGAGGAATCACTGCTGCGTAATCTGAATCAGCTCTTTGAAGTAAGCCATATACATTAAAGTATCTTAGACATATTGTTTCTAGACCATAAGAATGGTAAAAGCTCTCAGCTAATGCTTCTGCTATTAATTTGCTGGCAGCATACGGAGATTTAGGATTAGGCAAATAAGATTCTTGTAACGGAGGCTGATGGACATCTCCATATACTGAGCAACTTGAAGCAATTATTACTCTTGAAACTTTGGCTTGTAATGCAGCCCAAAGCACATTTAATGTACCCGTATTATTGATTTGATTTGTTGAAAATGGGTCTACCAAAGATTCAGTTACTGATGTCTGAGCTGCTAAATGAAATACATAATTCATCCCTTTCATTGATGTTTTAAGCTGATCTAAATCAGTGACATCTGCTTTTATAATTTGTATTTTCGAGCTAATTGAACTAAGGTTTTTTATATTGCCAGTTGAGAAATTATCATAAACACTTGTAGAAATATTTTGTTTGACTAGTTCTTGAGTAATATAAGAGCCAATGAATCCTGAACCGCCTATAACAATTGCTTTCATTTTACAATCCTATATTATACGAAACTTAAATTTTTGAAATATGTTGTATGTATAAACATTAAAAGAAAATTAATGTTAAGCAATTAGCTTAAAGTGTTTTATTCTTGAAATTTTCTTGCTAGTTTTTCGAGTGCTCAGCAGATTAGCTTTTGCTTTTTTGTATAGTAATTCCTGAATAAAATATATCTCATACATTAGAATAACTAATTGTTGTGATTCAATATTTGGTGGGTAGCGAAAAAGCAAGAAAGCTTTTCTCCATTCAACTTATCTTTTCCAGTTCAATAGTTGTAAACATTCCTAAAAATTGATTTAAAGGAGTCAACAAAAACTCAACAAAAACTATTATGGGATAAGTAAATGAAGGAAGAAGCTGACGAAATGACAAGCCGCCACTTATTAGGTATCTAAATGGCGTATGAAATGAGATAGAGCATATTTTAAGGTTAGGATATTCATACTTAAATTGACTGATGTCTCTCTGGAAAATTATATAAGGTATAGCCATGTTCGCTCCAGATAGCGGACCTCCTTCTTCAAAACCCCAACCACCATTAGCATCAAAAGGCTCGTGATGAAATCTAGTATATATAAACCTTGCCCATATTGTATTAGCTGGCTCAATCATTACTACCTTTCCACCAACCTTCAAACAACGTTGCATTTCTTGAAAGAACAAACGGGAATCTTTGATATGATGTAAAACATCAATCATCAAAAATGCACTGACACTATTGTCTTCAAAAGGTATATCTAAAGCTGAGAAAACCTCATCTACTCCCTCATAAGCAATAACATCAGACGTTATGACAGAAGGTAAGCTTTTTTTGATAAATCCAGCTCCACTTCCTAACTCAATCACTTCTCCTTTGATTTTAAGTGTTGATAATATATCAATAAATGTTCTATAAAAGGATAAATAGATATTGCGTAAAAATATTTTTCTTTGGATAATTTGTCTAAGAATGTATATGTTTTCTGAGTCGTCTAAGCTCTTAATCTGCTGCTTTTCTGGTAGTTTTAAAATACGGATTAATTCTTGTAACATAGTTAGTAGTGATGACTAAAATTCTAGATAAACTTTATCTTTTGAGCTGCATATAAACACATTTTCAATAAGACTAAACCTTCTTTAATATGTTGAATGTTTGATTGCCCATACGTACGAGGCATGTACCTTACAGGAATATCTTGAATCTGTAGTCCTAATTTGGCAGCTCCAAAAAGTAAGTCAAAGTCGCCAAAGGGATCGAAATCTCCAAAATAACTGCGGTTTTGAGCAATTCTTTCATAGTGAATTTTTTTTAAAACCTTGGTTCCACAGAGCGAATCTTTGATCTTTGTATTTAATAGATACGATAGCAACCAAGCAAAAAAACGATTTGCCATACGATTTAACCATGGCATCGTATCTTCAGACACAGGATATATCAAGCGACATCCATTAGCAAATTCACAACGGCCTGAGGCGACAGCGTTAAAGAAATAGATTAGATCTTCTGGGCGAACAGTTAAATCAGAGTCTAAAATAATCAGGATGTCTCCTTGAGCCATGGCAAAACCCTCTCTTACAGCATTACCCTTGCCTTTACCTGTTTGCTGACAAGTCTTGATATCCCATTTATCTTGATACTTGTTTTTTACTCGCTGAATCTCCTCCCAAGTATCATCATTAGAATGTCCTTCAACAAAAATAATCTCTGTATGCTTACCTAGCCTTGGCATACGAGTAATACAGCTTTCAATATTTCCTGACTCGTTACGAGCTGGAATGATTACAGAGCAAGTCAACTCTCTGGCATTTTCTTGAGCTTCATAGGTATTAATACGCGGTCTAGCAATAATATATTCGGTTAAGCAGATCTGATTAAATATAGGTAAAGGGGCAATAAACTTGTTAACAATAAATGAAATCAGAGGAATATTTCTAGGGAGTAAGCACCTTTTACCATGTTTAATTACTTCAAAACCCGCCAAATTAAATAAGTTTTCAATATCCTCCAAATTTAGCCAATTCAGAGAAGATACAGGCATTCTTTGTTTAAGGAATGTAGCTAATCTAAGAACCAATTCCCATCCAGGGTTGTGAAAAGTTAAGATCACTCTAGTTGATGAATGAGACATTTTTGAGAGATTAGTAAAAACTCTCTGAATATCACCAACATAACTGATCGTATTTGCTAGTAATATATAGTCAAACAAATCATTGCTTATAAATTCTTCAGCATCAATAGCTTCAAATTCAAGATGATTATATTTTTGTTTAGCATTTTCAACCGCCAAGGGATTTACGTCTATCCCCAGCCCATAATCTGGCTTTACTTTATCTAGCAAATCACCTAAGCCGCTGCCAACTTCCAGTATATTAGTGCGTGGCTGAACCCAAAACTGGTAAAAGAACTCTATGTCTTGATAATAATATGAGTTTCTATTTCGCCATTTCTGAAGCTGTTTGTAGGTAAACATGAAGATCTAAAATCTAGGGATTAACTTTCTTATACAATAGTACATGTGATTGATCGTCAGCGAATGTTTCTCTTGTAAATTTCTGACTTCTTTGAATACGTTCAAGAATAGGTAGAGAAACTAAATTAAGTGGATTTGCAGCTTCGGCTTGCGATCGCGGCTGCAAAGTAGCAAAGTAATTTATATTTAAGTCAAAAAGTCTTGCCCAAGCTCTGTCCATATCCTTTTCAGCATATCCCAATGAAGTGTAGTAACAACGAAATTCTTTTTTTAGTTGTTGTTGAGCAGAAAAATATGATGCTGAGTTAGCATTAAACCAAGGAAGCTCTAAACCAATGATGTTATACCTATCTTTCTCGGTTTCATTTTTACAAGTAGTGTCTACTAATTTAGATAGTAATTGCTTATTCGTACTACTTCTATCAATTGGATACAACCAGTATGATAAATTAGGATCTTCTGGAGTAATACCTAGTGATTGTGTTTGAACTACAAATAGTTGTAAAACCAGTACAAATCCAGTAAAAAATACTAATAACTTTTGCCTTGCTCTTTTCAGCATCCAAGCTATTAATACTGCTAAGTAAGGTAATAAAGGTAGCAGATATCTATTTTCTTGATTAACCTGAAAACTAAAGCAAGCTAAAACCAGTATTATTTGCAATAAGGAAACAATGGTTGTCAGATCAAAATATCCCAGTCTCGGTGTCTTAGTTATCTTTTTAAAATCATAAAAACTTTTTGCTAAGGCTAATATTAAAACACCAATCATGAGAAACAGGGTAATGGGTGCAAAAAAACTCTTTTGAAATGCCCCTAACCAGTAGTGTAGTTTATATAAGAAACTAGCTTTTTCACCATACAGTAGAGAGGCTTCGCCTGAAGATGCTTGGATAGAGAAATACAGAATATTCTGGAGATTTTTCCCATACCATAGTAAAAAACTAGTCAATAGAATAAAAGTAGAAATATACAAAGGCTTATGACTTGACCAAAGACTTAATTCTTTTGAGTTTAGCTGGTCTGAAGACTTATTTTGGAATGATTTTTTAAATATATAATAGACAATTATAAGTATTGACCCAAAAGTATATAAAGGATAAGTTACCTTAGCAAGCATTCCTAGTGAAATAGCACTGATTAAATGCAACAATACTCTTCTCGCTTTCCACTGAGGACTAAAAACCATAATTAGGATAGTCCAAGACACAGAAGTAGTTTGTAATGGCTCAACGAGGTACTGGTGACTTAAGGCTACTGATAAAGGTGCAGAAGAAGCAAAAAGACAACAAATCAGAGAAATTAAACGACTATTCGTTAACTTTAAAATCGTATGGTATGTGAGCAATAAAACAGTAAATTGAGTTAGTACAATCGATAACAGTAAACCAACTTCAATTGAACCAATAATCTGACCAAAAGGGACAAACAATTGACCTAACCAAGATACTGCGGGTGCTTTAATGCTAAAAGCCGCAATCATATCTTTAAACCATTCTAAAGGAGAATGCGTTAAACGATAGAATAACTCTACTGATACTTGAGCATACCAAGCTTGATCCCAAGGCCAAACTCTCTGATCTAAACCTGCCCATATAATACTTGGAACAACTAATAGGAATAATGTTGAATAGATAGATAAGTTACTTGGTTTGGTCAATTGTGCAATTTTCATTTTATGGCTTAAAGATGATCGATATACAGTCTAAATTGTCATGAATAAATTGCTGCTTGACAATTTTTAGCCCAACTTCATTACAATAGTCAACAAATAGTTCTGCAGTCATGTTCGTTCTCCACCCAGGATTTTGCATCCAATCATGGCTTGAATTGATCACACCGTAATTGGAATGGTGGACAAATCCATAGCCACCAGATTTCAAAACCCTGAAAAATTCTTTAATATAATCCTTGACGACTAATTTATCAAAGTGAACCATCGCATCCCAAGAATAGATAAATTGGATAGTGCTACTACTAATCTCTTTCAAGGTGTGACCATCATTCACATAATAAAAGAAAGAGCATTTTTCGTCTCTCTCTCCAAATCTCTTCTTGCAAGCATCTATACAACTTTTATTGACATCGACAAGATGAATTTGTTTTGCATATTCTTTTAATTTATTTGTGTTACGCCCATGTCCTGAAGCAAGATCAATACAAATACTTAAATCAAAATCTTTAATATTTACATATATATATTTATCCCATTGATCATCCATGGAAGAAGGTTGTTCTGCTAAGTCGAAATAGGTTACGTCTGGACTAAGAAGAACGTCATGAGCATCTCTACACTCTTGAATCTGTTTATACATGATATTATCTTTCTCCTCAGCTACTGGCAAAGTAGTAACATTTGACTTAGATGAAAAGAGGTCTTGAATAGATCTTATTAAATCTTTCATAAGGTAATTTAAATCGTATGGATATATCTAAAATTTAACAATAATGTAGATGCTATCTTATTGATGAATGAAAAACAAGTGTTTGGAAATGAAGTTAAAGATTTAAACTGTTTACTTCTACTAAATGTAGTCTAGGAAACATGCGGTATAAGGTATGACTTTACGACACGCATTAGTAGATGTACTGATTTCTTAACTCCAACATCAATAGAAAATTTCCAAGTCAAATCAATTGCATCTCTCCATAATTTAAGCTTTAATAATTCTGATATTGTACCATTAGCAACTTCTCTAAGAAAGTAAGCTTTATCCATCTTCTTTAACATTTCTTGTGCTTTTAAATTCGCAAATTCCATTGACCTCATCTCATTTTCATGGCAAGCTTGAGCAAGGTACACATAAAACAACTGTTCCCATTTTCGACTCAGCGTCATTCCTGTGACGGAGAATCGGTATCTTAGGAGTGGTTCTGTAATGTTAGTTAGGGGATATATCTTGCTAACTCGCAGCCACAGATCATAATCTTCAGCATTCTTAAACTCAGCCTGATAACCACCAAGGTCGCAAATTTTATTGCGCCTCATCATCACTGAAGGATGATACATACAGTTATATTGCAACAGGGTTTGTTTGATTTGTTCAGCTTCAGATGGAAGTTCTACTAAGCGATCAAATTCTTGCTTAGCTCCCATGTGATAAACATAGCTGCCAACAACTGTAACCTCTGGATGACCATGCATGTAATCATGCTGAATTCTAAGACGTTGGGGCAAAGATTCGTCATCTTGATCCATTCTTGCAACAAAATCTGATTGCGCTAAGCTAAGCCCTTCGTTCAGGGTTCTAGCTAGTCCTATATTGACATCATGAAAAACTGGGTTGATCCTTGAATCCTTCTCCGCGTATTGACGAATAATAGAAGCAGAGTTGTCAGTGGAACAGTCATCAATAATTATTAATTCAAACTCTGTCATATTCTGACAAAGGATGGATGCGATCGCTTGAGATAAAGTTAAACCTCCATTATAAACTGGGAGTAAAACCGAAACCTTTACTGATTCCATAGTATTTGCTCACATAAAGCTGCTAAACCTTGTTCAAGTTTAATTAAAGGTTCCCATGATAAATTCTCATAAGATTTTTTTATGTCTAATACTATCCATGATGGCAACTGATTAGTAGTCTGGCTTGTTTGCCATAATTCTTTTGTTATGGGAACACCAGTAAGTTTTTCTATTAAATCTAAGATTTGATTAACTGAATAGCCTTTTCCACTTCCCACATTGTAAACTTCAAAGGAGGATTGTTTATGTATAACCAGCTCAAACATACGACACATATCCTCTAAATGAATATAATCTCTGACATTATTAGGATCGCCGTAAATTTTTACTGGTTGTCGATGAAGAACTTGATTTAAAGCTACTCCGATTAAACCTTGCATACGCTCTGATGGTAGCAAGACTCCGTATGGGTTGCCAATTCTGAGGGAGGTGGCTGTTAACCAACTTTGTTCTGCACCCAAACGCAAATAATTTTCAACAGTAAGTTTTTGAATTCCATAAGAAGATGAAGGTTCGCAGGGATCAGATTCTTTAAAAGATTGACAATTGGGAGAATGCTTATAAATAGCGCCTCCACTACTGGCATAAATTAGATGAGGAAATGATCCATAGTCTCGAACTGCTTGTAATAAATTGAGTGTAGGAACTAAGTTTAGTAATGTATCACTAGAAATATCTTTGTTTGAAGTAAGAGGTGTATTAGTATGTGCAAGATGGATGATTAAATCGAGATTTTTAACAAAATCTGCACAAATTTGATTAGAGCTTAAATCTCCCTCAATCCAAACTACTTTGCCACAACTTTTGATTTTTTCTGGTGATATATTTCTGCTTAAAGCGAACAATTCATACTTTTCTAGATTCATTAAATATTTTAACAAGTATGACCCCAAAAAACCTAATGCTCCAGTAATTCCAATTTTCACTATGTATACCTTTAGTAAATCACAAGTTGTTTTTCAATAATAATTAATATTAACTATTCACTTTACCTAAATATATTTTGAATCAATAATTCTTCAAACAAGCCTATATATTTACTTTGGACAATATTAACATCAAGAAACTCTACAGCGTAATTTCTTGCGTTTTTCCTCATGCTTAGATAAAGTTCCTTGTTTGCAATCACTTTTTGAATACAATTTACAAAACTTTCTACATCACCAGATGGACATAGAAATCCATTGTATTCATCCTTAATGATTTTCGTCAACCCACCAACTGATGAGGCAATAACAGGTACACCCATCGATAAGCTCTCTAAAACAGCATTTGGTCTCCCATCAATTTGAGATGGCAACACAAGTAAATTAGAGATTTTTAGATAGTTTCTTGTGTCTACAAAGCCAGGTAGATATACTTTATTCTCTAATCCGTATCTTTTAATTAGCTCTAATGTTTCATGATACAAATTGCCATTGCCAGCCATAACAAAATAAAGCAAATCATCGTTTTTTAAATGATTTACAATTTCCACAAACAGTTTGGGACATTTTTCCTGTGAAAATCTGCCTAAAAAAGAAATGATAAACTTGTCTTTGGGAACCAAATCATCAACTAATTCAATATTATTGACTGTGTTAGGGTTGAAATAATTTGTATCGACTCCGTTGTTAATTAAACGAACTCTATCGGATTGCTCTTGATGCTCTAAGAGAAGACAATTTGCAACGGCTTCATTCTCAGCAATATTCATGTCAATGAAGCTAGAGTATCTACGATTATTGTTGATATGTCCAAATTCATTATATAGTTGATCAACAATTTTAATGTCTGGAAACTTATCTTTAATATCTGGCAATATTTCGTAAAAGTAGCTTGAGCCAGAAAGAAAAATAATTTCTATACTTTGAGATTCAATTAGATAAAAAACTAGCTCTTTCCAGATTTCAGGTTTAAGTAATTTGCATAGATCGTATATTTTTGGAGTAAGCTCTTCGTACTTTGAAGTGTTATCACCCATGTCTGGAGTTGCTTTAGATGTTGTACAAACTGTTACATCAAAGCCTTGAGTCTTTAATGTTTTAATCAGTTGCAAAATTACTGTATCGACCCCCCCAGTTGTCATCCAAGGCAAAGCAAACAAAATATTGTTTTTCTTGCTCTCTTCAATAGAATTCTCTCGAAAAGTAGGCTGTAAATTTACAAAGCTATTATTGACAATATATTTCTTTCGATTACGCTTAATTTCTTTAATGGTCTTCCTATTAATGTATAGCGTTTTGTGATTATTCTTTACTTGTTTATATAAATCATCATGCTTTTCAAGAGCAGAAGATATCATTGAATGTCCATGCTTTCGATACAAAAATAGTGGTTCATCGATTTTAGCTCCCGTCCCTCCGGCTTTGGCGATCGCTAACCAGAAATCCCAATCTTCATAACCATCAACCATTGACTCATTGTAGCCTCCTACAGTCTCCCAAATACCACGCTTGAACATTGCTGAAACATGTAGGCAGTTTTGAGTCATTAAAGAGTCAATATCAAATTCTTTAGTTGGTATTGTAGTTTGACTATCACCAAATTCTTGAACCCACGTATAGCAAACATCTACATTTTCAGTTTCGAGCTTAAACAAGCATTTCTCTAAGTATGTAGGCTTAAGCAAATCATCAGCATCTAGACAGCAAATATACTTTCCTTTCGCTTCTTTGATACCATTGTTGCGAGCTGCAGGAAGCTTGAGATTGTTAGTTCTAAATATCTTTGTTTTGGGTTTGTTTAAACTGTTTAATAACATTATCGTATCTGGATCGGTTGACCCGTCATCAACAACAATAATTTCAAAGTTTGTGAAAGTTTGAGCTAGAACTGAATCAATTGCATCCTCTAAATATTGACCATAGTTGTAGCAAGGGATAATTATACTAACCAGTGGAGTATTTTTATCCCATTGCTCTTGTGCAATTTCTACTAAAATATCTTTCTCAGCATTAAACTTATTGATAAGGATTTGATAGAGAGTCTGTAACGATAAACCCTGATCCTCATTGATTAAGCCTATTTGTCTTCTAAAATCGAACCACTTTTCTCTTATTTTCCAGAATTTACTGCTTTGTATTGCCTCTAAATTAATTTTTGCTTGTTGTAGTCGAGATTTTGTTTGTTGTAGCTGAGATTCTGTCTGTTGTAGTTGAGATTTTGTTTGTTGTAGTTGAGATTCGGTTTGCTGTAGTTGAGAGCGCAGTTGAGGGTTTGTAAATTCAAGTTGAAATTGTAACTGGGATTTAACTTGTTCTAGATTAAAGCACAGAGACTCTTGCTGATGTTTTAACTCCTGCAAATCATAAAAATTGACATTTGCAATTTCAATGCTATGGCTGTTAAGGTAATCCTCAATAAAGGTAGATGATATTGATTTGTTAACATCTAGCAGAACAAATGTTTTATTGTCTGTATCAATTGCTTGCTTGACATATACTTCATTTTGAGTAAGATCAGGATTAAAAACTGTTTTTATGTTTGAATAAATTTTTTTAATTAATTCTGAAATTCGGACTACTTCTAAAGTGCTTTCATTAAATATACAGGCTATCTCTGCTGGGAAAATTGTTTGGCAAAGCAAAGATTCAATTTGATAAATTAATTTTGAAATATTATCCTTGGCTGAAACATAAATAACAACAGAAATATTAGAATCACTTTTGGGGATATCAAAAAAACATAGAGGTATTTCTTGATGAACAGAAGTATTTTTAGTGTCTAGAATTGGTTTTAAGCTGAGCCGACAACCATTTAAAAATTGCTGATTTAAATCATTTAAATCAGACATCTGAGCATGACGATTGCTATAAATATTCTGAACCTTATTAGCTGGTATATTAACAATTTTACTTTCAGCATAACAAATCATTTGAGGCGAGGATAGAGGTCTAAGTGCTAGCTGTGTCTCTAGAGTATTGGGGTTGTTAAAAGCTCTGTTAAAGACAACAAGATCGTAAATTTCTGATGTTCTAAATATATGGCCGTCAAGGGACATAGGATATCCCCAATCTGAATTCTTAGGATATTCTTGCCAGTTCCATACAAGATCATTTTCAAATGAGGGAGGAGGTGAAAAGATGTTTGAAGTATAGCAGTATTTAATTTGGGGAGAAAGTCTCAATGATAAACAAAGAATACTGAAGTCATTAATAAATGCTTGAAATGTTGTATCTGTCAGATCGACAAATGATTTAAAGACTAAATCATCAACCAGAAACATTGTATAAGGCTGATTATTCCTAAGGCAATTTAGAACTATATTTTTAAAGGAATCAGCGGCAACCTGCTCTTGTGATTCTGACCAATAGTTGAATGAAGGGGATTGCCGCTTTACTATTTCGTAACCTTGTTGGTATTCATTATTAGTGTAACTATAAATAATATGGACAGAGTAAGACTGCCAATCTTGAAGATATATTTTTAAACTTCTTAGTAATAGATCTAACTGACAAGCTCTGTTTTTACTAAAAATAATGATATTTAACATGGCTTTATCAACTGACACTAATTAACACTTTGTTTTTCTGCTAATACATGATAGCCAAAGCATAGTAATTCCGAAGAATTATTATTCTCTTGATTAATAATTTCTAAAAGAGATAATGACTGATAAATTGTATTATGGTCTAGTTCAGAAAAATTATAATTGGCATATCGCTGAGCAACATAATTTACACGCCTTAATTCCTGTGCTACATAATCAAAGAAGTTTCCATTGGTTTCTATCTTAAGTATCTCAAAACCATATTTTCTTAAGTTTGTCTCATAAAAATATCTGTTAAATCCTGAATAAAAATGATATGGGGAAAAATGAGTTAAACTGCAAAATGGAGCTGTTAAAATTAGTTTGCCGCCGGGAACAAGTAGACGCTCAAATTCTTGTAAAGCTCCTAATGGATCTGGGAGATGCTCAAATACTTCTGAGCATAAAACAACATCAAAAGATTGGTCTGGTTCAGGGATAGATACTATATCACTAACAATGTCAATATTGTTTTGATCCCAATTCCCCATCTGCAGTCCTTTAAGATCTCCTTGTCCATGATAGCTATCGAAGTCTTGACCAACATAGTTTAAATGCTGACAGGATTTTCGATGTTGTTGTTCACCACACCCAGCATCTAGTATCCTTAATCCAGCAGGTAACTCTCTAAGTTGTTGCTCAATCCATTGATTACGCGGTTGCTCATTTATAGTACCTATTTGAGCAGGAGTAGAATTATTGTAGGCTTCTGAGTTTGATATCCCCAGATTGTCAGAGTCAACTAAAGCATTATCAAATTGATTAGGCTCTGATTTTAAAAATTTTTTAAATTTAATCCAAGCATTTCTTAGCTTCCAAAACTTACTACTTTCCATAGCTGCAATTTTTTGTTGAGCTACTTCAAGTTGTTGTAACAGTTCTAGCTGTTTTGATTGCCTCATAAATACCTAACCGTTTAAAAGTTATTCTTTAAATGTTTATGCAAGACATTAGATTAAATTACAAATACATCTTAATTTATCTGATTTATTCTAATGTTAATCGACCGAAGCTATTAAATTGATTTAGATAAGAAATTGATAGCTTGTATTCATCGCAATAATATGTTTGAAGCATAGTAATTATTAAACAATCAATTCAGAGTGGTTAACATTACTAAGATATGATTCAACTACTTTATTTGCGTCTCCAGTTAATTTTATTGTGCCTTTATTCATCCAAATTGCTTTTACACAAGATTCACGAATAAATTCCATGGAGTGAGACACTACTAAGATAGTCACATGAGAATCCCAAAATTTATCTAAACGCTTCTTGCATTTATTCTTGAAACTTTCATCTCCTACAGATAGAACTTCATCTAGTATTAAGATATCTGGCTGAACATCTGTAGCGATCGCAAATGCTAGGCGAGCTACCATACCTGATGAAAGTCCTTTCACAGGGACATTTTCGTATTCTTCTAACTCTGCAAACTCAAGTATCGATTTTGTTCTTTCTGTCATTTCTGCTCTAGAAAAGCCTAGAAGCACCCCGTACAAGAGAATATTTTGCTTGACTGAGATTTCTGCATCAAACCCAGCCCCTAATTCAATTAAAGGGGCGATATTGCCACGTACCCTAACCGTGCCAATTTTGGGTTCTAAAATCCCAGAAATTACTTTTAGTAGCGTGGATTTACCAGCGCCGTTACCACCAATAATCCCAATTTTCTCACCCTTCTCTACCACAAAGTCAATCTTATCAAGTACTAGCTTTCTTTCAGGATGACGATATTTACCTTCTAATACAGATAGTATAGTTTTCTTGAGATCGTAGGAAAACTCTTCTTGAGTTCTGCGCCACAAACTAACCTGTTCTAGCCGAATAACTTCCATCTATCGTAAATCCATGATTTTCGATTGTGAACCTTGAAAATGTAACGTGAAGATCATAATATCAAAGAATCTACTGTTTAAGAAATTTTTTGCAATTACAAAGCTATTTTTTCCAGACTACTAGTATTACTCCAAGCATAATAAAGCTCAAACCAAATAGACGGCTAAGAGGTATTGATTCCTTGAAGAAGAAGTATCCAAGCATTACAGAAAAAACATAGATTAATGAACCAGAAGGAGCAGCTATACTAAGATTAACTCTAGTAAGAAGGAGGATATAGGTCAAAGCCCCTAGCCCATAGAAAGCCAGTCCTCCAATTAATTCAGGTATTGTAATAATACTGAGGATATGACCAAAAGCGTTGCTAACACTAACTTTTCCTAATTTTATTGCACCTAATTTTAAGAAGAACTGCCCCCCCACACTCGCCAAAACTGACATGAGTAGCAAACTAAACTCTTGTGGTGTCAACGCTTTATATACTCTAAATGAATAACTGTACAAAATTTTAGTGCATCAACCTAGATTCAAATATTCCTTGCCTAGAGTAAATCCATAAACTGAGATCGAGATCGCTGAAAGTACAAGAAGCCAAATCCTGCAAAAATCATACCACTTAAGAGTGCGGTCAAGATCAGCGTAACATCTGGCAGATTGCCAGAGAGAGTTATTTGACGAAAGCTTTCAATAATTGGAGATAATGGATTTAAATTCACAAATGGCTGAACAGATTTCGGCACGATCTCGGCGGGATAAAATACAGGACTGCTAATCCAGAGCATAAAGACCAATAGTTCATAAAAATATGGCAAGTCCCTGTAAAAGACATACAAGGCGCTTACAAAAAATCCTACACCAATACAAAATAATACCAATGCAATGAATGGTAAAAATATAGCGAAGACATTAATCAAGCTTTTTGATTTGATTAATGCAACAATCGCTAGAAGAAGAAAAGGTCCCAGAACAAACTGAAAAATATTTGCGGCGATCATGGAAATCGGGAAAACGCTTACAGGTAAACGGATTTTATTTAGTAAGCTACCATTACCAACAACACTGACTAGAGCCTGTGATGTAGAGGAAGAAAAGAAATTGATTACTACTAACCCTGTAAAGGCAGCTAGGATATAGTTCCAAATTGACCCATAATACTGAGAGAATGTCTTGCCAAAAATGACTGAATATAATGCAGTCATGATTAAAGGGTTGAATAATGACCAATATATTCCCAGAAATGAGCCTCGATAACGAACATTGACGTTGCGGCTGACCAAAACATGAAGTATTTCCCAAAAATGTCTTAATTCAGGACTAACATATTTATTAACTAATGACAGATTCATTGACAGTCAAGACCTCATAATATTGATAAGATAGTTTAATGTATGCACTATGCTAATAGTGTTTTACCATTAATGTGTGTTTGTTGGCTCAGGATACTAGTTAACAATGCTCTTTAAGTTAAATATTGATATTACTTTCAGGTATTGATTTCAATTAAAACTGATGCCCTAAGTCTGTTCAAAATATTTGAAACGGTTATCAATTATTGTCAATCTAAATATTTTTATGAAAGTAACCACTTATCTTTCTTGATAAAGATAGTATTGATATATGTATCAGCATAAACCATGTACCCTTTACTTTCTAAAAACTGAATAATGTGTATGTCTTTCACCCCGTTACCAGTTTCGGAGAAAGAAATAGTTTCAACACAAATTATCAACGGAGAACTCTGTTCATAATTTATAGATTGTAAGATTTTCAGGTCAAGTCCCTCAACATCTAAAGATAAGAAATCTGGAAAAACTCCTTTGCAACAGTTCTGTATAACATTTGGAATCACGTCTACTTTAGTCTTTGAGATCGCGACTATTTGATGATTATTTTCTCGAGTGCAATTTTCTGCCTCTTCTTTAGAAAATGTATTTAACGTAGGAGTTGAGATAATGTAAAAATCTCTAGCTCCTTGCACATCGTCAATCCCAATATTTAAGTTAATATCTTCTGCCCGAGAGGATTTAAAACTTTCAAACAGCTGAGGATCAGGCTCTATGTTGATACCTCTACTACCATTTTGATAGAACAAGGCTGTATTGCTAAGATACTCTGGATGATAAGCTCCAATATCAATGTAGGATGGTATTTGGATTCCAATAGCATCAAAAATAAACCTAATAATTAAATCTTCACCTGATTGTGAGTAAGATATTTTAGAGTGGTTTTTTTCTTCTTTTATAGAACTTTCGTTGATTCCATGGGCAAGGTAATTCTTAGTTATTTCTCCTTTTTTAAGCTTTGCTTGGCGAATCTTTTTTACTACCCAAACCAAATTAGAATCAAGCATTATTAGAAGTTCTACAGTAAAGAATTTAAGCTTATTGAAAATGTTAATATCTTTATAATTTTTTTCATGCCAAAGAAATAGTCGAGAAGTTGTAATTAGAACTTTGCGTACAAGCTTAACTTTATCTTTTAAGCTAATAGTGCTTGTGAAAATTAAGCTGATTTGTTTCATGATATATGGACTGTATACAAGCATTCTATCTACTCTTGAATCGACAGCTTTAATAACATACTCCGTATTATCTACTCCAGCTATGTAGAGCGCTTTGTCCAGACTGTTTAAAACTTCCACTTGTCCGTTGAGCAAAATTTTAGTTAATATAGAGCAATCAGCAAAATCAAAGCAGAAATCATCATAATTCTGTTCATAATTCCGTATTAATGATTCTTTGAGATGTAACCCATAAAACATACTTGGTGCAGGAGAATCTAAAAATGCACTCACATTTTCCGCTCTTGAGTTATTTCTAGAGATGTTTGGTAAAACTATTTCCTCAGTCAGATTATTATTTCTATACAAAAGACTCATTTTTGGGAAAACAAGTGTCGTGTGGTCATCAAAATTGGCTAAACATACTTGAATGAATTCAGGCTCCCACTCATCATCATCAGCAGCCCACATAAAATATTTACCCATAGCTTGCTTAAGCACGAATAAAAAATTAGCCCCTGCCCCTTTATTCTCTATTTGCCTAAAGTAATGAATGCGAGCATCTTTTTTTTGAAATTCTTTAACTACTATTTCTACGTTGGGATCTGTAGAGCAGTTGTCGGACACAATAATCTCAAGATTTAGATGAGTTTGTTGAGTAATACATTC
The DNA here is from genome assembly GCF_016584665.1 of Pseudanabaena sp. lw0831. Taxonomy (GTDB): domain Bacteria; phylum Cyanobacteriota; class Cyanobacteriia; order Pseudanabaenales; family Pseudanabaenaceae; genus Pseudanabaena. The sequence continues at coordinate 138,419 of NZ_BBJB01000016.1, forward strand.
TAAAGTTCTTTTAAGACCATCGGGACGATTATATGTCGGAATACCAACACTAACTAAAGGCTGTTTTTTAAGTTCATCAATATTATTCGTCATTATTTCACTCTCTTTAAATACCCATCTGGTGCAACTGTAATCAAAAGTTTGTGCTCAATACTTTTGTCGATCTCAAACTCTGGATGAGACTTGAGGTATTCCCACACTGCTGTTTTAGGATTGTTGCCTACTCCCCAAGGGCGATCGCTAAACATTTCATTAGGCAAATCCTCGATCGCAGTATCAAATACCACACAGTAGCTACCTACTGATGTTAGCGGTGCATAAGCTTTTAGTTCGGCAAGTACATGCTCATGGGTGTGATTACTGTCCAAGAAGACTAAGATCTTTTTTTTGCCAACAGCTTTTACCTTGACTTGCTCAATAATTTCAGGTGCAATGCTAGACCCTTGAATCATAGAAATCCTCTTGAACATGGGATGCGCTTCAATGACATCTCGATTGTGAGCGCGAATATCAATATCTAATCCCAATACTTCAGCATCTTGGCAACCACCACAAATAGCATTAAGTTCTAATATCGAAGCTGAAAAGATTAGAGAGCCGCCATGAGCAATACCAGTTTCAACAATTAAATCAGGCTGCACTTTCCAGATTAACTCTTGCATTGCCAACATATCCTGTGGATACTGAATAATTGGACGACCTAACCAAGAAAAATTATAAGTATACTGATATGGTGCAGAATCCAGCATAAACTGAATAGCCGAATTCTTTGCTTTATCATCCTTGCCTAGACCTTCAATATTAATAGACTTAGATTGCTCAAATTGTTCGATAGGATTCATGCTAAAAATTCTTCCCAGTAAATTGTCGATGACTTAATATATTCTTTCCCTTGTTTACCGATATTAGCAATAAGATCTAGTATTGATACATGAGGGTTAAATGTAGCAAATTGCTGTGGATAAGGCAATTTGAGATAATTCATATACTCTACCCTAATACCGTTATTCTCGAAAAGAGAATGATCTAAATAATTTTTAGCTCCATGTCCAGTAATGTAATGAGTCCCATTTAAATATTTAACTATCTGATATACCCTCTCAGAATTACTACCTTCTATCCCCAGTTTAGAAGCAGTGTAAAAACTTTTATCTTTCGCAATATCAAAGTAATCAATACTAAGTTCTATACTTTTTATAGAGACTTCTGCAATAGTATGAAGATGGCAATCAAAAAGATTAGTTACTAAATCTAGCATTTCCTTAAGATAAGGTGCATTTTTATAAGATTGTTTAAGCAATTCTAGATGTTGGTTTTGCCAATCCCTTTGATTATCTATCTCTAATTCATTAATCAAAACACCTAGTTTTAAATTTTTTAGAGGAACTGTAAGCCAGTTAAATCCTCTTGATGAATTAGTTTTGATCTGTACACGATTAGTAAAACTACCTTTAGAAAACTGCACATCATCATAATTTACGTAAGCATCACATAAATTCACCTGCTCGAACATTCCGACCCAAGGGAAATACATTGGTTGAGATATAACAATCTTCATATTTAGATAAACTTATTTAGAACTTCCGCTTTCTAGCAGGATTACCCATAAGTTGTATGTTGCTGTCTATCCACCTGCCATATACTACAGAATTGGGCGCTACACTACAGTAATCTCCCAATTCTGTGCCTGGCATAATGATACTACCAGCACCTATCCATACACCTTTCCCGATTTTAACAGGTTGATACTTTAAGGAGGTTTCCGCAAGAGAACTTGTACTCCTATTTCCATATTGGGTCGTCAAAACTACATTAGGTCCAAAATGTGTAGCATCTCCAATCTCGACTCCGCCTTCTCCTAATATAGTACTGCCCATCCCTATAGCAACATCATCACCCAAAATCACCTTCATCCCGCGTCTAGAACCATAAATGTAGACACCAGATTGGAGAGTACACTTATGTCCAAATGAAATAGTGTCTATATACTTCAGAGTGACTGCCTTCTCCATAAGCACATCATAACGATAGGCAACTTTAAAATTATTGAGCCAAAGCCTAAATTGATGTTTAATGTTCTTCAACAACATAATTAAGAGTTTATCAATTCTGAAATGGCAATTTTGATTAGCTTGTAGTTTAATAAATCACCAATTTGTTCATCATCAAAAACAACTGTAAACTCCTCCTCCAATGCAACCACCAAATTCATATGATGCAAGGAGTCCCAAATTTCAATGGTATCTGGAGAAGCATCTTCAGAAATAGAATCAGCTTCAACCTCAAACACTGCCGCCATTACTTGTTTAATTCTTTTGTCAATCATATTTAACTCAATATTATACAGACTATTTAAAAATAAACTTAAAAACAAAAAACTCATTCTTATAGTGAATTTAATGATAAACGATATTCAGTCCTAGAATCACTAGCAGATAAAATGTCAAAGCCATTTTTTTCATAGAAGTTAGCTACTTGCATATTCTTAGAGGTTTTCGCATAATTTGCAAAGATATGATTTATACCTAATTCTTTTAGGTCATTAATAATAAAGTTAACAAAGTTAATTTCTATATTACGTCCCAATACTCTACAACTCAATAAGAATGTATCTATTTCTGCTTCGGTATGATTGATAGCGATAATTGCCAACCCTGTAAGACCATAATCTCCAAATTTGTCGCTCACTTCCATAACATAGATACGATGATCGCCGCCTTCTAATAAATCTTTGATTTCTGTTTCTGTATATCGTTTAGTTGTAAGATTAAATTGATTAGTCTTTTGAGTAAGTTGAGATGCTCTTGTTAGATGATCTGAATGATTAATATGAATTGATAGTTTAAGCTCTAGTGAACTTAAGTATTCATCTACTGATGCAAACTTTTTTCTTTCATTCTTTCGCCGAGCCTCATAATGATACATTTCTAGCCTTTTTTTATCTTCAGCGGTTTGAGATGGCTTAAAAAATAGAGAAGTTGTCTCTCGAAACAAAGAAGGATAAGTATAAATTAGCTTAGGAACTTGTAAAGTTGTAACTTCTGGCAAATTACTTTCCACACAGCTTATCTCAAATGACGAATCATCTACAAAAACTAAACTATCAGCACCAACATTTAAATCTTCAATTAATTCCTGTAAGTTTTTATCTTTGCTCTGCCAATTTATCTTTTTTGCAAAAATATCCCTTTCACTCAAAGTAAAATCAGATCTGGATTTCCATATCTCATCTAGATCTGATTCATTATTTTTACTGCATAAACAAACTATGACTCCATCTTTTGACAAATTTTTAATTAAATGATGTACCTCTTCAAAAAAAATACCATTTTTGTCATTAGTAGACAATGAAATCCCATTTAATCCATCTTCCCCAATAATACCTTTCCACAATGTATTATCACAATCTAAAACTAGTACTTTCTTACTTTTGCCATTAACGGAAAGAATAAGAGGAGATATAAATTGTGCATAACATTTAAAGAACTCTATACTATAGAGAGACTTAGAGGAATAGTAGTAACGAAAATCAACACTTCTTTCTATGGAAACTTGGGCAAATAGCTTGTCTATAGGTATCAAAAAAAAGTTGCTTGGAAGATTGCTACTAATATACTGGTTTAGTTCATTACAAATCTCATCAAACTGGTTTGCACGCAAAAAATGTTGATTAAATATTAATGTACTAAATTGATTGAAAATAACTAAAGGTGTTGTAGACAAGGAATAAAATACGAAATCAATTTCTTGCTTTACTTTTACAATCAGTGCTGCTATCTCCTCTGAAGTCATTGTTAATGATTTATATTGCAGACCATCTATTATGTTTGCTAATTCCCAAAATACAATTACCACATTAGAGTCGGCATAGGTTTCACTATTCTGAACAATATTATCGTAGTCTCCAAAATTGACTTTTGCATTAATTGCTTGACTTCTGATTACAAACTCTAAAATATCATTAAGCTGTGATGTAATTATGTTAGACAACACAGATATTGTGTACATTGGTGAATTTGACAAGCTTTCTCCGAGCACTTTGTTCTTGGATAATATTTCAGTGTATTTTAAATCCTTAAGCACCAGTGTTTTCATAAGTTCAAATAAATTCAAATCAAATTTAATATAAATTAAATCATTAAATATTGAACAAAATAATGACAATCAATAACCATGTCTTTATTTTAGGTAATACATCAAATCATTACTTGTCCTCCATTCACACGCAAAGTCTCTCCAGTCATAAAATCAGACTTGTCAGATGCAAGAAAAGCGATCGCGTGGGCAATATCTTCAGGATTTGCCAATCTCCGTAGAGGTGTTTTTGCTGCTGTAACCAACCTCACTTTCTCTGGTATATTAGCAATTAACTCAGTCTCCGTCATGCTTGGCGAAACAAAATTAACACGAATACCTCTTGATGCTAGTTCCACTGCTAGAGACTTACCAAAACCATATAAAGCAGCTTTTGCAGTGATATATGGTAGTAACTCTGGAGGAGGAGTGCTCTCAGTATATTGTGTTTCCAGAAATACTATCTTTCCATACTTAGCTTTCTCCATAATTGGAAAACAAAGATTTAATAGAAAAAAATTACTTTTAATATTAATATCAATTTGTTTCTGTATATCTTCCCAATCTAAATTCTCGATTTTAATATTGGGCAACTTAAGTGTGGCACAGTTAACAACTACTGTTAAAACGTCAAACTTGCGCTTAAAAAATTTGATTAGTTCTTTTACATCTTCTTCTTTAGTTACATCTGCTTTACAAGTCTCAGCCTTTACATTTAATTGCTGTAGTTGCTGTTTCAATTCTAATGCACCAGCATGATCACTAAAGTAATGGATTAAAACATCAAATCCCTCTTTTGCTAACATTAGTGAAGCAGCTTTTCCTATACCACCTGTAGCACCAACTACCAAAGCAACTTTGTTTTTGTTAGACGTAGAAACTTCTTGTTCTTGTGTTGGAACAATTTCTTCTATTATCTTTACTTTAGCAACACCAGTAGTTACTTTCTGTTTGTCTTGGTTGTATATATCAGTCTGGATTTCAATGGTTTGCAACTTATCATATTTTTTTATGACTTCGGCAGTAATAGTTAAATCATCACCAACACGCACAGGCATAAGGAATTCTAAACTTTGAGAGAACCATAATGCCCCATCTCCTGGAAGTCTTGTACCAATAATTGTAGAGATAAACGATGCACCCAACATCCCATGAACAACAGGTTTCTTAAATGTTGTTTTAGCTGCATAAGCCTTGTCTGTATGCAGCTTATTATCATCACCTGTAAGCTCTACAAATCTATCAATATCATCTTGAACAACCTTATGACTAATTTCAGCCCTATCTCCTATCTGAATCTGTTCAAATCTACTCATAGTTTTCACCCCTAGACACTAACGCACAATAGTTAATGGTAATTTTACGCTTGACTATTTCCTCCATCGGTAAAGACTCTACTGGACAAACTCTCTCATCCAAAATCTTTAATCCACAATTCCTAAACATTTTTCTTATTTCATCTACAGAATGGAAATGATAGATATGATCAATTGCAGGACAATTTACGCAGGTAGAGATAAATCCTTTGCCATTCTCTGCTAGTAAATTGTGGAATTGATTTAAAAGCTTATCAGGGAAACTCACATGTTCAATTACTTCACCCATTGTTATAAAGTCATATTTATGCTCAAGACTCAATGACAACATATCTTCATTGTAATAAGTTATATTTAATTTATTATTGGCATGTAATTCCTGCATAATCGACTTAGTGATTTCTATAGAAGTTGGGCTAATGTCTACAGCAATATACTTATTACAATCTTGGAGTGTGCTTACAGCTTGACTCAAAAACAGTCCGTGCCCAGGTCCTATCTCAAGATAGCTTGTTGTATCTTTACTATAATTTTTTAGAGCTGATTTTAAGCATGAAAACATTTCATAATGACTTTCCCATAGAAATTGTGATATTGCTAACCCAATCATGTATGACTTCATTTCTTGAGGATTGTTATATACATTATCAAATGTTTCTTTAGAGATCTCAACTGGATATTTCCCAGATCTCATAAAAGAGACTTGACACCTCATCATATCGTTACACATTTTTAAATATGCATTTACAGCATACTCAACAGGAATATTTTGACTGTCTAAATAGTTAGTATATTGCTGTGTAAACTCTTCTGCTTCATTAAAAAAAGAATTGGTTTGACTTCCCAAATAGCTCTCTAATTTCTTTTTTTGGAAAGGAGCTTTTTGATATATTAGGCTTAGTAATTTACTAAAATGCGAATAATTATTCATACCAAGTAGTTTAGAGCGATAGAGTTTTTACAACATTTCTACAAAATAAATATATAAACTTCTTTTTATAAAAAGAGTATAGAAGATACTGTCTCTTGCCATTTTGGAAATCCTGATACAACCTGTTGGGCAATCTTAGGATTTAGTCCTACATAAATGACTTTAATTTCTGTAGGCAATTCACTATTAGGAATAATTGACTTATTAAAAGTCGTTGTTCCATGTAAAAGAGGATTTTGATCGATAAAGCATTGAATATCATCTAGATTGTTAAGGCATGTGGCAATAAAGCTACCATAAACTCCAGCCCCGTATATCGCAGCTTTTTGTCCACTGACAGACTGCTCAAACTGGCAAATTTTATCTTGCAGCGTATTCCAGTAATTGGCTGTCTCTTGCGCGGCATTTACCACATTTGCTAAATCTATGGAGTTAATCTGGAATTCTAGAGATTTCTGTGAAACCTTCTTACCTATAGCAATGTAAGCCCCAAAATGCGAAGAAACATCAATTTCAACAGTTTCAAAACCTGCTTTTGCAAACAGATACCTCAAAGACGCATCACTATAATGATGTACATGGTCAGCAACTATAAAATCACCTGTATTCTCAAAGACGTTAGGCACAATACAATAAAAATGTCCACCATCCTTTAGCAAAGTATTAATATTACGCAGTTCCTTGACGGGATCTGGAGTATGTTCAAAGGCAAAGAATGAGGTAACTACATCAAATTTTTCATGCCACTCTTCTTTTGTTTGGTAAGAAGCATAATGATCCGATGGTAAAAACTGTTCCCACAGGTTGACATACATTTGACTTACATCGAATAAGTATGTCTCAACAGAGGGTTTCTGAAGACCTAGACGCTTCATTACTGTACCCTTAGCACAGCCATAGTCCAATACTTGCATCTCATCCTCAAAGTTAATCTTTGAGAGTAAAGTATTTACCTGATGCTCCTGTCTAAAGATTTTTTTGCCATCAACTACTTTATATAAAATGTCATCTTCATCGCTTTGATTAAAAAATTTATATTGTTTATCATAGTAAACATCAATGTTTTCAATTTCTTTAGTTTGAATATGTCCTATCTCTTCATTAAAATAGACAACCGTTTTTCCTTCATAGGTTTGACTTAATGATGTAACAGATAGACTACCTTGGGATTGGTAGATAGGTGTTTGCAACGGTTTTCCAGTTAATGCACAGATGGTCATAGTAGTTGATTTTAAGTTTAGATGATTAGAGATAACTTAGATAAAAATGTAACTTTAATCTATAACTAACTCAGGATGAATGTCTTTAAGTTGTGTGCCATTGGCGACACAGCCAGTCCAATTAATGCTAATTCCGCTAGGATCTTCAAAACTAAAGTACCTAAATTGCATACTCCAACGAGACCTTTCAGATATATTAACACCCGATGAATGTAAAGTAAGAAAATCCATTAACACCAAATCCCCAGGTTCTGAAAGTGGCGCGACAGTACCGTATTGAGCAATTAAAGATGCTTCATTTTCTAGACGCATCGCATATGCTCCTGTTTTCTCGAGATTGTCTGGATCTTTTAAATAAGATCGCCGCAATCCACCAAGATGAGATCTTGGACAGATCTTTACAGGTCCCATTCCAGAGGTTAGAGCGACTAAGGGACTCCAGAAAACTATGCCATCTATACTTCTCAACTGATCTCGATATTCATAATGCCACAAGGAGCGATATCTCTCTTCGTGTGGGTTGTCAATACGGATACCATATCCTGCGGCAGCGATCGCTGGAGTATCAGTATTTCGTAATTGCATAAATATTTGATCGTTTTTTTCTAAACTAATCAAACGCATAAAAGCAGGTATCTGTTTAATGGCATCATATACCTCACCTCCATATCTGCGATTAACGGAAATTAGCTTTTGATATCCATAGTCGAAGGTCTTAGGAGAAAATTCTTTAGCTTCAACCTCAATATGATATTTCTCAAAAAGAATTTTTAAGATTTTCCATATACCGTACTGTATAGGCTCTATTTCTAAACTACAGTCATAAAAGCCTTTGATTACAACGTAGCCATATTCTTTGAAATCTTTTACTTGTTCTTTTGTAAGTAAATTATTTAGCATCTAGATAGAATTTTTAATTTATTGGAAACGCACTCAATAACAAAAGATAGATCTTGATTGCTCAAATCGTTATAGCTAGGTAGATTAATCGAGCGTAATGGAATATTCCATGAGTTAATATTAACTTCTTTATCCTCAAACATCAATAAACTTGATAGAGGATGAAAGAATACTCTTGCATCTATATTTTCTGATTTAAAAAGAGATTGCAATTGTTCACGAGTAACACCAGTTTGTTTGTCAAATACTATTGTGGGCATCCATGCACCATTGATCATTCCTTCTGGTTCAGGGTTCATCGACACACCATCAAGACACTCGAGATGATCTTTATAGAATTTTAGGATTTCGCGCTTACGAGTAATTAGTTCATCAATTCGCTGCATTTGACCATAGCCGATCGCAGCTTGAATATTTGACATCTTATACTTAAAGCCGACCATATCTGCCCAAAACTGTTTAGTTTGTCCTCTAGCACGCCCATGATTAGAGAGTGTAAGTACAGTCTCATAAAGGTCAGCATCATTGGTGACAAACATTCCCCCTTCGCCAGTAGTAAGCGTTTTTGTACCATGAAAGGAAAAACTACCAAACTTACCCATACTGCCAGCTCGCTTACCATGATAGACAGAGCCGATCGCTTCAGCCGCATCCTCAATGATAGGAATGCCATACTTTTCACCAATCGCTAGCAACCGATTCATGTCACATAAATTGCCATATAAATGAACCGCTACAATTGCCTTAGTTCGTGGCGTAATTGCTGCCTCCGCTAAGTCAGGATCGATGCACCAACTATCGGGCAATATATCTACAAATATTGGCTTAGCACCCAAATGTACTATTGGAGCAGCCGTTGCAATCCAGTTAGTGTCAGCCATGATCACCTCATCGCCTTCACCAATTCCCACTGCTGACATTCCCATGTGCAAAGCACCTGTACAGCTTGAAGTTGCGATCGCATATTCCACACCTAAATGTGATTTAAAAGCTTCTTCAAAAAGATTTATGTATTCGTAACAGCGATCGCCCCAACCATTTCGAGCAGCATCGGTGGCATACTCGACTTCTAGCTCCGTGATAGATGGTTTAGTGTAATAAATGCGCGGTTTCACTTGTGTTTATTTGGTTGAGGATACATCTTAGCTATTTAAAGCTGTGCAATGGATAGCTTAGATCTTTTGCGGAAATTATCGGTTGATTCGTAACATGCCACTGAATGGCAAAGGCTGGATCATCCCACCTAATGCCTTTAGCTACATCTGAATGATAAAAATCAGACATTTGATAAAAGATCTCAGTATTATCTTCTAAAGTCATAAATCCATGTGCAAATCCTTCTGGAATATATAGCATCTTACGATTATCTGCACCTATCTCAATTGCAAACCATTGCTTAAAAGTAGATGAATCGTCACGAATATCAATGATTACATCATAGATTGAACCTTTAGTACATCTAACTAATTTTGCCTCTTCGTGGGGTTTTGCTTGATAGTGCATTCCGCGCAAAGTTCCTTTCTTAGTATTAAAAGAAATATTGCACTGCACTAAGTTAGGGTTTAAACCGCGATCTCTAAATTCCTGTTGACACCAAGATCGTGCAAAAAAACCGCGATTATCGGAGATTGGTTCAATTTCGATAACATAAGCTCCTTTGAGCTTAGTTTCTATAAACTTCATTCCAACACCTCTACCTCTGGGATTGGCATTATAAATTTGCCACCCCACTCACGAATATAGGATAGTTGTAAGCAAATCTCATCCTTGAGATTCCAAGGCAAGATGAGTACATAATCGGGTTTAGTCTCTGCAATCTTGTCAGGAGGGTAGATCGGAATGTGAGTTCCTGGCAAGAATAATCCTTGTTTATGAGGACTGCGATCGCAAGTATAGTCAAGTAAATCTGTGCGAATACCACAATAATTCAGCAGGGTATTGCCCTTAGCTGGAGCGCCATAACCAACAATAGTTTTACCATTGTTTTTGAGTTCAATTAGAAAGCTGAGTAACTTGCGTTTAGTGGACATTACTTGATTACTAAACTGAAGATAAGTATCAACTTTGTCTAATCCAGCTTGATGCTCTTTTTCTTTTAATAATCTAACGCGATCGTTAACTATAAATTTTTGATTGTGTTCATGTATGCCATATATACGCAGTGAACCACCATGAGTAGATAATTCTTCGACATCAAATAAAGTTAACCCATGACAAGCAAATATTTTTTCTACAGTGGTAAAAGACAAATAGGAAAAATGTTCGTGGTAAATAGTATCAAATTGATTTTGGTTAATTAACTGCCATAAATGTGGGAACTCCATGGTTAAGACTCCCTCAGGCTTCAAAATAATTTTCATTCCTGCCACAAAATCATTAATGTCAGGAACATGAGCTAAGACATTATTTCCTAGTAATAAATCAGATGATTTGCCAAGATTAAATAATTCTTGTGCAGTTTGCGCCCCAAAAAATTTAACTAGCGTAGGGATACCCTTAGACTCAGCAACTTGAGCAACATTGGCGGCTGGTTCGATCCCCAAAATAGGAATGTTTTGTTCTTTGAAAAACTGTAAAAGATAACCATCATTACTAGCTATTTCAATGACTAGACTAGATGTATTAAGATTAAATCTGTCAATCACCAGATCGGTGTACTTTTTAGCATGATTCAACCAGCTATCTGAATAGGAAGAAAAATAAGCATAATCACTAAAAATATGATCAGGAGATTCAAATTCTTCTAACTGTACTAATAGACATTGTTCACAGACATAAGTATGAAGAGGATAAAACTTCTCTGCTTTGTTTAACTGGTCTAATTTTAAATAGGAGTTAGATAAAGGCGACATACCTAAATCGACAAATGTATGTTTTAAACTGGTTTTACAAAATCGACATTTTCCTTGGGGCATAACTATTTAATATTTCTTGAAATTTGGATTTTCTCTAAAGTTATTTAAGGCTAAATTGATTAATTTGATGAGCAGTAATATCTCTCATATTTGCTCCAGACTGCAAAGATTTTGTCCAGTCAATGACCCAAGCTAAGGCAGTTTTTACCTCTAACTTTGGTTGCCATTTTAATTGACTATGCGCTTTAGAGCAATCTAATTTTAAATAGTGAGCCTCATGGGGTTGTAATGAAGTTTCCTGAACCCAATCTGCTTCTTTACCCCACAGATTTGCCATCTGCTCAACAATCCAGCCAACGGTCTGAGCATCAGATTCATTAGGACCAAAATTCCAAGCACCTGCGTAACCTACGCCATCATTATATAAATGCTCTGCTAAGGTAAGGTAGCCAGATAAAGGTTCAAGCACATGTTGCCAAGGACGAACCGCATGGGGGTAGCGGATAATTACTTTCTGTCCAGTCTGCCAAGCCTTGAGAATATCAGGAATCAAGCGATCGCTTGACCAATCACCACCACCAATGACATTACCTGCGCGAGCGGTGGCAATGCCAACTCCATGTTGTGCATAATCTTGAGGATGGAAGAAAGAATTACGATAGGCAGATGTTACCAGTTCAGAGCAGCCTTTACTGCTGCTGTAAGGGTCATAACCTCCTAGAGCCTCATTCTCACGATATCCCCAAACCCATTCCCGATTTTCATAACATTTGTCCGAAGTTACGTTAACTAGGGCTTTTACACCTCCCACTTGGCGAACTGCTTCCAGCACATTTACTGTACCAATAACATTAACAGCATAGGTCTCAGCAGGATTTTTGTAAGATTCACGTACTAAAGCTTGGGCTGCCATATGAATTACAATTTCAGGCTGATGTTTTTTTACTGTTTTTACAAGATGATCTAAATCTCGAATATCACCAACTATCGAAGTAATGCGATCGCTGACCTGAGCTAAATCAAATAAACAAGGCTGTGTATGGGGTGACAAACTATAGCCAACGACCTTAGCTCCTAAAATTTGTAGCCAAATTGATAGCCAACTACCTTTAAAGCCAGTATGCCCCGTCACTAAAACTCTTTTATCTTGCCAAAACTCTAAAGTCATCACCATACTTTCCAAGGAGCGCTAGCAGTTTCCCATAGGCTTTCCAAATAATTTTTATCTCTAAGAGTATCCATTGCTTGCCAAAAACCATAATGATTAAAAGCAGACAATTCCTGTTTATAGGCAATCTTTGGTAAAGTCTCTGACTCCCAACTGGTCTGATCGCCTTCTAATAAATCAAATACTTCTGGTTCCAAAACAAAATAACCTCCATTAATCCATCCACCATCCCCTTGAGGTTTCTCTTGAAAATTTAAGACCAAGCCTTGCGCTATATTAATATTTCCATAGCGTCCAGGAGGTTGGACTGCTGTAACAGTAGCTAGATGTTTCTGCTTATGATGAAAAGAAATTAATTCTTTGATGTTGACATTACTTACTCCATCACCATAGGTAAAACAGAAGGTGTCACTACCTACATAGTTTTTCACTCTTTGGAGCCTTCCCCCCGTTTGAGTGATTTCACCTGTATCCACTAAGGTCACACGCCAAGGTTCTGCTTTTTTTTGATGCACTTCCATTTGATTGGACTGCATGTCAAAAGTAATATCAGACATGTGTAAAAAATAATTAGCGAAATATTCCTTAATTACATATCCTTTATAGCCACAACAAATAATGAAATCATTGATTTCATAGGCTGAATAAGTTTTCATGATGTGCCATAAAATGGGCTTGCCACCAATCTCCACCATTGGCTTTGGTTTGAGGTGGGTTTCTTCGCTTAACCGAGTCCCTAAACCGCCAGCTAAAATTACAGCTTTCATTTAGATTTTTACCAAATTTTTGCTAATTACAAACTCTACAGTGCTTCCATTTGTTGGTCTAACATATGGCATTTCATTACTAACAGCAAGTAATCTCTCCAAAACATTAGTTAGGAGTGAGTCTACAAAAGTCGCTCTCCTAAATTGATCTATGTATTTTCTATGTGATTTCTAGTTGGGAGTCATCGCCCACAAGAAACCTCAGAGCCTGTGGACGCTTAGGGGAAACTTTCATCGACACTCTTTGTCCGATCACACTATCGACGATGCGTTGATGGATACCTGTGATTTTGGTATCACTAAGGATAACGCTATGTTCAATATCGGTTTCGATGATCGTAACGCGATCGCTAATACTGGTATAGGGACCAATGTAAGCATTTTCAAGATGGCAATTTTCGCCAATAATGACTGGTCCGCGAATTTTGCAACCAATAACTTGAGAGCCGATACCAATTGCTACGCGCCCACTAATACTACTGTCACTATCGATCTCTCCCAGATTCTGAGATTTTAATCTGGCATCAAGAACAATTTGATTAGCGGCAAGAATATCATCTTTTTTGCCTGTATCTAACCACCAGCCCTCTAGCTCGGATGCTGATACATTTTTGTGAGTATCAATTAGTTGTTGGATCGCATCAGTGATTTCTAGCTCACCTCTAGCCGATGGGGAGATTTGGGCGATCGCCTCATGAATTGTCTTTTTAAAGAAGTACACCCCAACTAAAGCCAGATTTGATTCAGGCTGTTTTGGTTTTTCGACTAATTTGATCACTTTACCATCAGTATCAACAGTTGCCACGCCAAAAGCACTAGGATCAGCGACTTGGCGTAATAAAATCAACGCATCTAGCTGCTTTTGGTTGAAATTGGTCAAAAATGTGTCTAATTGCGATTCGATCAGGTTGTCACCAAGAAACATAATGAAAGAGTCGTCACCAAGAAATAGCTGGGAGATCTTGACAGCATGGGCTAAACCTGCGGGTTTATCTTGAAGAATATAGGTAATATTTGCACCGAAGCGATCGCCATTACCTGTTTTGCTTTTTACTTCATCGCCAGTTTCGGGACTGATAACAATACCGATATCGTTTATGCCAACGGCGACAATACTTTCGATACAGTACCAAAGGATTGGTTTATTGGCAACGGGTACTAACTGCTTTGCACCTGTATAGGTCAGTGGGCGTAATCTTGTACCTTTGCCACCAGAGAGAATTAGAGCTTTCATATTTTTGAATAGTAAATGCTAGATAAAAATCACTAAGTGTTCTTATCTAGCTTGAATATAGGCTGCAAGAGCTTCTTGCCAAGGACGCATATGAAAATCAGTAATTTTGGGCAACTGATTACTAATTAATGCTGAGTTCATCGGTCTGGTAGCTTTAGTAGGAAAATCCGAGGCAGGAATAGCTTCAATGGGATAATGAATACTAGCAAGACGAAGCGCCGCACTAGCAAATTCATGCCACGAACAACTCCCTGAATTAGCGCCATGAATGACCGATGTTGCGCCTTCTTGCAAAAGTACATCAAGCAATCTGGCCGCATCATAGGTATAGGTTGGCGACATAAATATGTCATTAACTACCTTGATTTGATCGCTAGCCTTGGCTTTTTTAATCATTGTTTCGACGAAATTACCACCCTTACCGCTTGCCCCCGCTTTCCCAAAGACACTGGAGATTCGCAAAATTAGCGATCGCTCAAGGGTTTGTTGGACTAGGTATTCCCCCGTAAGCTTGGATGTGCCGTAGATATTAATTGGGTTAGGAATATCGGACTCTGTGTAAGGAGGTTGGCGATCGCCACGAAACACATAATCGGTACTGATGTACACACACACAGCGCCAATATCACGACAGGTTCGCGCCACATTTAACGCGCCGATCGCATTGACATCAAAAGCTGTATCCACTTCTTGCTCACAGTCATCGACACGCACATAGGCAGCACTATTGATCACCACATCAAATTTCTGGCTGGTTAAGACTTGATCAACAATGTCAGACTGTCTAATGTCAATATCGGATCGAGTTAAGGCGGTGAGTTGATAGCGATCGCATTGTGAAAAATGACTAGTAATATCCGAGCCTAATTGTCCATTTGCGCCAATTAAGGCAACTCTTAGAGGTTGACTCATCGGGCATACCACTGGTTGTAATGTTCTTGGAATACTTTCTTATCTTTGACTGCTTGCCACCAGTCAGAGTTTTGTTTGTACCAAGCTACAGTATGTGCCATACCGCGTTGAAAGTCCCATTGACGTTGCCAACCTAATGCTTCAGTTGCACTAGGATCGACGGAATAGCGGTAGTCATGTCCAGGACGATCGCTGACAGATTGCATTAAGGATTCGGGGCGATCGAGCAGCCCTAAAATAGTTTTGGCAACCTCGATCCCATTGACTTCCATACGCGCACCAAGGTTATAAGCTCTACCACTTGTACCTGCGTGCAGCACAGTATCAATGCCTGAGCAATGATCTTCAACATAGAGATAATCACGGACGGCGGAACCATCACCATAAATAGGTAAGGATTTTGACTCTAGGGCATTGGTGATGAAGAGAGGAATAATTTTTTCAGGATATTGATACAGCCCGTAAGTATTCGATCCACGGGTAATTAACACATCTAAACCATAGCTAATACCATATGAGAAGACTAAATGCTCCGCTCCTGCTTTGGAGGCAGCATATGGACTACGAGGGGATAGGGTATCTGACTCTAGAGAATGGCGATCGCTACCGACTAAATCTCCGTAGACTTCATCGGTGGAAACATGGAGAAAGCGTTTGATTTGATGTTTTCTTGCCGCTTCCAATAATAGTAATGTGCCTTCGATATTGGTTCGGATGAATGGTAGTGGATCTCTCAGGCTGCGATCGACATGGCTTTCGGCAGCAAAATTGAGAATTGCATCGACACCCTTTACGGCTTTGTCCACATCTTCAGGATTAGCAATATCGCCTTGGACGAAAGTAATGCGATCGCTAATATCCTTGAGATTATCTAAATTGCCTGCATACGTAAGCTTATCTAAGACCACAATCTCCCAACTGGAATGATGGGTGAGGGCGTAATGTACATAATTAGAGCCGATAAAACCCGCCCCACCTGTAACAAGTACCTTTTGAAATTTTTCTACTCGACTCATGCAAACAACTCAGTTTCTTTTAGTAATTTACCAACAGCATCTTTAGCAGACAAAACTGGGGGGTGATCCAGTTGCCATGAGATCGCCAATTCAGGATCGCTCCACAATAAACAGCGCTCCTCACTAGGAGCATAGTAATCTGTAGTTTTGTAGGAAACCTCGGCAATTTCAGACAATACAACAAAGCCGTGAGCAAATCCTGCGGGAATCCATAGTTGCTGATAGTTTTCTGCACTAAGAATATAACTTACCGATTTACCAAAAGTTGGAGAACTTTGTCGTAAATCTACAGCGACATCTTGAATTATTCCTGCTAAAGCTCTGACTAATTTGCCTTGCGGCTTGCCAATTTGATAATGTAATCCTCGCAATACATTTTTTTGAGATCGTGAATGATTGTCTTGGACAAAGGTGAGATCTAAACCTGTTTTTTCGACAAAAACCTGGTGGTTGTAAGACTCATAAAAAAAGCCGCGCTGATCACCAAACACCCTAGGTGTAATTAGTAAAATATCAGGAATTGCTGTGATTTCAACTTTCATGCAAATATTGCGAGACATCAACCCCAAAATTATGTCTTAAAATCACCCATTTACTGCACTACTCTCTTCCCGCCGAAATAATAGACGTTGTAAAGTTAAGAACTAGTTCTTAACTAGGAAAGGATTAAGCCCAAAGACACTTAGGGTTATAATCCTTTTTGCGATCGCAATAGGAGAAACACAGTGTCGGAAATGTTGTGGTCAGTGGTTGTACCAACTTATAACCGTCTACCGATTTTACAAAAATGCCTTGCTGCATTAGAAAAACAGACCGTAACCCAGCCATACGAAATTTTGGTTGTTGATGATGGCTCATCGGATGGCACGGTTGAGTTTTTGACAGCTAATAGCGATCGCTATCCACACCTGCGACTGTTAACGCAAGACCATGCGGCTGCGGCTACTGCCCGCAACTATGGCATTGATGCTGCACTTGGTAAATACATTGCCTTTGTCGATAGTGATATCACGGTTAATCCTGAATATCTTCAAGCTCATACTGAAACCCTTGCCCAAGGCGAAAAAGTTTATAGTTATGGACGGATCATAGATACTAGTAATCTTGAATCTCCTGACTCTGAGGCTGTCTCAGCGATACCATATTTTACCGCTGCTATTTTCGATACTTGTAATTTAGCGATCGCCCGTAAATGGTTATTGGAAGCAGGAAAATTTGATACTGGGTTCTTCCAATATGGTTGGGAAGATTTTGAGCTAGGAATGCGGGTTAAAAAATTAGGCTTAAAACGTTTGACCTGTGCGGGGGCGATCGCCTTCCATTACCATGCTAAGTTTTCGATCGACAAAATGCCTCGGTTACTCGATCTCGAAGAACAACGCGGTCGAATGAGCATTATTTTTTATCAAAAACATCCCACTTTAGAAGTCAAGTTAATGATCCAAAAAACTTGGCTGCATTTAGCTCTTTGGGGAATTCTCACTCTTGGAGGGACGCTCAACGATCGCACGCTCAAGCCTTTATTAACATGGCTATGCGATCGGGGTAAATCGGAAGTTGCGATGGAAATCTTTCGGATTTATATGAATTGGTACACGGTAATTTGGATGTATCGCAATTGGGATAAAGAAAGCAAGTTAATGTTCCGTTAATCATTATTGCTGGCGTGATGGAAATGATCGTAAATATGTTGTGCTAACTTCTTGCCGATACCGTCGGTTTCGGCGATCTGTTCGACTGTTGCTTGGCGGATATAATCAACGGAATGAAATTTTTCCAGCAGAATCTTTTGCCGATGATGCCCTAGACCAGTGATTTGATCGAGGTGCGATCGCTGCATTCTTTGACTGCGTTTTTTGCGATGAAACGTAATTGCAAAACGATGGGCCTCATCGCGCAAACGGCGCAATACTTGTACTCCTGCTCGTTCTGGATCGCCACCAATTAATGGATCAGACTGTTCTGGCAAAAAGATTTCCTCGCGTTTTTTTGCAAGGCTAATTACCGTCAGGCGATCTCGTAAACCCAACTTATCAATAATCTTCATTACCGACGAAAGTTGTCCTTTCCCACCATCGATCATTATTAAGTCAGGGAAATCACCCTCACTCATACTCCCCTCTCCCAAAGGGGGAGAGGGGCTGGGGGTGAGGGATTCCATTTCAAAAGCCGAATACTTCCTAAACCTTCTTGCAATCACTTCTGCGAGACTGGCAAAGTCATCAGAATGACCAGTCTGAATGTCTGGATTACGGATTTTGTAATGTCGATAATGTTGTTTCGCGGGAATACCGTCGATAAAGACAACTTGACTCGCCACGGCATCGGAGCCTTGGATGTGAGAGATATCATATCCTTCGATCCGATGTGGCAAACTCTCAAGATTGAGAATTTCGGCTAAGTCTTCCAATCCTTGTAAATTACGATCGCTTTGTTTTTGAATCCGCGCTAATTCATACTGAGCATTGCGTTCCACCATTTCGATTAGTTCGGCTTTGAGTTGTCTTTGTGGTGTTGCGATCGCCACTTTGCGCCCTTTGCGATCGCTGAGCCATGCTTGCAAAATCTCCACTTCAGGAAGTTCCAATTGGGTATGTACCTCATTGGGGATTTCGACAGGATCGCAGTTTTGATAATGCGCTTCTAAAGTGCGTTGCAAAATCGCCTCAGGTACATCGCTTTGACTATCGGCAACAAAGGCTAATCGTCCGACAAGTCGCCCTGCTCGAATCTGGAATAGCTGAATGCAGGTATGTTGCTCATCCTGTGCCATGGCGATCGCATCGCGAGAAACGGTATCATCGGGCAGAGATACCTTTTGATTGGTTCCTAGATTTTGCAAAACTTGAATGCGATCACGGAGATCGGCAGCCTTCTCAAATTCTAAAGCCTCTGCCGCAGATTCCATTTTCTCGGTAAAAGTCTCAATCAACTCACTGGATCTACCTTGAAAAATCATGGCAACTCGCAGCATGATTTTGCGATATTCTTCTGGTGAAATTAGCTCCTGACATACCCCCGGACATAAGCCCATGTCATAGTTTAGACAAGGTCGATCCTTAAACATTGGTATTGGTCTTTGACGCAGTGGAAAGGCGCGTTTAATAATTCCCAAAGTTCGTTTGAGATTGAAGACATCCACGTATGGTCCATAATACTTATCCTTAGTTCCACCCATCTTCCGTTTGCGGGTAATAAAAATGCGCGGATAGTCCTCTGACCAAGTAATGCAGACGTAGGGATATTTTTTGTCGTCTTTGAGAAGGACGTTGTAATAGGGTTGATATTGCTTAATTAGATTCGCTTCGAGGGCGAGGGCTTCAGCTTCGGAGTCGGTGACGATAAACTCGATTTCATGGACTAGCTGCACCATCATCGCGATGCGAGGTGACAAATCTTGACTACTGCGAAAATACGATCGCACGCGATTGCGTAGAGCCTTAGATTTGCCGATATAAATCACACCATCATGGCGATCGCGCATAAAATAAACTCCCGCTTCTAGAGGTATTTCTTTTAAACGCGCCTGTAATTTTTCGGAATCTTGCAGTAATTGCTCAGTCATCATCCAATTATACCCAAAGGCTGTTTCGCCCGCTATGCGGGCGAAACTAGCCGCGCAGCCAGAAGCCCTGCACTCAAGTGCAGGCTAAGAGCTAAAACCCGTTTCAACGGGTTGCGAAAACCAGCATCGCAAACTTGCACTCAAAGCTAGGCTTGAGTGTCAAACCATTTCAGCGGGTTACTTAGAAGTCTTTTTTAGTCTGCTTCAGCAGACTTGAGCTTTTAGCCAAGAACTTGAGTTCTTGGATTTAAATACTTACTGTTTTTTGGCTGAGATAGCGATCGCACAACACCAAAGCCACCATTGCCTCCACCATTGGCACGGCGCGAGGTAATACACAAGGGTCATGGCGACCTCGACCTGTGAGTGTGGTATCTTCACCCGTGACTGATACCGTCTTCTGCTCTAGCAAAATTGTCGCAGTGGGCTTAAAAGCAACTCGTAAAATGATATTTTCGCCGTTGGAAATGCCGCCTTGAATGCCGCCAGAATTATTAGTACGAGTGCGGATGCGATCGCCTTCCATGTAGAACTCATCGTTATGCTCACGACCAGTTAAGCGAACACCATCAAATCCTGAACCAATCTCAAATCCCTTACTGGCTGGCAAAGACATCACTGCTTTGGCTAGATCCGCTTCCAATTTGTCAAATACAGGATCGCCCAAACCAACAGGTACATTTCGCGCCACACATTCGATGATGCCGCCGACGGAGTTGCCATCGCGACGGATTTTGTCGATGAAGTCGATCATTTTTTCCGCCATTTCAGGATTGGGACAGCGCAAAATGTTACTTTCCACTTGTTCCATTGTGACTGTATTCGGATCGATATCAGGCGCAACCATGTCTTTAACCTGTTTTACATAGGCAATGATTTCGACACCTGCGGCTTGTTTGAGGATTTTTTTAGCGATCGCACCTGCGGCAACCCGTCCGATCGTTTCCCTCGCCGAAGATCTACCGCCGCCTTGCCAATTACGAATGCCATATTTTGCTTGATAGGTGGCATCAGCATGGGATGGGCGGAACTTTTCAGCCATTTCGGAATAGTCTTGGCTACGAGCATCTTTGTTCTGCACCAAAATCATGATCGGTGTGCCGAGGGTTTTCCCTGCAAATACGCCTGACAAGATCTGAGCGCGATCATCTTCGCGGCGTGGGGTGACGATTTTGCTTTGTCCTGGTTTACGGCGATCGAGGTCAATTTGAATATCGGCTTCGCTCAGTTCTAGTTGTGGTGGGCATCCATCGATGATCGCTCCCACGCCCCCACCGTGAGATTCCCCAAAAGTCGTGACGCGAAATAAAGCCCCGAATGTACTGCCCATGTTTAAATTTTGAATCCTAAAAAATACTAAAAATTAATGATGACCTAAGTTTGACCATTAAGTACCTCAGCATAATTAAATATAAAACCCCAAGAATCTGTACCGCCCGCTTAGCGGGCGGTACAGATTCTGGTTCTGGATTTTTAATTATGCTGAGGTACTTACTTAATTTTAACGTTAGTTCGACGAAGCCGAAAACATATGACTGCGATCGCTTCATATCGCTGCTCATTTTTTGCTTAACAAATAGTAGAAATTGCTGAATAAAAATCCTTTACTGTTTCAGGACTTCATGATAATTTAGTCGGTAAGATAAGTTGTTGGAATTAAACGTAGGATGGGTTAGCGATAACGTAACCCATCATTGACAACTAATTGATGCGTTACGTTTCACTAATGCATCCTACATTTAATCAAGCCTTCCTACTTAGATCTACTTTTTGCTGACAGTAGTTATTAATTTTTCTCTGGTGTGAGTTGAAATGAGAAACAAATTTTGTCTACTTTTGTCAGCGATCGTTTCCTTAAGCATCGCCCATTCTACCCAAGCCCAGATCGCAACTGATGGCACTACGGCTACTCAAGTAAATGGCAATGCGATCGCTCCAACAGGAGCAGGCACGGTCAATGGCAATAATCTTTATCATAGCTTTGGTGAATTTAACGTACCGCAGTCGGGAGTAATCTTTAATACTGGAAACTCTGCGGTCAATGGCGCTGACGTTCGCAACATTATCAATCGGGTTACAGGCGACAACCCCTCTGCGATTTTAGGCACGCTTGAGAGCCGTCAAGCTTTTCCTAATGCTAATCTTTATCTCATGAATCCCAATGGGATTGTATTTGGACAAAATGCCCGTTTAGATATTGGTGGCTCCTTTCATGCGACTACAGGCACTGCTTTGGGCTTCGATAGCGGCACTTTTAATGTTGATAGAAATTCTCTTAGCTTTCCCAATGGTGATCCGAAAACGATTCGCTTTGCGATCGCTCAACCTGCTGGGCTTATCAATCAAGGTAATTTAGCGGTAGATGCTGGTAAATCGATTACTTTTACTGGCGGCAGCATTATCAATACAGGCACATTGACGGCTCCTAGTGGCAATGTTGCTTTAACTTCTGTGGCAGGAAATAGTCTAGTTGAGCTGCGATCTCCTGATGCAGTTTTAGGTCTGCAAGTGACAAACAATGCTATTCCTACTAACTGGAATGGCAAGATTACGGAGTTACCCAAATTAGCGGAGCTACTTACTGGCAAAGTACCAGAAGCCAATCAGGTGGTGGTTAAAGCTGATGGTTCGCTGGCTCTAGTAGCAACTCCTGCGGCTACCGATATTGCGGTGACCAATGGGATGGCGATCGTTTCGGGGCGAGTTGATGTATCTTCTCCAGCATCAAAGGCAGGCAATGTTGGGATTTTTGGTGAAAAAGTAGGATTGGTGAATGCTCAGATTGATGCGTCTGGAGCACTTGGCGGCGGGACAGTTTTAATTGGTGGAAATTTTCAGGGTAATGGCATAGCGCCGAATGCGTTGAGAACTTTTGTAAGTGCGAATTCCAAGATTGATGTTAGTGCGCTTTTGCGTGGAAATGCTGGCACTGCGATCGTTTGGTCTGATCTCAACACCAGATTTCTTGGATCAATTATTGCCAAAGGTGGAACTCTTTCTGGTGATGGAGGACTTGTGGAGGTGTCAGGTAAACAGAACCTTGATTTCAGAGGAACTGTAAATACCTTTGCTCCCAAAGGAAAAATTGGCACATTACTGCTTGATCCGACAGATATTAACATCATCGGTACTGGTGGTTCGTTTACAGGTGGATTGACTGATGTAGATCAATTTAGTGACATCGATCAAGGTGGAAATACACTGGATGTAAATTTCATTAATACTGCATTAGCGAATGTCACTTTACAAGCAACGAATGACATAAATTTTAATACTCCTGTGGCAATTGCTTTGTCTGGTGTCGGATTGACGGCTCAAGCCAACAGAGATATCAATTTTAACGATAGTATTACCACAAATGGTGGAGCAATTAACTTTAGCGCGGGGCGCAATATTACAGGTACGGCTGGAACGGGAAATCTAATTACAAATGCAACTAATGCTGGGGATATCAATCTCACTGCTGGTGGAAATATCAGTGTAAATAGCTTCCAAGCGATTCCTCCGACAAATGGAAATGGCGGCAATGTAATTGTGCAGGCAGGCGGAAACATTCAAACCACAGGGGTTGCCAATATTTTTAACGAAACTATTACAACAAATGTTGGGACTACTTTTAGTGGTAATGCAGGAAATATTTCCCTGACGAGTATAAACGGAGCCATCAACGTTAGTTCTGGGCGAGTTACTGCTACAACTCCTACAGGAAATAGTGGCAACATTACCTTTCAGTCATTTGGCAACATTAAGACAGGTACTAATACTCTAGATTCGGTGAGTTCCTTTGTTGGGACTGGTAATGCAGGAAATATCTCCCTGACGAGTACAAACGGAGCGATCGACGTTAGCTCTGGGCGAGTTGCTTCTTCTGCAACTGATGGTAAGAGCGGTAATATCACATTGCAAGCATTCGGTAATATTATTACTGGAGCAGGAGTATTTCCAAATGCTGCTGTGTCTTCCATTATCGGTTTCGGTGGTACTGGGACTCCTGGCGCGATTTCGATAACTAGTACGAATGGCGCGATCGATACGAGTTTGGGAGATATAGATGCTGGAAATTCAAATATTGGTAATGCTGGTAATGTTTTCTTTCAAGCGGCCAGTAATATTGTTACTTCTAATGTAACCGCTGCAACATTTGATGCTAGTGGCAACGGCGGAAGAATTAGTCTCATCAGTCAATTTGGTTCTATTAACACTACATTAGGACAACTCAATGTGGGAGCTTTAGGCAATGGTGGAAGTATTTTCCTTCAGGCGTTAGGAAATGTCACAACCAGTAATCTTGCAGCAAGTAGTCTTTTACTTGGTAACGCAGGATCTATCTCTGTAACTAGCACTAGTGGAGCGATTAACACGACCCTCGGTAATGTTAGAGCAAGGATCAATGGAGGGAATGGCAATGGAGGTATTATTAATTTTCAAGCATTTGGGGACATCACTACAAATGAAATTTTGGCGACAGGCACATTAGGCGGCGGTACTATCAACCTGACTAGTACAGGTGGCGCGATTAATACAACTACAGGAGATATTAATGCTAGTTCTATCAGTGGCAATGGGGGCAATATCAACTTCAAAGCCCGCAATAGCATTACAACCACTAATCTTAATACCAGTAGCGATCTTGGTGTTGGCGGCAATATTAGCCTCGATCCCATCGGTGACATTGTTCTAACCTCTGCAAATACATCGGGATCGATTCAGGGTGGTAATTTCTTCGCATCCTCAACAGGCGGAAGTATCAGGGTTACTGGCTTTGTGTCTAGTGTATTTGCCGCTTGTGCAGGATCGAGTATTTGTTCTGCTAGCAATAGCGGTGGCACAGGCGGTCAGATATTTCTGAGTCATGGTGGACTTAACCCATTTGTGATTGGCAATTCTAGTACTAATGGAACCGCAGGTATCGTTACTACAGGATCTTCCACCTTAGCTCTAGGAAGCATTATTCCCGTCGGCACAAGTATTTTTGCGCAAGGCAATATTCTTGTCGCGCCATCAGGTAACACAATATTTACCCCACCAAAGATTTTAGTCAAGGTAAATACTGTTGATATAGAGAAGAACGATTTGCTCGCAATCAGAGATGTGATGAAAAAAGAGGTCGATCGCTTCTTAAAAGAAGAAAAATTAGACAAAGCTTTTGAGGCGATCGAAAAAGCCTATATCTCTGAGTTAGGGATTTTCTTGGGGGAACCTCTCAAGCTGCCAACTTTAACCATCAACCAAGCCCAAGATATATTAAGCGATGTCTCAAAGCGATCTGGAAGTCCCTCTGTGTTGATCTATCCGATTATGCTGAACGATCGCATCGAGATTCTGGTCATTCCGCCTAAGGAACTTGGCAAACCCTTTCATCGCTATACCAACTATGCTAACGAAGAGGAAATCATTACAGTTTTGACGGATTATCGAGCCAGCCTCCGCGATACAAGCTCTCTGGACTATTTAGAACAGGCGCGAAAGCTTTATGACTGGGTGATGCGTCCGATTGATACTCAACTGCAAGCACTAAAAATTGAAACAGTTGTATTTGTGATGGACTCTGGCTTACGAGTGATCCCTCCTGCGGCTCTTCATGACGGTAAACAGTTTTTAGTAGAGCGCTATGCTTCGGCAAATATTCCCGCATTACGGGTGACTAGACTAGAAGAGCGCGATCGCAAAAACACGCGGGTTTTAGCAATGGGTCTGACAGAGGCAAGAGAAGGCTTGAGTGCATTGCCAGCCGTGGAAGTGGAAATTAGAACGATTACTACTCAGGTGTTAGCTGGGACTACGTTTTTAGACCGAGACTTTACAGTCAATAATCTTCAATCGCAACGTGGTAAAGAGAAATATGGAATTCTCCATTTAGGAACGCATGGAAAATTCTTGCAAGATCGATCTAATGAGTCGTTTATTCAGTTTTGGAATGGGAAGCTACGATCCAGCCAAATCCCTAGTCTAAGATTTGATCAACCTGTGATCGATATGCTGACCTTAAGTGCTTGTGAAACTGCTGTTGGCAACAATCTTGGTATCAGTGGCTTGGCGGTTGAGTCAGGGGCTAGAAGTATTCTTGCATCTCTGTGGACAGTATCGGATGCGGGGACAGCGCCTTTGATGATTAGTTTTTACAAGGCTTTCCCTGATGCGCTGAGTAAGGCTACGGCTCTAAGAAAAGCACAGCTTGATTTGATAAATGGGAAAGTCAAGATTGTGAATAATCAAATTGTCGGGGTTGAAGGTTTAGCTGCGATCGCATTGCCAAAGGGAACTGGAAATGTCGATATCAGCCACCCTTTCTTTTGGTCATCTTTTATTTTGGTGGGTAATTGGCTATGACTTATCATCGCTTTGCGATCAAACCTGAACAAAGTTTTTTATGATCGTAAATTGCTGTAATTGTTGTGTATAGTAATGCGATCGCAATCTTTGGGCTACAAGATTCGTGTAATTTATCAATTTGAGGTGTGAGGGTGAGTCAAAATTTGAACCGTCTAATCAAAGCAAGCAGCAAGATTATTATGATCTTGCTACCAAGCCTACTGCTCATTGGATTGCCTAGCGAGGCTCAACAAGTCCCCTCATCTTTCCCATTAACTCGCCCACCAGAAGCTTTATCCCCAAAGCTACCCGTTAAACCACAGACTCCAATCCTCACATCCCCTTCAACAAGTCCACAAGACAATCCATCACCCCCTTCTGTAAATGAAGTCTTAATTCCAGTCAAGCGAATTGATGTTTTGGGAAGTTCAATTCTCACATCAGTAGAAATTGAAACACTTGTGTCGCCGTTACAAAATAAATCGGTTACGCTCAGCCAATTGCAGGAAGTTGCCGATAAAATTACGCAAATCTATCAAGATCGAAACTATATTACTTCTCGTGCTGTCCTTACGCCGCAAGATATTAAAGATGGTGTGGTCACAATTCAAGTTAGAGAAGGAGCTTTGGAGCGAGTTGATGTCAAGAGATCGGGAGATGTAATTGGCAGGTTAAATGATAGCTATATCCGCGATCGCATCCTGCAAGCAGCATCAACGCCTCTAAACTTTACTTATTTGGAAGACGCACTTCAGCTATTGCGATCTGATCCTTTAATTGGGGACATTCGAGCTAATTTAACTACTGGCAGCCAGCAAAATCAGAGCATTTTGCAAATTACGTTTAGCGAAGCAAAGTCTCTGAGCATCCGTCCATTTTTTGATAACTATGGCAATACTTCCACAGGGATCTATCGCGCTGGCGTGAATTTGCAAGAACTTAACACGACAGGTATTGGGGACTCGACTTTTGTTGGCTATACCCGCTCTGGCAGCTCAGATGTTTATCAACTGAATTATCAATACCCGATTAATCCTAAAGGTGGAACCCTAGTCTTTAACTTTTCTGCAGGTCAAAACCCGATTACTGAGAAGCCTTTCGATAGCTTGAATATTCTCACAGATTCGCAAACCTATGAGTTAGCATACCGTCAACCATTATTGCGATCGCCCCGTGAAGAGTTTGCCCTTGGCGGCAGTATTGCTTTTGAGAATAGTGGCTCCTATTTTGGTAATCGATCATTTAATTTTCAAAATTTCAAGTTTGATGATGGGCGATCGCAGTCCAGAGTTTTACGATTTAGCCAAGATTATTTAAACCGCGATCCAGATGGTGCTTGGGTATTGCGTTCCACCCTAAATCTGGGTCTAAATATTCTCGGAGCAACGATTCGCAATGATGGTTCGCCTGATGGTAGGTTTTTCTATTGGATTGGTCAAGTTTTGAGGGTGCAACGTCTTGGTAATGATAAAGATACCTTGGCTTTCTTTCGCTTCAATATGCAGTTTTCGGGAGATCAGTTGCTGTCTCTTAATCGGTTTAGTATTGGTGGTTATCAATCTATTCGCGGCTATCGCCAAAATCAACTGGCCGGCGATAGCGGGCTTCAGGCTTCAGTAGAGTTCCAATTTCCCGTGGCACGAGATGAAGAAGGAGTATCTATTGTGAAGCTATTACCTTTTGTGGAAGCTGGCACAATTTGGAATTCTTCAGGTGTAAATTCGACAACTCAGTCATTGTTTGGTCTGGGCTTAGGTGCAATCTATCAACCACTTCGCAATCTAGTTCTGCGTCTTGACTATGGAATTCCTTTAGTAAATGTCTCTAACTCAGGCAATAATTTGCAAGATTCAGGACTTTACTTCTCTGTAAACGCAAATTTTTAAAACCCAAAAAGAAGGGTAGAAGAAGCGCTACCCTTCTTTTTGGAACCAGTTTTTGTGGCGCGACTTCGCCGCGCCACAAAAACTGGTTCTTTATGAGTTTATCTGTTGTCTTATCCATTTCCTAAACTCACGGATCAATTTGTTGTCATCATTGGATACTGACTGTTGCAAAAATCGATTAAGAATCTCACTAGAAACCATCGGGAATGCAAAACTGAAATCGTTTTCCAAATATGCGTCGCCTTGCAATTTATAGATGCGGATACTTGAATCGCTATATTTCCATATTTCTGGTACATCTAGATCTCTATAAATTGCAAATCTACGATCGCTAGGACTAGTAATATCAACTTCAACGACCAAATCAGGAGGTGGATCGATCTCAAGGTCAATTTCACGACCACTAATGCGATCGCTGTTTTGAATATAAAAACAACAGTCTGGCTCTACACCTACAGCTAAGTCTTCTCGATTTAGTCTTGTCGAGCCAAATCCCCGAATGCCTAAATCTAATTCTTCTGTTAGTGCAATAACTATTCTCTCTAGGATGTAGTTGATGGTTTCATGCAATCCCAAAGGCATTTGTATTTCTAAAACTCCGTGATAATAAGCTAAATGAATAGATCGCTGGTCGCCCATATCAGTCAGCATGGCTTGGTAGGTTTGCCAACTAATATTTGGCAGTACAGCGTTATTAGCTGGTGCTGCTGCAATTTCTGGTTTGGATATGATGGATGTAATAGTCATAGCGGTTTGCTACTACGATTTCATTAAGGTTGATGAAAATTTGAGATGCGTTATATAACTTTTAGCACAAAACTACAAAATGGCTCTCTGAATTAAATATATCTGTAGCCAAACCAAGAGAGAGTTGCGGCGCAATTCTCTCTTGGTTTTTATCTAAAAAAGGGTTTCGAGCATTGCTCGAAACCCTTTTTGTTTAGATTAATGTGATGCTTAGAACAAGCCTAAAGTCAAAGACTTGTCAATTGGCATTGTGGAGCCAATTCCTAACCAAAGAGTAACAGCAGTACCAAACAAGAATACAGCCATCGCTACAGGACGACGGAAAGGATTTTGAAACTTGTTTACATTCTCAATGAAAGGAATGAGAATCAAACCGACAGGAATCAAACTTTGTAGCAATACTCCTAACAATTTATTAGGAACAATCCGCAAAATTTGGAATGCAGGATATAAGAACCACTCTGGCAAAATTTCCAAAGGAGTTGCGAATGGGTTTGCGGGTTCGCCGACCATCGTGGGGTCAAGCACAGCCAAACCAGTAATCAAAGCGATCGTGCCAGTAATTACAACTGGGAACATGTACAACAGGTCATTTGGCCAAGCTGGTTCGCCGTAGTAGTTGTGACCCATGTTCTTTTCCAACTTTGCACGCAAAATTGGATCATTTAAATCGGGGAGCTTCTCAGTCTTTGCCATTTTATTGCTCTATATTATTGCGTTATAATTTTCTAAAATTATCTAATAGGAAAATCCCATAAGTGTTTCTAGGATAAGAAACCTTACAAAGGACCAGAAATACCTTGCTTACGGATCATCAAGAAGTGAGCAAGCATGAATACCGCAATCAGCCAAGGCAATACAAAGGTGTGTAAGCTGTAAAAACGGGTAAGAGTTGGTTGACCAACGCTTTGACCACCGCGCAATAGTTCAACTAATGTTCCACCAACAACAGGAATTGCATCAGGTACGCCAGATACGATCTTAACTGCCCAGTATCCTACTTGATCCCAAGGTAAGGAGTAGCCTGTTACACCAAAGGTAACAGTGATTACAGCAAGGATTACGCCAGTGATCCAAGTCAATTCGCGGGGCTTTTTGAAACCGCCTGTTAAATACACGCGGAAAACGTGCAAGATCATCATCAATACCATCATGCTTGCCGACCAACGGTGGACTGAGCGGATCAACCAACCGAAGTTAACGTCGGTCATAATGTAGCGCACTGAGTCAAATGCTTCGGTTACGGATGGCTTGTAATAAAAGGTCATCGCGAAACCTGTCGCGAACTGAATCAGGAAGCAGGTGAGGGTGATGCCACCAAGACAGTAAAAAATATTGACGTGAGGGGGAACGTACTTACTAGTAATGTCCTCAGCGAGCGCCCCGACTTCAAGGCGATCGTTAAACCAATCGTAAACTTTACTCATGTAATTGAAAGACCCAAGATTGCTGAACTATTTAACAATTTTTTGATAGCTGTAATATATTTTAATGCTTTTGACAGATGTAAGCAAACTCAAACATAGTTTTTTAACAGGTTTTTAAAAATATATATAACAATTATGAACGATTTACCTGATAAATCTACCGACAAGGATAGCGATCGCGATCGCCCCGAAAGCAGTAGCATCTCCATTCGCGAGATGAATATCGATGATATTGCACCGATTTTTCATTTAGGAGAGCAATTATTTACTAGCGATCTCTATCCATATCTCTATCGCACATGGGACGAGTGGGAGGTGATCGGCATGTATAACACTGACTCAGAGTATTGCTTAGTTGCCGAAGTTGATGAGCAACTAGCAGGATTTATTCTTGGCACAATTATCATTAAGGCTTCATGGAAATATGGATACATTACTTGGCTAGGAATTAGCCCAAATTTTCAGCGTCGGGGTATCGCAGATCGCCTAGTCGATAAAATCGTTGAGCGGATGATCGAGGACAATGTAAGGTTTATGCTCGTTGATACCGATCCTGCAAATACGCCAGCGATTAATTTCTTTACCCGCAAAGGTTTTGGTAATGCCAGAGAACATGTTTTCTTGTCGCTAAATCTCGCCAAACACGAATATTACGGCAGACTAATTAATTACGAACGCGATAAAGCAGATCGCAATCGTCCTCGCCTTCGGCGGCGCACTTAGAGACAGCAAAGCAATAAATGATCCAAATAAAGCCCAAAATTATTGTGGTGGGCAAAGCCCGCCGCAATAATTTTGGATTTTATTATTCTAAATAGGTCTCTTAAAGATATTTAAAGAGTTGTGGCGATTTTTGTTAGACTAGGAAAAGTGTTTGAAGGCAATTGACAATAAATCTTCCAAACTACATCAAAAAACTACTCACCCCATCTTTTGTCTCGGAGATAACCACACTATGGCTCGGATGTACTACGACACGGACGCAAATCTTGAATTTCTAGCAGGTAAGACAGTTGCAATTATCGGCTACGGTTCTCAGGGTCACGCCCATGCCCTTAACCTAAAAGAAAGCGGCGTGGATGTCATCGTGGGGTTATATCAAGGCAGTCCCTCATGGCAAAAAGCCGAATCTGAAGGTCTAACTGTCAAGACTGTTGCAGACGCATCATCTGCTGCTGACCTAATTATGATTTTATTGCCTGACGAAACGCAAAAAGCAATCTATGCTACCGAAATCGCTCCAAACCTTAAAGCTGGTAATACCCTAGCCTTTGCCCATGGTTTTAATATTCACTTCGGGCAAGTTGTGCCTCCTGCGGATGTCGATGTGATCATGGTCGCTCCTAAAGGTCCTGGACACTTGGTTCGTCGCACCTATACCCAAGGTCAAGGCGTTCCTGCTTTGTTCGCTGTGTATCAAGATGCCACTGGACAAGCACGCGATCGCGCGATGGCATATGCCAAAGGTATCGGCGGTACACGCGGCGGCGTTCTCGAAACGACTTTCCGTGAAGAAACTGAAACCGATCTATTCGGCGAACAAGCTGTACTTTGTGGCGGCTTGTGTGCGCTGATCAAGGCAGGTTTTGAAACCCTTGTAGAAGCTGGCTATCAGCCCGAACTCGCCTACTTTGAGTGCCTACATGAAGTAAAGCTGATTGTGGACTTGGTGGTTGAAGGCGGTATGTCGAATATGCGTTACAGCATCTCGAACACTGCTGAATATGGCGATTACACCCGTGGTCCTCGCGTGGTGAATGAGCAGACTAAGATTGAAATGAAGAAAATTCTTTCGGAAATTCAATCTGGACAATTTGCTCGTGAGTTTGTCCTTGAAAACCAAGCTGGTAAACCAGGCTTTACAGCAATGCGTCGTCAAGAAGCAGAGCATCAAATCGAATCTGTCGGTAAAGACCTCCGCGCTATGTTTAGTTGGTTGAAGAAGATCTAGTCTCATCGGTTAAACAAAAAAAGCGGCACAAAGTGCCGCTTTTTTTGTTTAATTAGTCTCCGCAGGAATTGGCGGATTATAGGGTGAGTTGGGCTTATTTTTGATTTGCATATAAGCCTCAATCGTCTGTACAGCCAAAGGAGCAGCGATCGCACTGCCACCACCACCACCTGCGTTCTCTGCAAAAACTGTCACCACAATTTCTGGCTTCTCATAGGGGGCGTACAGCGTAAACCATGCATGGTTGGGGCGGGGAGGGTCTTGAGCAGTGCCAGACTTACCTGCCATAGAAATTTCCAATGAATTTAGAGACGAGGCAGTACCGAACTCAAACACAGATTTTAAAGCCTTTTGCAATGCTGCCAAATTTGATGGCGATATATTCAGAGATTGTCGCCATTCCCTTGCATCATTATCGTCCAATAGCAAATGGGGTCTAATTTTAAATCCGCCATTAGCAACAGCAGCAGTCATCATCGAAACTTGAACAAGATTAGCCTGCACATCACCCTGTCCAATCGACATATTCAGAGTATTGCCGACATACCAAGGTTCGCCAATTACCCGCTTTTTCCATTCTTCGTCAGGAACTGTACCTTTGGTTTCTTCCTCTTTTATTTCAATGCCTGAATATTCACCATAACCAAATTTATGCGACCACGCGGCAAGGTCTTTCTCACCCACACGCATACCTACCTGTCCAAAGAAAGTATTGCTGCTGTATGCCATCGCCTCATAAAAACCAATTGTGCCAAACCCCGCTTTGTTGTGATCCCAAAATTGAAAACCACCCACATCAAGATAGGGGTAGGTCGCAAGGACATCATTTATACCAAATTTGTTGGTTTCTAAACCTGCGGTCATGGTTACGACCTTAAATGTACTAGCGGGCGGATATACCTGCAAGACTCGATTTACAAAAGGATGGTCTTTTTCTTGTAAGCGTTTCCAAGTTGCGTCAGAAATCTTGCCCGAAAACAGATTTGGATCAAAGGCGGGATGACTAACCATGGCGAGTATTTCCCCATTATTAGGATTCATCGCGATAATCCCGCCTTGCTGCTC
Organism: Pseudanabaena sp. lw0831; assembly: GCF_016584665.1. Classification (GTDB taxonomy): domain Bacteria; phylum Cyanobacteriota; class Cyanobacteriia; order Pseudanabaenales; family Pseudanabaenaceae; genus Pseudanabaena. Next base: position 171,765 of record NZ_BBJB01000016.1, read on the forward strand.
GCCTAAAATTTTCTCAACTGCTTTTTCTAAATCTACGTCAATTGTCATTTTGACGGCGTTACCCGCTTTAGGTGGTTTTTGACCTAAAATTCGCAGTACCTTGCCAAAAGCATCGACTTCTACCTGTTGTCCGCCCCATTCGCCACGTAGATGATTTTCAAAGGCATATTCCACACCTGCTTTACCAATCACATCCCCAGGGCGATAACCTTTTTCGCGTAATTTGGGTAACTCTTCGGCAGTTAGTTCTCCTGTATAGCCCAGCACATGAGCTGCGACATCACCATTGGGGTAATAACGCACTGCTTCAGCCTCAACTTTTACCCCTGGTAATTCAAGGCTATGCTCGGAGAGAACAGTTACAAGTTTTGGACTAATCGATGTAGAAATTCGGACTAGGCTCGGTGAGTTATAGCCTTCCTGTTCAAGCTTATCGGTAATTGTCTGTGCCGAAACGCCAATTAACCCAGCTAAACGATTAATAATTGGTTGCCATTTGTCTTTAGATTGAGCGATCGGCCATAGGTAAACTACATGCGCTAAGCGGCTTGAAGCAAGAATATTACCTTTGCGATCAAATAGTCTCCCCCTCTCTGGAGGTTTCGCAATTAATCTGATCCGATTATTCTCGGCAAGTTGTTGATTTCGATCGCCTTCAATCAGTTGCAAGTAAAAAAGTCGTCCGCCTAAAATCCCAATTAACACTAATACACTTAGCAAAAATAAAATAGCCGCCCGCATCCCTTTTCCCATCGTGCGAGTGTTTTCGGTGGGATTAAAAGGAGAAATTTTTCGCTGCGTAAAAGTCATATTGATTAGGTAAAGATTTTTAAGGAAGATTTTTTCGCTAGAATATATAGATAAATCTATTGTATGGCGATCGTGAATTTAATTAATTCCATTGCATGTTTAGTGAATATTTTTGCTATTCACAAAGCACAAAAGCAAGCTACAGCCGTCTTTCAGAGGAGTTAAAAGTCCGTGATTGTGACACCTGTGCGTCCATTAGGGCGAAAGTGGAGAAATCTCAGTTTTACTTCAACGCTTTATCTTGTCCCAGTACTAGACTTGTTGCTTGACGAAGTCCCGTCAGAATGGCAAGCAGAGTTACGGTTAGGTTTGCAAGAAGCATTAGTTAATGCTGTAAAACATGGAAACTCTCTTGATCCATGCAAGCAAATCACTGTTAAATTTTCGATAGTTTCACAAATGTACTGGTGGGTAATTACGGATCAGGGTGATGATCTGAAGTCATCTAGTTGTTCAGGCAAAGATGATCCTACCCCATGCCAAGACCTTGAATGTGGTAGAGGCTTTTATATATTACGCAAGATTTTTGAACAAGTGCAGTGGGATGGTGTGGCGCATCGTTTGACGCTGTGCAAGCGGATTGATCGATTAAGTAAACCGATGATTTTTTAGACTTCTAGCTGGACAGAAAGCTGTACATTGAGCCACCTTTTCTTTACTCTAGTAGCGATCGCTATAATAATCAGAATTAACAGAGATAAAACTAGCAATTCTTATTGCTGAAACAGATGCATAAAAAAACACCAAGATTTGTTTTCCTAGAGACAAAATCGTATATTTAATAACATAAAGTTTAAGATAAGGTTATGCAGATCTCAATAACTATCTTTGCTAAGGCGAAATTAAACGTATGACACCGATGACATTATTAGCTGAAGCTCCAGTAGATCGTTTAGGTCATCCGATTGATGATGAAATAGATTGCGAAAACGTACGGGAATGTAATACGGTAGTAGATGCATGGATTCCAGACTGGCTGAGAATTAGTTGGGAGAAATCGCAAAGGGGTGAAAGTTTAGATAATGAAGATGTTGTTGGTCGAGCCTTAGATTTTGCCTATAGACTTCATGATGGTCAGTGCCGTGCGTCGGGGGAGCCTTACATATTACATCCGATCTCCGTTGCTGCAATTTTAAAAGATTTAGGTGGCAGTAATGCGATGATCGCCGCAGGTTTTTTGCATGATGTGGTTGAAGATACGGATGTATCTTGCGATCAGATCGAAGAAATGTTTGGGAAAGAAGTCCGACAATTGGTTGAAGGGGTCACCAAATTATCGAAACTGAGTTTTGAGAGTAAAACTGAAAGCCAAGCCGAAAATTTTCGCCGCATGTTTCTAGCAATGGCTCAAGACATTCGCGTGATTATCGTGAAGCTTGCCGATCGCTTACACAATATGCGAACGCTGGAGCATTTGCGTCCAGAGAAACAAGTATTAATTTCTAGAGAAACGAGAGAGATTTTTGCGCCTTTGGCTAACCGTTTGGGGTTAGGGCAAATTAAATGGGAATTGGAAGATATTGCTTTTAAATATATTGAGCCAGATCGGTATCAAACAATGGTGTCTCTGGTTGCCGAGACCCATCAGGATCGCCAAGAGCAGTTGACAGAAGTGACGCGGGTGTTAGCCGATCGCCTAAAGTCGATGGAAATTGATGATTTTGAAATTAGCGGTAGACCGAAGCATCTGTATGGCATCTATCGCAAAATGGAACGCCAAAAGAAACAATACAATGAGATTTATGACATTCAAGCGGTTAGAGTAATCGTCAATACCAAAGAAGAATGCTATCGGGTTCTTGCTGTTGTTCACGATCATTTCTGTCCGATTCCTGGTCGGTTTAAAGATTACATTGGTTTACCTAAACCAAATCGCTATCAATCGTTACATACGGCTGTGATTGGACCAAAAGGTCAACCTGTTGAGGTACAGATTCGCACATGGGAAATGCATCATATTGCTGATTATGGAATTGCGGCGCATTGGAAATACAAAGAAAGTAATTCGACTAGCAGACCGCTTAAGGGAGACGATCAAAAATTTACTTGGTTGCGTCAGTTGGTCGAATGGCAGCGCGAACTGAAAGATCCTCAAGAATATCTTGATAGTGTTAAGGAAGATTTATTTGATAGCGAAGTTTATGTCTTTAGTCCCAAGGGCGATGTGTATTGCTTGCCACGAGGCTCGACACCTGTAGACTTTGCCTATCGGGTGCACACTGAAGTTGGCAATCATTGCTCTGGTGCATTGGTAAATAATGTGATGGTTCCTTTGCAACGCCCGCTTAAACATGGCGATATTGTCACAATTCTCACCCAAAACAATGCGCATCCCAGTACCGATTGGATTAATTTTGTTGCTACTAATTCGGCAAAAAGCAGAATTCGGCAATGGTTTAAGCGATCGCGCCGTGATGAAAATCTTGCACTAGGACGCAGTGCTTTAGAGCGAGAATTGGGCAAAAATGGCTTGGAAGCATTGCTTAAATCTGACCAGATGCAAAAACTTGCTGAGCGCTGTAACTATCACAATGTTGAGGATCTGATCGCGGGTATTGGCTATGGTGAAACTTCAGTTAATTCTGTAGTTAATAAACTGCGCGAACATCAACATAATGATCGTTATTTCAATCCTCAAAAGTTTGAATCGCGACATGAACCTGCTCCTAGTAGTAGTTCCAAATCGCCAATTTTGGGGCTGGAGGGGATGGTTTACTCGATCGCAGGTTGTTGCGCTCCATTGCCTGGGGAAACAATTACAGGAGTGGTTGCGTTAGGTAGCAATCGTGGCATCACAATTCATCGTCATGATTGTAATAATTTGGCAAATATTCCTAGCGATCGCTTGTTGCATGTTGGTTGGAATCAGAATAAAGAGTCCGATCATGTCCAAACCTATGCCATTGATATTCGGGTGGAAACCATTGATCGTGTTGGTGTACTGCGAGATATTTTGACTCGTCTATCGGACAACAAAATTAATGTCCGTAAGGCAAATGTACAAACCAAAAAAGGTAAGGCAGCGATTATTGATTTAAGTATTGATATTAGCGATCGCCATCAATTTGATCGGGTTTGCAATCAAATTAATAAAATGTGTGACACTCTTTCTGTTTCGCGCCTTGTTGCAGAATAAGCAGAGCTTTGTGATTCTTCAATCATTTTATGAAAGCAATAAAAAACATGAACTTTCAAACTATCGATCTTAGTTCAGTGATCACCCTAACTCGCGAAGATTTCGTCAAGCTCTGCGCGGCAAATCCTGATATGAAACTAGAACGTACAGCCAAAGGAGAATTGATCGTTATGTCCCCAACTGGTGGCGAAACTGGCAGTTTTAACTCTGACCTAAATTACGACCTAGTAGCTTGGAATCGATCTTATCCAATAAGTAAAACTATCGGCAAAACCTTTGATTCATCGACAGGGTTTAGTTTGCCGAATGGTAGCGATCGCTCTCCTGATGCGGCATGGATTTCTCTCGCAAAATGGGAATCGCTCACGAGTGAACAACGAAGGGGTTTTTTGCCTCTCTGTCCTGATTTTCTAATCGAGCTTTTATCGCCGAGTGATTCATGGAAACAAGGAGAAGTAAAGATGCAGGAATATATGGACAATGGCTGTCTTTTGGGATGGTTGATCGCGCCTAAACTTAAACGAGTTGCTATCTATCGCAAAGGACAACCAGTGGAAATTTTGGATAATCCCAAAATACTTTCTGGGGAAAATGTATTACCAAATTTTGTTTTAGAAATTGGCAATATGTTGGCATGGAGTTAAAGGTAATATTGCTAACAAAGTTGAGTCTATTCAGATTTCGACAATATTTTATTAACTTCATCAACAAATCTTTTGGCATTATCTAGCGATGTTTGAGCTACTGTATCATCTGCTAAAAAGTTAGCTTTATAATCGCTAGCCTGTCTCAGTTCATAGGTATCACCCAAAAAGCTGCCGATCTCAGGATTCATTTTTCCTGTATTCACAAAATGTTGCCCTATTAACTTTATTACGGCTCTATGTGTAGATGTATCAAATCCTTCAAGAAGCAATAGAGCTTGAGCCGAGTAAAACATTGCATAGTAAGATCGCGATATGCAAGAGCGATAGCGTTTCCCATTGTATAAAAATTCTGCCGTCTCTAATTCTTCCTTAGACAGCGATAAGTATTGTGTAATCTCACTCATAAAACTATTCCTTCTCTTCCCACAACCCTTATAAATGAGGAAGCCCTACTTAAATATTCTTCTTTAGAAACTGGCAAAATCGAAACTAGCTCATCATAATGCATTAAAAAATAATAGCGAATCGCTGACATGCGGTATATTTCTTTTGCAATATCGACAGAATCATTGAGTATTGCCATGACATCAATATCTGAGTCGGATGTTGCTTCACCCCTAGCTTGCGAACCAAAAAGAATTAAAGAAAATAAGCGATCTCCATATAGTTCAATCAATTTCGCTTTAAGATCTGCTAAAAGAATGGATAATGTTTCATTCTTAACTGCTGTATTCATGACTAGGCTTTAAGCGTTATTTGCTATTAGTATAAACTCTGGTTATGTTATGCGATCGTCTCTTAAATATCTACCAAGTACACATAAAGATAAATATTGCCTGAGATTATTTTATGGCAAGCCTCAAAGAATTGAGATGAATTCAGCTTTTTCAACAAGTTGTTGTCCTTGGGGCGATTGCACAAATTCGATAAATTGTTTGGCTTCGGGGCTGTTTTTATCTGGGATTGCTAGGTAAAGATCGCGGCTGAGGGGATAAACTTTTTTCTTGATTGTGTCTTTATTGAGTGGATCGATGCCTTCGATGGGAACGACTCTGTTAGCCATGCAAGCAACTCCGATCATCATAGACCGATTTAAACAATGTAGCAGATAATTTTAAGAAATTTAGCTACTACATTGTCATCATGTTTGGTTAAATTAATTTGAGCAATTACAAGTACCACAGAGCTAGCCCGCCGATGAGACCCAAATCATTGGAGACGATCGCAACTTTGTCAGATAAATTTGGCGGTAATGCCAAATTCACTAAGCGAGCGTTGCCGCCACCGATATAAAGTTTGTCGTAATTAAATAATTTATAGAGCGTGGCGATCGCTTCTAACAATCTCGTATTCCATATTTCCATACCTACTTGATCGAGAGCTGCTTGTCCTAAAAGATCTTCGTAAGTATCGCGATCGCGCCAAATATGTTGACCTAGTTCCAGATTTGGCAGCAGCTTACCATTGAGAAATAGCGATGATCCAAAACCAGTTCCTAGAGTAATTACTAGCTCCACGCCTTCACCCGCGATCGCACCGCAGCCCTGAATATCCGCATCATTAGCAATCCTGATCGGCTTACCTAATTTATTTTGCAACACCTCAGCTAAGGGAAAGCCGTCCCAGTCAGGATGTAAATTAATTGCTCCCCTTGTCACCCCATTTTCGACAACACTAGGAAACCCAATGGAAATTCGATCATATTCCCCCAGTTTCTCGATCAAATCGATTAATGTCGCCACGATGACATTGGGTGTGGCAGGACGAGGTGTATGAATAAGATATCTCGCTGAGGCATTAGTGCAATCATCTTGCAATATGATTGCCTTGATACTACTTCCACCCACATCAATCGCTAGTGTTAACAAACTCACAGGAATATACTTCTCGTACTAGATAATAGAATTTATTAAAGTAAGGTTTCATCAAAACCAATTTTGGAGTTTTCATCGCCTGATGCGTGAAAAGTCCAAAATTGGTTTCATAATTAGGAATGCTAGCAAATTTTTGTTGAAGTAAGCAAAAAAGGAATTAAGAAAATGGCTATAGCCTTAATGCTAAGAGCGTCGTCAGATATCCTAAGTAAAGCGCAAGAAGAACTCGCACTGAGAGGATACACACCTCTCCAATTGTCGGCTGAGCTTAGTCTCGCTGTTCAACTGGTCGATAATTTTCTGAATGGAGAAATTGTCGATCGCAATACCTATAACTTAATTTGTGAAAAGCTAAATATTTCTATAGATTCTGTTCAGGATCTATCGGTAGAAAAGTCGATAGAAAACAAAGTTAATCCAAATATTCAAGCCCATATAAATGCAATTAAATCTAATAATACTACACTGATAGCAAATTCAAATTCAAGTGATAGCGCAATTATAGAAAAGACCAATCAAAGTGTAAATGATAGCTCGTCTGTAAGTGTAGAGACTGGGCCTGATAAATTATTGATGAAAATCCGCAAAGCTATATCTAATGGCTTAGTACGTCAATGCGATCGCCTCAGAATAATTGATGTTAATACGCCACTTCATTTGCATGATTTATATACTGAGATTAATATTTTTACTGTTTTACCGAGTAGTCAAAATCTTGATCTAGATGAAGCTTTTGCAAATGTATCTCCTGAGCAATACGATCGCTTTTATTTAGCCAAAATTCGTCCATCCACAATTCCAGCAAATCAGGCTCTAGAAGAATCACAACAAATTTTGCTAGTTGGTAGTTTAGGTTCAGGTAAGACGACATTACTTAAATATTGGTCAATGGCTTGCATTTCAGGCAATATTTTGCCTGAATATTTACCTGTGTTTTTACCATTGCGATCGCTTGTTTCTCTTAATGACATCGGTAACCCATTTATATGGTTAAAGCAACAAATTATTAACTATGGATTGTCAGATGAATTTTTAGATAGCAAAGTCTTAGATCAATTATTAAATCAAGGACGATTGTTATTACTGTGGGATGGGTTAGATGAACTGCCAGAGATTTATCACGCAGAAATTGCGCAAAAAATCTCAAACTTTAGCGATCGCTATCCTAAGAATCGAGCAGTTCTCGCTACGCGCAATCCGATCTATGGTCATATCCTCGAATCGTTTTCGACATTGGAAGTAGCTCCTTTTGGTGAGACACAAATCGCTACATTTGCAAATAAATGGTTTCAAACTACTTGCTCGCAAAAGCCGAAAAAGAATGAAAAGTTTCAACAATTGCTCGCCACAAATCAACCATTGGCAGAAATTGCCAGTAATCCTTTATTGCTAACCTATCTTTGTACTGTCTTTAACAGTTGTGATTCTCTTAAAACAAACTTTTATCAGGAAATCTTAGATCTACTATTGACTAAATGGGAGCAAACTAAATGTTTGCCTAGCTCATCCAATCGAATGTTATCAACTTCTCAAAAGCTAGATTTGCTCTCCTATGTGGCGATCGTGTCACTTGATCGGCATGGTTATGTGTGGCAAAACAATCAACTTGAGGAAGACTTTCAGGCTTGTATGGTAGCTAGCCGCAACTTATCTAAATTAGCGATCGATCATGATCAGATTTTTCGGATTCTCAAGTGGCAACATAGCCTATTGGTCGAATGCGCGAAAGGAATTTACTCACTCACCCACACTACTCTGCACGACTATCTTGCCGCCTATCGGATTGCCAACAGCACGCCTACTGCTGCCCAAAAGTATTTGCTAGAGCGGATATATCTCAAGCGTTGGCATGGTGTGATCGTGATGACCGTCAGCATTTCCCAACAAGCCGATCGCATGTTGAAGACGATGAAACGCAAAATTGATGATTTGGTGAGCCAAGATCCACAATTGCAGTCATTTCTGACATGGGTTAATCAACAGTCAATTCAAATTCAAACCCCATATAAGGCGGTGACGATTCGGGCTTTATACCTAGATATTGATTTAGAAAATACCCGATCGCTTGACCGTGCTCGGGCCTTAGATATCGCCCATTCTCGTTCTTTGGAACGCGCCCGCGCTAAAGCAATGGGGCTTGACAATACTATGGAAACAGAGGTAGACATCGATTACACGATTAATCTCGCGCTCAATCTTGACTTAGCTTTATATTTTGCTAATCACGCTGTTTTAGAGCTCGCTTGTACATTGGAGTCAGATCTACATAGAGGGTTACAGTTTTTGCGTCAGAAATTTCCTGATCCTTATAAAAATCGAGAAACTTTTGCGAAGTGGTGGCAAGCTAAGGGGCTAGATTGGTCAAAAAAATTACGCAACTTAATCGTGCAGCATCGCAAAAGTTCGCAAGAATGGCAATTCAGCGAAAACCAACTTAATCAGTTGCGTACATATCATGATGCTAATAAGCTTTTGATCGAATGTCTGAATAATGCTGAATATGTTAGTCCGTTAGTCAAGAGTCAAATCGAGTCTACATTGCTACTACCTCAAGGCGAGTACAGCATATTGCAGTATTAAAAAATTAGTGCGATGGGCGAAGCCCGTCGCACTAATTTTTTTAATACTGCAATAGCGATTGCTATACTTTAGGCATTGCTTTAAAGAGATACATACCCTGTGCTAGAAGTTCGCAAAATCTGTAAATCTTATGGCAAGAAGCAAGTTTTACAGGACTTAAGTTTTGCTATTCAGCCTGGGGAAGTCTATGGGTTACTAGGTCCAAACGGTGCTGGCAAAACCACTACGATTAGTATTTTGTGTGGTTTGATCCATGCCGATCGCGGCAATGTCACGATGAATGGGCAAAATGCATCCAGCTCAACCCGATCGCTTATTGGCGTTGCCCCACAGGAAAATATTTTTTATAAAAGCTTAACCTGCGAAGAAAATTTGCGATTTTTTGGACAGCTTTACGGGCTAAGTAATGAAGTTTGTCGGAAACAGGCTCAATATTGTTTGGAGTTAGTGGGGCTAAGCGATCGCGCTAAAAGTATTGCTGATAGTCTCAGTGGTGGAATGCAACGTCGTCTGAGTATGGCGATCGCTCTTGTGCATCAGCCGCAATTAGTCGTACTTGACGAACCAACTACAGGACTTGATATTGAAGCCCGTTATGAAGTCTGGGAATTGATTCGTAAACTTAGAAGTCAAGATACTGCCATTTTATTAACAACCCATATGCTAGAGGAAGCAGAACGTCTTTGTCAGCGTATTGGCATTATCAAGCAGGGGAGTTTGCTTGCTGAAGGTAGCCTCGAAGAACTTCGTAAACATGTCCCTGCTCAAGAAATTGCGATCATTTGCACACCCACCGAAGATTTAGCGATCGCCAGAGCGATCGAGTTGGGCTTCGACTATCGCTACTATGGTCGAGATTTGGCTTTTTGGCTACCCAAGGTAATGGAATTGAAAGAAATTTTAGAATGTTTTGAAGGCATCGCAATTGACTCGATAATGCGCCAACCCGTCCGTCTTGAAAATATCTACGTAGAAGTCACCCAAGGCTCTAAATAAATCTAAAGGCTGCGCAAAGTTGTAATAGCGCTGTCGCTATTACAACTTTGCGCTCAAACCCGAACCGATAATTTTTTAAAAGTGTTGCAAAGCAACACTTTTAAAAAATTTATTGTGGTTAGTTTGATCGTAAATTGCAGCAAAACCCAAAATATGAGAGGCGGCGCGAAGCGCCGCCTCTCATATTTTGGGTTTTGCTTTGTCTTTGCACCGTATTTAGCTTTCTAAGCTTTGAGCATGGGTAAAAACTGCCTTAGTAAAAGCCAACAGATTTTGCTGGATTTGCAGAGAATCTGATGTTACAAGACGATCAAGTGATGTGTAATATGTTGCAGCTAGTTTGGGGCGGCTACCAGCTTTGGTCATCCATAGACCATCCGCCAAACTCGCTCTAATCTCGACCGTAATATGATTATTGTCTGGTAGCGTAAAGCGATCGGAAATGCCATGAAAAGCCTGAATCTGAGCTTTTGCATCTCCCTTAATCCAAATTGTCGCTACAAGATAGGGACTCACAGCTTGCAGATCGTTATGACTCACAGATCTGGCTGCATAAATATAAAGTAATTGCAACCAAGGTAAAGGGTAAATGACCTCTAAAGCACTATAACCACTTAGCTTAGCGTCGATCTTCATTTCTTGGAAATAATCGATTGTTTGCGCCCATTGCTGACTAAAAGTTTTTGCTACATCAGGATTAAGAAATAAATTACCCCATTCACGATGCTGCCAAGGTTGCATATCCATGAAATGCATGTATTCAGCAAACTCATGGGCAAGACGCTCTTGCTTTTGAGCGACCAGAGCATATACATCTTGCCAACAGAAATACGGCATAGATGAATTCACATCATCATATGGCTGGAGATAATATTGTTTTGCTGAAACCCCAGCTAACATCTCAGGCTCAATGAGACAATAACTATTGCTAATTACTGCTATATAAGTCTTCTTAGGCTGAGACTCAGCCAAAATGAATAATGCGTCTAAGGAGAGCTTGCTTAGCTGGCTCTCCAAGTAATGATCGCAAAGAATATCAAAATCTTGACACTCTAAAAGTATGTCAGGCTGTATGCCTGATGCATAAAAAGGATAGCTAACAGCTTTAACAAAGGTTGAACTTGGCTTGCCTGATCTCTGTGTTAAAAAGTCAACGAAATCTTGACCTAAATCTGGAACATTTTCTAGTAAATATTCCCAAGAAGCAGCAAAACGCTCCTTCTTGTCTAGGTTTGGTGGCAGCAAAAAAATGTTACTCATAGCTGGGCGCTATCTAGCCTTGTTTCATTACATTGTATAGGTTATCTATTGACACATATCTATTCGGAGGGTAACGATTTTTATCTTTCTCCTAAGTAGCCCTGCGCAATTAAAATCCAGATTCAAAACCTATGCAGCCCGCTGCAAGGGCGGCATAGGTTTTAAGGTTTTATGTTTAATTTTATCTACCTACTTATATAGACATTTACTCCCTTCTCATTCAAGTATTAATGATGTGGGGCAGCAATTCTCATTTTTAAATTAACCCGAACTGACGTTAAAATAATGTTTTAAAGTATGAACTTTGCAGCTTTGATCGGCAGCTATGGTAGAAGTATTGACTAATAAATCCCAGACAGAGACTATTCAGAGCAACGCTATTGTGGCGGATGGTTTGAGCAAAACTTATCGTACTGGCTTTTGGTTAAATCAAAAAATTAGTTCTTTACAGGATTTTTCATTAACCATTCGCCAAGGCGAGACTTTTGGAGTGTTAGGCCCTAATGGGGCAGGCAAAACCACATTATTAAAGATTTTGTTGGGTATTGTGAAACCCACATCAGGAACTGGTGAAATTTTAGGTTACCCCCTAGGCGATCGCACGGCTAAGCAGTCAATCGGCTATTTGCCCGAAAATGCTTATTACTACGACTATTTGACTGGCTGGGAACTTCTCGATTTTATTGGCAGTTTGTTTGGGGTTGCGCCGACATTGCGCCGCCAGCGCATTGCTGATTTGCTAGATCTTGTTGGTCTATCTCAGTCAGTGGCGCGGAAAAAACAATTGCGCCAATACTCTAAAGGCATGGTGCAAAGAATTGGCGTAGCACAAGCTCTAATCAATGATCCCGAAATTGTGTTTCTTGATGAGCCGATGTCTGGGCTTGATCCCGTTGGACGGTATCAGGTGCGAGAAATTATTTTGATGCTCAAAAATCAGGGTAAAACTGTATTTTTTAACAGTCATATTTTGTCGGATGTCGAATTGATCTGCGATCGCATTGGCATTCTCAACAAAGGCGAACTTGTAGCGATGGGAACCTTAAATGAGTTACTTGGTACGGAGCAGTCATATCAGGTTAGTGGACATGGTGGCTCTGAGTTAGAGTTGCAACCTTGGTTAGAGCATTTAATTTTCCAGAATGACACTTGGCATGGTCAGTTAGCTAAAGATTTACCAGAGTTTTTGACCTATATCGCTAGTATTGGGGCAAAGGCGATCTCGATCGAGCTGGCCCGCCAAACCCTCGAAGAATTTTTTATCGATCAAATCAAAGCTTCCCGCCACAAAGAATAAAGGAAGGCGGCGCGTAGCGCCGCCTTCCTTTATTTGAATAGCAAAGATTGCATTGCTGTAAAAGCAATTAAATTTGAATCATGTTGCTGTATTCAGTCAGTAGCTCATCGTATGTGAGGCTATCTGTATCTGCTTGAGGACTCCAAAGTAACTCAAACACTAATAAATGACTAGCTGGGAGCGAAGCGATCGCTTCTAATGCTGTGCGTAATTCTTGCGTATTTCTGATCTCACCAAATAGAGGTCGATCGTGTTCAGTACCAATCAATAGCGTCACCACAATATAAGCGGATGGGTCTTTGTCTGGAGATGCGATCGCTGTCGATCGCTTAGCAACTCGACCACTGACATTCACTAATGTTTCTTCACTAAACTTGGTACGTTCTTCTAGAGACAATTTATTAAAGACTTCTTCAGCTTTGTCTCGATGCACTGATTGTGAACTGGATGAAGCATGTGTCCAATTTTCGGGGGTACGCATCAAAGCGAGCGCAGACTCTTGCATCAAAGTCATTAAACCTTCTGGGGAGTCAGTATCAACTTCAAGACTTAACTCCGTCAATCTGGCTTGGACTTCACGGGCTTGAGCAAATAGTGCAACTTGGAGTTTGCTAACTGTAAAGGTTTCATTCCCTAAGTCATTTCCTGCTCCAATCCGTTTAGAACGCATCATGATCGCTCGAATAATAAAGTAAACGATCGCAAAAACAATCAATAAAATTATTACCCAGACAAACCAGGACATCCCATTCGACGATGTGGAAGTTGTTGATCGATAAGGATCATAGGATGGGTTATTCGACGAATTATTGATAATTATGGGAGCAACGATAGTCGAGGGTCTATTTGATGATGGTTGGCTAGGGGGCGTTAATGCATCGCGATCGTTGGAAGGGCTAGATGTTGTGGAGGGTGATGATTTAGCTGGAGTTGATGACTTAGATGGAGCTGATGACTTAGAACTACTAGAACTTGAAGGCGCTGAACGGGTGAAAGAACCGCCACCGCTTCGACCAGCACTACTTTTTGCATAGCCTTGCTGATTTTTGAGCAAGCCTGTATCTAATTTGCGATCGCTTAAGCCTAGCTCTATCCCAAGAACTATGGAAAATACGAGTAGCGTAGATATAAAGAACTTAAATTTTTTCTTACGCATAATATTTTCAAATTATTCAAAAATTTCGATGTAGTCGCGATCGCCCCCAGATTTTTGGGCTTGGAGAAGATATTGCTCAGCCAAAGAGACAAGTTCATCAAAACTCAGCTCGGGAATCTGTTGATTTTGATTTTCTAAGGCAGTTACCACACCGCCAATACTAATGGTTAAAGGAAATAACAACCCTGAAGAAACGGCGATCGGATGACTACGAATACTGGTAAGGAGATTCTGAGAGAGTTGAGTGCCACTTGCAGCATCACCATGGGGAGTGACACATACAAACTCATCTAAACCATGACGATAAATCAAACTATTCGCCATACAACTATGGCTTAAGCGTCCAGAGATCGCATTAATTGCCTCATTGCCGATTTTCTCACCGTAGGAATCGACAATTGACTTAAACAGATCAATATCAACGATCAATACACTCAAGAAACGGTAACTTTTGTAAGTACCAAATCCTTTAAGTTGCATCATCATCTTTGGCATTGCATCTGCAAAGGCTTGCTCACTTAAAACTTTGGTTAAAGAATCAGACAAGCTGAGTGCATCTAGCAAGTCATTATGAGCCAGCAATCTTTGATTCGTCCATGTTAAGGACTGGGTTAAAGCAGTCAGTCGAAGTCCTGTTCGCAATCTTGCTTTGAGTTCAGAACTATCTATGGGATCGTTGAGAAATTCATCGACACCAGTATCTAGTCCAATTTGGCGTTGTTGAGAGTTAGCATCTTCGACGATCAAGACAAAATATATTGCCATCAACTCGGGATGCTCAAGATTTGACTTGCTCCGATGACAAAGTGCTAAACCTGACACGTCTGGAATTGTCCAATCAGCTATGACGATTGCAGGTTTTTTTTGCAGAATTATTTCCCATGCTTTTTCGCCACTGGTTTCAGTGATGAAATTATATTTTTCAGCCGCTAAAACTTGAGCGATCGCCGATAAAATCTGGCGATCGCCACTAGTGACTAGAATCAGTGAATTATGACGGTAGTATTTGAGTCTGCGGAAATCCAAGATGCTTGCCTCGTCATGTCTTTAATCTAAGGAAATCCAACTTTAGAGAGAAATACTCGGAATTTATTTCTTGCCCCAGCCAAATAGTCCACCTTTCTTGTCTGGGGGCTTTTCTGGTGGTTTTGTCTGTGCACTCACCTGATTAATGTATTTGACGGCAGTTGGCTCTTTAGGATCGAGTTTGAGTGCTTTTTGAAAGCTTGCCTTGGCGATCGCCGCCGCATTTTGATTCATTTGCACTAAACCCTTAAGTGCATACACCTTGGCATTATTTGGATCAAGTTTTTCGGCACTGAGCAGTTCCTTGAGCGCATCAGTCCATTGTTTCTTGCTAATAAATAATTCTGCCATATTCAGATTACGCAGGGCTGGAGACTGGGCAGGTTTAGCCGCAGGAGTTGCCTCCACATTAGCGCCCTGTCCGCCAACAGGAGCCGCCGTACTACTGCCTG
Source organism: Pseudanabaena sp. lw0831 (assembly GCF_016584665.1). GTDB lineage: Bacteria > Cyanobacteriota > Cyanobacteriia > Pseudanabaenales > Pseudanabaenaceae > Pseudanabaena. The sequence goes on from NZ_BBJB01000016.1 coordinate 186,999, forward strand.
AAGAAAAGCTAAGACTGGTTTGGGTAAACAAATATACGAGATTTAACTCGCTAAGAGTAGCGGTGTACTCCATAATCGAGTCAAGGGTTTCGTACTGCTTAGGCGAAACTTGCTCGACATATTGCTTGTAGGTGATCTCATGGGGGATTCGATATAGCTTTTGCGCTATTTCCGAACTGAGAGTAGGAGTTTCTTCTTTTTGCTTTTTGTTTTGGGCAAACATTCTCAAAGTTGCTAAATATTCACCACGCTCGCGATCGCTGTTTAGTAATTGATAGGCTGGGCTGACCATCTTCGAGAAATATTTGGTTGCACTCTCCTTCTCTTCGGAAGTTCGGCCAAATACATCGGGATGCAAGATCTTCGCCAGCTTGAGAAATTTTTTGCGAATCTGAGCTGGCTCAGTGGTCATTGGTAAACCGAGTATGGCGTAATGATCGCTAATACCGTAACTGGCAAGACCTTTGTTGATTTTAAAGTTTTCTGGCTTTCCCACAGGTTCCACCTCTTAAGTATTTGTTCGAGTTTACCCTCTTGACGCATCTCTGTTAAAGCCTTATCTACAGCTTTTTTAAGTGATACGTCATCTTTGTTGACGATCGCCACTAGGCGGATCGGAATTAATGGCTCCCCAACAATTATAAAGTTGGGATTGTTGCGTACTTGCCATACTGCCACAGGTTCATCAAGGATCATCGCATCAAGTTGGCGATCGCGTAGTTGGATCACCATACGATCAAGATCCCGTGAGGAAAAAAGGCGAATGGCGTTGCCTCTATTCTTATTATAGGTTTCGGCGATCGCTGCACCTCCGCTATTTGCCACAACCCCGACCCGCTTGCCGATCATATCGCGCAAAGACTTAATTTGGGTTCCGTCAGATCGAATCAGCAAGCGCTGGGCGCTGCGATAGTAAGCCGTAGTTTCAATAAATTTGCCTTTAGTTTCACCTGTTTCTAAGGCTCCTTCTTCACGCGCACTGAGCAGAATATCGACTTGTCGTGAAGCCAAATTTTCAGGTTGGTTTGTCCAAGGAATATTAATTGGACGTGGCTCTATGTTTAGCCTTGCAGCGATTTCTTGGATAATTTCTAGCTCAAAGCCATCATAAAACTGGGTTTTAGCATTCCAAAACATATAGGGACCGCCGATCGCGGCATCCATACCTACCCGCAAATGTCCGCGTCGCATGACGATACCGAGGCTGCTATCTTCAGCAAATACCGGCGATGTGATGGGTGATATCGTGCTAGCGACTCCCAGACATAGCCCTGTATAAATTGTGAAGCCAGCAAGTTTGTGAGCAAACTTAAACATTATTTCAATAAAAGGTTTATTCTCTAATCAGTCAAGAGATTGTTATGACTACTATAGCAACCGTTTTAATAACCTTTAACAAGATATTTTTTCTTTGTAGAAAATCCTATGCCAATTGTCTATATTCATGGAATCTCATATCGATCTGATTCACCAGATTCAGAATCATCTTGGCAAAATATAAAGAAAAATCTTCGTAAATACATTGCACCAGTTATTTCCGCAAACTATGAGGAAGTAATAATTAAGCAAGTTTACTGGGGCGATATAGGGGTAAGGTTTGCTTGGAATGGTGACAGTTTTAGGAATCGGGAAACACTTCCTGATTCTTCCCCACTTCTGAAACTTTTTGAAACACAGCAGCATGAAGACTTGTCGAAAGAACTTTTAAGTCGAGCGTTGAACTTAACAGGTTTTGGTGTGACAAAAGCCGTTGACAAAGTTTATCTGCGGCAGTTTGTATCAGAGGTTATTACACTTTGGCTAGGTGACATATTTGTATATTTATCACATAGAGGGAATTTCAAAAATATTGGTGAGATTCCTAGCCGTATTGTGGAGGCAATGGTTGATGCCAAGAAAAATTCGGTTAATCAGAATGAGCCATTAATTGTTGTGAGTCATAGCATGGGTGGTCAAATTGTTTATGACTTAGTGACTCATTTTTTACCGAATATGCCTCAATACGACAACTTGAAAATAAATTTTTGGTGTACTTGCTCGTCTCAAGTCGGTTTATTTGAGGAAATGAAAGTTTTTTTAGCAAGTGATCTTCGTTATGATTCCAAACAGAGAGTCCCCTTTCCTAGCCGCCAACATCTTGGTTACTGGTGGAATGTGTGGGATGAAAGCGATTACATCAGTTTCAGCGCAAAAGATATTTTTGAAGGTATTGATGATTATTCCTACAACAGTGGCGCACCAGCAATCAGCGCTCATTTTGCAGTAATGGAGCAACCTAGCTTTTTTGTGAAATTTGCTGAGGTTTTAAGAAGTAATTTCAATTTATGAATAACTTTAACTTTTGCAAAAAGCTCTTATTGCTTCTAATCGTGATGGCATCAGTACACAACGCACTAGTAGATCGAGATCAAGATTGGGCAAAAGCTGGCTACGGGTGACAAGATGGTATTCCGAAGAGATAAAAGTATACACTTGCAATTGATTATTTTCCCAAAGCCATACTTCAGGAATCTCAAAGCGGCGATATTTCTCTAGTTTTTCTAAGCTACCGCTAGTCAAGATCACCTCGATCGCTAGATCAGGATTAGCTTTCTTTCCCCCCAAATAATAAGACTCGTCAGGCTCAAAGGATGTCCCCTTTTCTTGACCGCGACGAGTTGCACTGCCCACAGGTATAAACTCAATTCCTTGGATAATGAAATAGGCTTCTAACAAAATCGCTAGAGATTTTTTAATCAATTCGTGGGGTTCGCCAACAGTCATCAGTTCAATCCAGCCATCAAGATAAGTAATGCGAAAGCCACCTGTTGCTAACAGATTTTCTAGAACCTCAAATTCTTGCCAACTATAGATCCTTGGCAATAGTAACTTTTGCTCTAGCTCAATATGAGTTGATTTAGATAAAGTGATGCTCATATGCTATGACTGCTACTACTTAGCAAATACTTAATAGCCATTTTACGCGCATGGCGCTGAAATTTATGAGATGTAAAGTATCTATTCCTCAAAGTAATTCTTTGACTGCTGTAACTAACAAGCTAACTTTTCATACTTGTCTCAGTAGTGCCTTTACAATCCTGATCTGTTTTTTGTCGAGTTTGGCAGTACCTAGCGACTTACTGCAATTAGATGCGATCGCTCAAACTTGGCTATTAGCACAGTTTAGCGGCACTAATTATGGCTTAGGGTTACCAAAAACTGCAAGCACAGGCGGAGGTACAAGACTTGTCAATCGCGACTTCGACATTGATAGATCTGTCCCTATCACTCCCCCCACAACAATTAGAGGTGGCGTTCCATCTGCCCCTAGAGATAGACAACCACAACTATTGAGAGAGCAGCAACTACCGTTACTGATCTTGATTACACCTGAAGATGGGGCAAGGACAGCGATTTCACAACCTACGCTTTATTGGCATTTACACGACAAAAATGCTCAAGCTTCTTCATTAGAAATTGATAATCTCGAAAATAATTCGTCTAAAGTAAACGCAAAAAATACTTTTGTAGGGAAGTTTAGCCTCATAACATCAGAGGGAGATAAATCGATTACGATTTTTCAAACTGATCTAAAAATGTCTAGCGGTTTATCTAGCTTCAAAATACCGATCTCTGTTTCTTTGCAACCCTCTAAAACCTATCGTTGGCAAATCACTGTGAAGGATAAACGTGCTAAGGAAGTTACGGCAAGCGGCTGGATTGTTTATACCCCACCTGATGACAATCTCCAAAAATACTTGATGCGTGCCTTAACTATTCGCGATCGCGCCAAGATTTATGCTGAAGCTGGATATTGGTTTGAGGCGATCGATGGTTATACCCGTTGGCTAAACTTTAAACCTGAAGATCTAAAAGCTAGAACTACCAGAAACGAAATATTGAAGTCAGGATTTGCCAAAAATACAAACTTAGATTTTGATACTTTTATCGGACTGTTAAATGACGATGCCACAAAATCACTAGTCAATAAACCACTCTAAGCAAACATGAAAGAAAAGCGGATTTTATTTGTGAGCTATACCGCAGTTTTGGGTGGGGGAGAGCTTTGTTTACTCGATTTTGCCCATGCTTATCGTGAAACTAGTCAGGTAGTCCTATTAACCGATGGGATCTTAAAGAATCGACTTGAAGATTTAGACGTAAAGGTTGAGGTTTTGCAAGCATCGCGATCGCTTGCCGATGTGAAAGTATCCAGCGGATTAGCATCACTCAAATCTATCGGCGATCTATGGCGACTTGGTAAGCAAATAGCGCAAAAAAGCCAAGATTTTGACCTGATTCATGCCAATAACCAGAAAGGGTTTGTGGTATCAGCGATCGCCAGATTATTTGGCGGTGCGCCTGTAGTTTGGTATCTGCACGACATTTTAACCTCGGATATTTTTAGCCCAACTAATCGTCGTATTGCGGTTACTTTGGCGAATTGGTTTGCTACGCGAGTAATTGTTAATTCCCAAGCTACGGGTGAAGCTTTTCTTGCCGCAGGTGGGAAACGACAATTATTACGCACGGTTTACAACGGCTTTAATGTCGAAAAATTCGATCAAATTAACGACAATCAAAAGACTTTACGTGAGGAATTAGGGATTCCTTGCGATCGCAATTTGATTGGCATGTTTAGCCGTTTGTCTTATTGGAAAGGACAACATATTTTGCTAGAAGCCGCGAGTAAACTCCCTGATGTGCATGTTTTGTTAGTTGGGGATGCTCTTTTTGGCGAAGCTGAATATACTGAGAAATTAAAAAATATTGCTGCCCAAGACAGCTTAAAAGGGCGCGTGCATTGGCTTGGCTTTCGCCAAGATATCCCTACATTAATGAAGGCTTGTGATGCGATCGCCCATTGCTCGACTGCTCCTGAACCTTTTGGCAGAGTAATTGTGGAGGCGCAATTATCAAAACGTCCTGCGATCGCTACTATCGGCGGCGGTACTAGCGAAATTATCGAAAATGGCATCACAGGTTTACTGATTCCACCCAACGATCCACAATTGCTCGCTGATGCTATGCATCTAATTTTTAGCGATCTCCCTGCTACTCAGAGGATCGTTGAAACTGCTTATATACAAGCCCAAGCTAAATTTTCGATCCCCTCAGTTTGTCAAGCTTTTGAAATGGCGATCGCAGGTGTTTAGAATTTTGAGTGAGCGCGAAGCGCTCACTCAAAATATATGTAATTTCGCAAAAGTCATCAAATATTAATAAAAAGCCCAATTAGCTCATCTATTGGGGTAATTGAGGCTGTAAGGTTAATCAAAGTATTTTTTTAAGATTAGTTGAGGCGTTAAATGCTAACAGACAGCGATCGCGTTCAGGTTCTAAGTGAAGCTCTGCCTTATATGCAGGAATTTGCGGGGCGTACCATTGTCGTCAAGTACGGGGGGGCGGCAATGAAAGAAGAAAACCTGCGACAGGACGTGATCCGAGATGTCGTGACGATGTCATTTATGGGACTGCGCCCAGTATTAGTTCATGGCGGTGGACCTGAAATCAATACATGGCTAACTAAGCTCAATATCAAACCACAGTTTATCGATGGTTTGCGCGTCACCGATGCTGAGACAATGGAAGTAGTGGAAATGGTATTAGTGGGGCGAGTCAACAAGCAGATTGTCGAAATGATTAACCTTGCTGGCGGTTCTGGTGTGGGGTTGTGTGGTAAAGATGGCAACTTGATTCGTGCTCGTCCTCAGGGAAATGATGCGATCGGCTTTGTAGGCGAAGTTAGTGGCATTAATATCGGTCTACTTTCAACTCTACTCGAAGCAGGGCATATTCCCGTTGTGTCCAGCGTTGCAACCGATGAAACAGGTCAGTCCTACAATATCAATGCTGATACGGTTGCTGGTGAACTTGCTGCGGCTCTGGGAGCCGAAAAATTAATCTTGCTTACCGACATTGCAGGTATTTTGCATGATTACAAAGATCCCAGTACTCTCTACCGTAGTTTGACCATCCAAAAGGCAAGAGAACTGATGAATAGCAATGTGGTCAGTGGTGGCATGATTCCCAAAGTACAGTGTTGCGTGCGATCGCTAGCTCAAGGTGTGAAAGCAGCGCATATTGTCGATGGTCGTGTACCTCATTCACTGCTATTAGAAATTTTCACTAATAGTGGGGTTGGCTCCATGATTGTTGCTTCAGAAAATACACTCTAAAAGTTAGGGCAAGAGAAGCATGTTCTAATACAAAAACATAAAAAGGCTCAGCCTTTTTATGTTTTTAAAACCCTTGCTGAGTTTGGTTTTTAATTCCCAAAAGTGTGCCGACACTTTTGGGAATTGGTATAACTTGTTGGATGAAATTATGGCAGATATTGATGATTCAGATAATCAACAACCTGTGGCGGATCAATCACAACGTGTTTCTGAGTCGTCTCAATTTGATCCGTCAAAACCCAATACATTAAGAACTCTAATCTCATCTAAATTTGGGCAATCTAAGTCTGCATCTGGGCAATCTAAGTCTGAGCAAGCCAAATTTGGCTTGCTCA
>NZ_BBJB01000017.1 GCF_016584665.1 Pseudanabaena sp. lw0831
CGCGCCGCAACTCTATTGGGTTTGATCGTAAAATTTAGGCTTCTGGAGTTTCAGGGGTTGGTGCAGATGTTTGAGGAACAAGTTGCGATCGCTGAGATTCGGAAACTAATCCTGTCAAGATCTCTTTTACTTCTAATTGTTTCTTCGCATTGGTGGAGACATAGCTAACTATAATTACAGAATCACTAAAAGGCACGTCAGCACAGGATTGGGAATAAACATCAATACGGGGAGTCGGTAAATCAGTAGTCGGATTAGATAATAAAGCGGCAGCTCCTGCCATATCATCCATATTTAAGAGCCGAATGAGTTCGTCCCTAGACTCTTCTGTTGCACTGCCAACCCATTTTTTTTCACCATACCATTCATTAGCTTCTTCATTGAATGGTTCACTTGCAGATTTAAAAGGAATGGAAGCAGCCAAGAAACCGACAACTCCCAACTCGATTAACCAGAGCAAATAAGCAAAATTATCTTTGATCGTGATTTTACTACTTCCTCTCCCACTAATGGTGATTCCTTCTTTTGCCGAAATTTTCAAGAAGCCCACGAACCCTGAAGACCCCGTCTCCTGTTGCAAAAATACGTTAATTTGCTCGTTTGCTAGATTCTTATCTTTAACATTATATTCACGCTCCATGATTGTTGCAGTTTCCTGCTGAAAATTCATGTACTGCCCATACATCAGAGACCCATAGGTGACAAGTCCACCCAAAAGCCCCAACCCAAGAGCAGTGATCGGACTCCGAATTTTGCCTTTTTTAACAGCAAATCCCAGTACACTACCTGTAGCAAAGCCCATTGCCAATGGGAATAGAACAATGAAGTAAATAAATTTACCGATAAATGCAGTTGCCCCGCCGATCGCTACACCTGAGACTAAAGAAGAGGCAGCTAATATGGCAACACCCTGTGATGGAGCAATATTGCTAGGTTGGTAATTTCTCATGATTGATAGAAAGCTATAGGTTGTATAGATTTAATCCCGCTATTTTGCCGTAATTTATCAGTTTTGAATAATAAGAAATTTAATGTAAAAACCCAAAATTGTAGCGGTGGGCAAAGCCCACCGCTACAATTTTGGGTTTTTACATTTTGTCTTGAGCAATCTCTAAAATCTCCTCAAAACTAGGCGCAACTATTTCTGATGGTTGATCGCTTAGCCATAGTAAATACTCATGATTACCTGTTCGACCCTGAATACTTGAAGGCGTTAAACCTTGAAAGTGCCAACCGAGACTTTGAGCAGATTGCAAAACTTGCGCGATCGCATCGGCTCTAATTTTTGGTTCGCGTACAATCCCATTTTTGCCAACAAGCCCTTTACCCGCCTCAAATTGCGGCTTGACTAGCAGTAAAGTCTCGCGAGGCGATCGCAACAAATTCCACAACGCTGGCAAAATCTTCGTCAGCGAAATAAACGACAAATCCAACACTGCAAAATCGGGAACGATATCGCCATCAGCATATAAATCATCGGGTTTGAGATGCCTTAAATTAGTGCGCTCGCGCAAAACTACCCGCTCATCGCTGCGAATTCCCCAAGCTACCTGTCCATAGCCGACATCAATGCCATATACCTTCGCAGCTCCCTGTTTGAGCATACAGTCCGTAAACCCGCCTGTCGAGATGCCACCATCAAAGCAAATGCGATCGCGAACATTTATACCAAATGTAGCGATCGCACCAGCCAGCTTTTCACCACCACGGGACACAAAAGGCGACTGTTGCTTCACCAAAATTGCTGCATCGTCTTTGACCTCCGTACCAACCTTGTCAATCACTTGCTGATTGACCTGCACCCAACCAGCCCGAATAAACTTTTGAGCCTGCTCCCTAGATGGTGCAAGCCCTAAATCAACCAATAAAACATCTAAACGTTTTTTCAAACTCTGGTAACCATCAATAATACTTGTGCAAAACAAACTACCCAAACCTGTAGAGTTGCGCCCCTGCGGGGCGCAACTCTACAGGTTTGGCATTAATGAATATTTCCCACAGGCATATATTCTTGGATGAGCTTACGCTGACTGACCCGATCGCCTTCTGCTAACAAGCGATCGCCTGCTTCTTTCAAAGTTCTCAAGTCAAAACTTGGTGGACGAAATTCGGGTAGAGCTTCAGTGCTATTGACTAAACGCAACGACAAGCGATCTAAGCCAATTTCATAGACAAACTTACGCACTTGCTCATCATACAAGCTCGATCGCAGTGAGCCAAAGAAATCAATTGAGCGATCGGGATACATATCTACAAGGCGCTCAATTTCCCATTGGGGAATCCCATCGGGCGCAAAAATGCCACTGACAATCCCAATGCGATCGCTGCGATCGGGCATCCAGAAAAACTTCTCCATCCGTCCATCACGTACTAACGGCGCATACAAAGTCGAAAAATCATTCCCCGTCACAATAATTGGCACACGCCGAATCGGATTGCTGTCATAACTCCCAGGTAACTGTACGTTGGTAGGATTATCGGCAATATTCATCAAAGTCGCATTGACCAACTGAGTATTGACTGTATATTGCGTTGTGCTATCAACCCGTCCCGCCCCCGCATCTAGGTCGTTAATCAAGAGAGCGCACATCTTGCCCCGCACCTTCACCAACTCCGCCGCTTCGCGATAACGCATTCTAATCAACCTTGCAGGATCACCTGCATCGGGGCTTTCCAACTCACCACCTGACATTCTAATTGGCTCAATGCCGAGTCGCTCAAAAGCTAACTCACATTGAAATGATTTCCCCTCACCTTTACCACCATGAATACCCAAAATAAGCGGTACATTTACATTAGGCAGCTTCATGAAGTTCTTAGCAAGATGGACAGCTAATTTATCCAAAAAGCGCGGTGAAATGTAATAAGGCATACAGAATTAATTTTGACGACTAATAGAAATTTACACTACAAGGCTTTGCAAACCCAAAAATAAGAGGGGGTAATTCATAAATTACCCCCTCTTATTTTTGGGTTTGCAAATAAAAAAGCCCGCTTAGGCGGGCTTTTTTATTTACTTCTTATCTTTAGAGCTAGAGGGAACCTTAGGAGGTTCGCGGAAGAAGATTGCAAAGAAGAACAAACCAATCAAACAAGCAAAAATCAAAGTGTAAGTGAGAGCTTCCATGGAATTTTATGCCTCAACAGCGCGTGAAGTTTTGTCGCCAACTTTTTGGAATGCGCCCCATTCAACTTGCTCTTCGCTCATTTCTGGGTCAACACCAGCAAAAACGTCGCGGAACAAGGTACGAGCGCCGTGCCAAATATGACCGAAGAAGAAGAACAACGCAAATACGGCATGACCGAAGGTAAACCAACCACGAGGGCTAGTACGGAACACACCATCAGAATTATTCTTTTCTTGATCGAATTCAAAGATTTCGCCTAGCTGAGCTTGACGAGCATACTTCTTAACCGAAGGAGCATCAGTAAAGGTTTTGCCATTTAACGCGCCGCCAACAAAGGCTACATTCACGCCAGTTTGCTCAACGCTGTACTTAGATTCAGCACGACGGAAAGGAATGTCAGCTCTGACAACACCATCTTTGTCTTGGAGAACTACAGGGAAAGTTTCAAAGAAGTTAGGCAAACGACGAACACTAAGTTCACGACCTTCACCATCTTTGAAAATTGGGTGCCCTTGCCAGCCTTGAGCAACACCATCACCATTGTTCATTGGACCGACGCGGAACAAACCACCTTTAGCAGGGCTGTTACCAACATAGTCATAGAAAGCGAGTTTGTCAGGAATCTTCGACCAAGCTTCTTCAGCACTCAAACCAGAATTCAAGCCGGTTTGGACACGGCGAGAAATTTCTTGTTGGAAAGAGTTGGTATCCCACTGATAGCGAGTAGGACCAAACAATTCGATGGGGGTTGCTGCCGAGCCGTACCACATGGTTCCAGCGACAACGAAAGCAGCGAAAAATACTGCTGCAATACTGCTGGATAGTACGGTTTCGATGTTACCCATACGCAGCGCTTTGTAAAGACGCTCTGGTGGACGCACGGTCAGGTGGAATAGTCCAGCAACGATGCCAACAATACCCGCAGCAATATGGTGAGCAACGATACCGCCAGGATTGAAGGGGTTAAATCCGTTGGGTCCCCATTCGGGTGCAACAGGACCAACATGTCCAGTCAAGCCATAAGCATCAGAGATCCACATACCAGGTCCAAATAAACCTGTTTGGTGGAATGCACCGAAACCAAAGCAGAGTAAGCCAGACAAAAATAGATGAATACCGAACATTTTAGGTAAGTCCAAAGCTGGCTCACCTGTGCGAGGATCTCTAAACAGTTCGAGATCCCAGTTTACCCAATGCCAGATAGCAGCAAGGAAGAGTAAACCAGAGAGGATGATGTGCGCTAGAGCTACACCTTCAAAAGACCAAAAACCAGGGTCAGCTACTTGTTCGCCAGTGATTGTCCAGCCGCTCCAAGAGTTGGTAATGCCAAGACGGGTCATAAAAGGCATTACGAACATACCTTGCCGCCACATGGGGTTGAGGACAGCGTCACTGGGGTCAAAAATTGCTAGCTCATAAAGCGCCATCGAGCCTGCCCACCCTGCTACGAGAGCAGTGTGCATCAGGTGCGTGGCAATCAGTCTTCCTGGATCGTTCAGGAGAACTGTATGCACTCGATACCAGGGTAATCCCATTGCAAATGTTCCTTAAATCTATGTAGTGAGTAAGATCTTAACGATTCTTAATTTTAATTTATGATAAATGATTCTGACTTAGGTAATTACTCAAATACTTAAAGTAATCTGAACAAATACCCGCCTCAGAAATGGCAAACCAGTATGGTTATTTTATTTGTATCAACATAATAAACTATTCCCTCCGATTGATTGCGATAAAACGCAAAAACTAAGGGCGATGCAAAGCATCACCCTTAGTTTTTGGAGTATAGCCACTTGAAATATCCAGAGTATTTTTTAAAAGGCTTGGTAAGCAAGCCTTTTAAAAAATACTCTGGTTTCCTTTTGCTTGCAAAAGGCTGTAAATATTTGTTGGTAAGTGCGATCGCGATATTTCGACAACCAAATCCGCGTATGAGCCACCGTTTTCTCGATTAATCATGCGGGGCATAAACAATTCAGGGTGTAGCGCTTTCCAAAAATATTCGACAAATTGGGTGATTTCTTGATCATTCATGCCTGATTTGCCAGCCGCAATGAGTTTATGTTCTGCTTCGATTCGCCATTCCAGACTGTACTTGTAATCTTCAGGCACAAGCACAATTAGACTATCTAAGTATTCCCAGAGTGGCAGGTAATTATAGAGATTGGCGTTACATTCGTGGGCAAATTCAAGATCGCCTTCTGACAAAATTGGCGGCACAAAATTACGAAGTGCCGAAATTGGTAGAGGGCACATCCCCACAAACCAGCCCTCAAACAAAACGATATCTGCTGCATGAGAAATTTCAGGCTCGGTGCGATCGCCTGCACCATTATGCAGAGATTTATCAAAACGAGGAATCTCGATTAGTTGTGAGTTGCCTAAATGACGATCGCGCAGTTGCTGCAAAACCTGAATCCCTAGGTCTACATCGTGGGTACTAGGTGGCCCTCGCCAAATAAAATCGGGATGCCGATCGCGTAATTTTTGGCGTTCAGCATAGGTTTTATATAGATCGTCAAGAGAAATACTCAGAAAAGTTTTGCCAAGATGTCCCAACAGGATATTAAGGACAATTCCTAAGGTGGTTTTGCCAGTACCTTGTCCACCTAATAAGCCTTGGATAAAGGTTCTGCCAATTTTTTCTTGCTGGCTAGCTAGGCTTTGAGCAAGGGGTAGCCAATAATGCCAAAGCAAAGGGAGTACTGCCGATGGTGGATCAATTTGGATATTGTGAATGGCTAAAACCTGTGAAATTTTTGGATAAACCGATCTTAGAAGCTGCGATCGCTGATCAACTATTTCGTTAAATGTGTTTAAGTCCAAAGCACCTATATCTAATGCACAAAAATAATCACTATTATTTCTTGATTCATCCATTAATAGATCGTAATCTGAGCTAGATAGGCGATCGCCTCGAATTATTAGTTCAAAAATTCTTATAGGTATACTTTTAATCATTTCCTTACACAATGAGGCTTTTGCATGATTTAGCCCATTAGTCAGCTATAAAAATTACAAATTTACAAAAATTAAGTTATTAATTAACAATTATTTAACCTAGAATAATCTCGTGAGTAATTATACGCAGGCTCCTCCACAAAAACTACATATATTTACTTGCTTACAAATTAGTTAGATCCATTACTAAACAGAAAAAAATTACAACTATGAACTTGAAAGCTCTCTTGATCGTTGCCAGTCTTGGTTTGTCTGCTGGGCTAGTTTCTTGTGCTACCGAAACCCCAGCGCCTAAAGCTACTCCAGCCACGACATCGGCTCCATCTGCTACCCCTGCTAAAGATAAGGCTGATGCTCCTAAGACCGACTCAATGGCTAAGCCTGATGCTAAGCCTGCTGATGCAATGAAATCTGATAAGCCTGCTGACAAAGATAAGGCTGGTGATGCAATGGCTAAGCCTGATGCGATGAAGTCTGACAAGCCTGCTGATGCAATGAAGTCTGACAAGCCTGCTGATGCAATGAAGTCTGACAAACCTGCTGATGCAATGAAGTCTGATAAGCCTGCTGACTCTATGGCTAAGCCTGCTGAGGAAACCAAAAAGCCTCAGTAGTATTTACTGAAAAAAGAGGTGACGCAAAACGTCACCTCTTTTTTTTTGCAAATTGAGATTTAGAGACGTTCGGCTAAGATCTAAGCAAAAGTTAATTAGGAGTGGTCATGCGATCGCCGACTCAAAATATCAATCACAAGCTCTATCAAGATTTTCCAGCTAAAGTTTTTCATTGGGTAAGTCTTGTCAGTTTATTTTTGATGATCACGAGCGGACTACAAATCTATAATGCCAACCCAGTATTTGGTGGACGCAGCGGTATTCATATGCCGCCAATTTTGGGATTAGGTGGGTGGCTAGCAGGTGGCAGGCATTGGCACTTTGCGACAATGTGGATCTTTGCGTTGAACTTGTTGTGGTACGGAATTTATGTCTTACTGACACGACGTTGGCGACATCGATACATGAGTGGTAAAGATATAAAAGCATTGGTTGTTAGTCAAAATGAGAAGCGCAAAAATTATGCTTGGCATCGGTTGGTTTACACCTTGCTGATACCGATTTTGTTGTTATCAATTTTTTCGGGACTTGGAATGTACAAGCCTGCTCAGTTTTATTGGATTGTTGATAGTTTTGGTGGCTGGGAGCCTCTGCGAATCACGCACTTTATGGCAGTGCCAATTACGCTGATCCTAGGTGGTATTCATTCACAGTTAGGTCGAAAAGTGGGTGGAGATCGCCTACTTGATTCAATGTTTTGGGAATAAGTACCTTTGCGGCTTTTATAGCAAAGGCAGCGCGAAGCGCCGCTTTTGCTATATTTAAGTTATGTCACAAGAACCTGAACAACAACCAAACTCAGAGCTTGAGTTTGATAATACTGATTTAGTGCCCCGCCGCCGCTTTTTAACTCTGGCAGGTGCAGGTTTACTTACGATTGGCTTTGGTAGCCTTGCTGAAGGTTTGGTGGGAAGTCTGTCGGAGCCATTAAACCAGCAGGTTGAGTCATTAATTTTTAAACCGCAGCAGCCAGTACCAGAATTTCCAATTAGTGCGATCGAACCAGAGAAATTAATTATTAATAGTTTTCGTGGTACGCCAGCGATTAACCCTCTCACTTATCGCCTCACTATTGACGGTGAAGTAAACAATCCCTTGAGTCTGAGTATGGGAGATCTCCAAAAATCTCCATTTACAAGCATGATTATCCGTCATGTATGCGTTGAGGGCTGGGCAGCGATCGTGCAATGGGGAGGAGTTCGACTACGAGATTTAATTGCGATCGCGCAGCCATCTGCTCAAGTCAAGTATGTATATTTTTATTCGGCGGATGGCTATTACGAAAGCTGGGATATTGACTCGGTGATGCATCCTCAAACCCTGATGGCATATCAAAAGAATGGGCAAGCTCTCACACCAGAATTTGGTGCGCCTCTACGTCTAGCCTCACCTGTCAAACTTGGATATAAGCTCAGTAAATGGGTAACCAGAATTCAGCTTACGAGTGTGCCTGGCAAAAAACGCGGCTATTGGGAAGATCTTGGTTACGAATGGTATGCGGGGCTATAACATCAAATAAGGTGTGACGCAAAGCGTCACACCTTATTTGATTAACTTTTGTTACGATTCTTGTGTTATGTTCAAAAGCAAGGATGTGTAAACGTTGCAATTTTCATCCTAATTTTAAAATTCGGATTAAGTAGGGCTTGCTGAAAAAGTCTACAGAGCGAATTTAAAGGCAATA
>NZ_BBJB01000018.1 GCF_016584665.1 Pseudanabaena sp. lw0831
TGGGCTTTTGACTACCTCTTTATATAGGCAAAGCCAAGCAGTCATACATACCTTTAGCTAGATTCACATCTCGAAATACTTTGTTATATTTCTTTACATAAGGAACTCACACACAAAGGACAAAGCAATGAGCAGCTATACAGTAAACGAACGCGGTGTACTCAACAATTTCGCGGTCGAACCCAAAATGTACGTTGACGATACTGATAGAGCTGGCTTTACTCCTTATGCCGAACTTCTCAATGGCAGACTTGCAATGATCGGCTTTGTTTCACTTCTCATCATTGAAGCTTCTACTGGTCATGGTCTAATTTGGTGGCTCGGTAACTTCTAAATAAATTTTTCCAATCTCTATGTTAAAGACAAAGTAAAAACGATAACGATTCTTTGACCCTGCCTTTTTGTATGGTTTTTTATTAGTTATTTCTTTTAGCAATCTCCTGAGGGCAAAACTCAAAAGATGAGAGGCGGCGCTTCGCGCCGCCTCTCATCTTTTGAGTTTTGTCTATGAGGTCAAAAAGTCTTGAATCCTCTGCGCTAGAGCTGAAAGCTTGAGCGGCTTAGAAATATATTCATTGGCTCCAGCATCTAGGCACTTTTGACGATCGTCTGCCATCGCTAAAGCTGTCAGCGCAATAATCGGAATATTAGTCAAGATTGGATCGAGACGAATTTGCTTGGTTGCTTCCAACCCATCCATGACGGGCATTTGGATATCCATCAAAATTAAATCAGGGCGATGAGTCTTAGTAAGTGCAATCGCCTCTTGACCATCGCGAGCGACGATGACTCGATATCCTCTAGCCTCTAGATACGATTCCATAGTCGCAATATTTGCCTCATTGTCTTCTGCTAGCAAAAGTAGCGGTGATTGATTCGCCTCTTGTTGAGAGGATTGCAGTTTAAGAACAGGCTCAGGTGATGGTAATAGTGCAAAATCATCACTTAATGGAAGATCAAACATAAAGCAACTTCCTACCCCAATTGTGCTGCTCACAGCGACTCGACCACCATGCAGTTCTACAAGCTGCTTGATGATCGCTAGTCCAAGCCCAGTGCCTTCATACTGGCGATTAAGTGCGCCATCTAGTTGGGTAAATGGTTGAAACAATGCGGACATGTTTTCTGGGGCAATGCCGATGCCAGTATCGGTGACAGCAAATCTGAGCCAAGAATTAGGAACATCCCGATCGGGATCGTTATAAATGCCGACTTCCATTGATACCGCTCCTCCCTCTGGGGTGAATTTTATCGCATTGCTGAGCAGATTGATTAATACTTGCTGGATCCGATGACTGTCTAGGTCTAGGTTCGGTAGATGAGACTGGATGTTAGAAGTAAGTTGGATTTGTCGGAGGTTAGCTGATGCTTGCACTAGTTGCTGACTGTTGTTGCAAAGCTGCTGGATATTTGTAGAAGCAAGATTCAGGTTTAACTTTCCAGCGACAATATGTGCAAAGTCGAGCATGTCTACGATCAGATTTAATAGATGATTGCCACTTTGATCGATGGCTACTAAGGCTCTAATTTGCTTGGGATTGAGCGATCCAAACACCTCTTCTTTTAATCCTTCTGTCATTCCCAAGATCGCATTAAGCGGTGTCCTGAGTTCATGGCTCATGGTCGAGAGGAATTCATCTTTTAGGCGGTTAGCTCTTGTCAGTTCTTGATTTGAGGCTGCGAGTTGCTCGTTGATAGTTAGCAGTTGCGCTTCGGCATGTTTGCGATCGCTAATGTCTCGGAAAAACCAAACCCGCCCATAACTGTCATTTGACCAATAAATAGGTGCAGAATAACGTTCAAAAAATCGCCCGTCGAGGAGGCTAATTTCGTCACGACTGATTTCCTTGGGATGGGTGTATAGATATTCGACTTTTTCTAAAAACTCAGTTGGATGTGTGAGTTGATTTAAGATAGAGTTGATAAGTTCGCGATCGTCTCCCTTTGCCATTAACTCTGGAGAGGTTTTCCATAGATTTAACAGTTGTTGATTGTAGGTGACAACCTTACGGTGTTCATCAATCACCAAAACCCCATCAAAGGAAGCTTCTTGCTCCGCTACAAGCAAGGCATTGCTTCTCTGTATGTTTATAACCGATTCAGCAAGTTGGTTATGGGAGATTTTAAGCTGCTCATTTGCTTCTTTTAATTGGGATTCAGCATGTTTGCGATCGCTAATATCCCGCACAATCACTAAAGCTTCTTCAGAGTTAATGTCGATAATCCGAACTTCCTCATATATCATGCGATCGCCAATGGCAAATTGATGTTCGTAAACTTGTAACTCTTTAGTGGAGATAGCTAAGGCGATCGCATCTAGCTGTTGTTGCAGTAAATCTGGAGGCAATAGTTCTGAAAGATGTAGACCAATTCGCTCAAATTTCTCGGATTCTATCAATGGAGGGGTATATTCCACGCAGGTTCCATCTTGTTTTACTCTTAGCAATAGGTCGGGAATGGCCGCTAATAAGGCGCGACTCTGGGTGTCATTATTTCCAAATGGGTGTTCAGCAACTATTTTCTGATCGCTTAACTCCGTGAGTTGAGACTCTAGCTGCAACACTGTCTGCGCCAACATCTCGGCGAGGGATTCTTGCGCTAACAACCCGACAATGCGATCGCCTTCTAAAACTGGCAGATGACGAATACTATGTTCTTTGAATAGCGACAATGCGGTTTTGATATCAGTAAGCTCTGATTCTTGGATGCTGATCACAGGATGGCTCATTACTTGCTGAATCGGCAACTGGTCGAAAGGTTTGCCCTTGGAGCTGATCCGAATAATATCCCGCTCAGTGAGAATACCAATTAAGTCGATGCCTTCAGCTTCAGTTCCTTTTTTCTCAACCACTAATACACATCTCGAACCAGTTTTGCTCATAGCCGCGATCGCCTCCATCACATTCAACTCTGGCGCAACTATTAGTGGATTGCGGATGATTGCAGATAGTATGTCATGGGTTAAGGGAGAGCGCATCACGGGTATCTCGACTATGGGGCTAAAAAGGATTGAATCATCTGCGATAGAGCTTTTAGCTTTATCGGCTTAGCAATATATTCATTGGCTCCAGCATCTATGCACTTTTGGCGATCGCCTGCCATCGCTAAAGCAGTCAGCGCAATAATCGGAATATTAGTAAAGCTTGGATCGAGACGAATTTGCTTGATTGCTTCTAGTCCATCCATGATCGGCATTTGGATATCCATCAAAATTAAATCAGGTTGATGAGTCTTAGTAAGCGCGATCGCCTCCTGTCCATTCATTGCTATGAGAATACGATATCTATTAGCTTCAAGATAGTCAGTCAATGTACTAATATTAGCTTCATTGTCTTCGGCTATCAATATTAAAGGGGATAAATTAGCTTTGGCTGATACTGGAGATGACAGGTCGGAAGTTGGATTGAGAGAAACATCTGCGATCGCCTCTTGTAAACTAGTAATGCATGGTAAATCAACCGTAAAACAACTGCCAATGCCCAGATCGCTGGTCAAGCCGACAATTCCCCCATGCAATTCCACCATACGTTTGACAAGAGACAACCCCAAACCTGTACCTGCATATTGACGATTTAAAGCACCATCAATTTGGATAAAGGGTTGAAATAGTTTTGGGATGTTTTCTGGTGAAATGCCGATGCCTGTATCAATTACAGCAATGCGAATCCATGAACTAGTATGTATTTCCTGCAATTCTAGCTGTTTAACTTCTAGAGTGATGCGTCCACCTTTGGGGGTAAATTTCACTGCATTGCTGAGCAAGTTAAGCAGCACTTGGCGGATGCGTCGCTCATCTACTTGCAGGGCTGGCAAGTTTGGAGAAATCTTGATCTCTAGTTTTATGTGTTTATTGAAGGCTTGGTTCTGGATAAATGTGATGCTGGATTGACAGACTAATGCCACATTTGTAAGGTTGTAGTCTAGTTGGAACTGTCCCGATTCGATTTTTGCTAAATCCAGAATATCGTTGATTAGCGCTAGCAGATGCAAACCACTAGTTTCAACTGTTTTTAAGGCTTTAAGTTGTTTCTCATTAACGCCCCCTAAAATTTGTTCTTGGAGTGCTTCGGTCATGCCGAGAATGGAGTTGAGAGGAGTGCGGAGTTCATGGCTCATGGTTGCCAAAAATTCATCTTTGAGTCGGGTGGCGCGGAGTAGTTCTGCGTTGGTTAGTTCTAGTTTCTGTTCATATTCTTTGCGAGTTTGAATATCGCGCATGATGAAGGAGAAAAATTCTATTTCGCCTTGGGGAGACTTGTGCGCGAGGATAAGCTGGGAGACGGGGATTTCCTGTCCTTCGACATTCAGCAATGCCGTTTCGCCCATCCAGCTTCCAAGGGCGATCGCATAGGGTAATCCCTTTTGCAACACTACATCGGCGGCCCATTGTGGATGGCAGTCGGAAATTTGATATTGCTTGATATCATGCTTGGGATCGATCCCGCATAGTCGTTTTAATTCTGCATTCTTCCAGAAAATCATTCCGTTTGCATCTGCCATACTGATGTAGTCAGTCGATGCTTCTAGAATGGAGATTAGGCGAGTTTGTTCTTGTTCTAGTCGTTTGCGATCGCTAATGTCTCGGAAAAACCAAGCTCGCCCATAACGGTCATTAGACCAATAGATGGGGGCGGAGTAAAGATCAAATATTTTGTCATCTTTGCGCCTGATCTCTGAATGACTGATATCTTTTGGATGGTCATATAGATGCTCGACTTGGTGCAAAAATTCATGGGGATCGGCGAGGCGATCTAAAACAATGTCGAAAAGTTGCAGATCGCCTGTCGAGAGTACTAGTGATTGAGGAATATCCCACTGATTTAAAAAACGTTGATTATAGGTAATCACTCGACGATGCTCGTCAATCACCAGAATGCCATCAAAGGATGCTTCTTGAAGAACAGTTAATAGAGCGTTACTACGTTGAATATTCGCGATGGATTGAGCCAGTTTAGTATGGGATTGGATTAACTGCTTGTTTTTTGCTTGTAGTTTTGCTTCTGCCTGCTTGCGATCGCTAATGTCGGTTAAAGTCCCTTGACTGCCAATCGTAACTCCATCAGGATTTAAAATCGTTGTACTATTGGCGCGTACCCAGATATAGTGACCATCTCGGTGCAGATGTCGAAACTCAGGATGACAAGATTTTTTGCCCGATTCCACATTCTCCATAAATTCAAGAGTCTTTACTCGCAGGCGATCGTCTGGATGCACAAGGTTGGTATATGACTTGCCAATCCATTCACTAGACTCCCAGCCAAAAAGCGACTTGAATTGTGGTGAGAGGTAGGTAAATAAACCATTTTGATCGCTTGACCAAATCAAGTCGAGCCCTCCTTCTACCAAACAGCGAAATTGAGCCTCACTCTGGATTAGCTTGGATTCAATTAGTTTATGAGCGCTGATATCTGTATCGGAACCAATAACGCGAATGGGTTGCCCAAACTCATTTCTTAAGGCTTGTCCGCGCTCAAGTACCCATATGTAGGAACCATTTTTGCAGAGTGCTCTATATTCCATCTCCACGAATTCTGTTTTACCAGCTAAGTGGTCATTGGCAGTAGCTATAACGCGATCGTAATCATCGGGATGGATGCGGCTTGAGCATTCGTTTAGACTATCGCCAATTTCATCGTCATCAAAACCACGCATCTGCTTCCATCGACTAGAGTAGAAAACCTTATTTGTCGCCATATCGAAATCCCAAATCCCGTCATTTGCTCCTTTGAGTGCTAACTGCCAACGCTCTTCACTAATTTTTAGGGCTTGTGTTTGTTCGCTTAACTGCGAAGAATGCTGTAAAGTTTTTTGCGCTAATATCTCAGTCAAGCTATCTTTAGCTAGCACCCCGACAAGGCGATCGCCATCTAGTACGGGTAAATGATTAATCCGAAACTCTTGAAATTGGGCTAAAGCATCATTGATGTCAGTCAGATCTGATGCTTGGATCGTCACGACAGGATGGCTCATCACCGACTGTATCTGTAAATCGTTTATTGGCAATCGCTGAGCGTTAATGCGGATAATATCTCGCTCAGTGAAAATCCCCATTCCCTGAGAATGCATCCTTTGATCGTTATGTACCAACACATAACTGGAACCTACTTCGCTCATCATGGCGATCGCATCAATTACGTGTGTATCTGGCGCAACCACTAGAGGATTGTGTTCGATTGCCGATAGAATATCTTGTGAGTTAGGAGTAGATTTCATAATGCTTAAATCTTTTTAGAAATCCAAAAAGGATTGAATCATTTGGGATAAAGCTTTTAACTTGATCGGTTTAGCAATATATTCATTAGCTCCAGCATCTATACACTTTTGGCGATCGCCTGCCATCGCCAAAGCTGTTAGAGCAATAATCGGAATATCAGCCAAGTTTGGATCGAGGCGAATTTGCTTGATGGCTTCTAGCCCATCCATGAAGGGCATTTGGATATCCATTAAAATTAGATCGGGTTGAGCGTTCTTAGCAAGGGCGATCGCCTCTTGACCATTCATTGCGATGAGAAGGCGATATGCTTTGGCTTCAAGATAGCTAGTTACTGTAATGATATTAGCTTCATTATCTTCTGCCAACAAAATTAATGGTGCTGTAGATACCGATGTCTGTCTCGGTTCCAAATGCGGCTCAAGATTAGATTCGGACCGAGGTTCTGGTGTAAGGGGAGGTTCGAGATGGTTGATCGGTAATTCTATGGTGAAGCAACTACCAATACCTAGTTCACTGGTTATTCCGACTGTGCCACCATGAAGTTCGACGATTTGTTTTACCAGTGCTAATCCCAAGCCGGTTCCTTCATATTTTCGATTTAATGCGCTATCGATTTGGATAAAGGGTTTAAATAGTCTTTGGATGTTTTCTGGCGAGATGCCGATGCCCGTATCGGTTATCGATATTTGCAGATAGTCTTGTGTTTGTTTTTGGGGTTGCTCAGAGACATGAGAAAGCTTGGTGGCTTCTAGTTTAATGCGTCCTCCAGTTGCTGTGAATTTGACGGCATTATTAAGAATATTAATTAACACCTGTTTGATCCGCCGTTCATCTAACTGCATTTCAGGGAGATTTGGTTGTAGATGTATATCGAGCTGAATCTGTTTCTTCATTGCTTGTTGTCTAATAAAGTTCAGACTGGATTCGCAGAGGCAATTAATTGATGTCGATGAATAATTTAGTTCAACTTGTCCTGCTTCAATTTTTGCGAGGTTGAGAATATCATTGATTAATTCTAGTAAATGGTTGCCACTGTTTTCTACAGTTTGCAAGGCTTTGAGTTGGCGATCGTTGATGCTGCCATAGACTTGCTCTTGCAATCCCTCAGCCATGCCGAGAATGGCGTTAAGAGGAGTACGAAGTTCATGACTCATATTAGCCAAAAATTCATCCTTGAGTCTGGTCGCACGGAGGAGTTCTTGGTTAGTATGTTGTAGTTGCTCTTCTGCTTGTTTCCGCTCTGTAATATCTTGATAGGTTCCTAAAATGCCAATCACCTCACCTTTCAAATTATAGAGAGGCAGTTTATTTGTCTCTAACCAAATCTGATTGCCACTAGCTGGCAATTGAGACTCGATGATACCGAGCTTGGCTTCGTCATTGTCTATGACTTGGCGATCATATTGACGATATGAATCAGCTTCGGTCTGTCCCCAAGGCATTTCATAGTCAGTCTTGCCAATGATATCTGCCACTGAGTCAAGTCCTGCATCTTTTAAGAAATTGCGATTACAACCAAGATAGACTGAGTTACGATCTTTCCAAAATACTGACAGAGGGAATGTATCAAGGACTGTTTGTAAGAATTTCTGAGATTCCAAAATAGCATTTTCGGCTTGTTTGCGATCGCTAATATCAAAATTAATACCAATCAAGCTTTGTGGATTGCCTTCAGAGTCTCGCAACAATGTTCCATAGGCTTTAATGAAGTGAATAGTGCGATCAGTATGTACTACTCGAAACTCTGTATCAAACTCTATTTCTCCTAGGATAGCTTGCAGCGCAAGTGCTTCGGTGGCAGCGCGGTCTTCGGGATGAAGTCCATTTGCCCAAGTTTGGTATCCCATTCGAGGATCTACTTTTTCTTTGGTCCCAAAAAGTTCGTACATGCGCTCGTCCCAAATAACATGTGGCGGATCAATATGCCATTCCCAGCATCCGATCGCTCCTGATCTTAGTGACAAAGTGAGGCGTTCTGATAGTTTTTGGAGTTCCATAGTGCGTTTTTGCACCTTTGATTCTAGTTCTTGATTGAGTTGAACTAGCATTGTGTTAGCCCGTTGCCTTTCCAACTCAGCGGTAGCACGGGCAGCGAATACCCTTAGCACTTGTTCCGCTCTTTGCGGATTGGGAATTGTCTGTTTGTCTAAAATACAAAGATTGCCGATCGCCTGACCATTACTATCTTTTAAGGAAATACCAAGATAGCTGTACGCATTCATATCAACTAGAGCTAGATCTTGTGGGAACATCTGTTGAACAAAGCTATCACAATAAAACTGTCCCTGTTGTAATGTTTTTTCGCAGGGGGTTTTTGCAATATTAAAAGAAAAAGTTGGTTGAAGTAATCCATTCCCCCAAAAAGCTAGAGAGTGTAATTCATCATCAACCAGTTCGGTAACTAGGGCATGGGAAACATTGAGGGCTTTGGCAATGTGGCTTACTAGTGCGGGGAAGAAGTCTTGCCCAGTGGTAGTAGCTGTTCCTGCAATTAGATTTTGTAGAGCAATTTCAGATTGCTTACGATCGCTAATGTCTCGAATCATAAATAGAACTTCATCTTCGCTACTCTTGATCACTCTCACTTCTTCATCTTGAAAGCGATCGCCTATTTGAATGTTTTGCTCGTAGATTTGCAACTTACCAGTCTCGATCGCTTTACGCAAATAGTGAAACTGGCGATCGGCAAGTTCTGCGGGTAAAACCTCGGTCATTGACCGCCCAATAAGATTGAAGTCTAGTGGAAAGAATGCGAAATCTTGTTGCTGCGTAATAACTTCGCGATAAACGCCATCAGTCCCCACCCGAAACATCAAATCAGGAATCGCCGATAATATGGCGCGACTCTGGGCTTCGCTTTTTGCTAAAGCAAGTTCGGCTTGTTTGCGATCGCTGATGTTTCGCACCAATCCTAAAACCTCGGTTTCGCTATAAGGTACAATGCGAACTTCTTCGATTTGAGGTATACCATCAATATAGAGTTCTTGTTCGTAAACTTGGATAGAACCAGTTTGAAGCACCTTTTGGACAGATTTCATGCGTCGCTGTGACGCTTGGGGCGGCAAAATATCCAATACATTGGTTCCCACCATCTTTGAGAGATCGCCCAAAACGTTAAAATTTGGAGAAGCAAGAAATTCCAGATAAACACCTTCTTGGTTCATCCGAAAAATTATGTCAGGCATTGCACTAATTAAGGCTCTGGAATGGGTTTCATTTTTTTGTAAGGCTTCTTCCGATCGCTTGCGATCGCTAATGTCTGTGATTGTCCCCACATAGCCGATGATTTGCCCATTGGCATCTTGCTCGACGACAGCGTTTCCCAGTACCCAAATTACGGAACCATTGGGTCTCAGGATTCGATACTCTAATTGAAATGGTAGATTTTCGCGGCGTGTGCGAATTTGCTCGGCGATGACATACTCGCGATCGTCGGGGTGCAATGCTTGCTGCCAAGATTTTTCAGTAGTTGCTTCTGGTGGCAAGCCAATCATCTCGCAGCAACGTTGGTTAATGTATATACTGTTGCCATCAGCATCGGTGCGAAATATTCCGACAGGAGCTGCGTCATTTAAGTTGACATAGCGCTGCTCACTTTCACGAAGTTGTGCTTCAGCTTGCTCGCGTTCGGTTAATTGATCGCGCAATTGTTGGTTGATCGCCACTTGTTCGCGAGCGATCGCACGACTAGCAAAGATCGCAAATAAGCCTGAGATCACTGCTGACAAGAGTACACTTCCAGCAACTATGCTATTGCGAATCGTCTTAGAATAAGTTAGTGCTGACTCAGCTTTTGTTGTTTGTAAATCAGCAAGTTGAGCAAATGGTAATAGGCGATCGGGAAACTCAATAAACTTGACAAAATCCTTGCTTTTGACGAGTTTAACTACTCGTAATTCTGCTGTAGTTAAAGTCTTTGGAGATTCTGTAAGTGAGGTTAATTGCGCGATCTCTAGCTTTGCTTCTTGCTGAAATTTTTTAACTACCATTTCGTATTCAGCTAGCAAGGGTTGCAGCCCCTCGATGTTTGACGTCTTACCAGATGAGTTATATGCCTCTAAGGCGGTTGAAATTTTCTGAATACGATCTAGGAATTTACCGCTTTCTCGCTTAAATCCATCTGGATCGGCTAAGTAAGGTGATAGTTGTTTGGCAGGGCGATTATATAAAATATCGACTTGGAGAGTATTTAAAAACTTGCGATCTTCAACAGCCCCTAGCATCTTCTGAAGTGCATCTTGGTGATAATTATTTCCTACTAGCAAGCCTGCGGAAGTCCCCAAGAAAGTAAAGCCTAAGGCGATCGCATATCCATAAACTATCTTGTTAGTCTTAAACATTTGTCCCTAAAGCTCATCCCAAAAGTTTGTGAGGATTATTTGCGATCTCTTTAAGTTTAATTGATTTAATCAAATAATCATTGACTGTCTCCACCGAATGTTTTGATGCGATCGCCAATAGCCAAAGTACCTTAGCCTAATAAAAACTAAAAGCCCAAAAAGGTAAAACGCCCGCTAAGCGGGCGTTTTACCTTTTTGGGCTTTTAGGATTCCTTTATCTATGGTGTTGATGGACAGCCAATAGAGATTTCCTTGGTTCTAGAATATTCACTTAGCTGCTTTTGGAAAAGATTAAAATTGAAACTGCGAGGATCGATACGTGAGCCAGAGCGATCGACAATTCTGTGAGTAGTAATTCTCTCTAGTGGCACATCAGTTTTAGCGACTAACCATGCTAGAGATTGATATTGAGCTTCTGTATATCCACTATGGGTATAACCATCATGCATCCCATCAGCAGGCGTTTCCAAGGAAATATGATAAGCAAAGTTATTTACAGAACTGGGATATCGAGGATTAGTTTGGATTGCTTCTTTTCCTAAAGAACTCACAAAAATAGAATTCCCTGCACCAAGGGCGCGTTTATCTGGGGGAACAAAGTAAATAATCGTGCCTTCCAAAGTAATTAATGTGTGATAGCTAGCTTGACTGTCCTCGTCAGTATGGAATTCTTGAAAAAAATTAATGACGCTATTAGCAGAGCCAACCGTTTCATGCAGAACAATAATCGGTGGATTATTAGCAGGCTGACCAGATAGATCTTTGAGATATCGCTCTCCATAGTTAGAAGCTGCCGCCAAGGCAATTACTTCTTTGGGGTTATAGGTAATTCCTTTCTGAGAAGAAGTAGAATTTACTGTAGAGGGGGGTAAGGGTTTCCGAAATCGCTCTAGGGTGATGGGAGTAGAAGTGAGTGCGGCGGGTAATGACGGCTCAGGTGGATTCGCTGGTGGTTGGTTCTCACAACCTTTCACTGGTGCAAACTGGTTGATCTCTGGAGAAAAGCTGATATTTTGAGCAATTCTTTGCGTAGTTCTTTGAGGGATTTTTGGGCGACTTTCCGTAAACTTTGCATCAGCGATTACCTTGGTTTTAGCTGGTTCTGCTAAGAGTATAAATATCACCAATGTCAGGAAAAAGAAGGCGATCGCTACTAATCGATTAAATTGCATACTAGGCTAATGATAACTTTGGGCAGGCGGTACAAAAATTTATAAGCGGAGATTTATAACAGCAGTTTTTATTAAATAAACCACAATATTTCTTGTTAAAGTGTTGCAAAGTAACACTTTCATAATTAGAATTTTTAGTTCGGGGGCTTACAATAAGTTGAGTTCAAGTAAATCAAATATAGTTTAAATAATTAGTTCTATGGAAATATTGTCAGTGCCGACAGAGGTTTGTACTCTTTATCCTGAAAGCACTTTGGGCAAAATATACCTAGATTGGATTCCCCAGCCTGGCGATCATATTGATTTAGAAGGTAAAACCTATACGATTTTAGAACGCCGCCATCGATATCAATTTCGCAAGGGTAAATACAACTTATTTAGAATTTTAGTCTATGTACAGCCTGCACCAGAAAATTTGGAGAGAAGCCTGAGCAATGGACGTTGGGTGATAGGAGATAGTAATTGTCGATATAATGCTGGTTCAGAAATGATTCGCTGTGCTGTAAATCCTAACGGCCCATGTCAGGGGTGTCGTTTTTGGGAAGCATAAAAAAAGAAGTTGCTTTGCAACTTCTTTTAGAAACCAAAAAAATAGAGGCGGCGCTTTGCGCCGCCTCTATTTTTTTGGTTTGTTAGAATTGAACGCCTACACCTGCTTGGAGCGAAGTGCCTGCCGAGCCATTACTCTGACCATTAAATGGAATTACAGCATTGCTGTAAAGTAGAACGCGCTTGTTAATGCTAACTTCTACCCCAGGTTGCAAAGCGAAAGCAGTTTGATCGCCTGTTAAGCTGCTATTCCCGCCAACTTTAAACGATGCACCAGCCCCAAGATAAACATTAGCGCGATCGCCTACGGGTAAATCATAGGAAACAGTAGGAACAACTGAAGTACCGCCATTTCCAAAGAGAACAGAACTTCTAGCAGAAATTGGTACTCCATCAAACTTATAGCGACCTGCTAAGTTTGCTCCAATTACAGAAGGATTTGTGGCAAAGCTTTGGAGCGAGATTCCAGCACCCACATAGCTACCAGGTAGTGTTACTTCTTCGGCTGAGGCGATCGCACTAAAAGAGGTAAGAACAGAAGTAACGATCGCAATACCTAAAGAGATTTTTGTAAGAGATTTCATGAGCTTGAGTTCCTGCATTGTTTTGCTGTGTGAGATGACTCTTTTGACTGGAGAGAATTAGCATTGTTCCCATAGTTCCTTTTACCCCAAAAGTTGCTTAAATCCTTTCCGTGTATGAATTCTGGCTTCCTAAAAGAAGTTCTATCTCTAGATAATCATGCTAATGGGTGACCCATATTAAAGCAACTTCACAACAAAGAAGAGAGGTGACGCTTAGCGTCACCTCTCTTCTTTGTTGTGAGTCGGTGCTTCGCACCGACTCACATCTTTTGGTTTTTAATAACTTCCTGCGATCGCAATTTCACGTAGTTGCAAATCACAACTACGCCAAACTTGACCATCAAGAGCTGTTTGTTCGATCAGACTAGCCAGACGCAAGGTCTTTAGAGCCTGATCGCCGCCGACCGATGGCTGTTGTGTATCACGAACACAATTCACAAAATGCTCTAGCTCAGCATGAAGCGGCTCGATATTGCTGGTGTGCACTTTTTCGATAAAGCCATCTTGACGATAGAGGACTTGACCATAATCAGTTGTCCAGTTAGCCGTAGTTTGGCGATAAATCAAAATTTCGTTATTGAGGAAATCAGACTCAGTTAGTGAATTTGTGCAATGAGCCGTAATTTTACGTTTCTTGCGATGCGTAACCTTGCTAGATGTAAGAGTGGCAATTACACCATTTTCAAAACCAATTGTTGCAGTCACATAGTCAAGGTACTCAGACTCAGGGGAAACACGATTGCCATGAGCTGAAACACGCACGATTGGCGAAGCAACTAACTCAAGGATTATATCGATGTCGTGAATCATCAGATCAAATACGACCGATACATCATTAGCCCTTTGTGAATAAGGACTCATGCGATCGGCTTCGATCGCCAAAATCGTCTCATGCTTTAAAACTTTGCTCAGTTCTTGGAATGCAGGATTAAACCGTTCGATATGTCCAACTTGGAGAATTCGATTGTGGTCAGAGGCAGTTTTAACTAGGGATTCAGCTTCTTCAATTGTGGCAGCGATCGGCTTTTCGATGAGGACATGAACTCCCGATTTGAGGCAAGTTGTGCCGACATCATAATGTAACCTTGTGGGCACTGCGATACAAACTGCATCGACCAGTGGCAAAAGGTCGTGGTAATCCTCAAAAAAGAGTACACGATGTTTGCTAGCAGTATCACGTCCACGTTCTATGCTTACGTCAGAAACGCCAATTAGTTCTGCATCCTTGAGCAAGCTGAGCACCCTTGCATGATGCTGCCCCATATTACCGATACCTATAACACCAACCCTGATGGGATCGTGGAAATTACGATTGGGGCTCATATTCCTCACAGCTTAGTAAACGCGCTCAGTTTGTCCAAAATCGTAACATGGATACATCGCGCTTTGCGCGTTGGCTAAAACCAAATGGTTTTTAAAAGCCTTGTTTTGCAAGGCTTTTAAAAACTTTAAAAGAGCGATCAACCTGTATTTCTCATACCTGCGGCGATGCCGTTGATGGTGAGTAGCGCACCGCGCAATAGCTCGTTCTTGGAGTATCGCGATCGCAGATCGATAGTATCAGAACGATGTTGGCGTAAGCGCTTGAGCAAAGATGCTTGGATAAAACCAAGCGGGACGATCGAGCCATTACGCAACTGTACAGACCTTTGCAGATCGCGATCGCTATCAAGGATTTGCTTTTGTCCAGTAATTGCTTGGATTACCTTCCGAGTGCGTTGATATTCTTCATATATTTCAGCGAATATCTCTATAAAAGCTTCTTCGTAGCCTTCTTTGGTAAGCTCCCGCATATAATGATGCGCGATCTGCAAATCGGTTTTAGCAAGCGTCATCTCGACTCGCGAGATTGCGGTTTTAAAGAATGGCCATTTGCTATAAAAATATTGCAACAGCGATAAATGTCCGTCAGGATTTTGTTGGAGAAACTCCTCAAGGGCTGCCCCAATGCCATACCAAGATGGTAATAAAAATCGGCTCTGTGTCCAACTGAATACCCATGGAATCGCCCTTAAACTACCTAGGTCTCTCTTTCCCGCCCGCCTTGCGGGGCGAGAGCTAATTTGTAACTGGCTGATTTCTTCGATCGGGGTGACTTGATGAAAAAACTCGACCAAATTTGGTTGCTCGTATATGAGGTGTCGATATACTTGGCGCGATCGCACCGAAATTTCTTCCATTGTATCCAGCCAACAGTCGAGAGTGTCGGTACTGCTAGGTAACAAAGCTGCTTGGATGACCGCCGCCGCGATCGTCTCCAGATTGTAAAGGGCGATTTCGGGCAAAGAATATTTTGAGGCAAGTACTTCACCTTGCTCGGTGATCTTGATCCGTCCTTCGATGCTGCGTCCTGGTTGAGCCAAGATCGCTTCATAGGTTGGTCCACCTCCACGTCCGACCGAGCCGCCGCGCCCGTGAAACATGCGGAGATCGACTTTATATTTTTGACAAACTTCTTGGAGCGCACGTTGCGCTTTATATATCTCCCAATTGCTGCTTAAAAATCCCGAATCTTTGTTGCTGTCTGAGTAACCAAGCATCACCTCTTGCAGATGTTCGTGGCATTCGAGATAAGCACGATAAAGAGGCAGCTCAAATAACTCGGTCATAATTGGCGGTGCGCTACGTAAATCCTCGACTGTCTCAAACAAAGGGGCAATGCTGAGCGAACCCATACCCGTTGCAGGATTGTAAAGCCCTGCCTCTTTAGCCAGTAACATTACTTCGAGAATATCACTGACACTACGGTTCATGCTGATCACGTAGTTATTGCAAATGGCGACTGAAAATTCTTGTTGAACTTTGGCAACCATCCGAAATGTCTCAATAATTTCGTTGGTTTTGGCGCTAAAGTTCAGCTTGGCGGGAATCATCGGGCGACGAGTTTTTAGCTCTTGGGTTAACCATGTCACCTTTTCGATTTCAGTGAGGTCGTCATAGGGCTTGTCTAGAAGCTGGAGTGCTTCGGCAATTTCCGAGATCGTGTTGCTATGTTGGGTACTCTCTTGACGAATATCGAGGTGGGCAAGATGAAATCCATAGACATCAACTTGACGAATCAGGTTTTCGAGTGGCTTGGGATTGAGTTTTGTTTCGACTAAACTTGCTTGAACTAGTTTTAACTCCGCCAAAAATTCTGAAACATGGTTGTAGAGATGATGTTCTTGACCTTTGGTAGACAGCTCCATTTCTGAAGCTTGCCAACCGCTATGGCGCAATTGTTGGTTGCGATCGCGTGTACGGACGAGGCGCTCACGCACATAAGCTAGCTTGAGGCGATAAGGTTCTTGGCGAAATCTGAGTGAATATTTTTCGTAGATTTCGGGTAAATAAATTTGATCGTCCCCAAGGGAACCAAGCAATTCTTGGGAAACATCACTGAGACTTTGCGATAGCGACAGCAGACGACTAAGGCGCTCAACAGACTTAATGTATTTGTTAAGGACGAGATTTCTCTGGTAGCAGGCGGTTTGCCATGTTACTTCGGGTGTGACATAGGGGTTGCCGTCGCGATCGCTACCCACCCATGAGCCAAAGTTACAGAAGTTGTAACGAGGCAATCTTAGCTTGGGAAAAGTTACCGAAATCGCCGAAGCAATGCGATCGTAAAGCACGGGGATCGCCTCAAATAAGACTTCTTCAAAATAATGCAATGTATAGTCAGCTTCGTCTAAAACCGTGGGTTTGATTTGATTTAACTCATCAGTGCGCCACCAGAGTCGAATTTCTTCGGCTATTTGCTCTTGCAGTGCTGCGGCTTCCCAGTTTAAGACGATTGCCTGTGGTGCGATTTCATCACCTTTAATTCCGATGAGACGATCTAGTTCCTTGAGCATCTTCGCGATCGTGCGTTGTTTCTCACGAATTGTATGCCGCACAATTTCGGTAGGATGAGCAGTAAATACTAGACTGATATCAAGATTGTCAAGGACTTTTTGGATTTGGCGAGGAGGCACATTTAGCTTTTTGAGTTCTGGGAAGAGCCAACGAAATGTACCTACAGGGTATTCGGCTTCGCTATTGATCGGGCTGATCCGATGGATGTTAGTTTGCTCTTGCTCATGATCTTGTTCAACAATATTAATTAGTTGAAAAAACAAAGCAAAGGCCCGAGCTGCCGTAGTTGCTTGTTGTAAATCAAGGCTTTCGACCAATTTTAAAACTTCTTGGGCAGGATATTCAGGTGCTTGACCTTCTGGCGAACACATGGCCCGTAGCTGTCGCAATAAATCGACTAATTCTTGACCGCTTTCTCTTAGTAGGACTGATTCCCATAAATCCTCCACGAGCTTGAGACGAAATCGTAGACGGGAATTGGCGGCACGCAGATCGCTCTCTAAATTAACTATCTGTACTAATGACGCTGACAGTGCTGCTGGGGAACTCATCCAACTTTCTCCAAAATTTTCTTTCTAATCCAAAATTTTCCCACCTTAAGACGCACTCTTCTGTTGCTCAAATAGCAATTAACAACTGTTGTAGCTACAGAATTTGGGATCTTAGGCAGGAAGCAAGCATAAAATCTCTATTCTTTTCTATACCATACCAGCCTAACTGTTTGTTAGTTGTAACCTTTTTAGGTAAGTACCTCTTCTCAAAATGGCATTGCCATTTTGAGAATCCAAAATCCTTACTGGGTTTGATTTTTAATTCTCGAAAGTGTGACTACAACTTTCGAGAATTGTTATTAGTTTCTTGTAGTCTTTTTTGATCGCAGTTTTTAGTTGCGGTAATCTCTTTGTGTTTGCCCACATGTGATAAGGATAGCTATTGTCAATTTAATGAAGACATAAAACCCAGTCATAGAGTTGCGGCGCTTTGCGTCACAACTCTATGACTGGGTTTTGATTTTGCCCTAGCCTGACTGACGCTAGGTATAGTTAAAAATATCTGTGATTTATCAATATTTCTTTACAAAATATTGATAATAGAAAATTGAACCATAAAAAATAATTTAAAAAGTAACTTAATTAATGTTTGATGTGCTGATTGTCGGTGCGGGAATGGTGGGCGCGAGTTTAGCCTGTGCGTTAGGCGACAAGAATTGCTCGGCAAACCGCAATCTCAAGGTGGGAATTATTGAAGGCAATGGTAATTTCTTGCGTGGAGAATTTACGGCTGATGGTCGCGCTAGTGCGATCGCCTTAGGATCAAGTCAGATTTGGCAAAATATTGGGGTATGGGGTCTTATGCAGCGCAGGGGGGTAACCCCGATGCATATGATTCAGGTCTCAGAGGGGGATTTACCCTATCAAGTGCAGTTGCGATGTGAGGATATGGGGCAAGAAGCACTAGGCTATATTGTCGAAAATGCTGTGACTTTGGCTTCGCTCTGGGAATTTGCACGGGAATGTCAAAATTTAGAATTAATTTGTCCTGCCAAAATTTTAGATATCGAGCATGTCAGCGATCGCGATCTGATGCGCGTAAAAATCAGCTCGGAAATCGGCGAACAATATTTGGAAACGAAATTATTAGTTGGTGCGGATGGTGGGCGATCGCAAGTGCGTCAAATGGCAAAGATTGAGATCTCGGAGCGTCTGTACGAGCAAACCTGTATTGTCACTACGGTTAAGTCTGAAAATTCCCATCAAAATTTTGCCTATGAGCGTTTTCAACCTAGTGGTCCCTTTGCGATTTTGCCATTAGGGAGCGATCGTGCTTGTATCGTCTGGACAGCGACCAAAGAAGAAACCCCGATTTTGCTAGCTCTAGATGAACCAACATTTTTACAAGAGCTAGCAAAACGTTTTGGTGAACCTCTCATCCAAAAGCTGGGAAACATCACAGTTGAGTCGCGAACTAGGATTAACTATGTTCCTCGATGGATGCATAGCCAAACTTATATTCAACCGCGATTAGCCCTAATCGGTGACGCTGCTCATACCACCCACCCGATCGCAGGGCAGGGTATGAATCTTGGTATTCGTGATGTTAATGCCTTAGCTAATGTGTTGAAAGCGGCTCATCAAAACCAAGAAGACTTGGGTGCGATCGCAGTTTTAAAACGCTATCAATCAAAACGCAAATGGGATAACTTAGGCGTAATTTGGCTAACTGATATCTCTAATCGCCTTTTTTCTAACCACAATTGGGTCTTCAAAGTAATAAGGCGTTTAGGATTACTGTTGTTGCAAATCTCTCTACTCAAGCGAGTTTTAATGTACTTTATGATGGGTTTACATCAGACTCCCAATAAATAATTTTTTGTTTTAAGCGATCGCGAAAAATCATGGTTAAAATAACAGCA
Organism: Pseudanabaena sp. lw0831; assembly: GCF_016584665.1. Classification (GTDB taxonomy): domain Bacteria; phylum Cyanobacteriota; class Cyanobacteriia; order Pseudanabaenales; family Pseudanabaenaceae; genus Pseudanabaena. The sequence continues at coordinate 19,110 of NZ_BBJB01000018.1, forward strand.
CAAAACCTCTAATGTTCTGCACTTAAACCCTCAGTCCCCTGCAACCGTGAAACTCCTTCAGATTTTTCAGGTATTCCCATTTTTTGATCGTACCGTCGATAAATGGGCAACAGAAGCTCGTCTCTTGCGATGGCTGACTTTTTTGTGGTTATTTGCAGGACTCGCAGTTCTTTTTTCTGCATCCTATCCCGTTGCCGACGTTGCCTTTAAAGATGGCACGCTATATTTCAAATATCAATTAGCGTGGGCGGTGATTGGTTTATTGCTCTTTAATGCGATCGTGCATTTGCCATTAAAGTTCATGCTCAAAATCAGCCCAATCTTTTTGTTCATTATTCTGGCGATGCTCTATGCAACTCATATTCCGGGGTTAGGGACAACTCGCAATGCCGCGACAAGATGGCTATCGGTGGGATCGAGTTCATTTTTATTGCAGCCATCGGAGCTAATTAAGCCTTTTCTGATTTTGCAAGCAGCGCAACTTTTTGGTAACTGGCATCGCACGCCTTGGAAGGCACGAATTGGATGGCTGTTAGTATTTTTGTTAGTACTAGGCGGCATTTTGATGCAGCCTAGTTTGAGTGTGACGGCGCTTTGTGGGATTACGCTATGGTTGATTGCATTAGGGGCAGGATTACCAAGCCTACAACTTTTTGGGACTGCGGCTTTAGGGACATGTGTAGCAGTTGCAAGTGTTACTTTTCGTGAATATCAACGACGGCGGATTATGTCATTTCTCGATCCTTGGCAAGATCAAGCGGGCGATGGCTATCAATTGGTACAAAGCTTAATGGCGATCGGCTCTGGTGGTCTATGGGGGACTGGTTTTGGCTTGTCCCAGCAAAAGCTATTTTTGCCAATTCAATATACTGACTTTATTTTCGCGGTTTTTGCTGAAGAATTTGGCTTGTTTGGTGGCATTTGTTTGCTAATACTAGTGATGATTTATGGCACGATTGGGCTGTCGGTGACATACAGATGTAAAGATCCCGTGGTTCGCTTAATTGCCCTTGGGTCTACGTCATTAATTGTGGTACAAGCACTTTTGAATGTCGGTGTGGCAACGGGTGTGTTGCCAACAACGGGGCTGCCTTTTCCTTTTTTAAGTTATGGTGGTAGCTCGACGATATCCTGTCTATTTATTGCAGGTTTGCTGATTCGGTCGGCGCGTGAAATGTCGGCTGCGGATGTAATTCAATTTCCTAGGGGAACTGGCGATCGCAATGATCTCAAAACTAAGCAACAAGAAAAAATAGAAGCATCACGGCGGCGATCGCCAGTATAAAAAAAAGGAATCGCGAAGCGATTCCTTTTTTTGTTATCGATAGTCTCTACAATATTTTTAAGAAACGCCACTTTAGCTAGCTATTTTTACTGATGTCTGAACCCGATTTAAACTCTCCCGCTGGCTATTTAGCAGTTTTGCGTAATCGTCAATTTTTGGCATTGTGGCTTGCTCAAATATTGGCTCAGCTAGTTGATAAAGTTGTCCTGATTTTGCTGATTGCCCTTGCTGTCGCTGATGGCGGGAGTGATGTGAATACGCGAGAATCATCAATCATGATTGCTATGACCTTGCCTGCGGTGTTTTTGGGTTCGATCGCAGGTATTTTTGTGGATTGGCATCCAAAACGCGAAGTCTTAATCTTATGTAACTTTTTGAGGGGAGCTTGCATCTTTGCGATTCCGTTTGCACCTCGCTCATTAGCTGTCTTACTACTGTTTACCTTTCTTATTTCTACCCTCACCAATTTTTTTGCACCCGCCGAGCAGTCAGCCATCCCCTTAATCGTTCCCAAGCAAGATCTTCTAGCTGCCAATGCTCTGTTCACCATTACAGAAGTGGGATCATTGATTGTCGGATTTGCGATCGGCGCACCATTATTAGCATTTACGCTGCATCTTTTCCCTGAAGCCACATCTTATAGTCGTGAAGTTTTGCTAGGAAGCTTGTATATAATCTCTGGCTTATTTTTATTTGCTTTACCCAAGGACGAGATTATCCATCCTAAAAAAGTAGGCTCAGGAATATGGACTGATTTAAGAGAAGCTTTTCAATATGTGCGCCACAATCATTTGATCGGTGGAGCAATGTTACAGATGATTTTGCTATATGCAGTTCTTGGTGCAATGCAAAAATTATCACTTAATCTTGCTGAAGTGGTTACAGGTAATCGTGAAGAATTTGGCTCTTTTGTTGCCTCGGTTGGCTTAGGATTAGCGATTGGAGCTTTTATCTTAGGTAAATATGGCAAAAAGTTTGCTCATCGACCACTACCATTTATCGGCTTTATTGGTATGGCGATCGGTTTGCTGATGTATGCATTTGTCTCCAATCAATGGGTTGCTTGGCTGATTGGTAGTTTTATTGGTGTGAATGGCGCTTTAATCGTTATACCCATGCGGACTGTAATTCAAGAACATACGCCTGAAAATATGCGAGGCAAAGTGTTTGGGCTACTGAATAATGGAGAAAACATAGCTGCGAGTTTGCCTTTAGCCGTGATTGCCGTATCTTTAGATTTTTTAACGAATGTATTTGGCAAACAAAATGGTGGCAAGCAGCAAATTGGCTTTCAAATAGTGTTAATTGTTTTTAGCTTGATTGTATTTGGGCTTGGCTCTTGGGCTTGGAAAAGAACCAAAAAAGCATTATCAAATGTTTTATAAAAAGGAGGCGCAAAGCGCCTCCTTTTTATATTTACTTAGCGATCGCTTCTTGAACAATAGTAGCAAGTTCACCGCGTTGGCTTAGCTCCATGACAATGTCGCAGCCGCCAACAAACTCACCACCAACATACACTTGCGGAAAAGTCGGCCAACTAGAAAACTCCTTCATTCCCATGCGTAAGTCGCCATCTTCAAGGATATTTGCAGTTTCGTAAGGATGTCCTAATGCATTAAAAGTTTGCACAACTGCTGCTGAAAATCCACATTGAGGCTGTTGAGGAGTTCCTTTGATGTAGAGCATGATTTTATTATCATTAATCTGACTCTCGATCTTAGTTTGCAAAATAGGGCTAAGCATATTAGTTAGGTTGATTCAGTTGTGAATAAATTTACTATTGCTACTATAGCAATCGTCACAATGCTTAAAGCAATAATTACAGCAAAAGGGAGCGCACTGCGCTCCCTTTTGCTAAACCCATTCAGACATCGTGCTTTGCTCGCCAAGTTGGATAATCAGACTTAGGTGCTCTTAAGCATTCTTCGACAACTTCAGCAATATTGCGCCATGTAATATCATCCCTGTTGAGTAATTCTCGTAATTGCACTAAAGAATCTTCTAGCTCAATATTAAATTTCTCAAAAGGTAAAGGGGATAAAGATCTTTCAGGTGCTTGAACTACTTTAGTCAAAGCTTCCTTGACAATACTAATAATTTGACTTGTCATCTCAGACTTGACTCTTTGTCGCAAATTTTGTAATCCGCGACGACTGGTGGCATACATCGGTGGCAAGCGATTAAGGACATATGCTGCCACATCATCGATATTAACCTTCTGCTGAACATTTTCATCTAGGCGTTGGGCGCGGCGCTCAACGATCGCATTCACAAGACTTTCAAGAATATTGCTATATCGATAGATAGTTCCCGACATGTAAGACTCAAAGTCTTTAAGCTCGGCTGAGATATCTTTCTCAGTTTTAGTTGTCTTAGATGAGTTCGACAAAGTTGTCGTTGTTTTTCGCCGCACTGCATAGCTGCGAGCTAAAAGAGAATTTCGTCGATCTAAGCTGACATATGTGCCATTAGAAAGGCTTTGATAGTATCCTGAATTTAAGGCATCTTGAACAATCTCAGGAACATCTTTCCACTTGAGATAATCCTTGCTAAATAATTTACGTAACTTAAAAAGCGATCTCGCCTGACTGATCAGCTCATGGTCAGGTATTGGATCGCTCTGTCTCAAGACATCGCTCTGTGTACTCAAAAAACCATTGCGTACAGTTTTAGCGATCGCTGATCCTAATTCTTGCTCTGCTCTCTTACGTTGCTGTACCCATCCGCGCTGAGTAGTTGCATACATTGGCGGTAAGCGATTGAGTGTATAAGCGATTACTTCACTAAGATCGACGCGCTTTTTTACATCAGCACCTAAGCGTTTGTATTGTGCCTCTGCTTCTTCGATTACTAATTCTTCTAGTGCATTTCTACAACTGCTCATAGGAAATATTCCATTTTGAGTATTTTTAGATGAGCTGATTACAGCGTATTTTAATCTTATAAAGGTATAAATACTAGCATAAAATCAACAATTCTAAATATGAATCTGATTTTGTTTTTCAGTAATGTAAACGATACTCTAATTACTATATAAAGCCAAAAAATAAAGGTGACGCAAAGCGCCACCTTTATTTTTTGGCTTTTGATTGTTGCTAGATATCTTTAGAACTTAGAAATCATTAAGCCCTGTTTCTGGGATCGTGGTTTTTGATAAGCCAGCGATCACCCGTAAATTTTGGCAACGGATTAATTCTGTGAACTCAGGTGTATTTCGCCCCATTAACTTTGCCGCCGCAGGAATAGCTTCAAGGAGTGCTCTAGCTGCCTCGACTTCACTATAACCACGTTTTTGAGCAACTTCCAGCGCTTCGCTATCAGCTTGTATTTGTATTTGTGAGCTTTTGTTTCTCCGTAAAATCTGATTGATGCCGATAGTTCCTAATAATATGGCGATCGCGATGCCCGTGACATCGCCTTGTACGGCTTCGACAACTCCTCCTACAAAAGCTGCCGCAGCAATACCCTGATACGCTCCTGTTTGTAGCCATTTAGTCTGTTGTCGCCAGCTTACCTCATGCAATAACAACATATCTCTCTGAGCTTCAGGTAACTGTCGCCATAGCCGAAAATTGATATTTACTTGAGTCCCTTTCTGCCAAGGTAAAATTTGTAAACTTGAGACTGGCTCAGGTTGCTCAGGCTTAGATTTGATTGATGTTGCTATCCGCCAAGAGGCAGGCAATAGATCGCGCAAGCGAGCAATTTCTTCGTTAATGTTCATAATATAATTTAGCTCCTCCTTACCTTAGAAACCTATGAGCGAAACCCATGAGCAATAATCTAACCATCGCCGATGCTGAACGAATTCTCTGGGAACTAAGCGACTTAGATCGAGAATCGGCAACTTTAGAACGGCGATCGCAAATCTGCGAAGCCCTAGATTACTTAACGAAACAAGCCGATTATCACATTTTTGGGATCTGTGCCGATACCACCACCGAAGCTTTGCAAGCTCTGCAAAATTATGCTGCTCATTTTCGCTACGAGTTACCCGACGCAGACTTACCTGCGATCGGAGATGGCATATATCTCAAATACAATCCCCGCAGTCGTCGATACCATTCTGATAACTACAAAGGTACTTATCGGGGCGTATTGCTATCTCTGCATACAGACTTTGCGGATGGCTATAGCGGTACTCACGGACATTTTCCCTTAGATCTTTTTTAAGCAAAAGGGGCGCTTTGCGCCCCTTTTGCTTAAAAAACTTCAGTCGTAAAGCTCCCATGTAATCCATAAGGTACATGATGTTTTAAATGTAATGTGGCTAAGGCTTTACCAGAAATGTTTTGAGCATCTAGTACGACCAAATCTGAGCGATTATGTTCTGCATCAAAAATTAAAGTCAGAATCCAGCCATCGTCTTCAGCACTATCGGCATTGAGATCGCGTGGTACAAAAATCGGCTCACTAATAAAACCGCGTGGCGCAAAACTATGGAATTCTTGCTTACCCGTTTCCATATCGACTTTGGCGATCGCTTGTAAAGGTGCGTTGCCCGATTCTTTAGCGATCGCGCCAATATAGGCGTAACGATGTTTTTGCCCCACACAGCGGGGATGCACCACAGGAAATTCGCAAGATCGCTCTAATATCATTTCGCGCTTTACTGTGCCAAGTTTGGGATTAATCGTAAAGCGATATAACTGCCCCGCAATTACCTTGTCAAAATCAATATTCCGAAAATCCGTATTTGCTTCTAACTTGGGATAGTCAGGATAGCAAACCGAATCCAAAATAATCTCATCGCCTTGTTCGTAGGCATTACAGTGATGAAATACAAAACAAGGATCGGTTTCAATGGTTTGCAGATTGCCTTGGCGATCGATCAGCAAAAACTGACTGGGAGCATTTGGCTTTAGTTCAATACATTCACCTGCCGTAGCTAACCCCAACATAAATGGCAAAGGTTTAAAAGACACAGGATTTTGCATAAAAATCCGATGGTTGGGCGTATAGGCAAAGTCATGTAAGAAACAAAATCCCGAAACTTTGACCTGAGATTCTGTACTCAACTCACCTTGATCATTTACTTGATAAATCGAAATCGTAGACATCGGACCTGGTTGCACCCCAAAACCCCACAAATCACCAGTGTGATCGTCCTTTCTCGGATGCGCTGTAAAGACCTGCCCCGCCCCTAATTTGCCATCAAAATTTTCTAAACCCAATGTATCTAGATTTTTAGGATTAAGTGAATAAGGGAGCGCCGCCTCCCATAGAGCCAACAACTTACCGCCCTGATACACCACATTGGTGTTTGCCACATTCTTATTTTTTAAATCAAATATATTGCTCAGCCAGCCGCCAGCTTTCTGCGTACCAAATACGCCCCGATATAAAATTTTGCCTGCTTTCTGCTCAGCAATAAACTCAGGTGTTTTTACAAATTGATTTGCAAAATGCGCCTTGCCATCTTTAAAGGCGATCGCACAGATCATGCCATCTCCATCAAAGGGGTGTCCATATTTCTGCCCGTTAATATCGAGCTGTCCAGGACCATTCCGAAATAAAGTACCTTCTAGCTCTAGAGGAATCTGTCCCTCGATCTCATCGATCCGATAAGCCTGCTCAGTACGCAGTGACTCATATCCCTTTTGCCAATCTTCTCGCGAAAAATTAGTCGATGCAGCCTGAACCATAAATATTTATAAATAAATTTTCTCTATTGTAACAATTTCGTCACAATTACGACCCAGACTTACAAATTCTCAAAATGACAAAGCCATTTTGAGAATTTGTAACCCTCATTGGTATTGGGTTTTAATTTACGAAGATACAGCTATAGCCAAGATAGCTAAGAGATAAAACCCAAAAGAGAGTTGCGGCGCTTTGCGCCGCAACTCTCTT
>NZ_BBJB01000019.1 GCF_016584665.1 Pseudanabaena sp. lw0831
AAGGATTAGCCATTGAGAAAAGCGGCAAAAGATGGACAAGTAAAGGACAACAGCCCAAGACCTATCAAACGCCCTATGGCAGCATAGAAATTAATCGCCATATTTATCAAACCAGTACAGGAGGAGAAACATACTGCCCATTAGAAGTAGATTCAAGGATCATCATCACCTCGACCCCAAGATTTGCTAAGCAGATAAGTCACAAATATGCGGAAATGAGTAGCGTAAGATTACTCGAAGACTTACGAGAAAATCATGGACGGGAAGTAAATCGCGCGTTTGTGCAAATACTTGCCGAAGCAGTTGGTAACATCGCGAGCATCAAAGAGGAAGACTGGACTTATCAAACCCCAAGACTAGAGGTCGAAATTCCGACAGTGAGCATCGGATTAGATGGTACTTGTATGTTGATGTGTGGTGAAGGATTTCGGCAAGCAATGGTGGGGACGATCAGCTTGTATGATCGCGAAGGAGAACGGCAGCATACGACTTATATAGCTGCGTCCCCAGAATATGGACGAGAAATATTTCTCGCAAGACTAAGACGAGAAGTTGAGCAGAGCAAGCGATTATATCCAAATGCTCATTATCAAGGTTTAGCGGATGGTGCTCCAGAAAACTGGACATTTCTCAATAGCGTAACCGCAACGCAGATATTGGACTTTTACCATGCAACGCAATATTTAGACAAATTCGCTAAAGCAATTCATCCCCGTAGCGTCGAGAGCCAAAAAGCTTGGATGGATACGCACTGCCACAAACTTAAGCATGATGCAGGATTTGCTAAAGTTTTACTTGCCGAGATGGAAATTATCCAACCGAAACGAGTTTCTAAATCTGTTCTCGAAGGATTCCAAGATGCTATTACTTAAAATCCTAAATCTGCTTTAGCCGCTTCAGCAACCCGCAAAACTTCTGGTGTAGAGATTTCTTCCCAAGGCACTTCGCCGATCTCGCGATAAAAAGTTTCGTCATAGGGTCGAGTTTTTACCACCACAGGCATAGGCACGGCATGACCCAGAACTAGAGCTTGCTGCTTAGAATCTAGTTTTGACAAAATCGTTCGCAAATTACCACTGCCAGCTACACCTGTAAAAATTGCGTCGATATCTTTCTCATCATTGAGCAAAGCCGTAATTCTCGTGCCAATTTGCGACATTACCTCGTTATCAATTCCTGACGGGCGTTGATCGACGATTAGCAAAGTCACAAAATATTTCCGCATCTCGCGGGCGATCGTCCCAAAGATAGTCTGTCTAGCCGTATTTGGAGCAAGAAAACGATGGGCTTCTTCGATCGTGATCGTTAACTGCTGTGGGCGATCGCAAATATTTTTAGTCTGCAAAAATCGCTCAGCTTGTTGTACATAGGAATGATGAATCCGCCGCGTAATAATATTTGTCGCCAACATATAGGAAAGTAAATTTGACTGCGAACCAAACTCAATGACGATATGTTTCCCTGCTGCGATCAAATCGAGAATGCGCTTGATGTAGTTTTCGGGACAGGTTGGGCGTAAATACTTGAGATCATCAAGGCGCGTGAGTTTACGCTGGAGCGCCATAATCGAGGATTTACTCCCCATTTTCTGTTCGCAAAATTCTTGAATTTCCGAATTGGTCATAGCCAGTAATCGCGAAATCCAACTCTTTCCAAATTCATTCCGCAGGATAATCGCATTTTCCAAACTAGCTTCCGAGAGATTTAGTTCTTCCCGAATTAGCATCAAATCTTCGACATCGATTTGGTCATAGCTGATGTAAAGCTCCTGCGCATCGCGCACTCCTCGCCGCTTCGTTGAGTCTGGATCGAGAGTATAAATCTGCACCTGTGCAGGAAATAACTGCCGTAAGCCTTTAACGGTACTAAATCTTTTGCCTTCAGTCGCAGCTTCCCACCCATATTCTGAATGCATGTCAAAAATCAGATTCACAGCCGCTTGCTTACGGATTATTCCTGATAGTAATAGGCGCGTCAAAAAAGATTTTCCTGTTCCTGATTTGCCAAATATGCCGTTACTGCGCTCCACAAAGCGATCGAGGTCAAGGCAAATTGGCACAGGCATATCAATTGGCTGCCCGATCGCAAAGTTTCGTTTATGGGGATCATCTTCCCAACCAAACACAATCCGAAAATCTCGCTCAGTTGCATCAAACATCTGCGAGAAATGGCTGGGGATCGTCTTCACTGGCAAGAGTTGGAAATCACTTATTTCTTCGACAGCTTCATAAGCTGGCGATTTCTTACGCTTTGTTTTCTTAACGCGATCGCTATTCTGACTAGCGGCTCGTTGAGTGATTAGATCAAAAGGATTTGCAGGAACAAACATCAACATTGGCGTTAAATTGATCGTGCCAAAAGTCCCTGTACCCGCCAAGATTTCGGTTAAAAAAGTATTCTCAGGATCAGGCGGATTCATGAGAATACGGGGACTAGCCGTACCTAGAGTGACATCAGTGAGGATACAAAAAAAGCGCGTATGCCGACCATGCACCACTAAAAACTTACCGACGCGCATATCTTCGACGGAAATCTCGCCATTTAGTCGAACTTCTAAACCGTCGCTTAAAGAACCCTGAACAACAATTCCCAATGGCTGCAATAAATCCATGCCAAACCTGCATTAAGCCTGCATACTTTTGCATAGCATAACAAAATAGAGGAGAAAACTAAGTTTTCTCCTCTATTTTGCTTGCAATTAGTCGCTAATAATTATTGAGAACGCTCAGCGTTCTCAATAATTATTTAGTAACGACCACCACCGCCGCCGCCAGACTTGTTATAGCCACCACGACCACCGCCGCCGCCGCCGCCGCCTCTGTTGCCGCCGCCAAACGAGTCATTGTTTTCGCGAGGCTTAGCCTTGTTAACCTTAAGAACACGACCCATCCATTCAGCACCGTCTAGTGCTGTGATGGCGGCATCTTCTTCAGCGTCTGCACTCATTTCAACGAATGCAAAGCCGCGAGCGCGACCAGTTTCGCGATCGGTAGGGAAATGGACACGTGTGACCTTGCCGTAGTCTTCAAAAACTGGCTTTAAATGGTCTTGAGTAACTTCATAGGACAAGTTACCAACGTAAATAGACATTATGCTTTCTCCAAGAATTCAATGAGTATGTAGAGATAGAGATGTCGGAGAGAAGCTTGTCACGATGAAACAGAAAAAAACTGCCAGTACAGAAAACAATTACTACAACCGATAAATACTTTTACCTTACGGTCAATAGTTTAGCGCATATGATTTAAATTTGGGCATAATGTTACATTTTATTTATTTTGTGACAATCATAGCTATCACAACCTAAAACCCATTCATAGAGTTGCGGCGCTTTGCGCCGCAACTCTATGAATGGGTTTTAGGGACAAAAGGTAAAGGCAAAGTTTTGCGTTGCCTTTACCTTTTGAGGTTTAGTCCATCCAACCAATATTTTTATTGTTTATGCGCTGTAACTGTTCGTTAGATCCTGTTGGGCGTGCATAGGGATTGCGATCGCGATGGGGATAGGGCTGTTCAACAGGCTGTTTGCGAGGAGTTGCTCTATTGTTTTGTGGGTTTTGCGACACCAGTTGCGAAGAACTAGCAGCCTCAACTACAGAGGGTTGAGCTAATTCTTTAGCTGATTCTACAGTCTTGATCTGCTCCGAAAGTTGAATATTCGCTTCGGCTAAGCGCAAATTATCCCGTTTGACTTCCACGAGTTGTTGATCTAATTCATTTTTGAGGCTCTCGATCGCAGCCAGTGATTTCTGTAAAAGCTCGATATTGGTATGGCTAAATTTCAAATCCTTTTGCAAATCAGCTACGGTTTGCGAAAGTTCAGTTTCTCTTTGTCGAGATTGAGCGAATGATAGCTCTAGGTCAGAAATTTTTGTCTTTGTGAGATCGTCCAAACTTGGGGATTTTGCTACGGCATTTAGTTCAAGCTGGCTAGAAGCTTTGCTGGCTGGCTCAGCAATAGTTTCTGCTTTTACTTCGATAGTTTGTTCAGTTGAATCGTTTTTGACTGGAGTTTCAGTTTCTTTCTGGACTTCATCACGCAATAAATCTGAAATTCCGACTTTCTTTTTAGTTGACATTATTTTTTATTTAGTTCAATAAAACAGACATTTTCATCATGAGAGTGAGCCAAAGGCGGACTCTCATGCATATCACCTTAAAATATCTCGCCTCAGTTCATCAACCACACGTCTATAGTCTGCTTCTGCTTCTCTAGCATTTTTACCTTTCCATTCTGTAACTAATTTCCCATCTAGAGCAGCGCGTTCATGAGCTTTATAAGCTCTCACAAAAGCATGAAAAACAGGGACTCCGACTTCTTGCAAAGTATTTTGAGCCTCAAGTGCTTCATTAAGACAGCGAGGATCAACACGGGTTAGCAGAACTCGATGGGGAACTTGAGCAGGTCGAACAGTACTTTTGACAGTATCGATGAGAGCAGTTAAATCCATCGGAGCAGGTGGACTGGGCAAAACCAAATAATCAGCGATCGCTACAACTGTAGCTAGTGCATGGGAATGTAATGCAGGCGGTGTATCTACCAATACTAGATCGTAACTGCTAAGTTTCGGCAATTTTCTTAAATGGGTCGGATCGATTTCTTTTGCAATATCAAAGCCCATGCCTTTCTCGCTACGTCCGACCCACCAAGACAAGCTTCCTTGTACATCAGCATCAACAACCAATACTTTAGCTTCCTGCGCCAAGATACCCGCTAAGGCGATCGCTGTTGTTGTTTTACCCACCCCCCCTTTGCCATTGGTAACGACTACAATTTTTGGGGAATTTGCCATACAGCTAAGTCTCTTAATAACTTCTAATTAGAAATATAACGCTTCACGCTCTAAACCCCAAAATTAGTTACTATGAAAGTCAGCCTACGGCTGACTTTCATAGTAACTAATTTTTATAATAAAAAAACTAGAGTGATTGCTTTGCGCTCACTCTAGTTTTTTGGGCTTTGATGGTTTAGAGACAAATAAAACCGCGATCGCTAAACAAGCTAGACCAACATTGATGGAGACATCAGCAATATTGAAAATCGCAAATCGAATAATCCTTATATCTATAAAGTCAACTACATAACCAGCCACAAAGCGATCGATGCCATTACCTGCGGCTCCCGCTAAAATACAGCCATAGCCGACCTGTTCCCATCGATTTAAGTTTTTACCAAAAAGACCAAAGGCTACTAGCCCCAAACTTACAATCATTGATACCCATTTAAGCCAATCAATCTGACCACTAAACAAACTAAATGCCGCACCTGTGTTGGTTGCATAGGTAAAATGAAAAATACCATTAATTAAGGGAACTGATCTCAATCCCTTGAGATATTGCACGACTAAATATTTAGAGGCTTGATCGAGCACTAATCCAAAAATTGCCGCAGTCCAGTATAGAGAGTTCTCGATTTTGCCAGATGTCATAACTAGAAAACAACCAAAGATTAATTACTGTTGCAGCTTTCGGTAGTGCTAAACAGGTAGGGATAGGCGGCACGAAGCGCCGCCTATCCCTACCCATATAAATCCTTTCCTATTACAAGCTTTCAAGTTGTCTGCGACAGCTTGAAAGCGACAAAACTCATATCCTTAAAGATGAAACAAGGGCGTTTAGCGCCCTTGTTTCATTAGCTTATATCAATTAGACCTAGCCACGCCAACAAACCTTTGCCAGTGACAAACTCGATCGCTATGGCGATGATGAAGCCGACCATCGCAGCTCGACCATTTAATCTTTCTGCATAAGTATTAAATCCCATTTTCGGATCAGTAGCCTGTGGTAATTGAGTTGGTTCAGTCATGATCAAAAAATCCTCATTTTCATGAAACTTAATATAATTTTATCGCAATCGCCCAAATATACAGCACAGTGCACTCTAGTAAAACCCAAAAGCTGGTACTCCTAAAAAGGAAAAGATTTATTATGGTAAAGATGGGCGGCGCTTCGCGCCGCCCATCTTTACCTATTTAGCACTACCCAAAGGCCATAGGAAATTCAGATTAAGTCTATTCTGAAACTTTAAGTTTTGTTTTCGGATTGTAACGACCGATTTCTTGTAAACTTAACTGAATAAATATGTAAAATTGTAAAATTTTGCTGAATTGCAGCTAGCAACATAGTGGAGTGTAAACTGGCTTGGAAAACCATAAGGAAAAAATTCTAGTTGTAGACGACGAAGCAAGTATTCGTCGAATTCTGGAGACACGTCTGTCGATGATCGGTTACGAGGTCGTCACCGCCGCAGATGGCGAAGAAGCGATCGAAGTTTTTCATAAAGAGAATCCCGATTTGGTGGTTCTTGATGTAATGATGCCAAAGCTCGACGGCTATGGGGTATGTCAAGAGCTTCGCAAAGAATCTGATATTCCGATTATCATGCTGACAGCGCTAGGTGATGTTGCCGATCGCATTACAGGGCTTGAGTTAGGTGCAGATGACTACGTTGTCAAGCCTTTTTCGCCAAAGGAATTAGAAGCGAGAATTCGTTCAGTGTTGAGACGTTTTGATCGCAATGGCACATCAGGTATCCCCAGTTCTGGGGTGATTCATATCAATACGATCAAGATTGATACCAACAAGAGACAAGTCTATAAATCCGATGAGCGTATTCGCTTGACGGGTATGGAGTTTAGTTTGTTAGAGTTATTAGTCGGGCGATCGGGTGAAGCTTTCTCTAGAGCCGAAATCTTGCAAGAGGTTTGGGGATATACCCCAGAGCGACATGTGGATACTCGCGTAGTCGATGTTCATATTTCGCGCTTACGTGCAAAGCTCGAAGAAGATCCTAGTAACCCTGAGTTAATCTTGACGGCGCGTGGCACAGGATACCTATTCCAGCGCATCATTGATGGCTCAGAATCTAAACAAGCTTAATAAGGAACCAATTTTTTTGTGGCGCGGCTTCGCTGTGCCACAAAAAAATTGGTTTCACAAATCATGATCAAAGTCTGCCGAAGGCAGACTTTGATCATGATTTGTGAAATTTGGAGATCGCAGAATCATAAATTTTTTTCAGTCTTTGCGCATGTATAGCAAGGGTAAACTCTGAGTGAAACAAAGCATTGCCAGCGATACCGATCGCACGAGCTTTATCAAAATTATCAGCCAAATCCTCAATTGCAGCAGCTAACTGTTGAATATTATTTGGTTCAACCAAAATCCCTGTCTTCCCATCCTGAACATGTTCAGGGATACCGCCAACATCACTAGCAATCACTGGACGGAATCTTACGTATGCTTCTAAAGTCACTAGCCCCGCAGGTTCGGGCCATACACTAGGGAAAATCACTGCAAAACTCTGACGATAAAGTTCCTCTAACTTCTCTTTTTGACACCAGCCGTGCCAAGTAACGCGATCGCAAATTTGTAAATCCTCCGCTAGCTGACGAACTTGAGGCATAGCCCACCCTTCACCTGCAATGTCAAGATGAATGTCAGAATCTAGTATAGGTATCGTTTTCAGTAACCAATCTAATCCCTTGTCTGGCACTATTCTGCCTGCAAAAAGAATCCGTTTTTGAGCATGGACGGTTCTGGATAATGGCTCATGGTTATAGGAAGTTGCTGCAATACCACAACGTAAAGTTATCACCTGCGATTCTGGTAATCCATTGGCAAGTAACTGCGATCTCACATAATCACTATTTGCGATTACTGTAGTCTTTAACTTTAAGAGAGCATCCAGCGCACTGTAAGCTCTCTTAAAGTTAGAAATAATTTTTGTGGGTCGCCGACTTCCACATCCATCGATCAGATGTCCCCATGTACATCCAATAACAGACATTTTGCGATCGCAAACAGCCGCATAATGCGGAAGATACTTAGAACCACTAGGGCAATAGGGATGATGGTTATGTGCAGTATAAACAGTAGGACATTGATCCTTTAAATCCAAAACCATCTCTCCCTCATGGAGATGCAACAACATATACTGACTTTGATCGAGATTCTTTAAAGATGAAATAATGTCGTGTGCGAACATCTCTGGCAATTCCATCAAAAGTCCATCCACATAGGATTTTACTCCACCGCCAGAAGTTGCTAAATAGTTAGCACAATGATGAATCCTATTCATTTTGGTAATACTCTAGAGATATATTTTGTGCTTAAATCTTCAAATATCAACTCTATTTTTTGAAAATTCTTTTGAGTATCAAAGCTTTCTTCAACTATTTCCCTTGCTCTTTTCCCCATTTGTCTACCCAAGCCAGGATTATCAATCAATAGTTGCAGTTTGTGAGCTAGTTCTTGACGATCTCCAGGAGTAACAAGAAACCCTGTTTCTCCATCAATAACAATTTCAGTGGTTTGAGTAAGTTTAGATGCAATTACAGGTAAGCCAGAAGCCATTGCTTCAATAAAAACTATGCCAAAAGCATCTCCATATGTTGGCATAACAAAAGCATCTGCTTGTCTATACAGATCGAACCACAAAGAGCTATAAGCTTCTACACCATTATATATACGAACATTTTGGTGATCACAACTGACTGCATCTAGACTAGTAACTATATGCAATATTGCTTGATCTGCAAATTGCGCTAAAAAGACAGCAAGGAGATCTTCTCCCCCTTTGCGTTTAAAATCTCCACCAACAAATAGGATGTTATATAAATCTTGCCTTGACTTATGATTCCTATCTGTAAAAACTAAGCGAGCTGTATCAACTCCTGGGGGAATCACGTTTACCTTTTCTGGATGAACACCGTAATCATTAATAACTGAACTACGCGCCCATTCTGTCCAAGTTAAGATTTTGGAACACTTTTGATATACTTGTTTCTCCAAAAACTTATTAGGACTATAAGTCCATATATGTTTATTCGTAGACTCTTCTGCTGCTTGCTTGTTAGTCATGTCAATACTGATTACTGATGGCATTTTTAGCATTAAATTTAGTGCCAAAAATGCTAATGGTTGAGTATGGAAGAACAAAACATTATAATCAGCTTGACTAATTTTTCTATCTATCAATCTTTTGGCAAGTAATGCATAACCAAGCTGTGCACGAAATCTAAATAAGTCTAAATTATACGACTGTACAAATTTATTTGGAAAACGCAAGTTAAGTATCCTATTAATAACTCTGGCAAATATCTCTCTTTCTTGATCATTCCAATAAATATCGATATAGCATGATGAAGAATCAAAATATTTTTGCATTGTCATGATGTGGGTCTTATGCCCCATAGATGACTCAGCGATCGCCAAAACCTTAGTGGTGTAATCCATGCTTTTTGACTTGGTTATTTTAGAAAATTCAGCTTGACTTTACATAAAACAAGTTTACAATGCTTTAGCCTGTAACTTGAGTAAGCTCTCTGTATACAAATCCAAATTTTGTTTAGCAATATTGGTATATGAGTAGCTTTGAGCAGTCTTATACGCATTGTTACGTAATTTTTCTAAATAAGCCCGATCGCCAATTAATTTTGTAATTGCTCCTTCAATTGCCTCAGTATCTCTAGGTGGAATTACCAGCGCATCATAATCATGTCTCACCATTTCTGTTGGACCAGGAATATTTGAAATGATTGGCGCTAAACCACAAGCCATTGCCTCAATTACTGCCAACCCCCATCCTTCTGAAAGAGAAGGAAATAAGTGAATGCTATGTCCCGCTAACAAAGAGGGCAAATCACTATTTTGATATTTAGAAATGACACAAATGCGGTTGTGAAGTGAAGGTTCAAAATCGGCTAAAACTCTTTCCTGTGGAACCATAGCTCCTAAGAAACTAATTTCGATTTCGGGGAATTTTAGTAAAATCCGCGTTAACGCAGGCACACTATAATCAATACCCTTGCGGGGAATGTAACTGCCAATATGGGCAATCCGAATCTTGCTATTCTCAGATAAGCTCTCCATTGTTAGCCCTATGAGATTACTAGAGATCCCATTATTAACAACATGAACACGCTCTGCGGAGACACCCAAATTTTTGATCGAATATTGTAAATCATGCTGATTGAGACAAAGCACTAAGTCAGCTAACCTCATAGAATTTGCTACTTCCCAAAGTTGAAATCCACCATGATAGATGGGATATTTCCAGCTAAGTTTTGCTTTGCCTAGGGCTACATCTTGAAGTAACTGAAGATGTACGGTATGCTCTAGACCATGACTTCTTGTGACTAATAGTGGCGTATTTCTTTTTAAGAAAGGCTTGATCAACTTTGCCCATATCCAAGCATCCCCTGTAGAAGCATCAATAACATCAATACATTCGTGTTTTACAATCTTTGATATTTTAGTCGCAACAAATGTGGGAAATAATATCCCCTTTACTAAGTCTGGTAGAAATTTAGGCAGATCATCAAAGGAAAAAAATGACACCTCATGTCCAAGCTTTACGTATTCCTGCCCTAGTCTCCAAGTTACTCCTGGAGCGCCTAAATTAGGATCTAGTGGATGATGAATAGCAAGCAAAATTTTCATTTAAGCTTCTGAAAAGTACAGTTGAACAAATTGTAAACTTTTTGTAAATTGGCAAATTAATAGTTAGCTTTACACGATAGGCTTGACTGGTCGAAAAAATAAGTGCTAACCAGTTGAAGCGTGATCAACGTATTTGCAACTTTTTCGTTGGCTTGAACTATCTCCACTAACTACCCAATGCCTCGCTTCTAAATTTGATGGTAACCCTAAAACTAATCAATCATTAACTATATAAAAAAATAGTTTTTTATCTTCAGACTCGTAATACAAATCAATCTGATTATTTATATTTAGGTCTTTACTTTAATTACAAAGTATTTACTAAATATTTTGCTCAATTTGCGCCAAAGAACTGTCCATATACTATATCTCCATCCAGCCCAATCAGTCAGATCAAGATATTCATAAAAAAGATTTTTCTTGGGATGGCGATAATATTGCCAAGGTTTTGTATCCTGTATAAAATGAATAATGTAGGGATTATTTGCAATCTCTAATGAAGCATCTTCTCCATACCTTTCAGTAAGCAAATCAACAAGTTTACGATCTTCCTCGACATCAGATTTAAATTGTCGATTCCACTTAGGTTCAAGCTCTTGCCATTTATCCCACAAAATTGCATTTAGAGCCTCCTGATCACCAAATAGTATAAATTTACGAGGTTTGCGAACATACTCTATTATCTTTGATGAAGTATCAAATTCTCTCCATTTATCTAGATTAAGTACTAGAACACCAGAGTTAAAATATTTGCAATCTGGAGGTATGCCAAGTAGTTGATAATCTTTAACACCATTAGCGATTGTTTTTATAGTAAAGTCTTGGACTGCTAAAAGATGTTTGTCTCCAATATCAATATCCCATAACTTACTAATATCATCTAGTACTAGCAAGTCACAGTCTAAATAAATAGCTTTATGTAAATCTTTAGAGATAAGTTGAGGGATTAGAAGTCGATGAAATATCGCCTCACTAAAATGATCTGATGTTGGAACCTCTTTAAATTGATCTTTAGTATTTATAAAGTTGACGTTACATCTAGATAAATCAAGGGATTTAAGAATCTTTTTGGCATTTATAGATTTAATCCCAGCATCGAGTATATATAGATTTAGCTTTTTGGAGGAAGGCAGATGTTTGAGAATTGAGCAGGCAGTCACCGCAACTGGCATTGCATAGTTGTTATCAGCAGCACAAACCACAGTAATATTTTCTTCGTCTATATTGTGATTCATAATTTTTACAAGATGTTAGATAAATTATAGTAGGTAAATGTCCAAGGGGGTAAGGAGAAATGAGCATTCCAGCGATATTTTAAGGCGGTTTAGCACCAATTTTTCTGGGTTTAGTGCGTTTAGTGAGCGTCAAACGCACTAACTTCATCTCCCCCCTTGGACACCTACAACAAAACTGTGCTTTCTTTGCACTTTCAAATGCAGACTCTTTGATAAATGCTGATGATGCTTATGGTGCAATTAATCAAATTAGAGAAGCCGTGATATTGAGTCCAAGTTTTAAGGTAATTCGTTCTGCGGGAAGAATTATTTTACTAGATGGCTCTCGCTGGCTATGGCGTAATTTGACCAGAAAGTTGCGCGGAAAGCTAAAAAATCAGGCTGACACTTAGACATGAACCAACAGCAAAATGTAAAGCAACGGCGATAAATCGACAATTTAGAAGCAAGTCAGCGCGATCATGATTTTCCTCAATGAATGTACATAATTTCCAAGTGATCGGCAGACTGATTAGGATAATCGCTGTCCAAATCGGGAAAAAGTTCAAGCCGATCGCAAAAATCGTAATCACATAAATTACACCACAAACCCAAGGTAAAAGTTGGGCTGATCGCTTTGTTCCTAAACGGATTACAGGGGATTTTTTTCCTGCTGCAAGATCGTCATCAACTTGGTTAAAGTGTGAACAAAACAAAATCAAGCTAGTAATGATACCGACAATGATCGCGGCTGCGATCGCGCCGATTGACCAAGATTTAGTTTGGCTGTAATAGGCTGCCGAAACTCCTAAAGGACCAAAGGCAAAAAAGCATAAAACTTCGCCCCAGCCCTGATATCCCAGCCGAAAAGGGGGGCCTTGGTAAATATAGCCAAGAAAACAACAAAGCACGATCGCACTGACGACAACGACATCTTGCTGTAGCCAAGAAATTGCTAATACTCCACTAATGCCGAGGAACAGGCAAATATTGGCGATCGCAAATATTAAGTTCTTCTTACCTGTGAGATTCACAACTGAATGTGCTTTATTTACATCAATCCCAGTCTCGGCATCAAACACATCATTGCAAAGATTTTCCCAGACTAAAATCAAAACGGCGGAAATCAGAAATGCCCAAAATACAATCCAGTTAATCGCTCCTGTATCACGATAAGCAACAGCAGTACCCGTAGAGATCGGGACGATCGCCACACTATACATGGGGAATTTAATTGCTGCCATCCATAATTTTCGTGATGGCATGGAGGATATCTCAGGAGAATCAATGAGACTTTTTACCATACTATCCAAGTTCATATTGTGAGCGTCATCCTAAACTTAAAACAAAAGCGAGATCGTCTGAAACTTTTACTGACAAAAACTAGTGAATTATTAAGCTTTGCAAAGTAAGATGGAGATAATTAAGCATAAAAATTTTAACGTACAGGTATAGAAAGAATATGCGGGTCGCGATCGCTGGAGGAGGGTTAGCAGGATTATCCTGTGCCAAATATTTAATCGATTTGGGACATCAGCCAATCTTGCTAGAGCGTAGCGACGTTCTTGGCGGCTTAGTGGCTGCGTGGAAAGATCAAGATGGTGACTGGATCGAAACAGGGCTACATAACTTTTTTGGGGCTTATCCAAATATGTTGCAGCTTATGGGAGAACTAGGGCTTTTGGATCGCCTGCAATGGAAACGCCACGCTTTAATTTTTAACCAGCCTGAAAAGCCAGGAGTCCTTTCTTGGTTTGATGTCCCTGACCTTCCAGCGCCTTTCAACATTATCATCTCGATTCTGCGCAACAACGACATGCTCAGTTGGAATCAAAAAATACGATTTGCGATCGGCTTGATTCCTGCGATCGTCCGTGGGGACAAATATGTAGCGTCCATGGATAAATATACGTTTAGCGAATGGCTAGAAATGCATGGTATTGGTAAAGACATCACTACTGACATCTTTGTTGCTGTTTGTAAATCTCTTAAATTTATCGACCCAGATGTCATTTCCGCCACAATCCCTCTGCGAGCCCTGAATAAGTTTTTGCAACAAAAAGAAGGCTCACGAATTGCTTACTTAGATGGCGCACCGCCTGAGCGCCTTTGTAAACCGATCGCCGACTATGTAATTGATCGTGGTGGCGAAGTGCATACTAGTGCGGGGCTAAAGCAGATTGTGTTAGACGCAGATGGAAATGTCGAAAAGTTGATAATTCGGGGGATCGATGGTGCATCAAGTCAAGAAATCATTGCAGACGCATATGTTTCAGCGATGTCAGTTGATGCTATCAAAGACTACATTCCGATCGCTTGGCAATCGATGCCGTTTTTTCAGCAACTAAATCATTTAGAAGGCGTACCAGTAATCAGCGTCCAGATTTGGTTCGATCGCAAGCTGACGGATATCGATCACACATTGTTTTCGAGATCGCCACTCCTCAGCGTTTATTCTGATATGAGTAACTCGTGCAAAGAGTACGAAGATCCAGACAAGTCAATGATTGAGTTGGTTTTTGCTCCTGCTGCTGATTGGATTAATCGACCCAATAGTGAAATTATTGACGCAACCTTGAATGAACTAGCCAAACTGTTTCCGAAGCATTTACCAAGTCCAGCTAAAGTTCTAAAATCCCATGTAGTTAAGACTCCAAGATCGATCTATACTGCCATTCCTGACCGCGAAAAATTTCGCCCTACCCAAGCAACTCCCATTGCTAATTTCTTTCTGTCAGGCAGCTATACAGCACAACCTTTTTTTGGCAGTATGGAAGGGGCTGTACTTTCTGGTAAGCTAACAGCACAGGAAATCCACAAAGCAAGTCAATCTTCTGGAAATAAAGTCCTTGGTCGAACCTCTAACGAAAACCAGTCAAATCCATCTGTCGTCACTGCCTAAGCCAATGGGAATACGTCAGCCAGTCAGTCTGGAGGAAGCCTACGAGATTTGTCGTTGCATCACGGCTAAGTATGCCAAGACTTTTTATCTTGGCACAATGCTGATGTCAGAAGCAAAACGACGAGCGACTTGGGCTATCTATGCTTGGTGTCGTCGTACCGACGAGCTTGTTGATGGTATGCAAGCAGACACCACAGACGCAGAAACGCTTTTTAACTGGGAGAAACAGTTGGAGGCGACATTTCGCGGCGATCCGATCCATGCGTCAGATATTGCCTTGGCAGATACTGTCAAGTATTATCCAATGCCAATTCAGCCTTTCAAAGACATGATCTCTGGAATGCGGATGGATCTCAAATACGATCGCTACCAAACTTTCGACGATCTGCATTTATACTGCTATCGCGTCGCAGGCACGGTCGGTTTGATGTCCGCAGCAATTATGGGTTTTGAAACTAAAGATCCATCGGTAATTGCGACCGCGACCGAAGCTGCGATCGCTTTGGGTATAGCAATGCAACTAACTAATATTTTGCGAGATATTGGCGAAGATGCTCAGCGAGGACGCATTTATCTGCCCCTTGAGGATCTCCATTATTTTGACTATACCGAGAAAGATTTGCTAAGCGGTACGGTTGATGAGCGATGGACTGAGCTAATGCGTTTCCAAATTCAAAGAGCGCGTGAGTTTTACCAACGGGCGGAAGACGGGGTTTCGGCTTTATGTCGTGATGCCCGATGGCCAGTATGGTCCTCGCTAATTTTGTATCGCAATATTTTAAAAGCGATTGAGAAAAATCAATACGAAGTTTTTAAACGACGTGCTTTTGTTCCTAACTCCAACAAAATGCTTGCTGTGCCTTGGGCATGGCTCAAAGCTCAAACATCCTAACCCAAGAAAGAAGCATCACACTGCGATGCTTTTAGCTGACAAATCAAAACAAGACACGGCTATAAATAGAGGAGACACTTTACAAACTTTCTATCTAAGTGAAACCAAATTTTTGTGGCGCGGCGAAGCCGCACCACAAAAATTTGGTTCTTTATTTTCAGCTAGTTTCTAACATGAATACTATGCAGTCGATACCAAGGGGCTTTTGGATATTCATGATGCTCCCAATGGTAATGACCAAAGTTGTAACAGCTAAAAAATGACCATAGATTAGAGTAGTAATTACTTTGCAGTCGTGGAGAGAAATAGGGGTTTTCGTACAGTTGGTGATGTGGTAAGTAAGTACCAAAAAAGAATAACTGTAAAGAACTCAACACAAGTGGGACAAGTACAAAAAATATTAAATTTGTAAATGCAACATGGAAAATGGTTGTTAATCCCCAAGTAAGTAGGGTCACGTTTACTAAAAAAATGATCAGCGATCTCATTGGAAAATATTCACGGATGAACTTGCAATACCAAAATATTGGATTGTCAACGGTACCATGAAAATCAGGATCGCCACTTTGAGAGGTGTAGCAATGATGATTAAAATGATTAGCACAGCAATGGTCGTAAGACAGAAATCCATAAACTGTAACTGCAAACCGCCCAATTAGATTATTGAGACTTCTATTGTTTGGAATTAAATTTCCATGCATTGAATCATGGGCAAGGATAAATAAGCCCGTATGGAGATAAGTACGTCCCACAATAGAAAAAATCAACCAGAACCAAGATGTATCTGATATTGGAATACTGAGTAGATCAAATAGACTGGCAAACCACAGGCTAATAATAATTACGGCTATTAGTAGTCCAATCCAATCATCCCATTTATGTACCTTTTGTAACGAAGTAAACATTTGCATATTTTCAAAAGGCAATAGTTAAAACGAAGAAAATAAAATCGGCGGCGCGATCGCGCCGCCGATTTCAAAAGCGTAAATCGCTATAACTAAACTAACGAACGAAGTTCAACAACTCTTTAGGAGATGCAAGTAAGTCGATCGCTACAAAGAAAATCTTGTTATTAGGATCGATCAGAAAGCGCCAAGCGATGTTCATACCAACGCCAGAGCCAAACCAAGGAGTTTGGACTTTACCCGTAATCTTGATTTGGGTATATCCGCCATCGGCTGGTTCAGAAACACCTTTTTCTGGGACAAGCACCAGATTTTGACATTCTTCTTTAAAAAATCTCAGGACGGCATCTTTACCAACAATTGGTCTTTGGAAAGGAGGTTGTAGAGCACCGTCTGGGAGAAATAGAGCAATAAGAGCATCAAAATCGTTAGCGTTCAAGTTGTTCATGTAAGACAAGACTGTGGAGTTGTCTACACCTTCGATGCTTACTTGAGTACGCTT
This sequence comes from Pseudanabaena sp. lw0831, assembly GCF_016584665.1. GTDB lineage: Bacteria > Cyanobacteriota > Cyanobacteriia > Pseudanabaenales > Pseudanabaenaceae > Pseudanabaena. Next base: position 16,859 of record NZ_BBJB01000019.1, read on the forward strand.
AGAAACTTCTTGTGGAGCTAAAACAGGCTCAGCGACACGAGTATAATCGCCCAATTTGTTTGAGTCATAGCCCATATCCACAACTGAGTTACGGAGAATTGTGATTTGTTGTCCTGGCTCTAAACCTTTCAGCGTTTCTAACACTGCTGAAGCGTTAGCTGACAGTTTATAACCCTCAGGAATCGGAGCAACAATTCCTTTTTCCATCCACTCACCAAGTTGATACCAAAAACCTAGTTTGATGTTTTGTGACCAAATAGCATAGGTGCGGCAAATGGGAGTGTCAGCGCGATTAGCTAAATCACACATGACCTGAGTTTGCTGTTGAAAGCTCATTTTCTTGATTTCATTCAAGGTCAACTCAGCCAACTGCATACTTGCAGCCCCAGGAGCTGCGATCGTCACAGTTTTACCCATCTCAAGGTAAGTAAACCAAATCCAAGCCAGTTGGTCTTCGGGACTAAGTTGATTAAATCTTGCGGTAGTCGCTGGTACTACGTCAGCAGCAAGAGTGTTAGGGAAAATACTTCTGGCTGAGTTAATTGTGTATGTCATAGGATTGTTTATTAAAGTACAACTGAAAAACTTGGGCTTATACTTCTATATGAAGGAAAAAACAACTCCTAAATTTAGAAGTATAAAATCTCAGAACTAGAAATTAGAATCTAATTACAAGGTAATAAGAATGATGTGTCACAAGCCATGCCAGCAAGACATTCTTATCAAAATTATTGATTAGAAACAACCAAAGTTAAAAGAACTATAAAGATCTTATAGTAGTCTAATCAACTTAGATATATATACTCATATTGTGTTTACAATTACAAAACCTCTAAGGGTAGATATTGAATTCTCTTTATCTTATCTGTAATTTCCATAGCTAATTAATCATGCAATCAATTTTTTAGATTAATTAAAAAAGCGCAAATTAAAGAGGTGACGAAAAGCGACACCTCTTTCTAGTAATTTCCTTCTTACATACAAGTAAGAGCAGCAATCTTGGCGATTTTATCAGCATTCAAGCCTTCAAGTTCATTGAGGCTAAGCCAACCATCTTTAACCAGCCCCGCAAATACAAAAACTAACGTAGGCAATCGATAGTCGTATCGACCATCGACCTCATGCCGCTTGACACTCAAAAAATCGTGTAACCGCCACATGTCCTCAATTTCAGCTAAAGAGCCTGCTCGATAGCGCACTGAGTCAATCAGAGCACTGATCTCTCGCTTATAGGCAATATCAAAAGCTTTTTTAGCTACTTCTTCTTCTGTTGTCGTCCACTCAGTATTTATTGCTTGCATTATGAAAATCAAAAAAGATAATATTTATTTATGTTAAGAATAATAACTATATATGATTTAAGTTACACAAATACCACTAGGTTTCTTTACTTTTATTGCGATCGCTAAAATAGCCGTAACTTAGATGAATCAATAGACCTGAGGTTTATCTAAAGAAGCTTTCTCATGAATTTGTATTTTTGGATGTTGCGATTAGTTTGAAATTATGGTTAGGATTTAACGCTGCTAACCATCACTAAATCTTCAATATTTCGCATCATAGTATTACAAATATTATCTAAAGGTAAATCATTCGCATCATGCCCAAAGGGATCTTCAATTTGAATGCCAATTTCTTCGATACCTAATAGAGTGAAGCTAATTAGAGCAACAATTGGTCCTGTCATCCATTGCAGTTGATCAACCATTTGGAAAGGAAGTGATAATGAATAAATCATCAATAATTGCTTCAGATGAATGGAATAAGCGAGGGGGATTGGTGTTCTGAGAATACGTTCACAAATGCCTATAACATCCACCATTTGGTGCAAAAGTTGAATCATATCGTTTAGTTGATAGCGATCAAGCTTTTCTTGGATGGACTGATCTTGGAGGTAGCTGCTAATCCAAAATGCAATTTCAAGTGGTGGGTGATGCATCATTTTGAGATGATCAAATTGTTTTACTGAAAGATTAGCTTCAAGTTCGGCATTGACTGGCTCCGCTCGCAAATGTAATTTCAAGGCGATCGCAAAGGCTGGTAATAGTTTGACAGCAGCAATTTTGGCTTGGCGATCGCTTGGTTCTTTTTCTGCAATTGCTACGATGATTTGGCGAGATAAATTCCGCGATGTGTTGACTAGAATTCCCCATGCTTTGCGACCTTCCCAAAAGCGTTCATAGGCGGTGTTGGTTCGGAATACGAGTAGCAACCCCAACACAATATTGGGAATAATAGCACCTAGAACTGGTAAGGAAACTTTAACCTGATAGAGATAAAGAATATAAATAAAAACGCCAAACAATCCACACATTAGCGATCGCGGCAATACTTCAGGAAGTACTGAGCCTTTCCACCGCAGTGCAATATGAAACCACCCATCTTTTTTTTTCATTAGCCACGCAATCTAAGTCTTACCATTAGGAGTTTATCCTAGAGACTGAAATCTACTTTAAGATTTTTGAGATCTTACTCTTGCTAATAGCACGCCGATCTGGATACCAACTATTCCCGCGATCGCGCTGCCAACAAAATAAATTAACAGCATTGCTATATTGCCCTTGTCTAAAAAAACTTTTGATTCCAATCCATAGGTTGAGAAGGTGGTATAGGAGCCACAGAAACCAGTTGTCGTCATCAATCGTAGTTCAGGTGAAATGATCCGAATATTCTCTGTTGCGATGGTCAGAATATAGGCGATGAGCAAGCATCCTGTAACGTTGATGAAGAATGTGCCGTAATATCCAAAATCTTTTCCATATATGGCTTTTGCTAAATCAGTTATATAAAAACGACTTAAAGCGCCAAAAATTGCCCCGATCGCTACGGCTAATGGAAAACGTCCTTTTAAAAAATCCATTGTTTCTGGCTCTACGAATTAGGAATTGGATGTTTGGCATAATTTATCAAAAGATTGGCGATCGCAATACCTAAAATCACGGCGACTACACCTAAAACGGCACTACCCGCCCAATAAAAAGCAGTGACGCTAGTCTGTTTGCTACGCCATAGGGTGAGAGTATCAAATCCATAAGTTGAAAAAGTCGTATAGGAACCTAAAAATCCAGTTCTAATTAATAAATCTAATTCAGTTGGATAGCCTGTGATTCCTTCGGAAATCGTAAAAAAGAAGCCCATCGCTAGGCATCCAGTTAAATTAATCACAAATGTAGCGTAGGGAAATTTATGACCAAATTTGGTTTTTGACAATTCCGTAAGGTAAAACCGAGACAAAGCCCCAGGGACTGCACCCGATGCGATCGCGAAAGCATTAGTTATATCTGACATTGATTTGTAAAAAGCGAAATTGACTCTCTCTTCTCGTGTTATACCAATCCACAAAAGTGTGACGACACTTTTGTGGATTAAAACCAAACCCAGTAAGGGTTTTAAAAACACAAAATGGC
>NZ_BBJB01000020.1 GCF_016584665.1 Pseudanabaena sp. lw0831
GTCCTGACATAGCTATATTTGATCATAAGAAGCTATATAGCGGTTTGAAAATCATTAGGCTATGAGTAAGTTTAGACAATATTGCTTTGTAATATTGTCTAAACTTACTTTGACTTGAGTTGTGGAGAAATAGTCGAAAAGATGGATGTTTTATTAACAAAACTGTATGAAATCTTCACAGCCCAAATTTTAGATGTCGGAGGTACTAAGTTTTCGATCGCCACAATCGCCTCTTTACTAGGACTAATCATCCTAGCTTTTTTTGTATCCAAACTTATTAGCGAAATCATTCGGCGATCGCTTTTAACTCGACTTCGCATTAATCGCGGATTACAAGAAGCTATTACCGTATTTATCAAATATGTATTGATCACTCTTAGTAGCGTGATCGTTTTACAAACGGCTGGAATTAATCTAAGTTCCTTAGCCGTAATTGCAGGTGTGGTTGGTATTGGGCTTGGTTTCGGATTACAAAATATTGCCAGTAACTTTATTAGCGGACTGGTCTTGCTGTTCGAGCAAACACTCAAAGTCGGTGATTATATCGAAATCGGAGAACTCAAAGGCACAATTGAAAAAATCTCCATTCGCTCCACGATTATTCGTACTGAAGATGACTTATTTGTAATTGTGCCAAATCAAAGGTTTATCGAAAACAATACCGTCAACTGGAGTTATGAGGGGCATACCTGCCGAATTCACATCCCTGTTAGTGTTGCTAATGACACAGATCTATTGGTCTTAACTGAAGCTTTGCTAACTGCGGCTAGACATGAACCCCGTGTACTATCTAACCCACCTCCAGAAGTTTGGTTTAAATCATTTGGGAGAGAATCACTTGAGTTTGAGCTATTGGTCTGGATTGACGATCCTGATGCCAACGAACCAATTCGGAGTTCTATTAATTTTCGGATTGCTTATGAGTTTAGATCTAGAGGTATTAGAATTCCTTTCCCAACTAGAGAACTAATTTTGCATAACCCTGAAGTACTCCGTCAAATTGCTACTGCGGGAAATCCAGAAGATTATCAAAATACACAAAATCTGCAAACCACAAAACAACCAAGTCCTTCTATCTCTTCTGCTAGTAATGAAATAAGCACTAGCAGTCTGCGCGATTTATTACGTAAAATATCATATTTTGAGAGATGTACAGAAATAGAACTATTTGCGCTAATTGCAAGGGGGTATCGCAAACATTTTGATATCAGTGAAATTATCTGCCGTGAAAGTGATCCGAGTGAAGAGTTCTACATCATTTTGTCGGGTACAGTCGAAATTTTTTCTGAAAAGAATAATCAGTCGATCGCGACTTTAAGAGAAGGGGATTTCTTTGGTGAGATATCCTTACTGACTGGTACGCCCCGAACTGCAACTGTCCGAGCTTTGGTAGTTGATACAGTTCTTTTTGTGGTGGAGCGTCAACAATTGCAAAAACTTTTAAACGAACATAAGGAATTAGGCGAACAAATCGCTTTGAAATTATCAGAACGTCAACAGGTTTTAATCAGTCTCGGATTATTGAATGAAGAAGAATTGCAACGATCTCAATACGCTGCACTTACATGGGTACGCGATCGCTTAAATAATTTGTTTGGGATTAACTTAGGTAAAAACTAATATAGCTTTAGCCACTTGTATTGAGATATACGCCAACACAATTCAAAAATAGCGATTTGCTTTTTAAAAGTTAAGGTTTTTGCGATCGCTTTGGTTTTGAAGACTTGGGTGTCTTGGGCAGTTTTGTGGAAATCTTTTGCAGTTTTTGGACTTGCTTGAGAGTTAGTCCTGTAAATTGGGCAACCAAATCTGTAGAGACGTTAGCAAGCAACATGTTTAGGGCTATTTGACGGGCAGTTTCAGCCTTGCCTTCAGCCTTGCCTTCAGCCTTGCCTTTTGCCTCGCCTTTTGCCTCGCCTTCCAGTAAAATATCCTGATAAATCACTGATTCTTTCATGATTTCACTCCTTAGTAGTCTTTGGATGATTGCTTTGTCTAAGGCTATACCCGATATTATAGCGGTAGACGCTGCTACGTTACTTTGTACTCGTTTATCGGCAATATTATCAATTTGTCTAGCCACATCCCTTAAAGTTTTTTCTGGATCGCTTGTTTTGGTTAAGACGGCGAGAGGCAATAGTCCTAGGTATTGCTGAAAGATGTCAGTGGGTTGTTCCCAGAGACGAATGACATTAAATTCATGATTTAACTGCTTAGATTTAAAACTGGTCTGGTGGGCAAGAGGAGAATTTGTACGCTTTAGGTAGATAACAGTTTGATGAATTGCTTTGGTCGGATATTTACCGTAAAGTCTCAACCAATAGTTCGCCATCCGATATGCCATGGTGTCATCGGTTTTGGTCTGGAACTCCAAATGCACAACTATTTCCGATGACTCTAGAAATATGACAGAATCTGCACGGATTGGCTCGGCGGAGAGTTCCGATGGTTCGAGTTTGGTTAGTGGAATCGGGTTCCCCAAGAGCCAACTGGCAAAGTCTTCGGGAAAGTTCTCGGCGAGAAATTTGCAGGTATTGTCATACATCGAGAAATTTTATCATTGTGATGCGATCGCGTGGTTCATGTCTCAAGGATCGCATTGGTGGGGTAATCATTGGAGAGCGATCGCTTAGCTTTGGATAGAATCTATTGGAGAATATTAAGGCAAGCCCAAAAGCTTGGTGATATAAGGCAACAATTTTGCTCCTGATTCAACGAGTTTTGTGACATCGGGCAGACTAGCGATCGTTCCTTTCAAGATTTTTACGGCGGTCTTGGCTAGCTTTTGTAAGGTGCTATCTTCAGGCTTTTGTCCAGATTCAGCGAGAACTTTTACTTGTTCTAGAGCTTCTACTTTATCTTCTTCATTTAACTCAGATTCAGATTCGATTAGGGCTTGTAGCTGGGTTAGTAATTCTTTAAGACTGGGTTCATTGGGATCGGTGGTATCGGGAAGTTGGCTGATGGTGTTGGTGACGTTGCCACTAATTGCACCTAGAGCAACACCTGTCATAGTTTGATTTTCGCCAGCAGCAGCGATACCGCTTATGTTGCCTTGGACGCTACTGATGCTAACGTTGCCTTTATTTTCTTGGGTCATGATAAACTCTCCTTGATTTTGATAGGTCTCTACATAAAATTTAGGCTGACTGATGGCATTTTCTAATAGTTTTTCTAAACTGCGAATGCGTTCGTCTTTTTCTTCAATGCCTGTTAAGAGAGCTTGCATATCACTATAGGGCAAAGACTTAATTTGTTTGTATTTGGCAAAATATTCGGCATTAAGGGCTGACCTGTTGGTGTCTCCAGTGACCTTGGCTTGCAAGCGGATTTTCTCATTGCCTCTGCCTTCGAGGGCAATTACTTCTAGTTCTGCTTCGGGATGTTGTTCTATCAGTTGTTTGAGGGCGATCGCTGCCGCACTAGGATCAATGCCTTCGTAGTGAAATAGGTCAAGGGTTTTGAATTTAATGCCGACTTCGCGCAGGTCGAGGTTTTGAGTTTGGTAAAGGTCGAGGGTTTTGATGATGGGGGCGATGAAGTCAGCAAAATCACCTTCTTTGAAATTTTCCTTTTTATTGTCAGGTTTGCGACAGGGATCGGGATCGGCTGCGGTAGGTAGCTGCATGAAGATGTAATCGCATTTGACGCTATCGAGATTGGTGTCGGTGGAAATGCCCCAATTTTCGATATAAGCTCCTGTTAAGCAAGTACCTGAGAGATTGGCTTGGTATAGCTGGGTTTTGACGAGTCTTGATCCTGTGAGGTTGGCGTTTTCGAGGGTGGCTTCGCTGAGGTCTGCACCGATAAAGAAGGCCTCCTTGAGATTTGCGTCTTTTAGGTTCAATCCATGGAGGTTGAGATGCTCGAAGTGTTTACCTTGTCCGTCTTTGGTAATGGCTAGTTGACGGATCTGAGGATCTTCGAGATAGGTGCGATCGCAACGGGCTTGTTCTAGTTGTTTGGCTAAGTACCAGTTGGTACGGGTCAGGTTTGCTTGGCGGAAGTCGGCACTTTTGAGGGTAGCTTCTGTAAAGTTTGCATCGGTGAGGTTGGCGCGGCGAAATTTGGTTCCACCTTGGGAGATGGCGGCGATCGCAATGGATTGAATGAGGGCGTATTTTCTGTTTCCTTGGATGGCTTGGCAACCGATATATGTGCCTGATGCAATGACGGTAATGGCGATGAGGCTAGACACAATATAGGAGGTGTCGTTGGCTCCACCTAAGATCACGCCGAAGATAATGCCTAAGAGGGCGGTGATGCTGGTAAAGATTAAGGCTCCGCGCCACATTAGCGATCGCGCGATCGCAACGGCGATGGACATGTTAATGATGCCAGCGATCGCTCCTGTTAGCGCAAGGGTAGTAAATTGCGCTCCAAAGGCTAGTTTTGCGAGATCGTCTGGTAAAAATGCGCTTGTGATAATAAATCCACATGCCATGATTTCGGCAAGGATGGCTAGGATTGCGCTAATTCCTTGAAGGTAGATAACGAAGAGAATTACTATCAAACTAATCAAAAAGATTGTGCCAAAAATATGGATTTCGCCATCGCCGATAATGTTGCCAATAAATAAAGACTCATATCCAGATATTAGTCCTACCAGTAAGATTAAGAGAAATAATGCTATTTCTAAGCCAATTGTCCAATTTCTGCTTAATCCTGTTTTGGCATTTTGGAAGTTAGCCCCAATCAGAATTGCATCAGTAAAGTCTGCTCCTAGAATATCTGCACCACTAAAATCTGCTTCAGTTAGGTCTTTCTTTCTGAAGTTCAATCTTTTTAAATTAGCTTCGGGAAATTCATAAGACATTGCATTTATTTCCTAGGACATTTCCATGATGGTATGATAACGCTTCCTAGAACCACTTTACATACTATTGGTTGATTCTTTTGAGCGAAATTTAGTGCTGCTTTTTTTACAACGACTACCGCAGAAACTGGTCTGCCGGAAGATGCTACCCGTTTAATATAGTTTACTAACATTTGATACTTTATTAATACTACACGTGATTCTGTTGAGTTTATTTTTATTAAAGAGTCTATAGCAATAGCTCTTGTCCATACAGATTCTTTTCTATTCCTGAAAAACATAGTAAGTACATCTACAATCTCTTTCGCATTTTCCATGTTTTGATTGATTTCTCCCAAAGCGTAAGCGGAGGCAGCACGTACATCTTCTTCCTCATCCGTAAGAGAAAAAATTAAAATAAATATGGTATCTTTGTAATTTTTTCTAATTCTCCCTAGCGCTTTGGCAGCAGAAGCACGAATATACAGATTCTCATTCTTGTTTTGAAGGATAGATATTAAAGCAAAGTTAATATCTGTATCATCCCTCCTAATTTCCCCTAGTGCTGAGGCAGCAGAAGCCCGAATATACAGACTCTCATTCTTATCTTGAAGGATAGATATTAAGCTAGGTACAGCATCTTGGGCATCTTTACCAATCTTTCCCAAAGCTATAGCAGAGTAATTGCGTATATCCAGTTTTTTATCGTTAAGGATAGATATTAAAGTAGGTACAGCATCTTTCCCTATTCCCCCTAATGCATCTACTACATTAATACGAAATATAAAAGCTTCATTGATATCAGGATGACTCACATCATTATTCTTATCTTGAAGAACAGATATTAAAACAGGTATAGCATCTTTAGCATCTCTACCTATTTTTCCTATGGCATATGCTACTGCTGTACGCGCATTGTCATCCTTATCTTGAAGAGCAGATATTAAGACAGGTAGTGCATCTTTAGCGTCTCTACCAATCCCTCCCAAAGCCCGAGCAGCTATAGCACGCATATCTTTATCTTTAAGTAGAGATATCAAAGCAGGTATAGCATCCTTAGCATCTTTACCAATTTTTCCTAGAATTTCAGCCGATGCAGCACGCATATCTTTATCTTTAAGTAGAGATATCAAAGCAGGTATAGTATCTTTAGCATCTTTACCGATTTCCCCTAATGCTTGAATAACATAAAACTCAGACTCAATAGATTCTTTCTTGTTTTGAAGAATATATATTAAAGTAGGTACAGCATCTTTCCCGATTTTTACCAAAGCTCTAGCAGCAGAAGAGGGTACATATTCATCTTTATCCTTAAGAGATGATATTAAGACAGGTATAACATCTTTAGAATCTTTACCAATTTCTCCCAATGCCTCGACAATAGAAGAGCGCATATTTTGATTTTTATCTTTAAGCAAAGATATCAAAGGAGGTATAGCATCTTTAGCATTTTTACCGATTTTCCCCAATGCTCTAGCAGCAGAAAATCGTGTATATTCATCTTTATGTTTAAGAGCAAGTATTAAAGTTGGTATAGCATCTTTAGCATCTTTACCAATTTCTCCCAAAGCCTCGGCAGCATTAGAGCGCATATCTGGATCGCTATTTTTAAGGACAGTTATCAAAGCGGGTACGATATCTTTAGCGTTTTTTCCGATTTTCCCCAAAATATATGCAGCATTAGAACGTATATTGGGATCGCGATCTTTAAGGGCAGATATAAGGGCAGGTATAGAATCCTCTCCAATTTGTAGCAAAGCATCACTAGCCGCAGAGATTATATCTTGTAAGTAGTCTATGTCGTCGTCTATATTAGGAGGATATTGAAAAGCTGAAATTAGAGCAGGTATGGCATCCTTCGCATCTTTCCCAATTCTTCCTAAAGCATCAGCCGCTCTCACTCTCACTCTCCAATCCTTACCTTGAAGAGCAACAATTAAATCAGGCACAGCATCTTTACCAATTTTCCCAAAAGTATCGACAGCAGCATCACGCAAATACTCATTCTTATCTCGAAGTGCTTCAATTAAATCAGGTACAGCATCCTTCCCAACTCTACTTAAAACATCGATCACATTAGGGCGAATATCATCATATTTAAAATTAGCAATTAAATCAGGAACAACATCCTTACTAATTACTTGCTTCAAAAAATTAGTAGTTTCACCAGAAATAGACAGCCTAGTTCCATTTTTATATAACTCAACAAGAGCCAGTGCAGATCCAAACCTTACATCCTGATTCTTATCTTTGAGCGTTAAGCCAAGAATAGCAATTATAGATTTTAGGTTTTCAGAACTAGCAACCTTAGGCAAAGCACCAACAGCCAAAATCCGCAGATCCTCATTTTGCGACCTTTGCAACAACTCAATTAACCTCGGAGCCGCCGAACTCGCAGGAGTCCCAATCATCGCCAGCAGAGAAATCGCCGTAACTTGAGTATCCGCATTATTAACCTTAGTCTGCTCAATCAACCAAGGAACCGCCACCACAGCACATTTTTTAAACTTAGCTTCCAATTCCGCGGAGTAGTTTTTCTCGATCTGCGCCACATACTGCTTAATATTGGCGATCGCGCATTCACCACCAACCGCTTCCTTCAGGTTGCCTTGCGCCAAGGCAACACCCAAGAAAAGCGAAATATTTCCTAAAGCCACCACAAAAGTAGCTAAAACCGCCGATCTATATCTCCACCGCCTTACAGTCACCATGTTGACTCCATGCGCGATCGCACCGCAATTAAAACTGACAAACCTCTTTGCTGAGGCTACTTTATCATCTTTATTGGATAGAGAGATATAGGCGATCGCGTGTTACTTTTTGCAGTTAAGGTTTAGGCGATCGCTTATATCCTAAAGAATAGATTAATTAGAGAAAGGAATAGAGTAATTGGAAGATGAGGCGAAAGGCTGCCATCAGGGCGATCGCACTAAAACCTGCAACTCCACAATATTGAGCAATCTCGATCCAGTTTGGAAAACTCTGAAATTGAGAGAGTTTCCCAAAAGTTTGCACTCCCCAAACTACAGCAAAACTCAACAAATTTACGAATACAAATAGGTCTTTATTATCAAGAATGGAACTAATCCTGAGTAGAATTACGCCAAGCAATACGGCTGCAAAAGCAACCAAATTGGCTGGCGATCCGATGAAGGCGATGCCGACTGTTGTGCTCACTTGCCATAGCAGCATCGCTTCGACACCAAGCAAAAAAGCTGCAATGAATTGAATCTTAATTGGTGCTGCTAATAACCAAGGCGTTTTCTGCGATCGCTGAGCTACAGGCTTTGGAACCGAAGGCGCAAAATTAGGAAGTGGCGCAGGTACAGGTACTTGAATACTGGTCTGATGTGCTGGGGTTACTGCTGGTGCTTGTACCAATGGCTGTACTGATATTTTAGAATTGAGGGCTTGGAGGACATCAGCCGCCGAGGTAAAGCGATCGCTGGGAGCCGTCTCTAACATTTTGTGTAAAACATTATTAAGATTAGGACTGAGCGTCACAAAGCGATCCCATTGCCATTTGTTGTAATTTACATCAAATAATTCGTCAGGATCTTTGCCAGTTAGCAAAAAGAGGCAAGTTACCGCAAAGGCATAGAGATCGGTAGCAGGAAATACCGTATCACCCCGCATTTGTTCAGGTGCGCCATACCCAGGCGTAAAAATACCTGTAGATTTTTGACCTTGTACTGCTCCAGCTACTTGCTTGACTGCGCCAAAATCTAGCAAAAAGTAAGTTTGATCGAGCTTGCGAACCATGATATTCGCGGGTTTGATATCACGATGAATCGAGCCTTTATCATGAATAAATGTCAGCACAGGCAACAGGCTTTGCATGATTTCTAAAGCATCTGCCTCCGCGATCGCACCACCATGCATCTCGATAACTTTTTCGAGCGTATAGCCATCAACAAATTCCTGCACTAAATAAAAAAATTCATCCTGTCCCGACTGCACTTCAAAGTAGGCGAGCAAATCAGGAATTTGCGGATGTGTACCCAAATCTTCTAAAACTGTAGCCTCACGCTCAAACATTTGCTTGGCGATTACCATCTGTGAACTAGTTAACCCCACGGGCTGCAACAGCTTCACCACACAGCGTTTCATCGCGGGCGTATAACGATCGCGGGCAAGAAAAGTCGCACCAAACCCCCCTTGAGCGATCGGGCGTTCAACGATATAGCGTCCTCCAAGCAGCAAGGGCATCCCGCAAGCAGTACAGAATTTTTGAGCGATCGTTTTGAGCGTATTGCCGCTATCAAGATCGGCAAAAGAATTTAAAGGCTTGGTACAATTCGGGCGCGTGCAGTAAATATCCACGTTAGTACTGTATTTTTGGCATACTGTATTAGAGTCTACCTAAGTTTCTCCCTCCTGCGCCCATGAGTTCCAATTTTTTGCTTCATCTCAACCCAGCCCAACAAAAAGCCGCAAGCCATTTGCATGGCCCAATGCTCGTGGTCGCAGGGGCAGGCTCAGGGAAAACAAGGACATTGACCTATCGCATTGCCAACTTAATGCTCAATCACGGTGTTGCCTCTGAGCAAATCTTAGCCGTGACGTTTACGAATAAAGCTGGCAAGGAAATGAATGAACGAATTCAATCCTTGTTAACTCAAGAGGTCGCTCAAAGGGAATTAGGTAAAACTTTAAGCGAAATTCCTGACTGGGAACAGGATAAACTTCGCAAAAAAGTTTATAAGCAATATATCAATAGTTATGCCCAAGATGGTCTATGGATGGGGACTTTCCATAGCATGTGCTGTCGAATTTTGCGCCTTGATATTGATAAATACAAAGATAGTAATGGTCGAAGCTGGACAAAAAACTTCTCGATTTTTGATGACTCTGATGCGCAATCATTAATCAAAGACATTGTCATCAATCAACTAAACCTTGACGAAAAGAAATTTGAGCCAAAATCCGTACGTTTTGCGATCGGCAATGCCAAAAACAAAGGCTGGACTCCTGAAGAATACGAAGCTCAGAGTGATGATTCGTCTTTTCGTAAGCGGGCGATCGCTCAAGTTTATAGCCTCTACCAAAATCAACTAGCCACCAATAATGCTCTCGATTTTGATGATTTAATCTTTTTGCCTGTGCGCCTATTTAAGCAAAATCCTGAAGTTCTTAACTACTGGCACAATCGCTTTAAGCATATTCTTGTTGATGAATATCAAGATACAAATCGCACTCAATATGATTTGATTCAGTTGCTATCCACTAATGATAAAAAGCCAACTTGGGAAGATCGTTCCATTTTTGTCGTCGGTGATGCTGACCAATCGATTTATAGTTTCCGCTCTGCTGACTTCACGATCTTGATGGAATTTCAAGAAGCTTTTGGCGATCGCATGCCAGATGCCCATACAGGCACAATGATCAAGCTAGAAGAAAACTATCGTTCTGTTGCTAATATCCTCGAAATTGCCAATCAACTGATCGACCATAACACTCAGCGTATCGATAAAATCCTGAAAGCGACCAGACCCGACGGAGACTTAATCGAGCTATTTCGGGCCGATGATGAAGTTGATGAAGCGCAGTTTGTGATCGAGCAGATTCGCCGCGTTAAGACCAAAACACCTAGCGCCAATCTTGGACATTTTGCGATTCTCTATCGTACTAACGCCCAGTCTCGCCCCTTTGAAGAAATGCTGGTGCGTTGGAACATTCCATACAAAGTCGTGGGCGGCTTACGATTTTACGATCGCAAAGAGATTAAAGATGTTCTTTCCTATTTGCGCTTGCTATCTAATCCATCCGATACTCTCGGCTTGATGCGAATCATCAATGTTCCTAAACGCAGCATTGGCAAGGCAACCCTCGACAAGCTCCAACAAGCCGCCCAAGAGCTCAGCGTCCCCATCTGGGACATCATCAGCGATGAGACGACAGTCAAAACTCTAGCAGGGCGATCGGCTAGGGGTGTGCTTTCCTTTGTAGAATTGATGCAAAAATGGCAAGCGAAAGTTGCCACCACTCCTGCGGCGGATATCATTCAAGGCATTCTCGCTGAATCTGGCTATGTCGATGAACTGAAAGCTCAAAGTAATGATGAAGCAAACGATCGCATTTCTAACTTGCAAGAACTGTATAACGCAGCGGTTCAATTTGCCGAAGAGAATGAAGATGCTTCCCTTGATGCTTTCTTAGCTAATGCGGCTCTAGCCTCTAGTCTTGATGACAGCAGTGAGAATGCTGACAAGGTCACTCTGATGACTCTCCATGCAGCTAAAGGTTTAGAATTCCCTGTGGTCTTCCTCGTTGGTCTAGAACAAGGCTTATTTCCTAGCTTTCGTTCCATTAACGATCCGATGGCATTGGAAGAAGAGCGTCGTCTTATGTATGTGGGTATCACTCGAGCCAAAGAGAAGTTGTTTCTCAGTCATGCTCAAGCCCGTCGTCTCTATGGCAACCGTGAATATGCCATTCCTTCGCAATTCCTTGCCGAGCTTCCCAAAGAATATCTCACAGGACATGGCATCGATAAGTTCATCAGCAAGGCAAGCCAACGCGCTGAAGCTACAAGTGTTAAAGGGTCGCTCAGGTCTGTGCCTCCCGTCAAGGTAAATGCGGTTAAGCCTAAACCTCGTATAGATTGGCAAGTAGGCGATCGCGTAATGCATGATAAGTTTGGCGAGGGTCAAGTTTCTAACTTGTTAGGTACTGGTGACAAGATGTACTTAGCCGTTGCCTTCTCAGGTCAAGGCAAAAAAATCATCGATCCTAAACTTGCGCCAATTCAGAAAATATAGATATGGTGCGGTTTAAGTCAGCGCCATATCTACTCAAAACCTTACTATTCAGTATGAGCAATAGGTTCAGGATGTTCGTCAGTAACTTATATGTTACTTGTAGTCAAGACATATTTTAGCGATCTCACATACCCCAATATCACCAAAATTTTTTGTCAGTACTTTGATAGGGATCTTGACTGATTTGCTCATATAGCACCGCAAGAAATAGCTAGGACAAATCAAAACCCAAAAGATGAGTGGCGGCGCGAAGCGCCGCCACTCATCTTTTGGGTTTTATGTCCTAAGCAAAACTTACATTGCTATATAGTCTTTGCCTTCACCTTCTAGGATCGCTACATTTTGTCTTGTATTTGTAAATTCTCTGGCGATCGCAATACCAGCAGCACAAATAATTCTTCACTTTACAAAGTCTATTCTTTCGGTGGGAAGGGAGTATCATAAAAAAAACTATTAAGTTGATAAATCTCATTAATCCTTAACACTTTGTAATGAATTTGTAATAGCATAGGGTTTGAGTTGGTAGCGTAATGTCATCTGCGTTTACAGCAACTACAGTCAGCGATCGCCATCAACCCAAAAATCCATCTTCCATCTACACAATAAACTCTATGTTGGAACCTTCTCTAGCCGTGACAACCCAAGACTCGACCATTGCAGAAACTACCGAAACACAATCATTGAAGGTTCCAGCTTTTTCTTTAGCTAAAACAAATCAAGACTATATTGGCGAGACTCTTAGCGATGATGACTTTGCAGCAACCGATAGTTTTGTTAGCCGTCACATTGGTGCAAGTTCTTTAGAAATTCAGCAAATGCTTACAGCAATTGGTTGTGACTCTCTTGATGAAATGATTGCCAAGACTGTGCCTGATGCCATCAGAATTAAGCAACCGTTGCAGCTAGGGGAAGCGAGAGGCGAATATGAACTACTGCAAGAACTGAAGGCGATCGCCTCAAAAAACCAAGTTTGGAGATCGTATATTGGCACTGGCTATTACAACTGCATTACGCCGCCAATTATTCAGCGTAATATTTTGGAAAACCCTGGTTGGTATACACAGTACACCCCTTACCAAGCTGAGATTGCTCAAGGAAGATTGGAAGCTCTGCTCAATTTTCAAACCATGATCATCGATTTAACGGGTTTAGAAATTGCTAATGCTTCTCTCTTAGATGAAGGAACCGCCGCAGCCGAAGCGATGACGATGGCAGCAGGACTCGCCAAAAACAAGGGTAGTAAATTCTTTGTTTCCGTAGATTGTCATCCGCAGACGATCGCAGTGGTTAAAACCCGTGCGATTCCCTTAGGAATTGAAGTTGTTATTGCTAAACACGATCAGTTTGAATTTGATAAAGAATACTTTGGGGCTTTGTTGCAGTATCCTGCTAGCGATGGTGCGATCTATGATTACAGCGAATGTATTATTCAAATTCATGCTCATGGTGGTTTGGCGATCGTGGCGGCAGATTTGTTGGCACTGACATTAATTAAAGCTCCTGCTGAGTTTGGTGCAGATATTGCGATCGGGAGCGCTCAAAGATTTGGAGTTCCTTTTGGCTATGGAGGACCTCACGCCGCTTACATGGCAACCAAGGAAGCTTACAAACGTCAAATGCCAGGGCGCATGATTGGAGTTTCTAAAGATGTGCATGGTCGTCCTGCTCTACGTTTGGCACTACAAACTCGCGAGCAGCATATCCGCCGAGACAAAGCAACCAGTAACATTTGTACTGCTCAAGTATTGCTAGCGATCATGGCGAGTATGTATGCGGTTTATCATGGTTCGCAAGGATTGCAACGCATCGCTAAGCGCGTCAATCTCTTGACCGCAACCCTTGCTCAATCTCTAGAGAAATTAGGACATAAAGTTTCGCATCAAGCCTTTTTCGATACGATTCGGGTTGAGTTAAAGAGAATCTCTAGCGATGAAATCAGAACTAGAGCCGCTGCTAAACAGATTAATTTGCGTTACTTCGCCGATGGGGCGATCGCAATTAGTCTCGATGAAACTGTCTCTAAACAAGATTTACTAGATCTAATTGCTATATTTTCTGAAGATCAATTAGGAATTACGAATTACGAATTACGAGTTCCTGAAGATCAATTCGTAATTCCTAATTCTCTAATTCGTAATTCCCCATATCTCACCCATCCCGTATTCAATTCCTACCATTCCGAATCAGAACTACTACGCTATATCTATCGTCTCCAATCGAAAGATTTATCGCTGACTACATCCATGATTCCCCTCGGCTCCTGCACGATGAAGCTCAACGCAACTTCGGAAATGCTTCCTGTCACATGGTCAGAATTTGGCAATATTCATCCCTTCGCTCCACTAGAACAAACCCAAGGCTATCAAGTTCTATTTGATCAGTTAGAAAATTGGCTAGCCGAAATCACAGGCTTCGCGGGTGTATCGCTCCAGCCCAATGCTGGCTCACAAGGTGAATATGCAGGGCTGCTTACAATTCGCGAATATCATCAACATCGCGGTCAAACTAATCGTCATATTTGCCTAATTCCGACTTCGGCACATGGGACAAATCCGGCCAGTGCAGTCATGGCTGGCATGAAAGTCGTCACAGTGAATTGTGACAAGGAAGGGAATATTGATATTGATGATTTGAAGTCTAAA
The DNA here is from genome assembly GCF_016584665.1 of Pseudanabaena sp. lw0831. Taxonomy (GTDB): domain Bacteria; phylum Cyanobacteriota; class Cyanobacteriia; order Pseudanabaenales; family Pseudanabaenaceae; genus Pseudanabaena. Next base: position 14,199 of record NZ_BBJB01000020.1, read on the forward strand.
GCCGAAAAGTATCAGTATGAACTGGCGGCGCTGATGGTCACCTATCCTTCCACTCACGGCGTGTTTGAAGAAGCAATTAAGGATATTTGTGACGCCATTCACTATTACGGTGGGCAGGTGTATATGGATGGGGCAAACATGAATGCCCAAGTTGGTCTATGTCGCCCAGGGGATATTGGTGCAGATGTTTGTCATTTAAACTTGCACAAGACTTTCTGCATACCTCATGGTGGTGGTGGGCCCGGAATGGGACCAATTTGTGTTGCGCCACAGCTAGTTGCATTTTTACCGAAGCATCCTTTTAACGGACAGCCTGAGCAAACCACAATTTCGGCAGCTCCTTGGGGTAGTGCTAGTATTCTCACAATTTCATGGGTATATATTGCCCTAATGGGAGCGAAGGGTTTAAAGCTTGCCACCGAAGTCGCGATCTTGAATGCCAACTATATGGCTCAACGACTTGCGCCGCACTATCCAATTCTCTACACTGGCAAAAATGGCTTAGTCGCCCATGAATGTATTATTGATTTACATGATTGTAAAGCGATCGCAGGTATCGATGTGGATGATATCGCGAAGCGCCTTATGGATTATGGCTTCCATGCGCCCACTATGTCTTGGCCAGTGGCAGGAACAATGATGATCGAGCCAACAGAGAGCGAATCGAAAGCCGAACTCGATCGCTTCTGTGATGCGATGATTTCTATTAAGGAAGAGGTCAATGCGATCGCTGCTGGAGGTATGGATAAAATCGATAATCCGCTAAAAAATGCTCCTCATACCGCTGAGGCTCTACTTACTGATCAGTGGAACCACACTTATACGCGCAATCAAGCTGCCTATCCTGCGCCTTGGCTCAAGGAACATAAGTTCTGGACAAGTGTTGGACGCATTGATAATGCTTTTGGCGATCGCAATTTTGTCTGTTCTTGTTTACCGATAGAAGCTTACGAATAATATCGCTAAAACCCAAAAGATAATTGCGGAGCTTTGCGCAGCAATTATCTTTTGGGTTTTAAACTTGGTCATCAAAATGTTAGAGCGCTTGGCGCTCAAACCCGAACAAAGAAATTTTTTAAAAGTGTTGCGAAGCAACACTTTTAAAAAATTTCTTGTGGTTCGTTTAACTTTTTGGCTACTTTAGCGATCTTGGTGATTTTGTGCCACTTTTGGGCTTATTAAAACCATGCCCTGATTTACTAGAATCTTTGGTGGTTTTAGATTTAGGCAAGGGTGCGATCGGTTCTTGAGATTCAGTTTGGGGAGTTGTTGGTAAAGTTTCTTCAGATATAAGCTTGAGGTTTGTCTCTGGAATAATGGCACTGATTGTCTCGACAACAATTTCTGGCTCAGGTTCTAAAACTTGCTCAAATATTGTAATTGTTTCAGCGATCGCGATCGGTTCTTGAACTTGAGGGTTACTATCCTGTTTACTAACCTCTTGACTGGCTTTAGTAGAGGCTTTCGTCTTTTTGGAGCTAGTAGTTGATTCAGATACAGCTTTTTTCTTTTTGGGAGTAATTACCTGTGGCGCTGCTGAGACATTTTCTGAATTAGCGTCAGAAACTTCTTGATGAGCAATCTCTGAGATGGTCTGAAGAGTAAGTTCAGGAAAGGCTCCTGACGTTATTTCATCAACCTCAACAACTCCATTTTCTAAAGTTTCAGCAATAGGTTGTTCAACAGATTGTTTAGGTGTTTCTTTTGGTGAGATCTGATGATGAACTTCAAGAATGGGTTCATTGATTTGCTCAGGATTAGCATTTTCAGGATTGACCTTTAATACTTCAAGCTGAGGATGAATAGATACATTAATAATCTTGCCACCAAGTCGCTGGATTGTTTGCAGCTTTCTAGAAAGGGAACTGTAGGGAACAATAACTGTATGAGTTGTAGTGCCTTGGAGCCTTTGTGTGAAATTGCCACCTGTAAATTCAATCAAGATGCGGCGACTGTCGTAAGCACTATAATTTGCGCTAGCAGTATTAATATCTAAACTTTTCATATCAAACTCATCCTAGCGATCATAAAAATGCGATCGCCCATCAAAAATATTTTATCTAAACAATCCATGTTAACGCGATCTGCAACTAAAAGTCTGGAACCTTTATTTTCCAGGATTAAGTTGATCGATTTTTTGGATTCTGAATAGCTCAAACAACCTAAAATCAATAGCTCAAAAGTAGTTGCACATCTCGTTATATTAAGTACTCCGTAAAGATGTCTCTGAGAACAAGCTCTTTAAATCAGCAATATTAAAAGAAAGATTGTTAAGTAGGGCTTCCTGAAAAAGTCTACAGAGCGAATTTAAAGGCAATA
>NZ_BBJB01000021.1 GCF_016584665.1 Pseudanabaena sp. lw0831
CCCCACCAATTCTGGTTTTATATTTGGTACTTTATTTATTCACTTGTCCCTTACTTGTCTAGGACTACCTTGATATTTTTTGTAAGGAACAAAATGCTATACAACATATTCTAAATCAAAGGTTATTTTTAGTTATATTTAGTTACATTTTTGGGCAGTATCTGGGCTAAGGCGCATAACGATAAGTAAATACATCTACATGCTATGAGGATGAAATTAAGTACAAGAAATCATTGACAGGAGATCGCTTCATGTTCCAGAAAATCTCGGAAAAGCAGATGCATTACGTTCGATGGCTACTCGCGATCGGATGGCTAATTCTCATCTTTTCGATGTTTTATGACCCCATCTCCTACCATTTGACCGATCCCAACGATCCAAATATGTTATTTAGTCCATTTCGGATCAAAAAAGAGTTGGGATGCGTGCAATTTCAGGGTACTTGCGATAATCTCGAACCTTACGCTATGGGGGCAAGATTTTTTTGGGGCATAATTGTCCCGCTTATTATTTGTATAGTTTTAGTATTCGGACATGAGGCATGGAGGCGGATCTGTCCGTTAATGTTTATTACACAAATTCCTAGAGCCTTAGGATGGCAACGCCGTCGTCGTGTTGTTGATCCGCTAACTAATACTGTCCGCTCCGAACCTGTAACGATCGCTAAAAATTCATGGCTGGGGCGCAATTCTCTATATGTGCAGTTTGGGCTGTTATTTCTTGGCTTGAATGTGCGCTTACTATTCGTTAACTCCGATCGCCTTGCCCTCGGCATCTTTTTGTGTCTGACCATCCTAGCGGCTTTGACTATAGGATTTCTCTATGGCGGCAAATCTTGGTGTCATTATTTTTGTCCGATGGCTCCAGTCCAAGTAATATACACGGGACCGCGCGGCTTACTGGCAAGCGAAGCTCACCAAAATCAAGAATCTGGGATTACCCAATCGATGTGTCGCACTGTCGATCAAGTAGGCAAAGAAAAAAGTGCCTGTGTAAGCTGCCAGTCACCTTGCTTTGATATTGATGCCGAGCGATCCTATTGGGATGGCATCAATCGTAGCGATCGCAAATTGCTCTATTATGGCTATCTCGGCTTAGTGATTGGGTTTTACGCTTACTTCACTTTATATTCTGGCAATCCCAACTTCTTAGCTGGCGGCGTATGGGACGAAACCAATCAATTTGCCATGCTTTTTCAGCCAGGTTTTTATATCTCAGGGCAGGCAATTCCCATACCCAAAATTTTTGCAGTTCCTTTAACCTTGACGACTTCAACCCTAATTACCTATGTAATTGGAAGACGATTAGAACGCGCTTACAAACGTTATAGCAAGTACCGCAACCTTGTCTTAACTGCCTCTCAAATCCAACACCGCGCCTTTACACTATGCGCGTTTATTTCCTTTAATCTGCTGTTTTGGATGGGAGTAAACCCCACATTAGGCTGGCTACCAGCCTTTGAACAACAGTTTATTGGCTGGATGGCTGTGATTGCTTCGACCATGTGGTTTTATAGAACCTTTGGGCGCACTTCGCAGATGTATGCTCGCGAGAGTTTGGCTACAAGTTTACGCCGCCAACTCAGCAAGTTAGCCTTTGATTTTTCTAAAGTTTTAGAAGGGCGATCGCTTAAAGATCTTAAACCAGATGAAGTCTATGTCTTGGCGAAAACCCTACCCGAACTCACCCATGAAAAACGGGTACAAATGTATAAAGATGTCCTCAAAGAGTCTCTGAGTGCAGGCAATATGAATTCCTCCAGCAGGCTGGAAGTATTCGACCTAATGCGACAGCAGTTAGATATTAATGAGGAAGAGCACAATCAGATTCTTGGAGATATGGGAATTAACGATGCTCAAATGCTCAGTACTTCCAGACAAATTATCCAAGAAAATGAATCTCGACTGGGTAAGTATCGCCGCTCCTTAGAACTGATGTTGCGAGAGTTCGTTGAGAGTAATTTACCTTTAAACAAATTGATGCAACTTAAAGAGGAACAAATTTTAGTTTTTCGGCAAGAATATACTGTCACGGTGCAAGAAGAGACGGCAATTTTAGCTAGTATTTGTGAGCAAGGAAGTCTTTTAGACTCAATTGCAAAAGATGCCTATCAAAAGCTTAAGACGCTCGCTCGCTACGCGCATATTCTGCAAAGAGCACCTAATTTACCAACAGATGTAATTAGTTTGCTGGTTTTCAAATTTCAACAACAGCAGCGATCGCTAGTCATTAAGCTCCTACGTATTCTCGAAATTTTCGGTGATGCGCCTGAAGCCTATAAAATTGCTAACGATCTCGCATCTCTTACCCATAAAGGTCTAGCAGCAAATATTTTGCTCGATTTACTCCAAGACGAAACTGAGAATCCCCCTTGGCACGATCGACTACCGCCTAAAGCGATCAAAATTTTTAACTCGATCAAGGCTCTTACGGAATTTCACTTACCTCCAATAAGTAGAGAATCAGTCTTTACTGTATTAGTTCAATTAATGGAAGATCCTGATACTTTAGTGAAAGCGGGTAGTCTGTATGCTTTAAAGCAAATTGATATACTGAAAGCGACAGAAGAAGCCCAGCATATTTTGAGAGATCCCCATTCTCATGCATTGTTATCTGAAGAAGCAAAAACCTTTGTTACTATTAGACAACCTGCTTCTAAAAGTAAATCACAAAATATATCCAACAAAATATCAAGCGATAACTTAGCAACCAATTTATTAAGCTCTGAGGATAATCAAGTTCTCGATACCTTTGACAAGCTATTGCTATTATTCCGTAACAGTCTATTTCGTCCTCTCCAAACCGATGCCCTTGCAGAAATAGCGAGACAATCAGAGATCAGGATTTATAACACTGGTGATGCGATCTATCAAACGGGCGATTTACCTAAGACAATCTGGGCGATAGTCGATGGTTCCATCGAGATTCGTTCTACGGGTGGCGATCGCCGTCAGTTCTTCAAAAAAATTACGTCCAATCAAACGATTGGACAATTGGAAGTACTAACCCAAACTCCCTTTGCAAATTTAGCGATCGCCACATCACCCCATACCTTGCTCTTAGTGATTAATGCCAAAGTGTTTATGCAAGCACTAAGTGAAGATCCACTATATACAAAACATTTACTAATTTCTGTCAGTACTTCCCTCCAAAGTATGCTTTCGTCACAAATGTCTGTAAATCGACAATAACGATCATTTCCGCTCTAGAAGTTCGGATGTTTAGCGCAAAGTGCCAAACATCCGAACTTCTAGAGCATCACCTTATTACTTGGTTTAAAGATTATTGTTTCAGGAACCTTCATGCTAAAACTTAGAATTTTCAATGTGCGAATTCCTCAAGAACTAGAACCAATTCACCTATCAACTGAAATCAGTAAAAAAAATGATTTTCTAGTTGGTCGTGCGCCTTATTGTGATGTAATCCTCGATAATGCGACCGTTAGCCGCGAACATGGCAAAATTTCTTTTGAAGCACATCAATATCACTTTATCGATCTGAACAGTACTAATGGAGTGCAAATCAACGATCTACAAATCAAACCGTTGCATGCTATTCAACTCTCAGCGACAGATACTATTCAACTAGGCGACTTTGCGATTCTAATCGAAGAAATTGCACCCCCTTATTTGCTAACAAAATCTTCAGAAGAGGAAGAAGATCCCACCGAGTCATCGGTTGCCCACTTAAATAGCCCAGTTAACGCAGACAAAGATCGCGATCTTGCAGAGATTGCTAAAGCACCAGCAGAACCAAGTCAATATATGCCACTTGCCACGCTTGACCCCAGCCAAATCGCTCGCTGGACAAAGGGAACTCTCACCTTGGAATGCTTCAAAATCATTGAAGAAACCGCCGATGTGAAGACCTTTTGCTTTGGCACTACTCCTCCCCATCTCTTTACCTACAAAGCGGGACAGTTTATTACACTGGAACTAGAAATCGATGGTGTAGAAGTATTGCGTTCCTATTCCATCTCGTCATCACCGTCCCGCCCCCATTCCCTAGAAATTACCGTAAAGCGAGTTCCTTCTGCTAATCCTGAAGATCCCGCTATTCCTGCGGGGCTGGCTTCTAATTGGCTGCATGACAATCTAAAAATTGGTAGTCAGATTCAAGCAAGTGGGGCATTTGGCAAGTTCTCTTGTTTTGAGTATCCTTCTCAAAAGTTATTGTTTCTCTCGGCTGGCAGTGGCATTACCCCAATGATGTCGATGTCACGTTGGATTTATGACACACACTCAGACTGTGATGTGGTATTTTTTCATTGTTCGCGAAGTCCCGAAGATATTATCTATCGCCAAGAATTAGAAATGATGGCAGTGCGATCGCCTAAGTTTCATCTAGCCGTAACGATTACTCGCTCCACTCCTCAACAATCGTGGATGGGAATGCGTGGCAGACTGACACCAGCCATGCTGGAAATGATTGCCCCCGATTGGCGCGATCGCACTGTATTTGTCTGTGGGCCCGAAAGCTTCATGCAAAGCACGAAATCTTTGTTAGAAGGAATCGGCTTTCCGATGCAGCAATATCATGAAGAGAGTTTTGGCGGTGCGAAAAAGTCACCAAAATCAGCTAAAGATGAACCCTTAGCAAGCGAACCTTCTCCTGCTTTTGGAATCAAGGCTTGGCTTGGCAAGTTACAAACACCTCAAGAAATAAGTCCCGCCGCTAGTCGCTCGCCAAACACTCCTAAAGCCAGTAAAACTTCAGTTGCCACAGTGATTTTTACTAAATCAGGGAAAGAAATCCCCAGTGATGGCGAAGAATCGATCCTAGAAATTGCCGAGCAAGCAGGGGTCAAAATCCGTAATAGTTGCCGTGTTGGTAGTTGTGGTAGTTGTAAGAAAGTTAAGCTAGAGGGAGAAGTCAAAATGGAAGGTTACGATCCAGAAGCCCTCGAACCGTCAGAAGTAGATGCAGGTTATATCCTCTGCTGTGTCGCTTTTCCCAAAGGCAAAGTTGCGATCGATGTTTAATAGACCTGTAGGTTAATAAGGTAGTATAAAATCAATGGCAAAGGCGTAGATCAAAAATCTAGTCAAGTGACCTGATGGGAGCATTTATATATAAGGGCTATCAAACATAAAATTTCTAGTAGCAAAAACTTATGACTAGCCTCAAAAATGTCCTTGAGGAAATCGTTGTCCTAGAAGTACAAGAACAACTCAAGCACCTCAGCCAACCCGCTCGCGAAGCAATTAACCTTAGCGAGGTAGCTGCGTTTGCGCTAAATCGATTGCCAGTACTTTATGCAAGTACAAGCCGAGGATGGTTGCAGCAACGTAAACGCGCTCACAATGAACTCCAGCAGCAGACTGTCAGCTCTGTTCAGCAGGCTTTATTAGGAGTGAATCGCGATCCATTGCGAAAATCGACCAGAATTGCAGCTAGTAAAGTCGAGACACCTGCTCATATTCTGACTAGATTACAAAAACTTTTTAGCAAACCTACTTTGCAATGGCATCAAGTGCCACAGGCTTTTCAGGAAGCACTCACTCTAGTCAGTCATACACCAGAATATGTAAGTTTGAGCATTAACGATCGCAATCGATTACGAGAAATAAAAGGTTATTTACATCGTAAAGACGTTCATCAGCATGAGCATCGAGATTGGCATAACAACGTTGAGTTACCGAATCCTGAACTTAACTCCTATATCCTTTCGGCTTCTTATTTCCTGACCAATGTTTTAGAAGATTTAGCGAAACAAGAAGTAAAAAATCAATTGATTCATATGGCAAATGTTTTACCGCGTAAAGTTGGTGTTGATGATGTATGTGCATATGTACTGAATCGCCTACCTGCATTGTATGCCACCACTGAACAAGGCGTGATCTGGCAAACTCAAAAAGCAAAAGAGCAGCTATCCAGTCAGATAGAATCAACTGTAATTCAATCACTGATGACCTTGGGCAAAACACCACGTCGTTTAGTCGATCCGATTCCATTACTCAAATTTGAAGGAGAATGTGAACAAGCTATTAGCGAGCTACGCCTAATTTTTCAGAGAGAAGATATTACTTGGCAGAATATTGCAACCCTAGCTGAATATGCGATCGACCATGAGAGGCAAGGGATGACTTATTGGCGGCAGCAGTGGCGAATGCTGGGACAAATTTATAGTGAAATGTACTTAAAGCCTGGAGATGCTGAGCTATCTCTTAGCCATACCGCAGACGGGGAAGTCTTGACTGTGCGAGCGCATACTAAAGAAGCTTTCGGTTGGCTAGCGGATAATCCTAAAAATTTAGGCATCAGTACCTTGCGTCTTTTTCCTGCGGTTGCTGAGATTGAGCTTTACGGCTTTTTCTTAGATTTTTCCATTAACTACACACGCGAAGAAATGGCAGCCGATGGGATTATATAATCACACACAAATTTTTAGAAAATCTTGCTGAGGCAGTTTTGGATTTTGAGAGTTTGGCTGATTTAGAAGCTTGGTTAAATAAGAAATAGGTTTTTGTAGGTTCTAAATGCCACAATAAATTTAATAGTAATTGGTAGCAGCAAAAATTCATGACTCAAGATGCTGGTTTCGAGATGATTACGATCGCAGTGGAGCCTTATGAGGATCAAACTCAGACGGGTAGCTCTGTTGCTAATCCGAGAGGTTGGGGCGGTGAGGCTCAATCCAGCAAGAATATCAAGCAAGAAAAGACCTTGACTGTTGCTGAACTCGAACAAAAGATGTCGGGCTTTTTGCAGATGGTGGGGCGGGTTTTTAGTAGCGCGGAGAAGGAGGCGAAGAAGACTGCGGGAATGTGCCTCGATGAAATTGAGCTGTCGGTGGAGATTGGGGCTGAGGGCGAAATTCGGTTGATCGGTAGTGGCGCTAAGGCTAGTGGCAAGAGTGCGATCAAGCTCAAGTTTAAACGGGTGACGGAAGATTAGAGTTTATGGCGAATTTGGCGATAGCGATCGGGGTAAATCAATATGATTTTTTGCATCCTTTAAAGTATGCGAAAAATGACGCGCTGCATATTTGTCAGTTTTTAGGAAATGAGGCAAAGTTTGATCGCATTTTCTGTTTTTCCGATGATTCGCCCGATCTGGATGGCAAGACTACCAAGCCTTTTCGCAACAATTTGCTGAAGGTATTTAAGGAGCTTTTTGCTCAGCCATTTCTCCATGAAAGCGATAACTTTTGGTTCTTTTTTGCGGGACATGGCATTTTATGCGATGGGATCGATTATCTGATGCCGAGCGATGGCGATCCCGAACCTATGCGGGAAGCAATAATCTTGATGAAGTTGGCTGGTATGACAATAATAGTGGCAATGTAACTCATCCAGTGGGGCAGAAAAAGGCTAATGAGCTTGGTATTTATGACATGAGTGGCAATGTCTGGGAATGGTGCTTAGATGAGTGGCACGATAGTTATGCCGATAAACCAGAAAATCTTAAAAAACAGGGAAATCAAGCATGGGGCGATCTCAATTTAGATGATAATCGTTATCGTCTGCTGCGCGGTGATTCTTGGAGCAGCTACGGTGATGGGAACTGTCGCTCGGCGGGTCGCTACTGGTACATCGCTAGTGAACTGAGCAGCCTCGTTGGTTTTCGCCTGCTTATCGTTTCTTCTTCGTGAGGGCTTCATTTCCCCTTTGTTCATTTCCCCTCTTGCCCTTTGCATTCCCCCTTTCGCCTTTGGCGATCGAATTTTTTGCAATATACTTGAAATCATCAAACGAGAGATGCAATAAGATGACAATTAAAGAAAAAGTTCTAAATGCAGTCACCGAACTTCCTCAAAATGTTGACTTTGAGGAGATATTAGAGCGTCTTTATTTTCTCTACAAAGTAGAGACAGGATTGCAACAAGTTCAGGCAGGAGACACACTTACCCACTCACAAGCCATGCTCAGTCTAAAAACATGGCACAAATAAACTGGACAAAACAAGCACTCGGAGATTTAGAAGCGATCGGCGATTATATTGCTCGCGACTCACCTGCAATTGCCCAAGTATTCGTAAATCGCATAATTAATTCCATAGTTCAACTAGAAACCTTTCCCCTTTCTGGTCGAATCGTACCAGAATCAGGACGCGAATCCATTCGCGAAATAATTTTTCGCAATTACCGCATTGTCTATTCTTTAGAGAATGACACAATCTATATTCTGACAATATTTCACGCTTCAAAATCGCTAACAAATTTAACCGATGACATCAATTGATAAATGAAGACAAAATTCGTAGCTCATTGATCTGCAAATGCTAAACCCTCTTCGCTTTCACCGATAAATTGTCCCTGCGTTGTGAGGTGTTGGGCAGTGCATTCCCAAATCAAAGGAATCTGAGAATTTATAAATTGTTGCGGGAATGCACTGCCCCTACACGATTTTGATTTTACCGATAAATTGTCCCTGCGTTGTGAGATTGAGGGCAGAGCCTATTCGTCTATCTCTACCCCTAGTTGACGTAATTTTTCAGCAAGGCGATTAGCTCTCTGGCTCTCCTGCTCAGCTCTTTGACTCTCCTGCTCAGCTCTCTGCTCTGCTTCTTGAATGGCTGTATCTAACTCTTCAAGGGTTCGCAGCTTTGCACCATTATCGAGACGATAGAAACTAATTAGATATTCATCAGCCTCTAATCTCAGTTGCAGTACCTGACTGCAATGGTCGGTAATTGGCTCATATATACCTGCTGCATTGAGACGATAACCACGCAGTTGTTCAGTTATCCATTCACCATAGGGGTCAAGTAGCCAATATTTCGTGACACCTAGTTGCTCATAGAGGGTTTTCTTGAAGTTGAGATCGGTATCCTTGGTTCCTGCGGATGTCACTTCGATGATAATTGCTGGGTTTTGCATCCCTTCCCAGATCTTGTAATTGCCATAAAGTTTCTTAGTGATGTCAAAGACTACCATCACATCAGGGGCAACTCTTGCCTTAGGATTCCCTTCTATATAGTAGAGAAATTGATCGGCAAAGACGACCGCTTGCTGATTTTGTAAATATAGACGCAACAATCCGAAGGTGAAGAGGATTGCTGAAACATGCTGTTGGGTTTCCGCCAATGGTTCTCCATCTGAACTGGGATAGATGATTTCTGGGGTAGTGCTAGACAGCGATCGCTCTTCGGTGATGGCTACCATAGTTAACTCTTGGCTAAGGGTTTATATAGAATTATAGACTAACAGCTAATAGCCTCTAGCTATTTTAATTAAATCGCTTCCATTCTCTGATTGCTATAATCACCTTGTCGCGCTGCCTAGGAAAACATCATGACTCAAGCGATCGCACCTCCCAATCTCTAAATGGAGTTCTCAAATTAGAAATGACTCTATTTGTTAGTGATACTCTTACTTCACCATTATTACCAGAATTTGCCTGTCCTTTAGTCCAGATTTTTGAATAAGTTTGCTTGAGGAGTTTGCAGATGAGCATATGCTCGTTTGCAAACTTTTCTACACAAGGCGGTAAAGTAAAGCTAGATCTAAAAATTTGTGTTTATGGCTTTTCAACGTTCTAGTGGAATTTTGTTACATCCAACCTCACTACCCAGTAAATTTGGGATTGGGGATTTAGGAGAGACGGCTTATCAGTTCATTGAGTTTTTATCGCGCAGTGGTCAAAAGCTATGGCAAGTGCTGCCCCTTGGCCCCACAGGATACGGTAACTCTCCCTATATGAGCTTTAGCGCGATCTCAGGTAGTCTTTATCTGATCAGCCCCGAACTTTTAGCAAAGCAATATTTACTTAAAGAAGAGGATTGGGCAGATATCCCTGAATTTAATCAAGATCGCGTTGATTTTGAGGCTGTGATGCCATATAAGCGAAAATTGCTTGAGATAGCCTTCATTCGCTTCAAACAAGGATACGTCGATCAAGATCTCAAGAATCATCACGATCTGTATCTATTGCAAGAGCAGTTCAAAAAGTTTTGCCACGAAGAAGCCGATTGGCTCGAAGACTACGTGCTATTCATGGCTTTGCATGAACAAAATCCTAAAATCCTTTGGAATAATTGGGAACCTGCGATCGCCAGACGGGAACCCCAAGCATTAAAACAAAAGCGCGAAGAATTGCACGACCAAATTGAGTTCCAACGATTTGTGCAATTCATCTTTTTTGATCAATGGTTGAAGCTCAAGCAATATGCCAATATGCGAAACATTCAAATTATTGGCGATATTCCCATCTATGTATCGCACAATAGCTCTGATGTCTGGGCTAATCCTAAAAACTTTGTCCTCGATCCTGAAACCTATGAAGTCGCCCAAATGGCAGGAGTCCCACCCGACTACTTCAGCGCCACAGGTCAACTATGGGGCAATCCAGTCTATAACTGGGAATATCTCCAAGAAACTCACTTTGCATGGTGGATCGATCGCTTCAGATTTTTAAATCGTTATGTAGATATTATTCGCATCGATCACTTTCGAGGCTTTGAAGCTTTTTGGCAAGTCCCCGCAGGTGAGGAAACTGCCATCAATGGCGAATGGGAAACAGCCCCAGGAACTGAGCTATTTACAAAGCTGAATGAGGTGATGGGTGAGTTACCAATTCTTGCCGAAGATTTGGGTGTAATCACTCCTGAAGTTGATAAGTTGCGCGATGATTTTGGGTTTCCTGGGATGCGCGTCCTCATGTTTGCATTTGGTGGTGGCTCTGACAATTTCCATTTGCCCCACAACTATGTCCGCAATTGTGCAGTTTATACAGGAACCCATGACAATGATACGGCTGTGGGCTGGTGGCAGCGAGCAAGTAGATCCGAAAAAGAATTGTTCTACAAATATATAGTAGGTTTTGCCGCAGGTGAGCCGATTAACTGGGTGCTAATCCGTATGGCGATGGCAGCAGTATCGGTAATTGCTATCGTGCCTTTACAAGATATCCTTGGCTTAGATAACAGTGGACGCATGAATACCCCAGGGACAGCCACAGGAAATTGGGGTTGGCGCTATAGCGATCCCAATTTACTCAATCAAGATCTTAGCGATCGCCTACTCGAAATTACCCAACTCTATAGCCGCTAGAAAAAAGGGTTTTGCAGCGCCTACGGCGCTAAGTAGATTCCTTAAAGCCCAGAAGTGTGAGTCGCCCGCGTAGCGGGCGACTCACACTTCTGGGCTTGGGTTTTAATTATGCTGAGCTACTTACAAAATCCGAAATTGGTTGTGAAATTAGAATTTTTGACCTTTATTATTAGTCTTAAGAAACTTGACACAAAATTTGGTATGAGAATATATATCTAGTATTAATAAATTTCACAAACGATTCCTATAAAGTCGTTCTGCCCCAAAACAATGTCTTCCGTCGCTTCTGAAGCTTTACTCATCATTTTACTAATTCTTGTCAATGGTGTTTTTTCGATGTCCGAGCTAGCGATCGTATCTGCTCGCAAAGTGCGCCTAGAGCAATGGGCAAAGGAAGGAAATGCGAAAGCCAGAGCAGCTTTAAGACTGATCGCTTCACCCACAAATTTCTTGTCAACCGTTCAGATTGGGATTACCTTAATCGGAATTTTAAGCGGTGCATTGGGTGGTGCAACCGTAGCCCAAACCTTGCAGCAGTCTTTCGAGACGGTTCCTTTGCTCCAACCCTATAGCAAAACCCTCAGCTTTGCGATCGTGGTCGGTATCATTACTTACCTGTCTCTAGTAGTTGGCGAGCTTGTCCCTAAGCGCCTAGCGATGAGCAATGCCGAACGGATTGCCTGTGCAGTTGCCCCGCCTATGCGATTTCTTGCCAATATTGGTACTCCAGTTGTTTATTTGCTCAGCATTTCAACCGAAGCTTTACTTGGCATATTAGGAATACAGGTAATTGAAGAGTCGCAAGTTACAGAAGAAGAGATCAAGGTGATGATTGCTCAGGGAGCCGAGTCGGGCATGTTTGAGGAGGCAGAACATGACATGGTTGAGCGTGTATTTCGTTTAGGCGATCGCCCGATTAAATCTCTGATGACTCCACGCACAGAAATCGACTGGCTCGATGTTGATGCACCTTTTGAAGAAACTCTGCGTGAAGTTTTAGAAAGTGGTCACTCAAGATTTCCTGTAGCGAGAGAAAACCTTGATGATTGTGTTGGCATTGTCGAGATCAAAGCGTTTCTTAATGCCAGTCTGCATGGCAATCCGCTCGATTTAGTCAAAGTCAGTAGTCCTCCTTTATATGTTGCTGAGACTGCCAGTGCTTTGAGTGTCTTGGAGCAGTTTAAACAATCTGGCGATCGCGTAGCAATGGTGACTGATGAGTATGGTGGTGTTGAGGGGCTCGTAACCCTTACGGATCTACTCGAAGCGATTGTGGGGGATCTGCCATCGAATGATCGTCAAGGTGATCCCGATGCTATGCAAAGAGAAGATGGTTCTTGGCTAATCGATGGCATGATTTCTAGCGATCGTCTCAAAGAGATTCTCGAAGTCGAAGAGCTACCCTATGAAAAAGAGCATAACTACCATACTCTTGGCGGGCTGATGATGACTTATCTCCGACATATTCCCCTAGTTGGCGAACACTTCACTTGGGATCGAATGCGCTTTGAAGTCGTGGATATGGACGGCAACCGCGTAGATAAAGTGCTAGTTAATTTATCGCCGCCAATAGTACCCACCGACGAAGAACCAAGAAGTAATTCTAAACGAACATAAAAAATACCTGCAAAGAAAAGACATGCATTGCATGTCTTTTCTTTGTTTATAGACTGCTTACTCCCTTCCCAGTGAAGAATAAAGGGTGAGGTCTTATACAGGAATTATTAAACGGTAGGATTCATTCTTGACAATAATTGATAGCCCTAGCCAAATTAGGACAAATGGAGCGATTTTACGTCCATAGCGAGCGATGAGAACAGAAATACCAGGGAAACGGGTGAGATTATAAGAACAGAAACACCAGAAACCGATAGTCATATAACACATGGTCAAAATTACACCGAGACTAGGTAGGCTGCTACTGGCAAATAGGGGAATATAGACAGCGACATTGTTGCCACCATTAGAGACATGGACGGCGGTGACTCGATGGGTTTTGGGATCGCGGATTGTAGACCATAAAGATTGCTTAATCCGAGGTCTACCAACTTCTGTATGGATTTTTTCTACTTCTTCAATTACATCGCTATTGTCATCATCTTCTTTACTCATTAATTGATGAATTCCAATCATGATTGGCAATACACCAAGTAAACCAACCCACATATCAGAAACTATCATCCCCATAAAAAAGCCAACCAGACTAACGCTGATTAGAATTGTCAATCCAAGGAATTCGCCAACTACGACATGGCGAGGGCGAAAAGTACGACTGACTCTTCCAAAAAAGGAAGTGAGGTATATATTGTCATCAAAGGTAGTTGCTAAGGCTACTGCTGCTCCTGTGGCGATCGCACTCTCTAAATTCATATGTCTCTCTACAACTGATTTATTTCTTTGAGTTCATCGTATCGATTCCTTCTCATAGAAACAAATATTGTTTCTTGTTAAAACGATAACTACAGATTATGACCAAAAACTTAACTAAGGTGGCGCGTTGCACCACCTTAGTTAAGTGTAGCTATTTGATTACTTCAAGTTATCGGTTTGAAAAGAAAGAATATTTGATTTTATTGATGGCGATCGCTATATTCAGTTCATTCCCAATAAAAACTGCAAATCAAATAGATTCCATCATTTTAACGCGAGAATTCCGTTAATTAGCAATATGAACGCAATACTAACTTCCATCCCCACTGCTCTAACAGCTTTTATCGCCACAAACCTCGATGATGTACTTATTCTGTTGCTATTCTTCTCCCAAGTAAGTACCACATTTCGCAAACGGCATATTGTGCTTGGGCAGTATCTCGGTTTTGGAGCGCTGGTGGTGGCGAGTTTGTCAGGTTATTTTGGTGGACTATTGATGCCTCGCGACTGGATTGGCATGTTAGGGATTTTGCCGATCGCCATTGGATTAAATCGCCTATTTATTCCTGAAAATGAAGAAACCGAATCAGAAGAGAATCAACTAGAACCAACAAATTCTTGGTTTTCTAATCTACTTTCCCCGCAAGTTTATAGCGTCGCCGCAGTCACTTTTGCTAATGGTGGTGACAATGTGGGAATTTATGTTCCTCTTTTTGCCAGCGCGACATGGGAAAGCTTGATTGTAATCCTGAGCGTATTTTTCTCAATGGTGGGCGTATGGTGTTACACCGCCTATCGATTAATCCAAGTCCCTACGATCGCTGATGCCCTCAGCCGCTATGGAAATTTACTGGTTCCTTTTGTATTAATTAGCTTAGGTATCCTCATCATGATCGATAGCCACACCCTCGAAAATCGAGGTTTAGCAGTCCTCAGTTTGCTCATTGGCGGATTGGTTGTCTTGAATCTCGGTCGAAATATTGCTGAACTGAACGCGCTAAATGCCGAAGAGCCACTTTCTCCTCAATCCTAGCTTTTGTCCAGAAAAATCCCAAAATAAGAAATATCAAGAGAAAACTATGAAAATGATTCAAACCCTTATTGTTGCTTTAGTAATGCTGCTTAATTTAGCGATCGCCCAACCATCTTTCGCAGATAAGCCACCTGTAACTAGCAATCCTGACTATATCTCTATTACTGAAGAACTTGCCAAGGCAACCGATCCCACGGAAATTGCTAAGCTCCAATTTGAGAAATACATCATCGAGACAGGCGAATCTTTTGCTGAATGCCGCAATCTCACTGCTAACAAACTAGTGGTTTATGGAAAGAAATCAAAACTCGATCAGTCCACCTTTGACAATGCGCTCTATGTATTGCCTAGCGGCAAAACTACTAATGAAGATTGGAACTGTCAAGGAATTTACTTGCCAACTGGCTTAAATAATGATGGCTTACCTGTGGCAGTAAAACTGGTAACTGGCACTCAATTAGTCGCAAAGTCTAATCCTGAAACTGGTGCTGTGGAAATCAATATTCCTGCTGCTAAAGTTTTCAAAGCTGGTGAAGTAAATTGGGCTATTCCTGACAATGCTGAAGCAATTGCAGCGATGCAACTACCTCAAGCACCCTTAGATTAATTTCACGCTTTCAAACCGTAATTTAAATCGAGCAAATCTCCTGTATGAAAGGATTTTAACCCTTTTATATGGGAGATTTTTGCTATATAATTCAGAGGGTACATTCTTGCTAAACAAAACATATCGTAGATCCCAAAATTCAATAATGCAGCTATTATTTAAACCCAAGCAAGATCTAGAAGAAACAGCCTTGTTAGGAAAGAAAAATCCTAACCGCGTGCGCGATCATTTAGCAAACGAAAGAACTTATTTGTCATGGATGCGAATGGCGATCGCCCTACTAGGTGTCGGTGTGATCGTTGTTCGTCTTCGCATTTTGCGTCCACCAATGCAATCTTCTCCGGGTAATGGTTGGAAATTAGGATTAGCCTTTGCCATCATTGGAATGCTGACTGTGTGGTTATCAACTCACCATTATTTTGCTGTACGTCACGATATCGATGCCGATACATTCGAGCCACCCGATCGCTGGGTTGTGTTGTTTAGTCTAGCGATTACGCTCATCGGTGCAGGGGTGATCTATTATGTGTTTGCCGCGCCTTTAGAACAAATGGGGGTACTCATTCCTGATTAGCGATCTCTCTAGCTTATTGATGATTACTGGCGTAAAATCTCACCGAACACTTTTGATATACGAGTTTGAAAGCGTTGGTTATGTTGGAGTTTTAGGAATGGACGGGTGATCTCCAAAGGCTGAAGGCGATCGCGATCTAAAACTTTGACAGGACGTAAAGTTCCTAATTGAAACTCTTTTTGTACCATCAGTTCTGAAATTGCCGCCGCCCGCACACTGCTTTCCAGCGCTGCTTTCACCATTTCGCCACTACTTAGCACTAACATAATTTCCAGATCTGCTAGATTTACTTCCCAACTCACCAAAGCTTGTTCAAATACCTGTTGCGTCCCCGAACCTGATTCACGCATTATCCATGCAGTTTGACTGAGTTCATCAACTGTGACTTCGGCGATCTCGTACCAAGGATGTGCTTGACCAACTACGATCAACAGGCGATCGCTACCAATTTCTTCTTGTTCTAAAGTTTTCTGTAATGAAGATTTGACATCGGCTTCAATCAAGCCTAGATCGAATAAACCTGCTGCGGTTCCATCACAAATTTCTTCAGTATTAGCAAGCGTACATTTGATTTTGATATTCGGGTACTGCTCCTGAAATTGGCTGATTTTTGCGGGTAGCCAATAATTGCCGATAGTTAAACTTGTACCGAGCTTGAGTTCGCCACGCTGCAAGTCATTTAACTCACG
Organism: Pseudanabaena sp. lw0831; assembly: GCF_016584665.1. Classification (GTDB taxonomy): domain Bacteria; phylum Cyanobacteriota; class Cyanobacteriia; order Pseudanabaenales; family Pseudanabaenaceae; genus Pseudanabaena. Next base: position 16,267 of record NZ_BBJB01000021.1, read on the forward strand.
CAAGCCACGCTCCATTAATTTAATGCGATCTAGAATATCCTTGGCTTCTGTTTGCAATAATATTCCTGCTTCGGTGATTTCAATATGGCGACCGATACGATGAAACAGTTTTACGCCATACCACGCCTCTAGACTCTGAACAGCAGCACTGACAGCAGGTTGGGTGATATATAGTTCTTCGGAAGCGCGAGTGAAATGTAAATGTTCGGCAACTGCTAAAAAAATGCGTAATTGTTCGAGCGTCATTCAGCTCCTAAAATCATGGATAGATCGATGAAAATCAATCTTACATCACTCTTAAACAACGCAAATTCACCGTAATTTATTGCCAAGAAGGTGTTAGCAGCACTAGCACTTTCTCTATTTTGGCAAACTGGCGATAAAATGGATTTCAATTCTTATTATCGATTTGTCTGAGGTAAAAATATGGAATGGTTTGTCGGTACTGTGGCGATCGCAATTACCGCGTTCACCGCCACTAATATCGATGACATTCTAATTTTGACGATTTTTTTTGCACAGGTTGACAATAAATTTCGTCCACGTCACATTCTCATCGGGCAATATCTTGGCTTTGCACTGGTGATTCTGGCGAGTTTACCTGGGTATTTCGGCGGTTTAATTATTGACCACAAATGGATTGGTTTATTAGGGCTATTACCGATCTCGATTGGAGTTAAGGATCTGTTCCAGAAGCAGGAAGAGATAATGGTACAAAGTTGCGCTGTTCCTGAACAAGGGAAATCGTCTTTGATTGCACCGCAGACCTATCATGTGGCGGCAGTTACTTTCGCTAATGGAGGCGATAATATTGGCATTTATATTCCTTTGTTTGCCAGTAGTAATGCAGTTTCGCTCTCGATCACGATTGCTACTTTTTTGATTTTGATCGCGGTTTGGTGCTATACCGCCTATCAATTTAGTACGCATCCTGTGATCGCCAAATTCCTTACACAATACAGTGATGCGATCGTGCCTTTTGTCTTAATTGCACTAGGTATTTACATCCTCTACGAAAGCAAAACGTACCAATTACTTCCTTTTGTTAAATTATGATTCTTTAGGAATTACAATTTTTCACTTTTGTAAGTTCGCAGATAAAGGCTTTTAAGCTGGGATTTTCTGGGGAAAGCTTTAACAATTGTATTGGCATATTCCATCTGTTTAGCGTAATATTAATGAGCCTCTTGCTCTAGCAACTCTCATCTTCGGATTTGCGAACAGCATCTTCTTCTGGTAACCCGATAAATTTATTTAAATTGTTAACAAATTCCAAGGCTGTCTGGTGATCTTTAATATCGCCTAAGATATACTCATCTTCATAGTTTACTGTGAGTCTGGGAACAAAAGATATGCTGCTATTTTTATCAAGTGAATTAGGTAAAAGATCGACTTTAGTAATATCTGTAAATGCATACTGTTTAACTTTTACATCAAAAAGTGCCCTGTTTGTGTAGGTAAGCTGCATTTCTAATTTATTCAATAATAATTTCTCATAATAAAAAGGAAGTGATATAGCTATAATCAAATTCCATAATCCAAATAGAAGAAGAAATACAAACAAAAAAAATAAAAAATTGTTGTAAAAACTATTGTCATAGCTATAGCGATCATAAGAGTTACTGAAAGATACTTTCTTTGAATACAAAAAATTATTTATGGATTCAAAAGTGCTTTTGCACTCATCTTGATAGTCAAAATTATATGTAAATAAATCATCTTTCTGAAATGATTTAATAACAGTAAATACAACCTTAAATGAGTTTAAGTTTTTAGTCGTACTTACATACAAATCAGCCTTCAAGATTCCTTTAATTTTAACTGAGTTATTTTGTGAAAATTTGGAAGCCCCCGATCTAAGAATCTTGCAATTAACTTCTGTGTTTTTTAAACGATCACAATCAATTTTAATAACTCCAATCTTAGAAAAATACCTAAAAGAAAATGTAGACAGACTTAAGGCTATCATTCCAATCCCCAAGAAACCTGTGAGCAAAGAATATTTAAACTTATTCCATAAGTTTAGTGATGAAAAAAGTATCTTTGCATCGCTCTGTTTTTTTAAAACTAAAATATTTTCGTTTATTTGCTTATTAACTTGCATTGTTATGTCTTTATGCTATTTTCATTTACGATTTATAGTAAAGATAAAAAAAATGCAAATACAAATCAAATGCTGCATTTCCGAGAGGTGATAGCTAGGGGAATGATCCGCTAAAACGTGATCACTGTATTTGCATTTTTTTGTCGGCATGAAATGTGCATTTCAGCACCCATCCCTAATTGAGTTCTCGGGTTGAACTTTGGTAAACATAGGGTTGAAAATTATCTGAGAAACGTGCCTAGTCTACCTATAGCTTAACATTCACCTTGGTTAAGTAACCACCAGCGATCGCCCAAAAGATTGCCAATAAATAGCCACCGAGAATATCACTGGGATAATGCACACCCAAGTATAGACTTGTCCAAGTGATCTCGATCGCCAACATCACACCACAAAACAAAAATAGCGATTGCCAATGACATAGATTAAAAAACTGGTTCAAAAATCAGGCACTAAGCAGCATGGATTAATTTCCAGCTAACTGTAAGTAAAATCGCGAAAATCAGATAGCGTAAAGCTCTTTGTGGCGCTAGTTGGCAGAGTTTAGAACCTAACAACACCCCAGGGACAGAACCAATCCAAATTGGAATGACAATATGCCAAGCCACCGTACCGAGGCTGAGATGTCCTAAGGATGTAAAACCTAGCAAAATTGCCGCTTGAGTAATGTCTGTACCAACTAGTTTACGCGAATCTAGTTTAAAGAATGTCATCAACACCAAAGCAAACAATGAACCAGAGGAAACACTGGTCAAGCCAACCATGCAACCTAAAACCAAACCGATGATGACCGTCTTAATTTTGCCATTGGTAGTTTCTAAATCAAAGTTAGGAAACGATAGCAGAGATAGATTTGGCGCAAAAGTCGCCAGTCCTAATTGAATTAAACCTGCGATCGTCACGAATAAAATCATTGTGCCGATGGAAGGTAACAAAAATGAATCCAAGCTCCATCCATAGGACTGAATTAAATGGAGAATCATTACTCCTAACAATGCCCCTGGGACACTACCAAAGGCTAACCATTTCACTACCCGAAAATCAAGGGTTCCTTGTTTCCAATGACTGATGCTTGCCACTGCCTTCATCATCGTAGCCGCCACAATATCCGAACCCACCGCGATCGCCGCAGGAACATTAAACACAAAAATCAACATTGGTGTAATTAAGGAAGCACCGCCAATCCCCGTTAAACCAACTACTGTACCAACGATAAAACTAAAGCCAGTGAGCAAAAAGTAATTCATAAAATAGAAGTCTTTAAATTTTTGATTTTTTATAAAAATGCTTTCAATTTTTGAGCCAGATTTAGTTTTGAGGATTCATAAAGGCAAGACTAAATTTCTCGTCAATCGGTAAAATCGCACTGAGATCTAGAACATGAAAATAAACTAGCGCCACAATTACGACTGTGTAAGCTGTGGAAGTAAGTACTCCAGAAAAAATTTCCTGCTTGAAACTACGATTCTTTACCGTACTTTGCAGCATATTCTTTGCCCCCATCTGCATCAGTATGATCCCGACTAGATTTGATAGCCAATAACCCGCGATCGCCGCAGGGAAAAACCACTCAGAATGCCAAAAACTAATTACATAGCCAAATCCATAGGCGATCGGGAGATTAATAATCAAGTCATTCCACCAGCAAAGCGGCGACAGCAAATAACCCACCGTCAGCAAAACTCCACCTTTGATTTTCTGCAAAATGCTTACAGAAAAGGGATTTGTAGAATTTAACTCTGGCGATATGGCGATCTCTAGACTTTTCGGAGAAACGATTTCGAGATTTTGTAAGTCTTGCATAAATCTACGATAATTACATGTACTTACCGTATTTTATACTGGCGGTGACAGCTTTTGTCTAAAATAAAAAATAAGGATGACGCTATGCGCCACCCTTATTCATAAAGATTTAAAGATTTATTGAAACTAGGCAGGACGTTCTGCGCCAGTTTCTACAGGTAGATCCGATTGGCTATACTCTGTCCATGAGCCTTCATAAATGCGGACTTTCGGATAACCAAGCAGATGCTTCAGCACCACATATTGCAACGAAGCTTCTCTTCCAGTGGTGCATGTAACGATAATATCCTTGGATTTATCAATTTTCTTGTCAGCCAAAATCTTTTCGATTTCGCTCAAAGGCTTTAGTTTATGGGGATTCTGAGGATCGGTAAAGGTCGGCCAAGGAATATTACGTGCCCCAGGAATATGTCCATTGCGAACAAAATATTTCTCTTCTCCAGCAAAGGCTTTAGGAGGTCTAGGATCGATGAAAACTGCTGCTTTTTTATCGAGTAAATCCTTTACTTGAGCAAGGTTAACACGAATATTTTTATTGTCGCTGACGCTTAATTTTCCAGTCTTATATTTTGGGAAAGCTTGAGTTAATTCGGCATTTGTCTGTTTATAGCCACTCAAGCCACCATCAAGTACCGCAACAGAATTTTTAAATCCAATCCGTTCCAATGCATAGGCGATTTGACTAGATCCCAATACATCCCGACCATCGGAATAAATGAGTACTTTGCTTTTATCAGTTACACCCGCTTTGGAGAGATAACCCGCTAATTTATCGGAATCAACTAGCTGCACTGGTAGACCATCTTTGGGCTGACGCACTAGATTATCGGCAATATGAACGGCATTAGGCAGGTGTCCCGTGAAATAGTCAATGGGACTCCAACGGACATCAAGGATACGTAAGTCAGGATCATTCGCATTGGCGCTTACCCAGCTAGGTGAGACAAACTCGATCTTAGTCTGGGAATTTTGGGCGGCAAGAGGGCTTAGGTAGAAAAAGGCGATCGCCACAACCATAGACATGATGGCGGCGATAAAAGCGAGAGGTTTAAACCCAAATCTAAGCGACTTTGCTCTAGAGGTTTTGCGGATTATAGTCATGGCATTTAAGTTATAAGGAATGACAAAAGCTCGATACGGCTTTTAATCTACTGCAATATCATGTAGATACCGTAATTTATATGCTAACATCCTAAACGAAAATAAAAACAATAAACTTATGAGAAAATATTTTTAGCTTTTACCAAAGTTGAAAACAGTCATTCTATCCCTACACAAAAATATTTACGGAATATTTTTTTCAATCAAGCGATTGATATCTAATACTTTTGAAGTGCTTTCACCAACAACTAAAGGTAAATTGCCATTCCATTTATCGATCGCTTGTTTTTGCAATAATTCAGGCGATAGAGTTTCGCGTAAGATTCTTTGAGCTTCACCTTCACCCCGCGCTAAATTTACTCTCGCTTCCGCCTCTTTAATCGCTTTGAGGGCAACAAAATCCGCCCGTTTAGCATCCTGTTCCGCAATTTGCTTAGCTTCCACCGCATCGCTGAATCGTTTAGAAAAATGCACATGCACCAGAGAAATATCATCGACCGCAATGTGATAATCCGATAGCCTTGAAGTCAAAAGCGTATCCACCTGATTTTTGACATTTCCCCGTTTGGTAATGATTTCTTCGGCTGTATATTCTGCCATCACCGCCTTTAACACTTCTTCTACAGCAGGATCGATGATGCGATCGATAATCGCGACTTTATCACCGATTTCTTGAAAGATCACATTCGCCTGAGCAGGAATAATATGCCAATTCAACGCCACATCCGTAAATACTTCTTGTAAATCCTTAGAAGAAGCCTCGGCTGATATTTCTTGTTTCTGGACGCGGACACTCAATTTTTTCACAGTTTGGGCGATCGGGATAATCGGATGAAGCCCTTCATCCAGAATTTGCGATTGCACTTGACCAAATTGCATCAGTACACCACGTTCGCCAGCATTTACGATCGTAAAAAAGCAGCACACCAAAGCGGTGAATATCATCAAGGCAGCAACTAGCTGAAACATCGCAAAGTCAGCATTTTTGCGATCGCTTTTCTTAACACTTTGCCGATTAATTTGGCTATTTATTTGATTATCAGGCGATCTCAGATCGCTCATAGCATCGCTCTCAGGTACTTTCATTTGTGTGCTAATCAAATTAATTTACTGTAGTCTACCGTATAATCTACGGTAACTACATAGACATAACGTATTTTTAATGCTAGAAATATTTTAAGTTACTCAATTTTGATCATGTGAGGCACAATGAGCATTCTGGTTCAAGATATTTCTAAGAATTTTGGTGATTTTCAGGCAGTCGATCGCGTTAGTTTAGAAGTGGAAAGCGATTCATTGGTGGCGCTGCTTGGCCCTTCAGGTTCAGGGAAATCAACGCTATTGCGGATTATGGCGGGTTTAGAAACGCCCGATCGCGGTCAGGTATGGATCGAAAATGAAGATGCTACTTTCCATTCAGTGCAAGATCGTCAGATTGGATTTGTGTTTCAGCACTATGCCTTGTTTAAGCATTTGACGATTCGCCAAAATATTGGGTTTGGGTTGAATATTCGTAAAGTTTCCAAATCTCAAACCAAACAGAAGGTTGACGAACTTCTCGAACTGATTCAACTTAAGGGATTAGGCGATCGCTATCCATCCCAACTATCAGGCGGTCAGCGTCAAAGAGTTGCATTGGCGCGATCTCTAGCTGCCCAACCCAAAACTCTATTATTAGATGAACCATTCGGCGCTTTGGATGCCAAAGTTCGCAAAGAACTTCGCACATGGCTTAGAGATCTCCACGATCAAGTCCATGTGACTACAATATTTGTTACCCATGACCAAGAAGAAGCTATGGAAATTGCCGATCGCGTGGTGATTATGAACAAAGGCAAAGTCGAGCAGATTGGTACTCCAGCCGAAATTTATGACAATCCTGCTACCGAATTTGTGATGCGCTTCATCGGAGAAACCAATATTATCTCTAGTGCACGTCGCCACTTCCCCCATCTAGGAATTGAAGATCATCACCAAGTATTTCTCCGTCCCCACGATCTTGCGATTAAATCCGAACCAGAAGAAACCTTTGCTCCTGCAACTGTCAGCTATGCTTTCAATCTCGGTTGGGAAGGTCAAGCGGAATTAGTGTTGCCAGACAACCAAAAATTGATTGTCAAATTGGATCGAGATCGCTTTGATCATCTGGGTTTACATCCCCAAAAAGAAGTCTACGTCAAGCCTCTAAAAACTAGAGTATTCTCTGAAGTTGCTTGATTTCGATTCTAGAAAAATAAAAAGCACCCGTAAGGGTGCTTTTTATTAAATTTCATAATGCCATTGGTCAGCACTCTCAGCAAGAAATAGTAACTTACGCCCTTTTCGGGATATAAAACCAACCTTTTCTAAATCATTAATAATGCGTGTCACCGTCACACGAGTTGAACCAATTAAATCCGCAAGTTCTTGATGTGTTAACTGTAACCCAATTAATCTACCGTGGCGATCGTCTTCACCGAAACGATAAGTTAACCAACCTAGTAATTGTCGCAACGCATCATCCTTTGCACGGCAGTGGGAAATCTTTAATAAAAATTCCTTAGTCTGACTATGACGAATAATTTCATCCACATAGTCGCCCCACTGCGATCGCGGAACGTCAGTTAATTGCACATCAGTTAAACACTCCATTTCGTAGGGACGTAAGTTGGTTAGTTCGCTACCAATCACATCGCCATTTGCCCACAACCCAGAGCAAATAACCTGTCCATCCTCTGTCCAAGTAAGCGATCGCACCACACCTGACTCAATTTTCCAGATAAAGCTGTCGCGACGAGGTAGCATTTCACGGCGCTTGTAAACACGAGAAGTTGTTGTTTCGAGATAAATCATCACATACCCAGTCGGAAAACCGTAGATTTTATTTGTATTAGGTTGAAAAGTATTGTATCTTATTAAGTACGGTATTCCCATCAAGATACCGTACTTTTTATTTTTCTTGATTTTCTTTATACCTAACCCACTATGAAAATTGCTCAAAGTATTACCCAGTTGATTGGCGGTACTCCTCTCGTTGCACTGAATAAAATTCCGCAAAGAGATGGATCTCTAGCCAAAATTGTCGTCAAATTAGAAAGCCTAAATCCCACTTCTTCGGTGAAGGATCGAATCGGACTAGCGATGATCGAAGATGCAGAAGAAAAGGGGTTAATTAGTCACGCTAAAACGATTTTGGTAGAACCAACTTCTGGTAATACAGGAATTGCTTTAGCGATGGTGGCTGCCGCTAAGGGCTATCGTTTGATTTTAACAATGCCCGAAACAATGAGTTTAGAGCGTCGTGCCATGCTGCGAGCTTTTGGTGCTGAGCTAGAGTTAACGCCCGCAAGTGAAGGAATGCGTGGCGCTATTCGCAGAGCAGGAGAAATTACGGCTTCTACTTCTAATGCCTACATGTTGCAACAGTTTAACAATCCTGCAAATCCTGCAGTCCATCGCCGCACTACGGCTGAGGAAATTTGGAATGATACTGATGGGCAGGTGGATATTGTGATTGCTGGCGTAGGCACTGGCGGAACGATTACGGGTGTCGCTGAGGTGATTAAGCAACGTAAACCTAGCTTTAAGGCGATCGCAGTTGAACCTTTGAATAGTCCCGTTCTCGCTGGCGGTGTCCCAGGCGCTCATAAGATTCAGGGTATTGGTGCAGGATTTGTCCCTGAAATTTTGCGAACAGATTTGATTGATGAAGTAATTGGCATCTCCGATGAACAGTCCATGATCTATGCTCGTCGTCTTGCCCGTGAAGAAGGTTTGCTATCAGGAATTTCTTCGGGTGCAGCATTGGCGGCGGCGATCGCAGTTGGTAAACGAGAAGAAAATCGTGATCGCCTAATTGTTGTGATCTTGCCAAGTTTTGGAGAGAGATATCTCAGTACAGCACTCTTTCAGAATCCTGATTTTGTCGCTACAGCAACAGCTTCAACTATTCACTAAAGCGCAGGACGGGCAGAGCAAAGCCCTGCCAATCTACAACAACAAATTCTGTAATTTTTTAAATTCTATGGAACTATCCTGTAAGGTTGACTACGCCTGTATTGCCCTGCTGGAACTAGCAACTCGTCACAAACTGGGCAAACCAACCTCTGTTAGTGAAATTGCAATCAGTCAACACATTCCCATTCGCTATCTCGATCAAGTCATGGCAATGCTGAGGCGATCGGGACTTATTAAGAGTCAACGCGGCGCAAAAGGAGGCTATCATCTTGCCCGTGAACCTTGGCAAATCAAGCTTACAGATGTCGTTGCCGCTTTGGATGGTGAACCGATTCAAGAGCAACAAAATCCTGAATCTCTCACAGCCGAAAAAGCCGCAGTTATTGATATGTGGGAAATTGCCAAGGTTGCTTCTTTCGATATTTTGCATAAACATACCCTTGAGGATTTGTTAAGAAAATGTGAGGTAAAACGACAAGCAGATGTCATGTTTTACATCTAGGTCTAAATGCCTCCCTTATAATCTACTAATACCCAACAGATAAACCGTAGATTTTATTTGTATCTTACGAAAAAGTATTGTATGGTATTTAAATACGGTAATCCCACCAAGATATCGTAGATTAATTTTTTTGGAGATATAAGCTCATGAGTTCAAGACAACATTCTTTAAGCACTTCCAAATCAGCGTTCAAGGCGATCGCCAGCCTATTTAGCAGTATATTCAGTCATAAATGGGGACGTAAATTTGTCTCTTTCTTCTTAGCAGGTGCATTAATCAGCGTCACGATGGCATCTTGCACAGCAACTACCGACAAACCCACAGCAGCCACTAGCCCAGCCGCTCAAACTAAACCAGCAGGCGAGCCCAAAAAGGATGTTGAACTAACCCTTGTTTCCTTTGCTGTAACTAAGCAGGCGCATGAAGCAATCATTCCGAAGTTTGTCGAAAAGTGGCAAAAAGAACAAAATCAAAAAGTTACTTTTAAACAAAGTTATGGTGGTTCGGGTTCTCAAACCCGTGCAGTTATCGATGGTTTAGAAGCTGATGTCGTCCACCTCGCCCTTGCTGCGGATACCAGCAAAATTGAAAAAGCAGGATTGATCGATAAAGGTTGGGAACAGGAATATCCTAACGATGGAATTGTCTCTAAATCTATTCCAGTACTAGTGACCCGCGATGGCAACCCTAAAGGTATTAAGGACTGGTCGGATTTAGAAAAGAATGGCATTAGCTTAATCACCGCCGATCCTAAAACTTCAGGTGTAGCGCGTTGGAACTTCCTCGCTTTGTGGAATGCCGCAGTCAAAAAAGGCGGTAGCGATGAAAAAGCTCTAGAAGCATTGACAAAAGTATATACAAATGTGCCAATTTTGACCAAAGATGCCAGAGAAGCAACCGATGCTTTCTTTAAGCAAGGGCAAGGCGATGCATTGATCAACTATGAAAACGAGATCGTTCTTGCATCGCAAAAAGGTCAGAAGGTCAACTACGTAATTCCTGATGTCAATTTTTCCATCGACAATCCGATCGCTATTGTTGACAAGAACGTGGCAAAGCACGGCACAAAAGAAGTTGCGGAAGCTTTTGTAAAGTTCCTCTATTCTCCTGAAGCCCAAACTGAATTTGCTAAGGTCGGTTTCCGTCCAGTAGATGAGACTGTCGCTAAAGAAAAACAATTTGTCGAGCTTTACCCTAAAGTAAAAGATCTTTCAACTGTTAAAGATCTTGGTGGCTGGGATGCAATTAACAAGAAATTTTTTGCTGATGGTGCAGCTTTTGACCAAATTCAATCAAAAATCAAGCGTTAGAGATTAAATTAATTTCACATTGATTTCACATAGACAAGAGGCTTACAGCAATTTGTTTTCAAACCCACCACAAATAAAAATATAAAACCCATTGCGGGGCTTCGCCCTGCGACCCTTTTTGTAGCAGGTTTGATCGACAACTACTGTAAGCTCCTTGCTTAATACAAGCTTTTTCAAAATTAAAGACAACATGGTAACGACACCTTCTTCTCTACCTGAAAGAAAGCAAAAAGCTAATCCTATTCTGAATTTCCTTGGCAAAATACCTTGGGCATGGGTAATTACTTTTACTTATCTTGCATTTTTGCTGATTTTACCGATCGCCGCGTTGCTTACAAAAGCTGCCAGCGAACCATTCGAGAGCTTCTGGAAAACTGCCACTAGTCCACTCGCTCTATCTAGCTATGAGATTACCTTCGTAACCGCCTTTGCCGCCGCCGCCGTTAATGGTATCTTCGGAACTTTGATTGCGTGGGTTTTAGTGCGTTACGATTTCTTTGGCAAAAGGTTTCTAGAAGCTGTAGTTGATTTACCCTTTGCGCTACCAACCGCAGTCGCTGGTTTGACCTTAGCTACTGTCTATAGTGAAAAAGGCTGGATTGGCTCACTAGTTGCCCCATTCGGCATCAAAATTTCCTTCACTCGTTTGGGCGTTTGGATTGCGATGATGTTTATATCCCTCCCTTTCATCGTGCGAACTGTTCAACCCGTCCTCACCGAATTAGAAAAAGAAATTGAAGAAGCAGCATGGTCATTGGGAGCTACCAAATTCCAAACCTTTGTACAGGTAATTCTGCCGCCACTAACACCTGCGATCTTGACAGGGGTTGCCCTCGGATTCTCCCGTGCGGTTGGTGAATATGGTTCTACTGTAATTATTGCTTCTAACACTCCATTTAAAGATCTGATTACCCCAATTTTGATCTTTCAACGCCTCGAACAATATGATTATGTGGGCGCAACGGTTATTGGGGTAGTGATGTTGGGTATTTCCTTTGTCAGTTTACTTGCCATTAACCTATTACAAGCATGGAGCAAACGTTATGGCTAATTTAAATTCTGCTCTTGGCGATCGCCCAAGCAATTTACCCGAACCAATCAAAATCACTCAAAAGAAAAGTTGGGTTCCGACTATCTTAATTGTGATCGCTTTTATTTATCTGACCCTAGTACTATTTTTACCTGCCGCGAATGTTTTTGTGACCGCTTTCAGTAAAGGTTTTGAGCCAATATTAAAAGCTATGGGTCGTTCTGATTTCCAAAACGCAATCAAATTAACAGTTAGTTTAGCGGTGATTGCCTTACCTCTAAATACGATTTTTGGATTAAGTGCAGCTTGGGCGATCGCCCGCAACAAATTCCCTGGGAAGGCTTTCTTACTGAGTATCATCGATTTGCCATTCTCGATATCACCTGTAGTTGCGGGTTTGATGATTGTCCTGCTCTATGGAAGATTGGGCTGGTTCGGATCGTGGCTAGAATCCCATGACATCAAAATCATATTTGCATTCCCTGGGATGCTACTCGCCACCATATTCGTAAGTATGCCTTTTATTGCTCGTGAAGTAATTCCTGTGCTTGAAGAAATGGGTACTGACCAAGAAGAAGCAGCACGTACCCTTGGCGCAAACGATTGGCAAATCTTTTGGCGAGTGGTTGTCCCAAATATTCGTTGGGGCTTACTTTATGGTTTGGTTTTAACCAATGCCAGAGCCATGGGCGAATTTGGGGCAGTATCTGTAGTTTCAGGAAATATCGCTAGTAAGACTCAGAGCTTACCTTTATTTGTTGAAGAATCTTACAAGCAATATGAAACCGAAGTAGCATATTCTGCCGCCGTACTACTAGCATTGTTAGCAGTCGTAACCCTTGTACTGAAAGAGATTTTGGAACGCAGAACTCATAATTCTAATTCTCGTGAATAATAGCAATTTAAAGAATGGCATTGCCATTCTTTAAATCTCAAAAAGATTAAACATTAATAAAAAGGAGGTTTGATGATGACTGTCGATACACGTTCTATAACACTGGATATCAAGATTCGTATTCCCGAAGAATTGCACAGCGAACCCGTGATTTCAAACTTAATTTTGCAACATGGGGTAACGGCAAACATTGTTTCCGCAACTCTGGGTATAAATGCTGGCAGTGGTTGGTTTCACCTCAGTCTTAGAGGTAATCAAGCCCAAATCCAAACCGCGATTACCTATCTCAACGATCTAGATATTGAGATTTGGCAAGATCGTACTGATACAAATACATCCCTTTAATTTGATGCAGAATCTTTGCTAAGAAGTGATTAGTTGCAAATAAAATTTGCAACTAATCACTTTAGTTTGTTATAATCGTTCTCCGTTCGGCGGCATGGCCAAGTGGTAAGGCAGGGGTCTGCAAAACCCTCACCCCCAGTTCGAATCTGGGTGCCGCCTTTTCCAAAAAAGATTGATTGCTAGGCAATCAATCTTTTTTTTATTACCAAGTAGTAGCTTCGGCAATTTGTTTGCCCTCGGTTTGTAAATATTCTAAGAAGGCTTGCGCGACTACCGATAGCTGCTTACCAGCAAGATGAATGACATACCAGTTGCAAGGAATTGGAAAATTCTCCACATCTAAAATCGCAATCTGACCAGAAGCCCCCTCTAGCGCGATCGTATGTCGCGACAAAACTGAGATTCCTAAACCACCTGCGATCGCCTGTTTAATTGCCTCATTGCTAGAAAGCTCCATTTTGACTTTCGGAGTAATTTTGTGTTCATCAAACAACTTCTTAACATATCCCCTTGTCCCAGAGCCAGACTCCCGCGTGATAAACGGCTCATCAGCTAACTTTTGAATGGGAATATTTTTTTCGTTCGCCAAAGGGTGATCGTGATTTGCAAGAACGACTAATGGGTTTGACAAAAACTGATGAGACTTTACATCAGGTTCATCGGGAACTTGACTAAGTATATATAAATCATCTTTATTTTCAGCTAGCCTTTCTAGAATGCCGCTATGGTTAGTTACCTTCAACGATATTTCTACCCCCGGATAACGCTGACAAAAAGGTCCGAGTAACCGCGGGATAACATATTTTGCAGTTGTGACTACTGTAATCTTTAAATATCCCTGTTTTAGTCCCTTCATATCGGCAACACTCATCTCAAATTGGGATATGCGACCGAAAATCTCTTGGCAAGTTGCAAACAACTCCTTGCCAGCCTGAGTTAAAAAAAGTTTTTTGCCAACCTGCTCAAACAAAGGCATTCCAATTGCCTTTGTCAAATGCTTAATCTGCATCGAAACAGTGGGTTGTGTTAGAAATAGCTCCTCAGCCGCACGGGTATAGCTGCCGTGTCGAGCTGCCACTTCAAAGACCTGCAACTGATGCAAGGTGATATGAGTAGCTAATTGAGCATCAGATAAGCGGTAACTCATATGAGTGATAAAAGCATAGATTATGTTCTATGATTTTATCACTCATGTATACTTTTAGTCTATGCATTTAATCTATATAATCTTTGCTATAGCAATTACGTGGTGTGGATATAGCAATGAGATTAAGGCAACAAGTTACAAATTTATTTCGCTTTTTGGCGATCGCCTTTACAGATGAAAGCTTTTTAAAAGCAATTAGAAGAGTCGAAAATATTGTTTCTAAAATAATGGCGATCGCCTTAGTGTTCATTATTTTTATTGCCCTATTCGACTTGTTGCGCCTATTAACCTTTGATCTATTTGTTATTGAACCAAAGGGAACATTCACCGTTCCTTTACTCAAAATATTTGGAATGTTTCTGAATGTGCTAATTGCGCTCGAACTCATGGAAAATGTGACAGCCTACCTACGTCACCATACGATCCAATTAGAGCTAGTAATTGTCACCGCCTTGACTGCGGTTGCTCGTAAAGTAGTTATCTTTGATAGCAAAGCTGATGGTGAAATTGCAGGGCTAGCGATCGCAGTGCTTTCTCTATCAATCAGCTACTGGATCGTCCGTAGCCAAAGCAAAATTCACAAACATTAATGGCACTCCAAATAAAAACCAAAAATGTGGTGGCGGGCGTAGCCCGCCACCACATTTTTGGTTTTTAATGCGAAAAGCTGACTCCATAGCTTTTTAAGCTAAAATTATGTTAAGAATTTAATTTGTATATCAAAACTTTACCTACATATCTATATGACACAATCATTAACTAATTTTCTAGGCAGCCTTGTCGCAGGTGGCGTAGTTCTTGGTCTGATCTTCGCAGCAGTGTTGCTCGTTAGCCAAAAGGATCGCATCATCCGCCGAGGTTAATCAAAACCCAAAAGACAAGAGGCGGCGCTTTGCGTTGCCTCTTGTCTTTTGAGTTTAAATTAGATAAATTTGCGCTAGGGCAAAGCGCTGTATTGTTATACTGAATGACGTAGATAGACTGAAAGCACTGGACTATTTATACATTCAGTGTTCGGGTCAAAAAATGCAGGTACTTTAGGAGAAATATAGAGCCATGATCAACATCGGTGGCAACCCGCTAATGATTCTTTTGGCAATTGTTGCCGCTTTAGGAGGCGTGGGTTTATATTTTGTGCGGAACTTTCGCCCTGAACTAGCCCGCGACCACGACATTTTCTTCTCAGCGATCGCCTTAGTCTATGGCATCATCTTGCTAGCTTTTAATTTTCGGATGGAAATTACCACACAGCTAGCGCAAGTCCTAGTTGTCGGTTTTGCTGGTTGGTTTGCCGTAGAGTCCTTAGTACTACGCCAAGCTCTAGCCAATCAAGCCCGCAGAGCACCTTCCAGTCCTCTTGTTGATGATGATGAACCCATAGGTTCTGATTATCGAGTTGAGATTGATCCCACACGTGAAATTGCGCCTCGCCGCGATCGCGATCCTTCGCGTAGGATGCGCGGTTCTATTTCTAACAGTGCTGAAGCAAGCGAGCTTCGTGGGGACACCACCGATACTCGACGTTCACGCCGCCCAAAACGCAGTAGTGCTGACTCCAATGGCAATGACTCAGTGATTGATATTGACGAAAGTGATATCCGTCCTGTTAGCCCCAAGCGTCGCCCACGACCTAGCGATGATAATATAGGTGGAGAACGTCCCAGAAATCGTAATGGCGAATCTGAGAACTTTGGTAATAGTGAATCTGGCAAAGACAGTGCTGCTGCATCTGGACGCAGACGAAGACCATCAGGTCGTACTTCCCCATATGCCAATAGCGATGGAACAAATACTGACGATTTTTAGATTTATTTGCTAGAGTTAATCACAAATATACTTTTGATATTTATCCAGATACACTTAAATTAAAGTTTCCTAAATAACTTAACAAGAGTTGCAATCTTTCGATGCAACTCATGCAAGTTTCAAAAAATCTCCAGAATTTTTGAAATTGATATAAGCTATGAGTCTCCGTAGGTCAGTCACATATTAAACTGTTACTATCCCTACAACTTGATTTGATCAACCATCACTTGGGCTTTCGATCAACCGTGAGTTATTGCGTTAATCCGAACTGTGCTAATCCGAATAATGAACCATTTGCCATTAATTGCGCTGCTTGTGGTTCTAATTTAAAGCTGCGAAATCGTTACCGAGCTAGTCGTCCACTAGGTAAAGGTGGATTTGGAGCAACATTTTTGGCTGCTGATGAGGGTCTTCCTGGATTCCCATCTTGCGTAGTTAAGCAATTGCGCCCTAACACACAATCCGCCAGTGTGATGAAAATGGCGCGAGAATTATTTGAGAGGGAAGCTTTTACCCTTGGCAAAATCGGTAGTCATCCGCAAATTCCGCGCTTACTAGATTATTTTGAAGAAGATAGTAATTTTTATCTGGTTCAAGAATTTGTCGATGGGGAAACTTTAAAGCAAGAATTTGAGCGGCGGGGTGCATTCAATGAAATTGAAATCCGAAAAATATTAGCAGAAATATTTCCAGCCCTTGGGTTTATGCATGAAAACGGTGTTATCCACCGTGATATTAAGCCTGCTAACATCATGCGTCGCAAACAAGATGGACAGTTGGTATTAATTGATTTTGGTGCAGTTTCTAGCCAAGTTAATAAGCCATCGGCAGATGATGATCCCAGTGGTTTATTAACTAACTTTGCGATCGGAACACCAGGATTTGCGCCACCAGAACAGATGGCAATGCGTCCTGTTTACTCTAGCGACCTATATGCTACGGCGATGAGTTGTCTGTATCTGATGACTGGACGATCGCCTAAAGATTTACCCCACGATCCTTATACAGGTGAAATTAATTGGAAATCGCAGGTTAAGCTAAGCGATCGACTCAGAGTAGTTTTTGAGAAGCTACTCCAGCAATCAGTTTCCCAACGATTTCGCTCAGCAGAAGAAGCTTTGCGTGCCTTAGAGTCTGGTGGCATTTCTGAAGAACCACCGAAAGCGACTACTCCAGCAACAAACTATACACCTCCTAGTGCGCCTTCTTCTGTGACCGTGAGACCTGCCACACAGATACCCAACTCACGTATTCAATCACAGAAACATGGCAATGGTCAGGGTGCACAATTTGATAATAGTGGCATGTTGACATCAGGTAGTACCAGGACAGGTAGTCGGATTGGAACTGGTGAGCTTAAAGGTGGGCGAAGAGTTATTGTTGAATACAACCAAGGCAAGCGTAACTTTGCCAACCAAGATTACTCAAAAGCTGCATTTGGTAGTGCAACGCTTTCGGGCATTGTGATGAGTCGCTCTAGGTTAGTTGAGGCAGACTTTTGTCATAGTGACTTAACTGGTGCTAGCTTCCAAGGTTCAAATTTATCTCAAGCTAAGTTAAATAGTGCCAATTTGCGTGAAGCGAAAATGCAACGCGCTATCTTAGTCAAATCTGATCTTGGTAGTGCTTCGATGATTTTGGCTGATTTACGTGAGGCAAATCTTCAGTCGGCTTATATGAGTAAGGCTGATTTGTCTGGGGCTAATTTAAGCGGGGCTAATTTAAAAGGAGCTTATTTAAGTCAAGCAAATTTAAATGGCACAAATCTTTGCGGTGCAGATTTGAAGGGAGCTAAGATTTCTGACGATCAATTAGCTCAAGCCAAAACTAATTGGGGCACGATTCGCCCTGATGGTAGTAAACGCTTATTTTAAAAATTTAGATATCGGGGCAGAACTTCGTGCTGCCCTAAATAGCATGTATGTACGGACATTAATTTTGTGAGACTTACTGATAATCAACTGATCGCATTATTTACTGACTTGCTTGGAGTCGATAATGTTGTTTTATTCGATCGCTTAATACCAAATTTGCACGATCGCATTGTGATTAGCCTTATACCTGATAGCCTATCGCCAGTCTGTGTGCTTTATCCCCAGACGATCGCCGAATTATCATCTGCGATCGCATTAGCATCTGAACATCGATTACGAGTTCTAACCTGTGGTAATGCTACCAAGTTAGATTGGGGTGGATTGGTGAGCCGAGCGGATCTGGTGATCAGTACATCGAAGTTAAATCGGGTGATTGAGCATTGTATTGGCGATCTCACGGTCACTGTTGAGGCAGGGGTAAAATATCAGGATTTGCAAACTGTCTTAGCAAAAGAAGGGCAGTTTTTAGCGATCGATCCGCCGTATAGAGCCAATGCGACGATTGGCGGGATTTTAGCTACAGGTAGCGCAGGTTCGTTGCGACATCGTTATAACAGTGTGCGGGACATGTGCTTGGGTATTGAGTTTGTGCGAGCCGACGGTGAAGTGGTCAAGGCGGGTGGGCGTGTAGTCAAAAATGTGGCTGGCTATGACTTGATGAAATTATTAACAGGTTCTTATGGAACTTTAGGAATTGCTTCTAGGATTACTTTTCGGCTCTATCCTTTGCCTGAGTATACGCAAATAGTGGTGGTTACTGGTGCTGCCGAGGCGATCGCCCAAGCACAGCAAAAAATTATTACCTCGGTACTTACACCCACTGCTTGCGATTTACTATCGGCAACTATGATCGCAGATCTTGGATTGGGGCAAGGCATCGGCTTAGTTTTACAATTTGCTAGTCTTAAGGCTAGTGTGATCGAACAATGCGATCGCATTGCTGCATTGGCGAAAGAATTAAATTTAGAAGTCCAAATGCTCGGCGCGGCTGAAGAATTCTGGGAATTGGTACAGATGATGATCTGGCAGGATGAGCTGCGTAATTCGGATCAACCTGAAGACGATGCTCCTGTGGTTTGTAAGTTGGCAGTATTGCAATCAGCTAGTGTGTCATTCTTACAAGAATGCGAACAAATTTTTGATGAGCAATCTTATTATTTGCAAATACATGCTGGTAGTGGTTTAGGGGTTTTGCGTTTAGAGGATGTGGAGGATTTAGGTACGATCGCCGATCAGATCGCTAAAGTGAGAAGCATTACTGAATCCCACAGTGGATTTTTGACTATTATTGAAGCGCCCCATGAATTGAAGTTTAAAAAGAATGTTTGGGGATATATAGGTAATGCAAGCGACGTGATGGATAAAATTCGCCAACAATTTGATGCGCGTGGCTTACTAAGTCCGAACCGAATGTTTTCTGACAGCGCTTTGCGCTCAAGCCCAAACAAATAAACCAATTAAAAGTGTTGCTTTGCAACACTTTTAATTGGTTTATTTCTGTAAATGATTCTTTTTTTTCGTAGATTAAGTTAAGAAATCAAGTAAATATGCAAGTTTCTGATAAGCCCAACTCTGAAAACCCAACTCCAAGTTTGATTGCGCCAGACTCTCAAATCTTCTTACAAACCTTTGATGCTAAGAATCCACCAAATCCACAACTAATTGATGCTTGTGTACATTGTGGATTTTGTCTATCGACTTGTCCTAGTTATCGTGTCATAGGCAAAGAGACAGATTCGCCACGCGGACGAATTTATTTAATGGATGGAATCAATGAAGGGGATATTCCTTTGTCTCCTGCGATCGCGCAGCACTTTGATACTTGTTTAGGATGTCTTGCCTGTGTGACCACTTGCCCTTCGGGTGTGCAGTATGACCAACTCATTGAATCAACTCGCGCTCAAGTTGAAAGAAATCATCCTCGATCGCTACCTGAGAAGCTATTACGCCAATTTATCTTCTCAACTTTCCCCTATCCCAATCGTCTGAGGATTTTACTTGCACCTCTATTAGCCTATCAAAAATTAGGCTTACAAAAATTAGTGGGATCGACAGGATGGCTGGAAAAGTTTCTGCCCAAGCAAATAGCAGCGATGGAATCGGTACTACCCGAACTAACTCCTCAATCTTTTCAGGACATTCTGCCTGAAGTGATTCCTGCAAAGGGAGAAAAGCGCTATCGAGTGGGAATGCTCTTAGGCTGCGTGCAACGTGTCTTTTTGCCAGAGGTGAATAATGCGACAGTGCGCGTATTGACGGCAAATGGTTGCGAAGTCGTAGTTCCTAAATTGCAGGGCTGTTGCGGAGCTTTATCGCATCATCAAGGGCAGGAGGCACAAACTCTGGAACTAGCCAAGCAAACTATCGATACTTTTGCTAACTTAAATCTTGATGCAGTGCTGGTTAATGCTTCGGGCTGTGGACATACATTGAAAGAATATGGTCATATTTTGAAGGATGATCCAAACTATGCCGAGAAAGCTAAGCTCTTCTCTCAAAAAGTAAAGGATGTTCAAGAATTTCTTGATCATGTGGGATTGACTGCAAAACTCTCTCCTTTGCAAGATCAACCTTTAGCGATCGCCTATCAAGATGCTTGCCATATGCTCCATGGACAAAAGATCAGCCTCGAACCACGTCGCTTATTGCGTCAAATTCCTAATGTACAACTAAGGGAATCGGTTGATGCTTCTTTATGCTGCGGTAGTGCAGGAATTTATAACATTTTGCAACCAGAAGTTGGACATGAATTGGGAGAGATGAAGGTAACTAATCTCACGGATACTGGCGCTCAAGTAATAGCTTCGGCGAATGTTGGCTGCATTACCCAAATTCGCAAGCATTTGAAATTGCAAAATAAAAATATTCTCCTTAAACACCCAATGGAGCTATTAGATTATTCCATTCGCGGAAAAAAACTGGACAAGCAACCATAGTTTTAGAAAGACTTAACCAAATTTGTGACCGATTCCTCGCCTAAGTAGATGGGCAGAATAACTTACCCAAAACCGTAAGATCGTGCCCCATACGGGGCGTAGCCTTACGGTTTTAGGTGATTATCAACGATTTGAGTGGATCGTGATTATAGTGGTCAAGCTTTCATTTTATGACAAAATCCACACCCAAAAGAGAGTGGTGGCGCTTTTCGCCGCCACTCTCTTTTGGGTTTAGCTATAGTTGGGAAAATGTCAAGCAAACTGGCAAGTATCATCATCACTGCTACGAGAGAGCACACTTGGTTGTGTAAAGTCAGTATCTTCAGATGCGGCTTGTTTTCCTTCCGCAGGGTGTAGCATTGATTTAGATTCAAGCTGATCGTATAGAGTCTTGACTACTTGGAGAATATAACTAGCTGCCTGATCGTAGGCGCTGGGTTCACTTAGCGATCGCGCTATTTGCCAGATCGATTTTTCGACCTTCTCAAAGGAAGGATAGGCATAAAATAATTGCCGTAGCAATCCATCTAGACGATGCGATCCTAAGTCATGCCAATTATCGCGATCGGGGTCAAAGGGATAGTAAAGTACAGAAAACAGGAGTATTTTCGCTCGCATAGAACTCGTAAATCGCATTAGTTCTAATCGCAAGTCAAATAAATCGATGGCAATGCGTGGATCAAAAGGAATTTTGCTGCGACTTTGATTGTTTAAGGGAAGGCTGTATTGATTGATAATTGGTACGATCGGTGGCACGATCGCTTCTAGATTGTTCTCTTCATTGCGATCGGGATAAAGAGGCTCTAACTTAGTGAGTAGCAAATTGCCGATCGCAATATATTCCGCAGGTTTTGAAACTCTTTGAACTGCTTCTTGCAGTAAAGCTTGCAATTGCAGAAAAGTGGGCATAAACGAGACTAGTTCTCTTAATAGACTTGCCCAGTCAATACTGTTTAATTGACGCAGATCGCTTTCCCAAACATCTTGATAGGTATAAAACAAGAGCTTTTTTAGGCGCATTTGTTGAGCATCTATATCAATGTTATGAGCGACCCATGCATAAATATCAGAGTTATCGTCTAGATAGGGGTCGTCGAAAAGTGATAATTCATCTTCTTTAAAACTAGACTGTTGCTCCGATGGCAATTCTGCATCCAAAGATTCGTTTAGTGGTTCATCTACTAAGCTATTTTGAGAAGTATTGAGAGGAGCAATTAGTTGCGCTGAACCTGCATTAATTACTAGATGGCTTACTGAATAAGAAAGTGGTTGACTAAATTTTTGAGAATTTGAATTAAATTGAGAAGAAGTTATCGGCTCGGCAATGACTGATACTGGTGATTTTTGATAGAATTTGGAGGCTGCATTAAAAACTATTTTGGCAACAATCAAATATTGGCGCTGTTTTTGGACAGAGATGGTTTTGACGGACTTTACCAAGTTCTCTTTGAGAGCTTCAATAGTTGGATATTGTTGATATAAATCTTCCAGTAGTTCCACAAAACTGAAGTTGTTTAAACGATTGAGATCGTTTTCTAAAATACCCGTACATACTAAACACACTAGTTTCTTCGCCCGAACAGGGTCTTCACTCATCTCAAGATCGTCTGAGATTTCATCGATAAGCTTTGCCTGAGGACTCTTAGTATTCTCCTCAGGAGGATTAATCGGTGGCAACTCGCCAAGGTTTAGCGGGTTAAGTTCGCTAAAAATAGTCTGCGCTTGAGATTGCATTAGTAGAGGTTGCAGTGCGTCCAATACTTCATTAGCTGATTGATAGCGTTGTCGAAAATCAAAGCGCACCATTTTATCAATCACATCGGCAAATCTTGGCGTGACTTTAGCGCGATCGCGCCAGCAAAACTCACTAGTAATTGGATCTTCGGGAATCTGGTTTGGCAATATTCCCGTTAGGGCTTGGATGGCAATCACCCCGATCGCATAGATATCACTAGCAAACATGGTCTTGCCGCTATATTGCTCGTTCGGCATATATCCAGGTGAGCCAATCACCAAGCTTGAAGTATGTCCTAACTGACTAATCGGCTGAGTGCTAACTTCTTTGACTGCACCAAAATCAATCAAGACAATTTTTTTGTCACTAGCGCGACGAATCAAATTGCTAGGCTTAATATCGCGATGAATTACTTGCTGGCGATGTACAAAATCGAGGGTGTGCAAAATATCTGTGAGAAAATCAATCGTGTACTGCTCTCCCAAACATTCACCACGCTTAATTTCTTGAGTCAATACATCGCCTTCAATCAATTCCTGAGCCAGAAAAAACTCTTCATCTTCTTCAAAGTGAGCCAACAAGCTGGGAATACATTCATGTCTGCCTAATCGATAAAGTACCTTTGCCTCGTTATCGAATAGTTCGCGTGAGATTTTTAAAATTTCTGCTTGCGATGACGCAGGCTTAAGCTGCTTAATCACGCAGGTAGGGCGATCGGGCAGATATCCATCTTCGGCAATAAAGGTTTGGCTAAAGCCGCCGCCCCCAAGTTGTTTGACGATTTTATAGCGCCCAGTCAGGGTTTTACCGAGCATAGTCATTTCAGCCAGTACTAACTTGAATATTTTGGCATTTCCTTAACATCCTAGCAAGTTAATTTTCGCAAGTGCTTACAAAATATTTAGAATTATGGATCTAATTATTATAGCGATCGCCATAGCGTAGTTCTATGGCTACGCACTAGAACTACGCTACGACAGAAATTTCTTCTACGTAACATTGCCTTTTTGGCTTTAATCTAGTTACTTAATTCAACTGCTTTTCTTACTGGAATCAGACTGTTAACCAATGGAGCAAAAAGTGTCAATCCGTCTGGGATACATACTATTTCTACTGGAGTTGTCCCAATTATCTCGCCATCCACTACTACTTTTTGGGGCGGGGTTGCCGTAACCTTGATTTTATTAGTTCTAAAGCAGACTAAGACTTCGTTCTCGATGGGGGTTTTTACTAACGCAGAAGTAAACAGCTTGCCGATTACATCGATCGCTAATAGGCGATCGGAAAGGTTGAGACTCTCATTCTTGGAAATGGCGATCGTCACGTCAAGTAACCCATCGTTGGGAATTACCTCTCCAAATCCTTGAGCCAGCACTGAAGTCGGAGGCGCAGCATTGGCAATAGTCATCGCCCCACAGTGAAATTGAGTGATAGAGCCATCAATCTCAACTTCGACAGCAAAGAGCTTCTGTTCTAAAAGTTGCTGGGCTCCCGCGATCAGATAAGCAAAAGCTCCCAAAAGATTCTTCATGTCTCGATCGGCTCGTTGGACAGTTTCTGCTTCAAATCCAATACCAGCAAGCAAAATCATCGGGAAATCATTACAACGAGCTGCATCGACAATGCAAGTATTGCCAGTGAGAATGTTCTCACAAGCTGGCTTAAGTCCTGTCGGAATTCCCAATGCTACAGAGAACGCATTGGCAGTGCCTCTGGGAATAATACCAAGGGGAATGTCCGTACCAATCAGAGCATTTGCAACTGCGGAAATTGTGCCATCGCCACCAGATGCGATAATGAAATCAGTGTCAGGGGATGTCGATTTACGCGCCTGAATTGCCGCGATCGCAGCTTTTGCTTGGTCAGCAGGATTAACATCGGGCTTTGTAAAAATAACCTTCAGTTGAATCTGAGGCTCCAAAGTTTGACGAATCATGGCAAGATCCCAATCGGGATTTCCTTGTCCTGCCACTGGATTAAATATCAGATGGGCGACAAGGCGTTTACCTAGGGATTGCAGTACAGCATCTGCTGTTGCTATGTTAGTAGCTAGAGGAACGTTATAGATTTTGCATACTCGCAGCAAGGGTAGAAGATTAGAACCAAGCAATTGAGTATGATCTGGATCGAAGAGCCAAATAACACCAGCAACTTCTCCCTCAATTACACGAGCAGCAATTTCAATATCCCCACCGTCATGCTGCGATCGCATTAGCTCAATCTGAATCCCTGTCGAGGCTTGAATCTGCTTACCTGTATTGGCTGTTGCAATGGAATGATAACGAGACAATGTTGCTTGGTGTTTTTGCGCCAAAGTAACTATGTCTGCTTTTTGGGTGTCATGGGCAATGAAGGCAATAGAGATTGACATGTTATTGTTCTTTACAGCAATTTTTGATCAAAGGAACCACAAGAAAATTTTTTAAAACGTTGCAAAGCAACGTTTTAAAAAATTTTCTTGGTTTGGGTTTGAGCGCAAAGCGCTTTAAATTGCGATAGAAACCCTAGCCCGATACAACAACTTTTCACCTTGCATATAACCAACATATCGCACGATCGCGACATCTCCTTCTTTGATCTCATAACTTCCTTCCATTAATTGATGTTTATGGGAATCGTAAGCAACTTCTTTACCAACAGAATCGATCGCAGTAATCCCCCATTTTTGCAAAAGTATGTCCAAAGGACGTAAGAGAGGCAGAATATTTTTCGCTAGCATATTTGGATTTTGCTGAGCCGCATGAGCTGCCGATGGTAATTGCAAAATTAGAGACTCTAATTGTTGAATAGTTTCTCGTTCAAATTGCGATCGCAACTCAAGTTTTTGCTGCTCAAGTTTTTGCTGCAATCTTTGATATTCTTCGCGTAAGGCAGAGATCGCTAAACTTGGAGATTCTGGATTGTTTGAATCGCCGATAAACTTAGCAATCACTTCTGTTACTTCAATTTGGAGTACTTCCGCTAACTTCGTTAAATCAGCATATCTTAGAGTCGCCGCATTACCTTTGCGAAGCGTGTCGAAAGCTCGCCGTGATATACCTGTGCGATCGCTTAGTATTTGAAAGCTAGATATACCGACTTGCTTCATGAGCTGACGTAATATTTCCGTGCGATCGTCCATGGTCTGATTTGATAAATTAGTAAAGAAGATGCTTGTTCTCAGCATCGCAGATCTATGCTGACTATTGTACTATCATCATTTTCTTAGCTTTTTGAATAATTATCTATGCCTAATAATCTTGGATTCTGGTTAATTTGGATTTTATTTGTGGTTTATGCATTCATTTTTGCTCCACCAGATCGCCCTGACACCATAACCCTGATCCAGAAACTGATTGCAGGTGATTGGCAAGGTACTAATGCTTATATTGTGGCGCTTTTTAATTTGATGGGTGTTTTTCCTTGCATTTATGCTTGTATGCTGGCTAGCGATGGACAAGGACAGAAAATACCAGCTTGGCCGTTTGCAGGACTGTCATTCTTTTTAGGTGCATTTGCACTGTTGCCTTACTTTGCTTTGCGGGAGCCAAATCCTACATTTGTCGGCAAAAAAAGCTGGAATGTGAAGATTTTAGATTCACGCTTTGCAGGAATCGCGATTAGCGCGATCGCCATTTATTTTTTGGTGTACGGATTTGCGAATGGTAATTGGGCTGATTTTATCCAGCAATGGCAAACCAGTCGATTTATCCATGTGATGAGTTTAGATTTTTGCATGTTGTCGCTGATGTTTCCTTGGTTGCTTAGTGACGACATGGATCGGCGTGGCATGACTGATGATCGATTCTTTTCATTTATCGCCCTCATCCCTTTAGTTGGCGCATTAATTTATCTCTGTTTGCGATCGCCTTTGATCGAGAACGAGCAAGAGTTAAAACCTCAATAAAAAAGGGCGCAAAGCGCCCTTTTTTATTTGCAAATAGTCTCAATCATGCGATTAGCTTGAGAGCCATAGCCGCCGCCAAAGAGATGGAAATGATTGAGAATGTGATAGAGATTGTAAAGAGTTTTACGTTGTTGATAGCCTGAGTCTAGAGGATATGCATCCTGATAAGCGCGATAAAACTGCGATGGGAATCCGCCAAATAATTCGGTCATAGCAAGATCAACTTCGCGATCGCCAAAATACAGAGCAGGGTCAAAAATCACAGGTTCGCCATCCACAAATGCGGCATTTCCACCCCAAAGATCGCCATGTACCATTGAAGGCTGTGGTTGGTAATTATCAAAAAATCTTGACAAGGACTTATAAATTTTTTCTTCAGGAATATTGGATTGCCACCCCTTTCGTCTGGCTAAACGGAACTGAAAGCCTAGCCGATATTCGATCCAGAAATCTAGCCAACTATTTGTCCAATTATTAATCTGCGGCGTTGAGCCGATCGCATTATTTTGATCCCAACCAAATCCGCGATCGCTATTTACCCGATGTATCGCCGCTAGATTTCGTCCCATCGCTTCCCAGTCTTGTCTGCCGCCTAATTCGAGATTTTCCATCACCAAGTAAGCTGCATCATTAGCTATTCCCCAACAGATCGGCTGTGGTACGCGGATTGTATGGGTAGTATACATTTGCTTTAAGGCGATCGCTTCAGCGACAAACATATCTAAACTGCTGGCAATATTAGTTTTAACAAAAAATTGGCGCTGACTATCGGATATTCGAGTTGTCTGATTGATGCAGCCGCCAGACTGCGCTTGGCGGAGATCGCAGGTAAACCGTTCTCCCGTTGCTTGTGAAATAGCGATCGCAATTTCATCCCACATAATTACTTCCTGCCAAGTGAATAATTAGTGTTGCGCAGCGAAGCCGTGCACCACTAATTATTCACTTTACAACACCCATTCTTTCGGTGGAAAGGGAGTAATTAACCAAAATTGATAAGGGATTCAGTTAGCTTTCTCAATAAAACGTAACCCTAAAATTTAAGTACGGTTCGTATACTGAGAGCTAAGGGTCTAACATTAAAATAAAGAACCAGTTTTTTTATGGCGCGGCGAAGCCGCGCCATAAAAAAACTGGTTCTTTATTAAATTGCAGAACCCTAACAAAATAAATTGATTAATTAAAAAACTTTAAAAATCATCCTGATAGGTGGAATATGATGAATGACATTGGTAAATACCGCTTTGTTTGTACCCTTACCCTCAGCGATATTTTGGGTCAGGTAATTGTCTGGTTAGGTGTAATTTTTCTAGCTCTAGCATCAGCTCTTTCGCTAATGAGTAAGCCGATTTATTCCTTTGGTGCAGTGGGTTTGATCGTGGTAACTTCTCTGCCTTTTTTACTATTCACCTTCGTCACAACATTATTTAATCACATTGATATTGTGCCTCTGACCGAAGAAGAGATTAAGCACAATAATTCCAAAATATCAGGTGTTCGTAAAACTGCGATCAAAGCTTAAGTTAGTGAAACTCACTTTACAAAAAAAGGGGAGTGGACGCTTTGCGCCACTCTCCTTTTTACTGTAGACATTATGAACATTGTTTGATAAACCATTAGCTAAGAATTTAGAAATGAGGTCTAACTACTATGCGCCAGCTTAATTTTGTTGTCTTTTTTATCGTTGCTCTTGCATTAGTATTGTTTTCCTTGCAAAATACTTCCCCAGCCTCCATCCAAATTATCCCGCAGATTAAAGTTGCTGCCCCAATCTCGGTCGAACTGATTTTGGCAATGGGCTTAGGTGCGGTTTTAGCTTGGATATTTAGTGTCTGGTCTGGATTACAAAAATCCATTGACATGCGTAATAAAAATGTTCAGATCCAGAATTTGCAAGAAACTGTCCAGAATTTAAGCGTTGAGATTGAGGAGCGCAAACGCTTAGTTTCTGCCTCAGCGATCGATGTTGAGATCGACGAAGACAAGTCTAAAAACTAAAATAAAAGGCGCAAATGCGCCATTTATTTTATCCAAATCAAATTTTCCGACTATTTCACCGCAATCGATGATATTTTTAAACATCCGCTTCTCGTAAGCTCCATGACCTTATCGATCGCCGAATCAGTTACCAAAGATGCCATTGCTCTCCTGATCGATCTTGCAGAACGCGGCGAGATTGATCCTTGGGATGTGCAGGTGATCGATGTCGTCGATCGCTTTTTGTCGCGGTTAATTGTTAGCGATCGGCGCGATTTATATGATTCTGGGCAGGCGATGCTCTACGCATCAATGTTGGTATTACTCAAAGCAAACTCATTATCAGACAGTCAAGCTGTCTATGAGCAAGAATCCGTTGATGATGAACTGGGGGAAGAATCTGAGGTTGTCGCCGATGCGATGCGCTTACCAACTGACTTTGATAAACGGTTGCGCCGCTTGCCTGTGGCTTTGCCCCCTAAAGCGCGACGGATAACCCTAGAAGAGTTAATTGCACAGATCGAGGCGATCGCAGAAGTAGTCGATCGCAAGACTAGTAAGCCAGCCAAGCGTCCTAGCCAAGGCAAAATGGCTCGTAAAGCAGCGATGAAAGCGATCGCCCAGTTAGCTCACAAAGAAAATTTATCGGAGATGGTCGAAGAAATTGAGCGCTATTTTTTACTCCATCCCGACGAGGAGATTGAGATATCTGACTTAGCAGCAGTATTTAACGATCGCGTGGGCGTATTTTGGGGCTTATTACTAATGTCTTCACAATCAAAAGTGGAATTATTCCAAGAAGAGTTTTATGGCAAAATTCAAATTGTTCCAACTATTAAACCTCCATTAATCAAAGAATTACCATTTCCTAATAGCTTAGCTAATTCCACAGTAGAATCTAGTCAGTTACAATTGAAATTCGGCGAATTAAAAGAAGTTTCGTGAAGTACCTAATCTTGTTTGACTATCATCACTCTGAATACTTACAGCAAACCATGAACAATCGAAGCATTAAACTTTTTGTAATAGCCTTGCGAAGCAAGGCTATTACAAAAAGTTTAGCTTTAGTTTTATTGAAATTTGCTGCGGGAGTAGGTGCGATCGCGATCGGTTTAGCTACTTTTGCGCCTTTGTCATTAGCACAGGTGCGTACATCCATCTATAAACCAACCGCGATCGCT
Source organism: Pseudanabaena sp. lw0831 (assembly GCF_016584665.1). Lineage (GTDB taxonomy): Bacteria > Cyanobacteriota > Cyanobacteriia > Pseudanabaenales > Pseudanabaenaceae > Pseudanabaena. The sequence goes on from NZ_BBJB01000021.1 coordinate 45,835, forward strand.
AGTGGTGTAGATGTTAACGATATTCTCACTGATAAAGATATTCCGACAGGGCAGAAAGGGTTTGCGCGTGACTATGCAATTAATGTTCAAAAAGATGAGCGTTTGGAAATTTCGGTAAGTGCTGGAGGCTTTGATACAGTCTTAAGCCTGTTAGATAGTGCTGGTGAGGTTGTTGCTGAAAATGATGATTCTGTTGGCGATAATACCAATTCCCTCATCTTTTTTAAAGTGCGTCAATCAGGCAATTACATTGTGAGGGTTTCGTCATTTGGTGGTAGCAGTGGTGGTAAATTCACACTGAGAGTCAACAAACTCCAAGTTGTAAAATAAAAAACAAAAATCGTTGCAAAAGGCTTCACCTTTCGCAACGATTTTTGTTTTTATTACAGTGCTTTAAGCTTCATCATTGTCCATGAAAGGTTTTTCATGGGCAGGTTTAATACTTCGCCAAATATAGTCGCTGTAATCTTTCCCATCTAGAAGAGAGAATAAAATCGTGTGATTTTGGCAAGTTAAGATATGTTTTGCCATTTCTTTGCGATCGCTGCGATCTACAACAGCGATAATCCGCTCAAAGTTAGCCTTGGCAGTATCTTCAATTTGTTGATATTGAGCAATGAGATTAGCCTTCGTCTCTTTTACCCAATTGTAAAACTCGTCGGGAACCCGCTCTAAAATATCCTCAAAAGGAGTTTGATCGCGCAACATCTCCCAAATTACTTTGCTAGTGACTTGAGTGAGCACACGATGCAATTTCACATAATCAGCAAACTTAAATTTAAGTCTCAGTCCACTCGCAAAGCGGATTACAAAGCCCTCTTGATTCTGCTCATTGAGATTGCTAATTGATTCTAGATCTTTTAATCCATCATATTTTTTAGCGATCGGGAATCCCAAATGTGTAAACGACTCAATTTCATGTTCTCTTCCCGATTCTGTTTCAATTACTGCCAATAATACCAAACCTTCAAACTCCCCATAATCAACAACAATACGATTCGCAGGATAGACAATTTCAAATAAATAGGTTAGCGATCGCTCCAGCAATGGAATTGATTCGGGATAAATTGATGTCAAGATTTGATTAGCTTTAACTGCTTGATCGGAGTTAAAGCTCCCTCTAGAAGCGATATAAGGCTGATCTTGATGCCAATACATAATCCCTAGAGAACCATCAAGCTTTTCATAAACATCAAAAGGTTCTGAGGGAAGAGCTTCTTTATGTTCTTGGAGGTTAAAGAATTTTGCTAAAGGGCGAGCCACGATCGCCCCATCGCAATCAAGAATTAAACCTCGACATTGAATTGTTTCAGGAGTCCATAGGCGATCGTACTGAGCTTTGGCAGTGTAGTTATAAATAAATAAATCACCGCTAGAATGAGGGCGTTTGGTGATGTATCCTTCACTAATTAGTTGATCGATTTTCTCCAAATTGATAGCACTCATTCCATGTTCCTTGGTAATTTTAAATCATCGCAATCATTCCGATGAAGAGAAGTAGGCGCTTCGCGCCCCCCACTTCTCTTTTTACTATATAATCAACTCAATCAAACTAAATTTAGAGAAATTTAGAATTATGACTGTTGCTACAGCATCGAAATCTTTAAAAGTCCTAATTGTTGAGGACGATCCACTCATCCAACTCGGACTAGAGCAATCCCTCTCTCAACAGCCAAATATCACTGTAATTGGCATCGCAGAAGATGGTTATATCGGTGTAAAAATGGCTCAGGAATTACGCCCTGACATTATTGTGATGGATATTGGATTGCCAAGGCTGGATGGAATTTCGGCAACCCAAAGAATTAAGGCGGCTTCACCTAATGTTCATATTGTGATGCTTAGCTCCCATACCGATGATACAGAAATTATTGCTGCACTATCAAGTGGAGCCGATGCCTACTGTGTCAAAGGGACATCTACCGAAAGTCTTTTGGCAGCTTTTACGGCAGCTATGGATGGTGCTACTTATCTCGATCCTCAAGTTGCTCGCAAAGTGATGGATCATCTCAAGCCACCAAGGCAACCTGAAAATACCTCACACCTATCGCAACGAGAATTAGAGGTGCTGAAATTGATTGTTGAAGGCAAAAGTAATCCCGAAATTGCCAAAGTGCTATATCTTAGCCCAAACACGATTAAAACTCATGTGCGGGGCATCATGAACAAATTATCTGTTGACGATCGCGTACAAGCAGCAGTTATAGCTTTACGATCGGGTTTAGTAAATTGAGCAAGGTCATCGCAAGGCGATGACCTTGCTTTTGGGATCATATTGGGATTGGTAATAACGCTATATAATTAAGATTGAATCTGCTGAGCAACAAAACAGAGCGACAAAAATTGTGGCGCATACCTTTTTAGTGCAACCTGGGAAATGGACTCTCGAAGGCAATTGGATAGATCGAGATTCCATGCCAACTCAAGTCAAGGGTAGAACATTGGTAGGTTGGTCAAGGGATAATTTTTGGTTCACGATGGTCACAAAGTTGACTTTCCCCGATAGCGATCGCGAAGAATTAACCATGGCTTATAAAGGTCGAATTGACTCAGATGAGCGCCGTTTTACTTTTGTTGTTGACGATAGTTCTTTGGGTAAAGTTGAGGGTGAAGGCATAATTGGACCAGATTCAATTATTCAGCGTTACTGGGTAATGGGTGACAAAAAAATGCGAACAGGCTTTCAGACTCTTTACCGTCGGGATAATAATATTTACGCTTTAGCTAGTGGCATTCTTACAGGTCAAAATCTCGAAAGCACTATGGAAGCAGTACTAACACGCCATATGGATTCCTAGTAAAAAAGGCGAACTTTGTCCGCCTTTTTTAAAACTTAAAAATAGTGCGGTGGGCGTAGCCCACCGCACTATTTTTAAGTTCGATTATTCTGTGTAAGCTTCTACAGGGCTTTGCGCTGCAAGATATATCCTTTAGCGGGAGCTTACACTTTTAATCTCAGCCGATAAAATATCGATCGCTTTGGCAAACTGTGGGTCAGAGATTGTGCCAACTAGATCGCGATTTTTATTCAACTTTTCAAGATCTTCTTTGGTTAGTTCGACTACACGGTCAGGAATGATACCCAAATGATTGATATCGCGTCCGCTGGGGGTGTAATACTTAGCGATCGTTACTGCCATGCCCGAACCATCACTTAGGGAATGCACTGACTGGACTAGTCCTTTACCAAAGGTTTTAGTACCGACAATCACAGCACGTTTATTATCTTGCAAAGCACCAGATAGGATCTCACTAGCACTTGCCGAACCACCATCGACTAAAACCACGAGAGGTTTATTGGTGATAGCTTGACGATTAGCCGTTAGGCGCTCACTTTCACCCTTACGATCAATTGTGGAAACAATGGTGGCGTTATCGAGCCACATCCGCGCAATTTCAGCACTGGAATATAGCAACCCACCAGGGTTTGAGCGCAAATCTAATACAAATCCAACCGCGCCTTTACTTACATGGTCTTGGATTGCTTTACGCATGTCACTTGCTGCATTGGCATTGAACTGACGCAAGCTGATGTAGCCAACCTTGCCTATATTGGTATCACGAAGCTCAGCTTTGACTGGATGGATCTCAATCTTGGCGCGTTCTAGCTCAATGTCAAACTGCTTATCGCCACGCTTGATCCCCAATTTAACTTTTGTGCCAGCAGGACCACGAATTAAAGCTACGGCTTGGTTGATATCCATGCCTTCAGTAGACTTATTGGCGATCGAAGTAATTATGTCTTTAGTCAACACGCCAGCACGAGACGCTGGTGAATCTTCAATTGGGGCAACAACAGTCAGTTGTTTGGTTGCATCATCCATTCCAAGCTGAATACCAACCCCTGTGAGTTCCCCCGAAGTATCAATTTGCATACTCTTAAACTGCTCAGGGTCCATAAAGCGAGTATATGGATCGTCGAGTAGCTTAAGCATTTCCCGAACTGAACGATAGGCTTCAGCCTTAGAAGAATAATCGCGATTTTCAACATATTGTCGTCTGACTTGCCGCCAGTCAACTTTATTGAACGCCCCATCGACATATTCTCGGTTTATAAGCTGCCAAGCTTCATCAACGATTTCTTTGGGGCTATCCCGAAATGCGGCGATGCTAGGGTTTGCTAGCTGAAAACCAACAACTGCCACAGCCGCAGCCAATGCTGCTGTTGTACCAAGTACAAATCCGCCTTTTGCCATGTCAACTTCCTGAAAAGTGAGGTGTGTGAGGAATATATCTAAAAGTACACCAACTCTAGCACAGCCGCTTTTAAGCTTGTGATCGAATTAGCAAAAGATAGAGTGAAGTCATCCTTTCGGGTTCAGCATTAATACTTAAAGTTACTGAATATTCTAATTTTTGCTACTAAATTTCAGCTTTTATCTTGCGTTCATAGTTTTAGTAATTACCTTGGCGTAATTTAAAGTCCAGAGGCATAGCCTGTGATGTCTACGCAGTAGGTGGTACAGGCTTTTAGAGTTCATATTTAATTGCGCATAATTACTTACCAGTATTGATAATCTTGTTGTCTCCAAAATCAGAAATGTGATTTCTAATACAGATTGATGACTTATAACTTGATGAAATCATTCTTGAATAATTTCTCTATGGTAACTATAAAAATGAGCATGTGAGCGCTATAAGAGATTAGCTTTTTAGAGCTATTTAAAAGCTGCTTAACTAAACTCATGTCGCCTTATTCTGATGACAAGAAAAATTTGTGAAAGGATAGAGTCTGTGATCAAAAAATTTCTACTGAGTTCGTTGCTAGTTCTGTGGTTGGTGAGTTTTCCTTTTACAGGTCAGACTTGGGCGCAAGCAACTACTTCTCCTTCTCCAACAGCTAGCCCAACAACAACCTCCCCTGCGGCTACAGCGAGTCCTTCTCCCAGTGTTGCTCCTTCCCCGACATCCGCTCCAGCAAGTGGTGACGTTGTAACTCTAACAAAAGAGCAAAAGGAAGCACTGGACAAATTACTAGCACCTGCTCCTGCGGCTTCGCCAATTAATTCTGGTGATACTGCATTTGTACTAATTGCTGCGGCTTTAGTATTGCTAATGACACCAGGCTTAGCATTTTTCTACGGCGGCTTAGTAAGAACCCGCAACGTTCTGAACACGATGATGATGAGCTTATTGCTTATGGCAGTTGTCGGTGTAACTTGGGTGTTATGGGGTTATAGCTTAGCCTTTGATGTATCCGTCAAAGTTCCAGAATTTGGTCAAGGGATCGAAAAGTTTATTGGTGGGCTTGATTGGGCTTTTCTCAATGGAGTTAAGTTTACTGAGCCTGACCCTGTTGGCTATGCAGGTACGATTCCCCATGCTGTGTTCATGGTCTATCAAATGATGTTTGCGATCATTACCCCTGCTCTGATTTCTGGGGCGATCGTTGAGCGGATGAGCTTTAAGGCTTATTTCTGGTTTATTTTGCTTTGGTCTACCTTGGTTTATCCTCCTCTCGCCCACATGGTGTGGGGACGTGGATGGTTGCAAGAACTTGGATCGTTAGACTTTGCTGGCGGTACGGTTGTACATATCAGTTCTGGTGTTGCCGCAGTAGTTGCGGTTTTGATGATCGGATCGCGTAAAGACTTCGCAACTAGACCACATACTCCGCACAACGTTCCTTATGTCCTATTGGGAATTGGAATACTATGGTTTGGTTGGTTTGGATTCAATGGAGGTAGCGCTCTTGCTGCTGGACCTCTTGCGGCAGTTGCAATTGTGGCAACGACAGTTTCGACTTCGGCAGGTGGCTTGACATGGCTATTGGTTGAGTGGGTTCTGCGTGGTAAGCCAACGGCCGTTGGAATTGCCAGTGGATTTCTGGCTGGACTAGTGGGCATTACACCTGCGGCTGGCTTTGTCATGCCAATTGGCGCGATTTTGATTGGTTCGATTACAGCAGTATGCTGTTTCATTGCCGTTAGTTTGCGAGCTAAGTTCAAGTTTGACGATTCGCTTGATACTTTCTCTGTACATGGTGTGGGCGGGACTGTCGGCGCAATGTTGACGGGCGTATTTGCTACTAAAGTTGCCTTTGGAGGAGATGCTCCACTTGGCCTTTTAGATGGAAATCCCATCCTGATTTGGAAACAGTTTGAGGGCGTTGCCATAACCTATGTATTTGCTGGTGTAGCTACATTTATCATTCTTTTCGTCCTTAAGTTGTTTATGGACTTGAGAGTTCCTCAATCCGTTGAAGAACAAGGTATAGACTTACCTGTTCATGGTGAAGAGGGTTATGGTAGCGAGTTTGGCTCTGGTGTATTTATCAGTCAAAGTTCAACTGAAGGTTAAAATCTCAAAATAATCTCAGACTCAATATCATGGACGGCGCTTTGCGTCGTCTTTTTTATAGATGTAATATCAAGATTTTGACATGGGCTTAGAAAACCTTAAAACCCCAATAAGACTGCTCGCTAATCAATCGCGTAGTTATCCCTCTGCAATTTTTAATTGATATTCCTTATGAAAAATAAGAGCAGCTTATAAAAACTGTATAAAGTTACACAAAACCTAGGTGCTTGAATCTGTTGTTATGAACATAATTAATCCTTGCATTCTTAGTATTTGCATTGGTATGTTACTTCGCTGAGGAGAATTTAAAGGTGTTGGTCTATAAGTCAAATCAAAAGAGGAGACTCAAGAGTTCAGTAAACTGGACTGCTTGTATTCCCCTAGCGGCAATTATCGGTGTTTTTTGGGTGTATGCAGCCACTGCTCAAACTGCTACCCCTACTCCTGAACCTCTAACTGCTGACAAGGTTCAGGCAAACGTTGCTGCTCTCAAAGTTGGATTAGATACTCTTTGGGTAGTAATAGCTGCATTTCTAGTATTTTTCATGAATGCAGGCTTCGCTCTGGTGGAGTCTGGATTTTGTCGCCGCAAAAATGCGGTTAACATTCTCACCAAAAACTTAATCGTATTTGCGATCGCTACCATTGCTTACTGGGCGATCGGTTTTGGTTTTATGTATGGCGATAGTAGCGGGAATATGTTTATTGGCTTGAAAGGATTTTTCCTTAATGGCGCAGATAACAGTCCTGCTACTCTTGCGGATTACAAGGGCGACTTCCCTGGGCTTAGTTGGACAGGCGTACCCCTAGAAGCTAAGTTTTTGTTCCAATTAGTATTTGCAGGAACTGCTGCAACGATTGTTTCAGGTGCAGTCGCTGAGCGGATTAAGTTTGTTTCGTTCTTGCTGTTTAGCTTTGTTTTGGTTGGTGTTGCCTATGCGATCACAGGTCATTGGATCTGGGGTGGTGGCTGGTTAGCCAACATAGCCAAGGACGCTTCAGGTGCAACTACGGGTAGTTTCTTTGATTTTGCTGGTTCTACAGTCGTTCACTCTGTAGGTGGTTGGGCAGCTCTTATTGGCGCAGCCGTACTTGGTCCACGCATTGGACGATATGGCGAAGATGGCAAAAATCGTGCTATTCCTGGACATAACATGGGTCTTGCGACTTTGGGTTGTTTGATTCTATGGTTAGGCTGGTTCGGATTCAACCCAGGTTCTACCATGGCTGCTGACGGTCGTTTGATTTCTCACATTGCCTTGACGACTAACATGGGTGCTTCCGCAGGTGGCATTGCTGCAACTATTGTGGCTTGGCTATATCTTGGTAAGCCTGACCTCTCGATGATTGTTAACGGTATCTTGGCTGGATTAGTCTCTGTAACTGCTTCTTGTGCTTGGATCACCCTACCTAGCTCGATTATCATTGGGGCGATCGGTGGCGCAATAGTTGTGTTTGCAGTTGGCTTCTTCGATAATCTAAAAATTGACGATCCTGTAGGTGCGACTTCAGTTCACCTATGTTGCGGTATTTGGGGGACTCTGGCTGTCGGCTTATTTGCTGTTGGGCAAAAAACAGACGTTGGTGGCGGTTACATCTTACAAGCTGGAGCTGGACCTAAGGCTGGTCTATTCTTCGGCGGTGGATTTGACCAACTCCTTTATCAATTGATCGGTGTCGCTGCGGTTGGTGGTTTTACTGTTGCTTTTAGCTTTATCGCTTGGTACGCAATTTCTCTGATTTCTGGTGGTATTCGCGTCGAGCCTGAAGAAGAGTTCAAGGGACTTGATATTTCTGAACATGGCATGGAAGCTTACGCTGGTTTTGCTAAGGAAAGCGAATAAGGTTTTCTAAACCAAAAAGAAAAGGCAGTCCAATGGACTGCCTTTTCTTTTTGTAAAGTTCATCTTAATTCCGATGGGGTTATCGGGGTATAATGGTGGGGCAAATAAGTTAAAAATATACGAAATTTCGATAGTTGAACCATGACAAACACTTTGACAAATCCTGTAAAAGTATCAAAGGTTGAAGTCCTTAAGCAAAAAAGTAACTTTTTGCGAGGTCCTATCAACACTGAGCTAACTGATGGCAATCCTTTTTTCAGTCAGGATGGTATTCAAATCCTGAAGTTTCATGGTTCCTATCAACAAAAAGAGCGCGATTTTGAAAAGAACAAGATTAAAGGCGAAGAAGCGCAATACAGCATGATGTTGCGTACCCGTAGCCCAGGTGGGGTGATTCCTTGGCAGTTGTATTTGGCTCTGGATAAGCTATGTGATAAGTATGGCAACCATACTCTGCGAGCGACAACGCGGCAAGGTTTTCAGATTCATGGCATTCTCAAAGAAAATCTGAAGACAGTCATTGCTGATATCACTAGAAACATGGGATCAACGGTAGGCGCTTGCGGCGACATCAACCGTAACGTGATGGCTCCATCGGCTCCCTTTAAAAACAAGCCTGAATATGTCTATGCCCGCGAATATGCTTTTAAAATTGCGGATTTACTCGCTCCGCAGGCTGGGGCTTATTACGATATTTGGCTAGATGGAGAAGTGGCCGTGACTTCGACCGAAGCCACAGAGGTGACTGAAGCTCGTAATCGTCAGGGGACGGGGACGGCTAAAACCAATATCAGTGATGTCGAGCCGATCTATGGTGTGCAGTATTTGCCACGCAAGTTTAAGATTGCGATCGCAGTTGCTGGTGATAACTCAGTTGATCTCTATACCAACGATTTGGCGTTGGTGGTAATTACAAATGCTCAGAAAGAGCTAGAAGGCTTTAATGTCTATGTCGGTGGTGGCTTGGGACGCGCCCATAATAATGATGCAACCATTGTCAGAATGGCGGACAGCATCGGCTTTGTGCCAGTTGACAAAATCTATGATGTGATTAAGGCGATCGTTTCCTTACAACGAGACTATGGCGATCGCCACAATCGTCGTCATTCTCGCTTCAAACATATTTTGCATGAGTGGGGCGTGGAAAAATTTAAGCAAGTTTTGTTGGATTATTATCCAACAAAACTTGAAGATTCTCGTGAATTGCCAGATTTCAAATATCAGGATTATTTGGGCTGGCATGAACAGGGCGATGGCAAATATTTCGTGGGGGTCTCGATTGAAAATGGTCGAGTTAGCGATCGCGAGGATTTGCAACTAAAAACGGCTTTACGCGAGATCAGCGAAAAGTTTCATCATGATTTTGTGCTGACTCCAAACCACAATTTGCTGATTACAGAAATCGCCGCCGATGAAAAAGAAGAGATTCAGAAGATTCTCGATCGCTGTGGGGTACTTGCTCCTGACAAAATCGACTCTCTAGTGCGTTACTCCATGGCTTGCCCCGCTTTCCCCACTTGCGGACTAGCGATCGCTGAGTCCGAACGAGTCTTACCAAGTGTATTAGCGAGAATCCGTAGGCTATTAGTCCGTTTGGGCTTAGATCGGGAAACCTTCGTCACCCGCATGACAGGTTGCCCCAATGGTTGTGCCCGTCCTTATATGGCTGAACTTGCCTTCGTCGGTAGTGCCGTTGATGAATATCAAATTTGGTTGGGGGGTAATTTTGCCTCAACTCGGTTGGCTCAACCCTATGTGCAACGTTTGCATATTAATAATTTGGAAAAAGGTTTAGAGCCGCTATTTGTTTATTTCAAAAATGAACGCATAGATGGCGAAGGGTTTGGTGATTTTTGCGATCGCAAAGGCAATGAAGATTTACGAAAGTTCGCTGAAGCCTATGTCCCAGAGATCGATGAGAACGACCTCAAAGGCAAACGTAAAGATGTCCGCCATCGAGTCACCCTTTCAGCGAAGTCCTTTGATCTGCTCAAAAAAGCTGTTGAAGAAAAGGGTGCTTCGATGAAAGATATTGTCGAAATCGCTTTGGAGAAGTATTTGGAATAAGGAGATTTCTTGTAAAAAATCTTCCATCTTCTAGACATAAGTCGGACTTACCCCCTTTAATTCTTCCTTGTAAAGGGGGAAAACTAGAAATCTTGTTCCCTCCCCTTTGCAAGGGGAGGGCTAGGGTGGGGTAAATTTTAAATCACCTAAGTAGGCTTTGAATCAAGATTTTTCTCCATTATTAGAAGCGGCGCGGCGATATTTAGATATCGATGACGCACCGTTTTATATGCCAGGACATAAACGCGGTCAGGGTATTGATCGCGAATTTATGTCAATCATGGGTGAGAATATTTTTCGCCTCGATTTGCCTGAATTACCCGATCTCGAAGAACCGATCGCTGAAGCCGAAGTTCTAGCTGCCGATGCTTATGGCAGCGATCGCGCATGGTTCTTGACCAATGGCTCTACCTGCGGTGTGCAAGCGATGCTATTGGCAACTTGCCAGCAGGAAGACAAGATTTTAATTGGGCGTAACTGTCATAAAGCCACGATCGCAGGACTAGTTATTAATGGAGCTACTCCTGTTTATTTGCCAACTGACTATTTACCAGAATTTGATTTAGACTTGGGCGTGAGTCCTAAGACCTTAGAATTATTTCTGAACCTGCATCCTGATGCGAAAGCGGTAATGCTAGTTAGCCCTAATTATTTTGGAGTTTGTGGCGAACTGGCAAAAATGGTAGCGATCGCCCATTCTTTTAATGTTCCCCTATTAGTTGATGCTGCTCACGGAGCGCACCAAGGATTTCATCCCGATCTACCGATTTCAGCTCTGCAAGCAGGAGCCGACTTAGTTGTGCAATCCACTCACAAAGTTGCAGGTAGCCTCACCCAGTCTTCGATTTTGCATTTACAAGGCGATCGCATTGCTGTTGAACAAGTTGATCGTGCTTTGCAAATATTGCGATCAAGTAGTCCCAATTTATTACTAATGATTTCTCTGGATGTGGCGCGGCGACAAATGGCAGTTAATGGCAAACAACTCTTAACTTACACATTGGGATTAGCTAAAGCAGCGCGATCGCAATTAAATCAAATTCCTAAGTTGCGAACCTTTAGTCAGGTAGAAGTTCCCAATCTTGACGATACTCGCCTCACGGTAATGACTGATTGCTTAGATATTACAGGCTTTGAAGCTGATGAATATTTGCATTCTCAATTAGACGTGATGGCAGAAATGCCCACCAGATCGCAATTAGTATTTAGTCTCAGCTTTGGTAATACTCAAGCTGATATTGATCGGCTAGTGAGTGGATTGCAACAACTTTCTCAGGAAACCAATGATTGTTGGTCGGCGACTGCCGACCAACAATCATTGGTTTCCATTCCAAAATCTAGACTTACTCCTCGTGAGGCATATTTTGCAAAATGCGATCGCATTTCTATCGATAACGCGATCGGGAGAATTAGTGCTGAATCTCTTTGTCCTTATCCTCCAGGGATTCCTCTAGTTTGTATTGGTGAAGAAATCACGTTTGAGGTCGTGGAAATGTTGCAAGCTATTTTGCGATCGGGCGGTGTTATTAATGGGGCAAGTGATGACAGCCTCAAAACAATTTTAGTTGTACAGTAATGCAACTTAACCAAAAAAGAGAAAGGTGGCGCTTTGCGCCGCCTTTCTCTTTTTTTGGTTTATGTCCTACAATGATGAGACTATCGATCGGTTCCAACGGGTAACAGCCTTTGGAGGAAACGGGGAAAGTTTGGTGTAAACCCAGCGCTGTCCCGCAACTGTGATGAGATGCATCAATCTCTAAGTCAGGATGCCCGCCGATCGCAAATGGTCTCTTTTAGAGATTCATCAACCTACACTTTTTCATCTGCGAGGTATAGATGATGTTTAGTTTAAAATTTTTAGAAATTTTACAATTGCTCCCGATTGGACAAAAACTGCCCCAAGGCGATCGCATCAAGCAGACAAATAGGAAGTCCAATGCTGCGAGATCATAAAGAACGTCAGGACATCTGCCATTCTTGGCAACCTCAGTTTATTAAAGATAATTTTTTACTAATTGGATATCATGCCCTGAGGGGTGTTGTAACATCAGGGAAAGGGATTACAGTTTGTATTGTCGGGCAACCTGCTGCTGATTTTAAGCCGAGTTTTCACCTTTGGCAATTTAGAACTCAGTTTATAGCAGCGGAATTTGCTGCACCCTATTTACTGGAAATGGGTATCGGTTCAAGACAGATTCCGTCATTAATGCAGGCGATCGCCAACTATGATGCTCAACAAGAGATCATTCTGGCAATGAATATCGATCAACAGATCGAAATTTACTGTCTCCAAAACCTGAAGATTTCTCCCTCAGAATGCTACAAACAAGTATGCGATCGCTGGGATGAATTCATGCCACACGGGTTCCCGCCCGAATCATCACATCGTTTTATTAGAATCTAGGATGGGCGGCGCAACGCACCACCCATCCTAGCCATACTGCTAGAGTTATTTACAAGAGTATTTTATTGAGTGGAAAATATAATTAAAAAATCAGACTTTGTTCTCACTCCTTACATGAAGAGCAACGATCTCTTGGCAACTTATCAAATCCTGAATACCGTTGTTCCCTATATAGTTTTATGGTTTTTGGCAGTTAAAGCAGCAGCAGTTTCTCTTTGGTTTCTGCCTCCGATCATCATTTTGATGACTCTCTTTTCATTGCGATGCTTCTCGTTAATGCATGATTGCGGACATTATTCGCTCTTTACTTCCAAAAAAGTTAACAGAGTTGTTGGCTTCTTTTTGGGTGTGATTAATGCCATACCCCAATATCCTTGGTCAAAAGGTCATGCCTACCACCACAAAACCAATGGTGATTGGGAACGATATCGTGGTGTCGCAGCATTCCTCTCTACTGAAGAATTTTCTAAGCTCAATGATTCCGATCAAAAGCTTTATGCCGTAATGAGACATCCATTAATGTCTTTCTTGGGAGGTTTTTTCTACCTTGCAATCAGACCAAGATATGCACTAATTGCAGGAAGCTATGATTTTATTGGTCATATATTTTCCAGTTTAAGGAAAGACCCTCGCATGGGTTTAGCGGCGATTATCTCTTCTCACAAATCTAGAAATTGGTATACGGGAGCGGAATTTATAGATTTGCTGCTCAATAATATTTGCGTAATCGGCAGTTGGATTTTTCTCAGCCATTTGCTTGGAGCAGGCTTCTTTTTCAGTGTTTACTCAATCAGTTTAACTTTTTCAGCAGCGATCTTTATCTGCGTGTTCTTTGTCCAGCATAACTTTGAAGACTCCTATGCCCACAAGACGGAAGGTTGGGACTATCTGCTTGGAGCGCTTGATGGTAGCAGTTATCTAGAGTTGCCAACAATTTTGAAGTGGTTTTCCGCAGATATCGGTTTTCATAATATCCATCACCTTTCGGAAAGAATCCCGAACTACAATCTCGAAGCTTGTCATAACGCAAATATTCATCTTCTCTCAAAGGTCAAAACGCTGAGGCTCGGAGATATGCTTGGCTGCGCCAAGTTTGTGTTATGGGATTCTGAGGCTTGTAAATTAATCTCGATCGCTGAGTTTCACAAGGCTAAATTTACAGCTCCAGATATAGAGCAAAGTCTTATTAATCAAAATAAGCTGGAAGACCTACTTGTCAAAAATGGTAAGGCTTAATCTTAATGAATTTATTTGTTACTACGTTGGAAGCTGTCTTGGCAGTTGCGATCGCAGGAATTGGCGTTTATCTAGCTACAGCACGTCGCTATCAATCTACTGATTCTGTTGCTAACTCCTATGATCAATGGACAGAAGATGGAATTTTAGAGTTCTACTGGGGCGAACATATTCATCTAGGTCATTACGGTTCGCCACCGCGTTCAAAAGACTTCTTGACCGCTAAATCTGATTTTGTTCATGAAATGGTGCGTTGGGGTGGCTTAGATAAGCTCCCTGCTGGAACGACTGTCCTTGATGTGGGCTGTGGTATTGGTGGCAGTAGCCGCATTTTGGCAAAAGAATATGGCTTCTCGGTAACAGCAATTACGATTAGTCCTGAGCAGGTCAAACGTGCTCAGGAGTTAACCCCAAAGGAGCTTGACCTAAAATTTCAGGTTGATGATGCGATGGCGATGTCATTTCCTGATGCAAGCTTTGATGTGGTTTGGTCGGTCGAAGCGGGGCCACATATGCCCGACAAAGCTATTTTTGCAAAAGAGTTGATGCGCGTACTCAAGCCCAATGGTTTGCTGGTACTTGCGGATTGGAATCAGCGAGACGATCGCCAAGTGCCTCTAAACATTTGGGAGAAGCCTGTGATGAAGCAACTCCTCGATCAATGGTCACATCCTGAGTTCTCAAGCATTGAAGGCTTTTCTGAGCTTTTGGAGGCGACAGGACTGGTCGATGGCAAGGTAACAACTTCTGATTGGACAGCAGAAACTCTTCCTTCATGGCTAGATTCAATCTGGCAAGGTGTAGCGCGACCAAAGGGATTGGTGAGTTTTGGGATATCTGGATTTATTAAATCAGTAAGGGAAATACCAACGATTTTACTAATGCGTCTAGCCTTTGGAGTGGGGCTTTGTCGATTTGGCATGTTTAAAGCAGTGCGATCGCCTGATATATAATCACTTTGTTAAGCATTGTTTACGAAACAATAAAACAATGCACCCTATAACGAAATTTTTATGGCTAAGTATATCTTTGTGACTGGCGGTGTTGTCTCTAGTATCGGGAAGGGCATCGTTGCCGCAAGTTTGGGACGATTACTTAAATCTAGGGATTATTCGATCGCAATTCTAAAACTCGATCCCTATATCAATGTTGACCCAGGAACAATGAGTCCGTTTCAGCATGGAGAAGTTTTTGTTACCGAAGATGGCGCAGAGACGGATCTAGACTTGGGGCATTATGAGCGCTTTACTGATACCTCCATGTCAAAACTCAGTAATGTCACCACAGGTGCAATTTATCAAGGTGTGATCAATAAAGAACGTCGTGGCGACTATCAAGGCGGCACTGTGCAGGTGATCCCACATATTACTAATGAAATTAAAGAACGCATTCATCGCGTTGCCAAAAATGGCAATCCTGATGTCGTTATTGTAGAAATTGGCGGCACGGTAGGCGATATCGAATCACTACCATTTATTGAAGCAATTCGGCAATTTCGTAAGGATGTGGGGCGGCAAAATGTTGTCTATATGCATGTTACCCTCATGCCTTGGATCGCCTCTGCTGGAGAGATGAAAACCAAGCCCACGCAGCACTCGGTTAAGGAATTGCAATCTGTGGGGATTCAGCCTGACATTTTAGTTTGTCGTAGCGATCGCCCTTTACCCCAAAACATCAAGGACAAAGTTTCAGAATTTTGTAACGTGCTGCCTGAATGCGTAATGACAGGACAAGATGTGAAAAGCATCTATGAAGTGCCATTAGCGATGGAGCGTGAAGGACTTGCTGAGCAAGTACTGCGCCTGCTGGGTATGCAACAACGTCAGCCCGATCTTCGTAGCTGGCAAACCCTTGTCGAGCGTCTCTATCGCTCTGAACATCAAGTAGAAGTCGCCATCGTTGGTAAATATGTACGACTGACCGATGCCTATCTCTCGGTGATCGAAGCCCTAAAACATGGTGCGATCGCTGTTAATAGCAATGTAAATATACGATGGATTAACTCCGAAGACATTGAAGCATACGGGGCAGAGAAATTCTTAAAAGATGTCCATGCGATCGTTGTGCCTGGTGGATTTGGTAATCGTGGTGTTGATGGTAAAGTTGCGGCTGTGCGATATGCACGCGATCGCCAAATTCCATTTTTGGGTTTGTGTTTAGGGATGCAATGTGCAGTCATTGACTGGGCTAGAAATGTCGGTCAACTCGGGGATGCTAATAGTGCCGAGTTTGACTTAGATTCCAAGAATCCTGTTATTCACCTTTTACCTGAACAGCAAGATGTAGTTAACCTTGGGGGCACGATGCGCTTGGGGCTATATGCTTGCCGTCTTGCTCCTAACAGCCTAGTTCATCAGCTTTATAATGAGTCAGTGATTTACGAGCGCCATCGCCATCGCTATGAGTTTAATAATGCCTATCGATCACAATTTATTGACTCTGGTTATGTGATTAGTGGTACTTCTCCCGATGGGCGATTAGTGGAAGCGATCGAGCTTCCTAGCCATCCTTATTTCATCGCCACTCAATTCCATCCTGAATTCCAATCTCGCCCTAGTAGACCTCATCCGCTTTTCCAAGGTTTAATTAAAGCAGCCTTAGATTTGCAAAAACAGCGCCTTGCTAATGGCTCTGAGTTAGAGAGTTCCGAAATTCTTGAACAACTTAATGAGCAACAACAAGAGTTCGCTTCGACAGCATCTGTTTAAGAAAATAGTAAGGTGGGCAATGCCCACCTTACTATTTTCTTACTTCTTATTTCGAGGATCTTAAATATGGATGCAGCACTTACTTCTCAAGATATTTTGCGCCGCTATGCAAAAGGGGATCGCGACTTTAGTGGGCTTAATCTCAATGGCATCAAACTCAGTGGGGCGAACCTCAGTCGCACGGATTGGCTGGATGTTAATCTCTCCAAAGCCTATCTCAATAGTACCGTCTTGACCTTTTCTTGTTTGACAAGGGCAAATATGCGCGGAGCATTAATGGTTGGTGCGAATCTCTGTGGTGCGAATCTCAATCAAGCGAGCATGAGTAATGTCAATCTATCCAATGCTGATTTGCATGGAGCCAGTCTGCAAGGAGCAACTCTCTTTGGTGCAAATCTTAGTCTTGCGAATTTGATGGATGCTAACTTAATTGACGCAGATATGCGCACGGTTAACTTGAGTGGGGCGAACCTTGTCGGAGCCTGCATGAAAGGCGCAAATCTCAGACAAGAACGAGCTGTCGGCGATCAACATGAAATTGATGCTGGCAAAAAGAAGCGCAGCACAGCTAGTCTAACAGGCGCAAATTTATCTGGTGCTGACCTGCGTGGCGCAAATCTATCTGGTGCGGATCTACACAAAGCCGACCTACGCGGCGCAAATTTACAAGAAGCAACTCTCAGTGGTGCAAACCTTAGTGAGGCAAAGTTAAATAATGCCAATATGCAAGGCGTATTTCTCTCTGAAGCTAATCTCAGCTGCGCAACGCTCTCAGGTGCAATTTTAAATAATGCCAAACTGGAAAGAGCAATTTTAATCGATGCAGATTTTAATGGAGTTTCACTGCGAAGCGCGATTATGGCGGATGTTAAGGCGAGTCGGGTGAAGATGCAAGGTACAGATCTCACAGATGTCAAATTGACTCGTGCCGATCTCAGTCGAGCTAATCTCAGTGGGGCAATTATGATCCGCTCTAACCTGATCGAAGCCTATCTTGCTCGGACTAATCTAGCCAATGCCGATTTGACCGATGCAATTCTCAACCGTGCTGAGTTAAGTAGTGCCAATCTTGTCGGCGCAATTCTCAAAGGAGCCACGCTTCCCGATGGCAAAGTCCACAACTGAACCACTATGCACTTCCAGTGCATAGTGGTTCAGTTGTGGACTGAAAGTCCTAAATCTGTAGCTTCATCCAAACTATATTTAGTTTTCCTATTTTAGTAATGTGACTGTGATGATAATGCAGGTTTTACTCACGCTAAAGTTCTGTAAAGAAATCATAGTAACTGCTTTAAAGGTTGTCAGCTAAAGCCTTGCACTGAAAGTGCATAGTTTTGGACTAGCGTGTTGGGACAATAAAAAAAGCCTCGCACTGCGAGGCTTTTTTTATTTAGGCTTTATTTCCTGATTTCGGTGATTGTGCGAGATATTTTTGTAATTGCTCCATAGCAAGTATCAACTGCGGTGTGGGATCGATCGCTACCAGTCCCTCTTGCATCTTTTGCCAAATCTCGAAATGCAGATGTGGTCCAGTAGCCATACCCGTACTGCCAACTAAACCGATCACATTACCCTGTTTAATCTCTTGACCGGGCTTAACTAAGACCTCAGACAAGTGAGCATAACGAGTCTCATGGGTGTCTCCGTGAGAAATGACCACGATCAAGCCATATCCACCAAGCCAACCTGCAATTTCGACACGACCACTAAAGGCGGCGACGACGGGTGTACCTTCGGGAGCGGCTAAGTCTGTGCCTTGATGAAAGCGTACCTGTCCTGTGACAGGATGGACGCGAGCGCCAAATAGAGAACTAATTACCGACGGAGAAATTAATGGGAACAGCATTTGCTTGTCGCCATTGCTAGGCAAGCTCATCGCAGCAATTTCTTCAGAAGTGAGGCGGCGCACTTGCACAGCAGTTTCACCCGAGGCGGCGGTATAGAGAACATTGCTGTTTTGGTAGTAGTTTTGCGATCTATTTTTAGCGGCGATCGCTACTTCAGGGTTACAAAGATCGGCATTGCGTTCGAGAAGGCTACTAGCCTTGAATTTACAGCCTGTAGATCGGTTCTCTAGGACAATTTCGACAGGTTGTCCGACGGGCTGTGATCGCTTGGCTGAGGCTTTTGGTGATGACTTCGATCCAGTCTCAATATTGACTAGGACAGATTCGCGATTACCTGCATTATTTATAGGCTTATCGGCTGGAGAAGCGTTAAAGCTACTTTCACTTTTGATCTCTACAGTGACTGGTGCAGGAGCGATCGCTGGTTGAGCCTGTATTTGTGGGGCTGGAGCCGAAGGTTGTGATACTGCTACATCAGGGGAAACGGCAGATTTTGTCGCGGCATATGCTGAGCCAACTAAAAAGTAGTTATTTGTGGAGAGGCAAAGCAGGGTTGCTAACGTAATCGTTGAAAGTGTTGATTTTCGCATAATTTGATTCTACTGATAGCCGACAGAGAAGTTTTGAGGCTGATAGATCGCTTCTTGGGAATTGCCTTCCCATCTTACTACCAGTTCGCCCGTTGGTCTAATGTCGATTATTTGCCCTTGAAGTTCCCGTCCATTAATCGTTTGATGTACTTTTTTGTCGCTAAGTAGCTCTAAATATTCCGCCAAAATGCCCACCATTCCTTCTCGATCGCTGCGAGTTTGACCTAGCTGTATGCCTTTTAGCACCACTTCGATCAGTTCATCTATGTTTGACAAAGTAGTTGGTAATTCACCCAGTGCGATCGCACCTTCAGGTACATCGTTTGTCCAATTAATCCCGATCCCCACTACGGCATAACGAATTTTGCCAGCCTCGATTCGCGTTTCAGTGAGAATTCCTCCCAATTTGCGGCGATCGATTAATAGATCATTTAACCATTTCAGCTTTACATTTGCCCCCGTTTCATTTAGTGCCTTGGCTATGCCCCAAGCAGACCAGAGCGTAATTTGATGAGCATTTGCTGCTGTCAAATTTGGCTGCAAAATCACTGACATAAATAATCCGCCCAAGTCTGACTGCCAACCGTTACCACGTTGACCTCGACCTTTAGTTTGGCGCTTAGCAATGATCGCCGTGTTTGATAGCGCTTCGAGACGTATTGAATCAATAAGTCGCCAAGCTTCACTATTAGTTGAATCAATTTCTTCGTAACGAATAATCTGACAATTCAAGATAATTCCTGACTATTAAGAAGCTTTTGTCTCAAAGTATAAAAGATCAACAAACACTGCACCAGCGAGTAACAGCAACTTTTCATCTGCCGTTAATTTCGCATCGGTGAAGCGAACTCTAAAGTTATCAGCATCAGTAAATAGTTCTTTAGATATCCCTGTCCATTTCTTCTCAATTACCGATACTTCCTTTTCAGCTTTTTTGATGGGGAATGTCCAAATTTTCCAAAGTGGGGAAGTCATGCTCATGATCACCCTGCCCCTAGTATCCAAAAATTCAAATTTTTTGTTAAACCATGCAAATCTCTGCTGCAAACTTCCTACAGGGCGATCGCCTGCACCAAAAATATCTAGACGCTGAAAAAACCAGCGAAAAGGATGATGAGCGCGAAAAACTTGCTGATTAGCCATATCAGTTCCCACGATATTAAAAACTCGCCAATGCCCTAGAAACTGTCTCATGATCGCGTCTAAGAAGCCTAGTTTTGGCTCAGCACAGTAACCAAATTGATGACCATCATCGGTTTGGATTTGATAACGGTTGCGAGTTTCAAAGCCAAATATTTCTGCTAGTTCAAATTTTTGTTTGACATAAATTGCATTGGCTTGGGCTAGTGTTTGCAGAAACATACTCATAATTTTTTTGGAGAAAACTATTTCTCAGCATACACTAGCAAAATCTAAACTGTGCCTGTGCCATCTTGTCGGGGGTATTGTCACACTTTGGGGCGGTGGTATTTTAGCCTTGACTTTACAAGTTTTTTGCTTATGAAAATGTTGTTTGTGACGAGCTGGCTCTTATTAACTTTGGTTCCTGCATCAGCAATTATGGCGAAGGAGTTGCCAAAAGTTAAGAGCTTTGAAGATTGGTGTAACGAGCGGAACTCTTTACCACCAGAAACAAGGAAAACTGTGAATTATTTATTGGATGCAGCCAGTACTCAAGATTGTCGATTAGCTGATATCGCCCTTAATCAGCGCACTGAATTCCTTACTTCTAGTCCTACCCTCTCCGATATTAGCGATCTACGTCCGTTCTCAAGTTTGACAAATTTGCGTAAGCTCAGCTTCATGAGTCACAAAATCACCGATCTCACTCCCCTAGTGAAGCTTAAAAACCTTGAAGCCTTTGTGATTCTGAGTGATGGACTGACTGATGTTAGCCCTCTTGCCAGTCTAAGTAATCTTACCGATTTGGGGCTGATGGGGAAAAACATAACAGATATTCGATCGCTCTCTAGCCTAACCAAGTTAAAAAAATTTACACTGTGGTTTAGCTCAATCCAAAACATCGAAGTTTTGAAGAATTTGACGCAATTAACTGAAGTCAGTTTCATTGGTGGTCAAATTGCTGATATTAGCTCCTTGGCTAACCTAAAACCCTTGACTATTCTTGAATTAACCCACAACAAGGTTGCCAATATTCAATCTCTATCAGGTTTAACCAACTTGAAAAGGCTTAATCTTGATAGTAATAAAATCACAGATATTAAGCCGATCTCGCGCTTGACTAATCTAGTTTATCTAGATCTAAGAGCCAATCTAATCAGTAATTTAAGTTCGCTACCTGGCTTGAAAAGCCTTACTAGACTCAATCTCAGCCGAAATCAAATCGCAAATATTGAGCCACTCTCTGGTTTAGCTAATTTAGACAGTTTAAATCTCAAATACAATCGAATTAGTAATTTAAGTTCGCTATCTAGCCTACAAAAATTGACGAGTATTAGCCTCGGTCACAATCAAATTGTAGATATCAAGCCACTAGAATCTATGACCAAGTTGGCTACTATTGGATTGCAGAATAACCGAATTACCGATATTCAGGCTTTGGCTAATCTCAAAAACCTAGTAGTGTTGGTAATTTCCCAAAATCCAATCAAGAGCCAAGTATGCCCAGTCAATCCTCAAAGTAACTGTATTTTTAAAATTTCACCATCTTATGATTGGAGTTATTAGACTTGTTGACAAATAGAAAAGGGGTTGGGCGCATAGCGCCCAACCCCTTTGTTAGAATTAACTATTTCGATTCGGTGAAATCAGCATCGATGACATCGTCATCGCCACTTGC
The DNA here is from genome assembly GCF_016584665.1 of Pseudanabaena sp. lw0831. Lineage (GTDB taxonomy): Bacteria > Cyanobacteriota > Cyanobacteriia > Pseudanabaenales > Pseudanabaenaceae > Pseudanabaena. The sequence continues at coordinate 67,631 of NZ_BBJB01000021.1, forward strand.
AGCGTCCTTAGTTCCGTCTTCAGGAGCAGCGCCAGAAGGGGCTTCACCGCCGCCTTGCTGATAGACAGAAGAGCTAAGAGCATACAAAGCTTGCTTCAACTCTTCAGTTTGAGCTGAGATCGCTTCATGATCGTCTTTAGCGATAACTTCACGCAAGCTCTTGACAAGATCTTCGATCTTCGTCTTGTCTGCTTCAGGAACCTTATCACCAAGATCCTTGATTTGCTTCTCAGCTTGGTAGGCAAGAGAGTCAGCTTGATTCTTCGTTTCGATGCGATCGCGCTTCTCTTTATCAGTAGACGCATTACGCTCAGCTTCATTAACCATGCGTTCCACTTCATCCTTAGGCAGTGTGGAAGCACCTGAGATTGAAAGAGTTTGAATCTTACCAGTTCCCTTATCCTTGGCAGTTACCGATAATAGACCGTTAGCGTCAATGTCAAAAACAACTTCGATTTGAGGTACGCCACGAGGAGCAGGAGGAATTCCGTCTAGACGGAAGGTTCCCAAACTCTTGTTGTCGTTAGACATTTCACGTTCGCCTTGAAGAACATGAATCTCAACATTGCTTTGTCCATCAACCGCAGTCGAGAAGACTTCGGACTTCTTGGTAGGAACAGTGGTGTTACGTGGAATGATTTTGGTCATTACGCCACCCAAGGTTTCAACACCGAGAGATAGAGGAGTTACGTCAAGCAAGAGAATATCTTTGACTTCACCAGCCAATACGCCAGCTTGGACTGCTGCGCCGATCGCAACAACTTCATCAGGGTTAACGCTTTGGTTAGGATCTTTGCCAAGAATCTTCTTAACAACTTCTTGTACCGCAGGAATACGGGTCGAACCACCAACAAGGACAACTTCATCGATTTTCGACTTGTCGATTTTGGCATCACGGACTGCTTGCTCGACAGGAATACGGCAGCGATCAATTAGATCGGAGCAGAGTTCTTCAAACTTAGCGCGGGTCAGTGTGGTGTCAAGGTGCTTAGGTCCATCCTGAGTTGCGGTGATAAAGGGAAGGTTGATTTCGGTTTGAGTAACACTCGAAAGTTCAATCTTCGCTTTTTCAGCAGCTTCAGTCAACCGTTGCAATGCTTGCTTATCTTTACGAAGATCAATGCCCTCAGCTGATTGGAACTGATTAGCAAGGAAGTCTACGATCTTCTTATCAAAGTCGTCACCACCGAGGTGAGTGTCACCACTTGTGGACATTACTTCAAACACACCATCGCCAACTTCAAGGATCGATACGTCAAAAGTACCGCCGCCAAGGTCAAATACGAGGATGGTTTCATTGGTCTTGCTATCTAGACCATAAGCTAGTGCTGCTGCGGTTGGCTCGTTGATGATGCGGAGAACTTCCACACCTGCGATTTTGCCAGCATCTTTGGTAGCCTGACGTTGCGAGTCATTGAAATATGCAGGAACGGTGATAACCGCTTGAGTGACGGTTTCGCCTAAATATTTGCTAGCATCGTCTACTAACTTACGCAATACTTGAGCAGAAATTTCTTCGGGGGCAAACTGTTTGCTAACCGCAGGTGCGTCGATTTTGACATTTTCACCTACTTTCAAAACTTTGTATGCGACTTGCTTGGATTCCCCACTAACTTCGTCATAACGTCTGCCGATAAAGCGCTTAACTGAATAAAACGTGTTGTCGGTGTTCATTACGGCTTGACGCTTAGCAATTTGTCCAACTAAACGATCGCCATTTTTGGCATAAGCAACAACTGAGGGTGTGGTACGGAAGCCTTCGGCGTTTGCAATCACCGTTGGCTTGCCCCCTTCCATGACGGCGACGACTGAGTTTGTCGTACCTAAGTCGATTCCAACTACTTTAGCCATAAGGCTTCTAACTCCTAAGTTTTGTTAATCTTTTATCTCCTACAAGATTAACCACTTTTCCCGATTAGCACATCGGGGGGACTCTACCTAATCTGGTAGGGTTTCCCGTACAATCAACAAATCCATACCACAAAAGGAGTAGCTCATGTTTTGTTTGATCTATCTTTTTCAGGATTACTGTAATTAAGCGCACATTTAATGAATGTTTAGTCCAACAGGCAATGATCGCAATGGTAAAGCGATCGCTACCGCGCTTTGCGATTCTTGTAAAACTTTGGATGTGCGCGATCACATATTCATTCGCGATCACCATCACCGATAAATATGCGATCGCGCTATGGAATATTTAGTACTTACAAACAGATTCTGGTTTGACTGGACAAGATTTGTCACTAAGTTGATTTCCGCCTAGATGGAGTTCAGTCAACTTAGTCAATCTCGCAAGGGGCTTAACATCATTGATTTGATTTCCGCCTAGATGGAGGTAAGTCAAATTAGTCAAGTCCGTAAGTGGCTTGACATTAATAATTTTATTGTCGTCAAGCATGAGTAAAATCAAATTATTTAAGCTTGATAGAGGCTTAATATCACTGATTTGATTTTTGTAGAGAGAGAGACTCGACAAATTAGTCAAACCCGCAAGAGGTTCAACATCACTGATTTGATTCCCATTTAGAAATAGACCAGTCAGATTAGTTAAGCCCGCAAGAGTCGTAACATCACCGATTTGATTGTCGCTGAGAATGAGTCTAGTCATATTAGTCAAACTCGCAAGTGGTTTAACCTCGCTGATTTGATTGTTGCTGAGAATGAGTATAGTCATATTAGTCAAACTCGCAAGTGGTTTAACATCACTGATTTGATTGTTGCTGAGCCAGAGACCAGTCATATTAGTCAAACTCGCAAGTGGTTTAACATCACTGATTTTATTGTTGCTGAGGACGAGAACAGTCAACTTATTCAAACTCGCAAGTGGCTTAATGTCACTGATTTGATTCCAGTCAAGCTTGAGTTCTGTCAACTTAGTCAAGCTCGCAAGTGGCTTAATGTCACTGATTTGATTCCCGTCAAGCTTGAGTTCTGTTAACTTAGTCAAGCTCGCAAGTGGCTTAATGTCACTGATTTGATTCCCGTCAAGCTTGAGTTCTGTTAACTTAGTCAAGCTCGCAAGTGGCTTGATATCAGTGATGTTATATCCGCTCAGATAAAGTTTAGACAAACTATTGAGTTTCATATCAGCTAATTTGCAGTCTTGTGAGCCAGCATTATTGAGCAACGCCTCAATTGTTTTTTTAGTCTCGACTGGAAGAGAATCCTTTTGCAAACACCATTGCTCAAAACTTTGATGGTGGGTTGGAGCAGCGTCAACCTGTGCAACTTGAAGCGATAGAATTACTATAGCGGCTGAGGCAATACTAAAGTGCAAAGATGGTTTCATATTGATTTTGGTTGATCCTATAGTACAATTCATGAAAATATCGTATCACTCTTTGGTTGCGAGCGATCGCAGATTCATTCGTGATCGCCATCACCAATAAATCTGCGATCGCATTATGAAATGTCTAGTATTTACAAACAGAGGCAGGTTTTATTGGGCAAGATTTGTCACTAATTGGATTCTCATTGAGATAGAGATCATTTAGTTTAACCAATCTCGCAAGGGGCTTGACATCTCTGATTTTATTGCTATTAAGATGTAGAAAAGATAGCTTAGCCAAGCTCGCCAGGGGGTTAACGTCAATGATTTGATTGCTGTTGAGCATGAGCCAAGTCAAATTAGTCAACCCACTAAGAGGCTTAACATCAATAATCTTATTGTCTGATAGAGAAAGGGCGGTCAACCTAGTCAGACCTCTAAAAGGTGTAACATCACTGATTTGATTTTTGCTGAGATTGAGTCTTGTCAATGTAGCCAAGCTCATAAGTGGCTTGATATCGCTAATTTGATTGCGATCAAGCTCAAGTACAGTTAGCTTAGTCAAACTCATGAGGGGCTCGATATCACTAATTTGATTACTACTGAGTCGAAGAAAATCCAAATTAGTCAAACTCGCAAAGGGATTAACATCAATAATTTGATTCCTGCCAAGATCAAGCCCAGTAAGATCACTCAACACACTAAGAGGCTTAACATCACTGATTTTATTTTCGTTGAGGGCTAGCCAGTTTAATTTAGTCAAACCTACAAGTGGCTTAACATCAGTGATGTTATTGCCGCCAAGATAGAGGGAAGTTAACCCAGTTAAATTCGCAAGTGGCTTAACATCAGTGATGTTATTGCCGCCAAGATAGAGGGAAGTCAACTTAGTCAAACCCGCAAGTGGCTTAACATCACTGATCTTATTGCGGCTAAGAACGAGGGTCGTTAACTTAGTCAAGTCCGCAAGTAGCTTAACATCACTGATCTTATTGTTGTAGAGAGAGAGCCAAGTCAAATTAGTCAAGCTCTCAATGGGCTGAACATCACTGATCTTATTGCCACTGAGATCAAGCCAAGTTAACTTAGTTAAATTCGCAAGTGATTTAACATCGCTGATTTGACTGCCGCTAAGTGAGAGACTCGTTAACTTAGTCAAACCCGCAAGAGGCTGAACATCACTGATTTGGTTGCCATTGAGAGAGAGATGAATTAAGGTGGTCAAACTTGCAAGAGGCTGAATATCGATGATTTGATTGTTGTTGAGAGAGAGCCAAGTCAACTTAGTCAAACTTGCAAGTGGCTTTGTATCACTGATTTGATTCTCGCCGAGAATAAGTACAGATAGACTATTGAGCTTCGTATCTGCTAACTTACAGTTTTGTGTGTCAGATTCCTTAAGCAGCACCTCAACTGTTTTCTTAGTCTCTACTGGAAGAGAATCTTTTTGCAAACACCACTGTTCAAAGCTCTGATTATCGGCTAGAACCGCCTCTGCTTGTGAAACTTGAAGCGAAAGAAGCAATGTAGCGGCTGAGATGATACTAAAGCGCAATGATGATTTCATGCTGGTTTTGGCTGTAATTCTTTATAAATTCATGGAAATATGCTATCACTCTTGTAAATCTTTAGTTGTGAGCGATCGCATATTCATTCGTGAGCACTATCACCAATAAATAGACGGCATGATGGAATGTTTAGAACTTACAAACAGATTCTGGTTTGACTGGGCAAGACTTTTCGCTAATTTGATTGTCAGTAAGATCGAGTCCAGTCAAATTAGTCAAACCCGCAAGAGGTTTGACATCACTGATTTGATTCTTGGAGAGGTCGAGAACAGTCAGATTAGTCAAGCCCGCAAGAGGTTTGACTAATCTGATCTGATTGTTGTAGAGATGGAGCTGATCCAAATTAGACAATCCCGCAAGAGGCTTCACATCCCTGATTTGATTGTTGCTGAGAAAGAGCCAATCCAAATTAGTCAAACCAGCAAGAGGCTTAATGTCACTGATTTGATTTTCGTCGAGAATGATCCATCTCAAACTAGTTAAACTCACAAGTGGCTTCACATCACTGATTCGATTTCTATCGAGATGGAGTTTAGTTAGTTTAGTTAAACCCGCAAGTGGCTTCACATCACTGATCTGATTGCTGTAGAGATAGAGTTCAGTTAGATTAGTTAAACTCGCAAGTGGCTTGATATCACTGATCTGATTAGCTCTTCTGAAATTGCTGAGATCGAGTTTAGTTAGATTAGTTAAACTCGCAAGTGGCTTGATATCATTGATTTGATTGTTGTAGAGATTGAGTTTAGTTAGATTAGTTAAACTCGCAAGTGGCTTGATATCACTGATTTGATTATTGCTGAGATCGAGTTCAGTTAGATTAGTTAAACTCGCAAGTGGCTTGATATCACTGATCTGAATAGCTCTTCTGAGATATGGCGGCTTGATATCACCGATCTGAATAGCTCTTCTGAGATCTGGCGGCTTGTTACCACTGATCTGATTAGCTCTGAGATCGAGTTTAGTTAGACTATTGAGTTTTACATCAGCCAACCTACATTCTTGTGTGCCAGATGTCTTGAGCATTACCTCAACTGTTCTCTTAGTCTCTACTGGAAGAGAATCTTTCTGCAAACACCATTGCTCAAAACTTTGAATATTCGCAGAAAACACCTCAAACTGCGGAACTTGAAACGATAGAATTACTATTGTGGCTGAGACAATACCAAAGCGCAAAGATGGTTTCATATTGATTTTGGTCGCTTTATAGCATAAATCTCAAAAATACCATATCACCTCTATAAAACTTTCGTTGTGTGCGATCGCAGATTCATTCGTGATCACCATCACAAAAAAAAGGAAAGTACATGTCATGTACCTTCCCTTTTTTGAATTGGATTTTACTTAGACTGTTAGAGCAGGTTCCTTCATACTGATTTCTGGATACTCAAGTTCAGGATAGAGCGGGAAGCGATCGCACAAAGTTTGAACCCTTGCCAGACAATCGGCTTGGACAGCATCGCTATCAGGACTTAAGAGGCGATCGGCGATAATATTGCCGATTTCACGGAAGTCAGACTCTTTCAAACCACGAGAAGTCATCGCAGGAGAACCAAGGCGTAAACCACTAGTCACAAAAGGTGATTCAGGATCGAATGGAACGGTGTTTTTGTTAGCAGTGATATTGATACCGCTTACTAACAAGTCTGCGACCTTACCAGTCATACTAATACAACGCAGATCGACCAACAACAAGTGGTTATCAGTTCCATTGGAAACCAGTTTGAACCCACGTTCTTGCAATTGAGCAGCAAGAGCTTGAGCGTTCGCAATCACCTGTCCACAATAAGTTTTGAACTCAGGACGTAATGCTTCACCGAAGGCAACAGCCTTAGCTGCAATTACATGCTCAAGGGGGCCACCTTGAGAACCAGGGAAGACTGATTTATCGAATTTCTTGCCTAGGGCTGCGTCGCGAGTCATGATCAGCCCGCCACGGGGCCCACGTAGAGTTTTGTGAGTGGTAGTGGTAACAACATCACAATAGGGAATTGGATTGGGGTGATGACCTGACGCGACTAAACCCGCGATATGGGCGATGTCTGCCATCAGGTATGCGCCAACTTCATCAGCGATCGCTCGGAATTTAACGAAGTCAATAATTCTTGGATATGCCGAATAGCCACAAATGATTAATTTGGGTTTATGTTTCAAAGCCAAATCACGAATCAAATCAAAATCTAGCTGTTCGGTTTCTTGATTTAGACCGTAATGGACTTTGTTAAACCACATTCCCGAAACATTTACAGGTGAACCATGGGTCAAATGTCCACCGTGGGACAAGTCCATACCCATGAACGTGTCACCTGGTTTGAGCAGAGTCAGGAATACGGCAAAGTTAGCCTGTGCGCCAGAGTGAGGCTGGACATTTGCATGGGCTGCGCCAAATAATTCTTTGGTGCGTTCGATGGCGATCGATTCGATCTCGTCTACAAACTCACAACCGCCGTAATAGCGTTTGGAGGGCAGCCCTTCGGCATATTTGTTAGTCAATACCGATCCCTGCGCCGCCATAACTGCGAGGGACGTAAAATTTTCGCTGGCAATCAGTTCGATATTATTGCGCTGTCTCTCGATTTCTTTACCGATAAAGCCTGCGACAAGAGGATCGGATGCGGCGAGGATGGGAAACAAGTTTGTCATTTTGCTAAGCTTCTGTGCTTGATTGTCTGAAATTAAGTTGGTCGAAAGCGGTGCTGGGTTAGCCTGCACGAAAACACCTGTGAAATTATGCTAACACGCCGAGATATAGCGAGTTTTTATTTTGCTGTAGGCAAAATAAAAACTCGCCAACCTTAAATCAGTAAAACCCAAGATAGAGTTGCCAACTCTATCTTGGGTTTTACTGATAGTTAGCGCTTTGCACTGGGTTAAGATCCATGAAAGCCAACAAATGGAGACAGCCAAATAATTACTATGCCCAAGCCCAAGACCACGCTTATTCTAAATCCCAAACCTCAATCGCTAATTACACTCAGTGAATATATAACCGCGATTGCATGGTCACCCAATAGCAAATATCTCGTCGCGGCAACAGCTTCGGGTGAGGTAACTCTCTTCGATGAAGCAAAGGCAGGTAACGATCTCACCCAAAAGCTGATTGAATTACAAGCATCAACAGAAATTTCAGTGGATTGTTTGGGTTTTTCGGCGGATGGATGCTGGATTGCGGCAGGGGGGCAAGATGGCAAAGTGCGCGTGTGGAAATTAGATGGCGATCAACCTGCGATCGCAGCAACCCTCGATCTTGGCAAAATATGGATCGAGCATCTCGTTTGGCATCCCACTCGCCCTGAGTTTGCATTTAGTTTCGGTAAGTATGTCCAAATCTGGAGCGCGGAGACTCTCGATATTTTGACAACTCTGCATTTTGAGCAATCAACAGTATTAGCGATCGCATGGCATCCAAGTGGCGAATTACTCACGGTGGGAGGTGATGGCGGTATTAAGGTATGGACAGATAAGGATTGGTACGAAGATCCGATTCGGTTTGAAATGCCGACTGCTACTTCCAAACTGGTTTGGGATCGCGTAGGCGAATATTTAGTCGCCAGTACCCTCGATAATTTGGTTGTGGTGATGCAATGGCTTGGCACTGACTTTGATGCTTCACCTTGGCGGATGCAAGGTTTCCCTGGAAAAATTCGTTCCTTTGATTGGTCAGCTAGCAAAACTTCGCCGCTATTGGCTTCCTCTAGTGGTTCCGATGTGGTTGTATGGGAAAAACATGCCGATCTGAATGTCGGTTGGGAAGGTGAAGTAATTAAGGGACATAACAGTATTGTGGGATTTGTCGCCTTCAAGCCCAAATCAGAGGTACTTGCCTCCGCCGATGAGAATGGCAGAATCGCAATTTGGAAAGATGCTAAGGATTGGGTGCAAGCATTAGAAACGCCAATGGGCGAGATTACAGCGATGCAGTGGCAACCACAGGGGAAAAAATTAGCGGCGGCAAATGCCGACGGAGAGCTAATGTTATGGACAGAATCTTCACAGGGCAAAGGTTTTCGCTAAACCCAAACAGGTTAGGACTTACGCAAAATATATTAAAACCCTTATTTCAATGAAGGGGCAATTCATGAATTGCCCCTTCATTGCGTGCTTTTGAGTAAGTCCCAAAACAGCAAGTGGCGGCGCGAAGCGTCGCCACTTGCTGTTTTGGAGTTAGCTATTCGGCTAACCACATTTGGGCAGTTCGGGGTGGGACAAATAGGGACAACGTATTTCCAGAAAGGTTCATCTCATAGTGATGGATGAGATCTCGATATTTAGCAGGATTTTTTAGACCCCAAGTGCTGAAATTCGCCCATTGGTTCGATCCACTTTTGTTTATAGCCACAATTCCATTTGCGCCTCGGCGGAATACTAGCAATAAGTCACTTTCATAAAGGATAACCATCGGCTGACCATGAACAGCATTATGAAAATGGATCATCGCAGCCATATCGGGGCGCTTGTATACATCTAACCAGCGATCGCGGTCTTGCGAATGGTGAGATTCATTATGGTCAGAATAAATGAGAGGAACTCCTCCATCGCGTCCCAAGATGTAAGCATGAGCCAAATGTTCATCTTGTGGATCAAATAACCAAAAGCGGAATCCATTATTGTGCGGAATATCGTGGTTGATTACAAAGGTTACTGATCGATTCCAAGGCAAAGCATTATTTTGTTTTTCAGGACGAGCTAATGACCGCAAAGAGCCACCAAATCCAAAAGCTTCGCGCATAGTTTGGAATAGGGGGAAATCATAGCCTGAAATCCAAGTTTCCCTTAGAAATGGATCAAGGAATATACGCTCATCGCGATCGCTACCAGTTAACACTTCCCCAAACCAAAAACGATCCCGAAACTTAGGATTATCAGCGAAGTTATCAATCATTCGCTCGGTGATATGTTTAATGGCATCAATCCGAAAGCCATCAAAACCCATCTCTATCATTGCTTCTACCATCGCGGTCTGCTGCTGCAACACCCAGTCAGAATTTTTGAGATCGGGCAACCCTGATAAATTCTGATATATTACGGCTTTTCGATTTGACCACTCATCGCTATCAATCTCACCAGCATTGTTAAAGTCGAGAACAGAAAATAATCCTTTGCTGAGGTCACCATATAATCGGTTCTCCTCAAACAGGGCAGGCTGCTTTTGGTAACGCTCAAGCTCGGCTGCACCTGGGAAATCGAAATGATCTTTACGAGCTTCGTTTGCCATGTGGTTAACCACAAGATCTGCATACACCTGTAATTTGGGAGTGCTCTCATGACAAGCCTTAATCAATTTCTCCAGATCCTTCTTGCCTCCTAAGTGGGACAGCAATACTCGATAATCTTTGGGTTGATACCTCTGCCACCATTGATCTCCATTAGGATCTGAGTAAAGTGGGGGTGGAATTAGCACCGCTCCATATCCAGCAGACCGAATAGAATCAAGGTTGTCAATAATATCTGTATATCGCCAATTAAAGGCATGGAGAGTAACATTTCGCATGGTTATTCTTTCCCTGTGGTGGTCGAAAAATATGCTTGGACGTGAAGGACGGAAACATTGTACTGATTTTTTAGATGATTTACTGCTAAAAGCAGGTGAACTCATCAAGAAACCTGTAAATGCCCAGATCCCCGACTTTTTCTAATCAAACAAAGGTAATTTGCAAATTTACAAAAAAAGTCGGGGATCTTAACCTGTGCTTTTTAAATTTTCTTATGCCTAGCTACTTAAAAGCATACTTACTGTGATATTATTACATTCGCTTTGCTTACCAAAAGACGCTACAAAAGATATTTGGAGAGGTGGCAGAGTGGTTGAATGCGTCTGACTCGAAATCAGATTTGGGGTCACACCTAACGGGAGTTCGAATCTCCCCCTCTCCGTACAAACAAAAAAGCGCTTGATGCCTAGCATCAAGCGCTTTTTTGTGGGCCAAAAAATTATAAACATTGGTTTCATAATTTCTCGTTACAAAAACTGCAACTGAGAAACTAATCCTTACTAAGAGTGAGAGACTCAAGATCAAGAAACACTAACAGCTTGCAAAACTGCCTAACACAAGGATGCAGGCGCTGAGGAGCGAAATTACTATGAAATCAATTAAGCCTATCTATATCGCCTTACCTGTTGCGATCGCTCTTGCAGGTGCGATCGCTCATCGCACCTTAGCCCAATCTAGCCAGATCGTCAAAACTCCACAAAACCCTAGCTCGATGGTTAGAACAGGAATTTTCGAACCAGTCAGCGATCGCAGTCCTCGCGCCGAGACAAACAAAGATCGTCCCGTTAGTGGGTTGTATGTACAAACCACCGATCGCAAGCAACAAGCTTTTACCCTGACTAATACTGATGTAAAAGGGAAAATATCTGGCAACATTTCGCGAGTCGAAGTCACCCAAACTTTTCAGAATCCCTATGACAAACCTTTAGAAGCCATTTATGTTTTCCCATTGCCAGACCAAGCGGCTGTCGATGACATGGAAATTAAGATCGGCGATCGCGTGATTAAAGGGGATATCAAAAAACGTGAAGAAGCCAAAGAAATCTATGACCGCGCCCGCAAAGAGGGACGCACTGCGGGTTTACTAGAACAAGAACGGGATAATATCTTCACTCAATCTCTTGCCAATATCAAACCAGGTGAACAAATCAAGGTGACAATTCGCTACACCGAAAGCCTGAAATTTGAGCAAGGTGATTATGAATTTGTATTCCCAATGGTCGTAGGACCTCGCTATATTCCAGGCACAGCGATCGATCCAAAGGGAAATACTACTCAAGTCCCTGATGCCTCACGAATTAATCCGCCCGTACTCAAACCTGAAACGCGATCGGGCAATGATATTACGGTGAGCTTGCAAATTGATGCAGGTGTTCCAATTCGCAATCTTTACTCCACTTCTCATCGCATTGATGTCCAGAATAATGGCGAAACCATGCAACTAAAATTAGCGGCTGGCGACAACATTCCTAATAAGGACTTGATTGTGCGTTACAAAATTAGTAGCGATCGCACTCAGCCCACTATCCTCACCACCACAACAGACCAAGGCTCACACTTTGCCACTTATTTAATCCCTGCGATCGCCTATCGTGCCGATCAAATTGTGCCAAAGGATGTCGTGTTCTTAATGGATACATCAGGCTCTCAATCAGGTGATCCGATTATCAAATCACGGGAACTGATGCGCCGCTTTATAAATGGATTGAACCCAAACGACACGTTCACAATTATTGATTTTTCTAGTACCACTCGCCAGCTCTCTAGCTATCCTCTGCAAAATACTGCGGCAAATCGTCAAAAGGCGATGAACTATATCGATCAAGTTGATGCTAATGGAGGCACAGAATTAATGAATGGAATCAATGCTGTAACCAACTTCCCCTCATCATCTAATGGACGTATTCGCAGCGTAGTGCTGATTACCGATGGTTATATTGGCAATGACAATGAAGTAATCGCCGCCGTTCAGAAAAATCTCAAGCCAGGTAATCGACTCTATAGTTTCGGTGTTGGTAGTTCTGTCAATCGCTATCTGTTAGAGCGCGTTGCCGAAATGGGACGTGGCACATCGAGAGTAGTGCGTCAGGACGAAGCAACGCAGGAAGTTGCTGAGAAGTTCTTCCGTCAAATCAACAATCCTGTTCTCACGAATATTCAAGTGAAATGGGAAGGCGATGGCGCGGCTCCCGAAATTTATCCTAGCAATGCTCCTGACCTATTTGCAGAGCAGCCTATAGTGTTATTTGGCAAAAAAGGCGATCGCGCCAATGGCAAACTCAAAATCACAGGTATCGCCGCAGGTAGTGAGCGCTACGAGCAAACCCTTGATGTAAATTTTGAGAAGGACAATAGTAATCTCGGTATTGCCCAACTATGGGGACGCGCCCGCATTAAAGACTTAATGAATCAGATGTTTGGCGGCGAGGTCAAATCTCTAATTGATGCGGTGACACAAACGGCTCTCAACTATCGATTGCTCTCTCAATACACAGCTTTTGTTGCAGTGAGCGAAGAAGTGCGCGTCAATCCTGATGGTGGCAAGGTAACAGTAAATATTCCAGTAGAAATGCCTCAGGGTGTCAATTTTGGTGTGACATCAGGCGAGATCGCCGATAGTCGAAGTCTCAAGCCTGCTGCACCAAGCCCTACGACTTCTCTGCAATATAATTCGCGAGTCAGAGTACAGGGAGGTACTACTTTTACTGGCAAGGATCAGCTTAACATTAGGCTCAGCCCTAAAGTTGATAGCGAAAACACTCCTGCCGAACCATCAAAGGTAAGTCAACAAGCTACTGTAGCGAAAGTCAAAGTCGTCAGTATATCAGGGCTTGCGGGTGTCGATATTAGTATTGTCCAACAAGCGATCGCGCAACAGTTGCAGTCAATCAGCGTTCCTACTGGATTCAATGGCACTGTAATCTTGGAGATTCCAATTCAAAATGGCAGATTGACAAGATTCGTACTAGATGATATGGCTTCGACGCTGAAGGATAAGACAATTGTGGATTTGATCAAGCGATCGCTACAAAATGTTGTCCTCCCATCAACAGCAACAGGTACTATTCGTTTGACATTGAATGTAAATTGACAACTGATTTTATTTGAAGTGCTTTGCGATCAAACGAACCACAATAATTTTTTATTGTGGTTCGTTTGATCGGAAATAGCTGTATTTTTAGTTGAGCATAATCAAATTAAGCTAATCAGTGGTTTGGTGACGTTGATGTAAATGAAGCGATCGCTCTCTTGCTCTTTGACAACAGTGAATCCTAAACTCGTTATCAAATCCAGTAATTCATGCTTTTTATCTGTCCATCGGCTGCTAGTTTCGGTGATCGCTTTTGCCCATCCTTCGATGGTTCTGTTAAAAGCGATGATGATCGTAAATTTATCTGAGGCTATACTTCACGCTTGGAGGGAAAAGCAGTTCAAGTTTATCAGGTTTAATTTTAAATAAAGGACCTTTCTCAATTACACGTTCTTTAATCGTTTTTCCATTACTCGTCCTCTTAATAAGATGATCAAGAGTAATTATTCCCTGTTCTAGCAATAAATCGAATTGGGACACAATGGGACTACGTGTATGTTCTATTTTTGTAAAACAGAAATACTCAACTTCATTAATAGTAACGGAATCAGCGGCAATCCAAAAGGTCTCCTTATGCTTCTTTTTGAGTTCAGCATGAAGTGTCGCTAATTGCCAAATGGCAAAATCACCAATTTTTAATTCTTGACTAGTTTCAATAAGTTGATCCAACTTTGCATCAATTCTTAAAAATAGCCCTTGGGAATTAGGCTTCAAAGTACTGACTGTACAGTAAAGCTTGAAATCATCTCCACGTTTATACCCAAACTGATTAAGAATTTCTGCTGAACTTTTGAATTTACTAAGATTCCAATCTGGAACTTTTGCAAACAATGTTTTACGGTTTCCTCGTTTGTCGCGAAATGATTTCAACTCAATACCTTTATAATCTGGTTCTTGGCGAGAATTCATCGCAATACCTAACAAAGTTTCCAATGTCCGCCCAATTGCTGTATCACCTGTTCCAATAGCCTGAATTTGTCCGCGTGCAGCAATTGTTCTAATTTTAAAAAGTAACTCTTGAGCAACTTTGTTTGCACTTTGACTAATACTACGGATCAGATCTGCAACTGGCGTAACAATTATTCCATTCAGAATTTGCTCAATATCAAGTTTTGTTAGATTAAGAACATATAGTTCCATCTCAAATACAAAAATACCAAGTATATCGTTGGTATCAGCATATTTCTTCAATCCAGTGAACCAGATACGTGGATCGCCATTTTTGGTAATAGGACGATACAAAGAAGCCTGACTAGAAATAAATCCATTTTCTGATGCAATATGGGAACGTATAATTTGTTTGTGTTGTGGTCCTTGTCCCTGCGTACCATAATCATGAATACCACGCTCATATAGAAAAAGCCTGAATGGAGTCGTTGCATCCATAATAGATTTTTGTAAGCCTGTAGCTGTAGGCATCAAGAAACACATCTCGATGTTTTCACTAGTTAAGATTTTGATGTTTTTTTCTTCTAAAAGATTAAATGGTCTCATCAAGTTAACTAGCCTGTTTCTCTAGATTTTGTGACACCTGACAAGGTTTCATAGTGAATTTGAGCGCTTTTTTAAGAAGTTCAAATATTTTTTTTCCGACTGCTTCAGCCATTAATGGTGGTACTGCGTTTCCCACTTGCGTATATTGAGGAATTTCAAATCTCCGACGTAAGCTGCCAGTTGTTTCTTTTGCCCTAAAAACAAAACTATCAGGAAATGACTGTAGCCTCGCCATTTCTCGTACAGACATAGTTCGAGCTTCGTTAGGATGAACAAAATCATCTGGAAGAGATAGAACAGTTGGTGAAGGAGAATCCCATTTTAATGGGCGCTGACTATGCTTTTTCGTCGAAAGACTCATCACCCGTTCAAATAATTCCTCTATATCTTTTCCCAAAATTTTCCCGTCAGGGGCTTTTGCTGGCAATTTTATCTTAACTATTTCACCTTGAATTAGTTGTTTTCTCTCAAGAGCAGATAAAGAGGAGTTTGCTGCTACATTAAAGATTTTTACTGGCACACCATATTTTTGAAATATCTGGTACAACCTAAACCTATCAGCTATATTTTCTGAATGGTTACGCAAACCACTATTTTCTAGTGTGTTTAGTTGTATAGATTTAACGATTTGCGGTGACATCCAACTAAAATCCTCACGCATTAGCCTTGCATAAGAAGCACTGGGAGAATTGTAACGATTATCTTTAGCTGACAAAGCATATTTACTACCTTTTAAATCCCACAATGCATCACGAACAGTAAGTGGTTTTTCGCAAGTAGTAACTGGAGCTAAAGTTGGTCGTTTATATCCAATCACTGGTGGCTCAATATCAAAAGCCGATTTCCAAAATCCCTCCCATATTTCGAGGTTAAGTTTGTCTGCAATATCAGAACGAATACCCAAAATCATGACACGAGGTCTATACTGCGGAACACCAAAATGCATAGCATTTACTTCAACAAGTTGAGTCACGTAACCTGGCCATAATTCATGTAAAGCCGAATTGATCTCGTCAATTGGAGCTTTTTCACCATGCTTATTAAAATTCTGTTTTATACCCAAAACATTTTCAATCAGTACAGCTTTAGGGTGTAACCTCTCAACCATTTCTAAAAATTGCCAAGGCAACTGATTGCGTAAATCTCTAGGATTTCTTTTTCCTGCCATTGAGAACCCTTGACAAGGTGGACCACCTGCAATTAGGTCAATACCTTCGCTTTCAAGGTTCTCCATTATGTTTATATTCTCAAGAACCGCGCTCACTTCATTAACAATTAACTTACGACGAAATTGTTCTTCAATCGTTAGGTTGTTGTATGCGATCCACTCATCTTGTGACTTTATTCGATTTATGAAATTATGATAAAATGTCTCGGCAGCCATAGGTGACTTTTCAACTGCCAACAACAGTTTAAAACCTGCTTTCTCAAGCCCCAGTGAGAGACCGCCACATCCAGAGAATAAATCAATATATTTCATTTCCTAATACTACATCAAACCTACAATTAGTGTGAATAGGGAAAAATATCCGTTACATATTTTTTGTATGCTCGCTGTTTGATGACGGAATATGCGATCGGGTTTTGAGTTTGAGGGGCGATCGCTGTTTGATGTTGAGAGAATAGGCGATCGGGTTTGGGGTGAGGAGAGTGCGATCGCTGTTTGATTTGAGGGAATAGGCGATCGGGTGTTGGGTGTTGAGTGGGCGATCGCTGTTTAAGAATTAGGACAAACTTATATAAACTCACACGAGTCATTGATTGATATGACAACCCCTGCTGATAAAGATGTAATCACTTCACTTATTCGTTCCATCAGTGGAAGTAAATAATCAGGTCGGGTACTACGAGCATCCAAAATAACGATTCTCAAATGTTTCCCCGCTAAATTCTGTTGATAACGTAAGTTTTTATCAGCAGTAATAAAAGCATCAAAAGGATGATCCTCAGCTAAACGAAGAATTTCTCTATCCTTAAACCCACGCCATCCCATATCATCAACATTGTAAACTTCATGCCCTTTAGCTAGAAAGGGCTGCTTGAATTTTCTGCTCAGAAGATTTTCATCCAATAATATAATCATCAAGCAGAGCGTTCCTGAGCAATTAATAATTTGGCAGCACTTTCCAAAACCCTCATGACTTGAGACTTCAGGCAAGGAAAATCATCCATAAATTCTGCTAAACCTCCATCACCTTCAAGATAGTCAAAAAAAGTTTGCAAAGGAACTCTCGTCCCTTTAAAAACTGGAACTCCACTCATAATATCGGGATCGCGATGAATAATCCCTTTCATTTCCAATAAGTTATTTAGTGTCATTACATTGCACGATATAACTTAATTCATTATAAAACAAAAGTATAGTCAGGCGATCGGGGTTTGGGTGGTGAGTGGCGATCGCTGTTTGATTTGAGAAATTGGCGATCGGGTTTTGTGGGTGATGAGGCGATCGTTGTTTGATGTGGGAAATAGGCGATCGGGTGTTGGGTGGTGAGGGTGCGATCGCTGTTTGATGGGGAAATAGGCGATCGGGCTTGTGGGTGGTGAGGGGCGATCGTTGTTTGTTGTTGAGGGAATAGGCGATCGGGTTTATGGGTAGGGCATTACCATGGGCTCAGGTGCTGTGGAATCAACGGTTAAACAAATTGTTCGTCGGGTCAAGATTTTGGGCGCTCAGTGGCATAAGGGACATAGGCGCAGAAAATGGAAACGTGACTCAGGTTTCATAATTAGCATATTGCTCAAATAAACGGCAAAAAGATTGTCAGAATTTCGCCATCGTAGGCAGCGCTAGTGGAATGCATTCTCACTGTCAACTTGCCGCCGAGAGCTTTTAGCAAAGTCTTCGTAGTTGGCAAGCTCAAACTTAATGTCCCTGTCTCAGGTTGGAGCATTAGCCATTGTCCGACTGCCTTGAGCAATGGCAAATCACCACCACCTTGTCGCGTTACCTGCGATTGAAACTGTAATTTTAGATATTCGCCTGCACTGGTTAGGATTAGCTGAATATGACTATCTGGAGGGAAACTGCGAACTAAGCGATCGACTAGTCCATTTAGAACTTGAGAGAGAAGTAGATTATTGCTCAAAATTGCAGGAATCTCGGTCGGTAAAATCATTTCCAAGGAAATCTGTCGTCTTCCTGCATTTTCCTGCCAACGCATAAATCCATCGCTCAAAATCTCCTCGATTTGTGTAGCTTCTAACATGATTGGGTAACTATCGAGTTGGGCCGCCTCAAAAATCAGATTAAATCTTTCAATCTGTTCCGTACATTCAGCATCAACCCGATCTAATCGCGTTTTCACTTCCGCAGATATATCTTTGCGCCGTTTTAGCGATCGCACTAACATCCGAATCGTGGTGAGAGGAGTGCGAACCTCATGGGTAATAGCTTTGATGATATCGACTTCTTGAATTTCGGGGATCGGCAACTCTTGATGAATCGAAGATTGCGCCATCAAAATTGCACAAAATCTTGCCATGATTTGATAGGGCGGCAAGGTGAGTGGAAACTGTTGTAGCTTGGCTTGCAATAAAGCCTGTTGTTCTGCACGACGAATTCGCGGTAAAAGTACGGCGATCGCAGCTTGAATGGCAATGGGATGAAGCGACCAGACACAGCTATGACTTTTAGAGGACGATAGTACTAAGACACTGAAATTCTCAGTAGCTAAAATACAAAACCATTCTTGATTGAGAGTATCAACTTTGGGGATCGAGACAACTTGTGTGTTGCCAATCGGTAATGAAGCAGTAGGAAATAGTGAAGATTTACTGGTAGTAAATACCCAATTTTGTAATTCGGGTTGGCGATAGGCTGCATTCGGAAAAATATACGGATGATGAGTTAGCAACAGCCCTTTAAGCTGGCTCTGAATCGAAAACTGCTGGAGAACAGCGATCGCTCGATACCAGAATTCCTTCGCATCAGTTTGGTGCAACTCTTCGACAAACTCATGAGTTTGTGGGTCATGATGCAGAGCCTCATATATTGTTGCCAATACTGTTGCCAATGTTTCGTCATCCTCAAGCTATTTTACGCTTACGCTTTTAGGAAAATTCACTATTGAATTTTCAAGCTGCCTACGACAACTTGAAAATTCAATACCCAAATTATTCTTGGTTTGAGTTTTCACATTGTGACTGCCAATGCGAAAACCTCGATAAGTGCCGTTTCCTAAAAATAAAATTAACGACCTTGAGCTAGAGCGGCTTCAGCGCGGTCAAACTCTTGTAATAGGCGATCGCGGACTTTAGCAGGTATTGCCCGCTTTGCCGAGCCGTTATAGTAGGACGCTAAAGTATTTAAAGCAGTAGACATCGTTGTATAAGAATAAAAACCACTTTTTTCGCGATCGGCACGATAACGTGATACATAGGCATTGATTTTATATCTTGCCGATGTTTTTACCGCAGCACGGTGCTCAGCATCATCAGCGAGATTGATTGATTCGCGCATGGTTTTGATCGTATCGGTTGTATCAGCAATGTAATTACCTGTCAAACCTGCATTGACAAGCGTTTGTATTTCTTTCGTTGATAACGATTCACCTTTTTTCTCAAATAATGCGGCATTTACTGCTGGCGTAAAACCACCAAGTACCACTAGAGCCGCCAATGCAAGAGCAATCGCAGATCGACATAAGCCTTGTAAAGCAGCTTTTAAAACTTTTAGAGACTTAGATAAAGACTCGTATTTTGCCTTCATATTTATAAAAATATATATTTGTTGTCCCTCTAATCTTATGACTTTTCGGACAAACTCCCCTAGTATCAAAAGGAGGGGATCGCAATGTCAGGAAACCATAACATTATGATCCCCCATTAAGTTTGCTCATGTGATCGCCACAACAATTACAGGTATTTGGTTTTGGCTGAGTATTTGTACTGAAACCATCCGATAACCTAGTCTAAACCAATAGAAGATAACCCTTCCAGCCATTGACCTTCTCAGAAAATTTGGCAGAATGTATTTAGCTACATATCCGAATCCTCAGTTCAAAGCAACTGAGGTAGATACCATTAAAAGCAGTTGGAGGTTAATTGTATGGCGAGGGAACGTCCTCCCCTAGAAGAAATGACCTTGCGTCAGCTTCGCAAAGTAGCAGCAGAGTTAGAGATTTCTCGTTACAGTCGAATGCGAAAATCTCAGCTACTAGCTGATATCCAAACTATTCTTACAGCTCAAGGTGCAGCCTTAAACCAAGCAGATCGTAGTAACTCGGAGACACAAGAAATCGTGGAAGCCTCAAAGTTTAATGTCGGTAGTGAAGAAACAGAAGAAAACCTAGAATCGCTTGCTGCCATTGATAAAAGTATCGGTGATTTGCCAAGTGGTTACGGTGAAAGCCGCATCGTCCTATTACCTCGCGATCCTCAATGGGCTTATGTGTATTGGGATGTTCCTAATTCTCAGAAAGAAGAGTTGAGAAAGCAAGGTGGACAGCAGTTAGCACTTCGTTTATATGATGCCACTGATGTTAATTTGGATTACCAAACTCCTAATAACTTACAGGAATATAACAGCGATGAACTCGCGCGCGAATGGTATTTGCCAATCCCCATTAGCGATCGCGACTATGTAGCTGAGCTTGGCTATCGTTGTGCTGATGGTCGTTGGTTAGTACTAACCCGTTCTAAAGTAGTTCATGTTCCCCCAGTATTCCCTTCGGAATGGGTAGAAGACAACTTCATTACCGTTCCTTGGGATCAAACTCTTAAAGGTCAAACCTTCTTTACTCTGGTTCCTCCAGCCAAGAAGGTTGCACCTGCGCCTGAAGAATCAACGACAACTAGCGATGGCTCATACGACGAAATCTTCAATATTGCCCGTGAAGCAGAAGTCCAGAGAATCTCTGGCTCTCTCTATGGCTCTATGCAGCATGAATCCATGGCTCCTCAGTCTCTTAGCTCCTACGTCTTCCCCTCTGGTGCAGGTTTATTTGCGGGAGCAGCAGGTGCAATCAGTGCAAGCGGTATTAACTACTCTGGCATTGGCATGTCTAGCTACAGCTTCTTCTCTAGCGAAGCACCGATCCGTCCTCGCCAATTCTGGTTGGTTGCTGATGCTGAGTTGATTGTCTATGGTGCAACTGAGCCTGATGCTTCAGTTACTATTGGCGGTCGTCCGATTAAGCTTAATGCTGACGGTACATTCCGTTTCCATACGTCTTTCCAAGATGGCATTCAAGACTATCCAATCTTTGCCGTTGCTGCGGATGGAGAACAAAATCGGGCAATTCATATGAAGTTCGAGCGTCAAACCCTTGAGCGCAGAACTAACACCAGAGAAGAAGCAATTCCTGAATGGATTAGCTAAATTTCTAAAAAGTGAGTGCTTGTCACTGCTTTACAAACAAAAATCCCTGACATGTCAGGGATTTTTGTTTTTTATATAGCTATCTACATAAACTCAAAATAGAATCGCGGCGAGTAGCACCTCGATTCTATTTTGGGTTTTAATTACCGAAAGTGTAGTCACACTTTTGGTGATTTGTGTTTCTTAGCGAGAAGGTCCTAAACCAACAGCACCAGCATAGACAGCTTGACTGCCAAGTTCCGCTTCAATTCTTAGCAAACGGTTGTACTTAGCAACACGCTCACTACGACAGAGAGAACCTGTTTTGATTTGACCTGCGCGAGTTGCCACGGCAAGATCGGCGATCGTGGTATCTTCAGTTTCGCCTGAACGATGGCTGATCACAGAGCGATAACCATTCTTGTCAGCAGTAGCGATCGCTTCCAAAGTTTCAGTCAAACTACCAATCTGATTGAGCTTAATCAAAATCGCGCTAGCGCAACCCTCACGGATACCACGCTCTAGACGAGTCTTGTTGGTTACAAACAAATCATCACCGACTAACTGAGTATTAGTGAGTTGATCAGTCATGGCCTTCCAGCTAGCCCATTGATCTTCTTCCAGTCCATCTTCGATCGAGACGATTGGATATTTGGAGATCAAACCTTCGTAATAGTTGACGAACTCTTGAGGAGTGAGGGATTTACCATCGATCGCATAGTTGCCATCTTTGAACAGCTCATTGGAAGCAACATCTAGCGCCAATGCAACTTGCTCACCAGGTTTGTAACCAGCTTTGGTGATTGCGTCAATCAGCAATTCTAGAGCGGCTTGGTTAGACTCAAGGTTAGGAGCAAACCCACCTTCGTCACCCACAGCAGTTGACAAGCCTTTTTCATGAAGGATCGAGCTGAGCGCTGCGAATACTTCCGCACCGTAGCGCAATGCTTCTTTAAAAGTTGGTGCGCCTACGGGCACGATCATGAATTCTTGGATATCAACGTTGTTATCTGCATGAGCGCCGCCGTTGATAACGTTCATTAGGGGAACTGGCAAAACATTCGAGAGAGGAGTGCCCAGATAGCGATATAGGGGCTGTCCGATCGCTGCGGATGCGGCCTTGGCATTAGCAAGAGATACTGCCAAGATCGAATTTGCACCAATTTCAGATTTATTGGGTGTCCCATCCCGTTTGATCATAATGCGATCAACGAGTTCTTGATTGAGGGCATCCACGCCTTTTAGTTCGGGTAGAAGTTTTTCGGTAATATTGCGAACTGCGATTAATACCCCTTTGCCTCGGTAGCGCTTTTTATCTCCATCCCGCAATTCATGGGCTTCAAAACTACCTGTAGATGCGCCACTGGGAACCTGTGCGAGACCGATTGCGCCGTTAGCAAGTTTGACCTCCGCTTCAACAGTTGGGTTGCCGCGCGAATCGAGAATTTCTCGTGCAGCGATCGCAATGATTTCTGTGCCTTTAGTCACTTTGAGCTATTCCTTTGATGTTTAAGTGAAGCTTTCGCAACAATCTTACAGTTTAGCGCTGTCCGATTGTTCAAATGTTAGGTCTTCATCAAAAAAGTTGACAAAATTCACTTTTTGATGTTGATTATAGTTACAAACCCAAAAGAGAGTTGCGGCACGAAGCGCCGCAACTCTCTTTTGGGTTTTATATTTGTCTTAAATTTCTCTGGCTACAGATATAAAGCCTAAAATATTAAAGAGGCGGCGCTTCGCGCCGCCTCTTTAATATTTTGGGCTTTATAGTGATAAAACAACAGCATCTAGTTTTCTGATTCTTTCAACCATGATTCTCATCACGTTAATTGCAAAATTAGGCGTTTGTTGTACCAAAAAGTTAAACCGCTTTTGATCTACGGTGACTAGCTTACATTCGGTTTTTGCGATCGCTGTAGCACTTCTTGGGCTAGAGGAAATCAGCGCCATTTCACCGACAATACCGCCAGCAGAAGTGGTGTCGAATAACTTACCATCTATCGAAATTTCTACTTCTCCCTCAATGACCGCATACATATGATCTGCGATCCCTCCCTTTTCAAAGATCACTTGCCCTGCGGGGACGATCACAAAATCTTTGTCATTGTTAAACAAATTAATTGTAGTCAAGATTAAAACTCCACTTTACCTAAAAATAAATAGAAATACGACGATTATTGTAATTGTAAAGTGAACAGTTTTAGAAATGAGTTAAATCCTTAGAATAATCGATGACATTATTTACTGCTAAAGGTTTCGAGGATTAACTTAAATGAAATAGATATGATTTGTTGCGTGATTTGCCAAGGTTAAATTTACATTAACTTGAGGTTAAATATTTGTAATAACTGTGTAATTAAAACCGCGATCGCTGCACCAATAGTTGTATTAATACCATTGACAAGTTCGTTGGTGAGCCAGTCATATTTTTCTTGCAAAGTGGCTCCGATCAAGCTTTCAATATTAGTGGCAATGAAAGCCGCGATCGCACACCAAAGCAGATCCCAAGGACCAGTTAATAATCCCACCGCCCAACCGATTGCTGCCATTATTAGCGAACCGATGATTCCTGCGATCGTACCTTCTAGACTGATAGCGCCCTCTGTACCTGCGGCAACTGGCTTGAGCGTGGTGATCAAAAATGTACTTTTACCGTAAGCTTTGCCAATTTCACTAGCAGTCGTATCAGCAAGTTTGGTGCTGAGGCTGGCGACGTAGGCTAATAACCAAAGCGGATTGGGAGCGATCGCTTGCCCGATCGCACAGACAGCTCCAGTGGCAGCCGATCCCCAAAGATTTTCGGGACCTCTTGCGCCATCGCGTTTTTCAGCAATGCCTTTTGCTTCTTTGATATCCTTGCCGATGCGAGTTACACCCGAACCGACGATCAGATAGCTTAAAATAACGGTATAACCTTGCCATCCAAGACATCCCCAAACCGTAATTCCTAAAGCCCATGCATGGTAAATGCCTGCGGTAGTGAGAACTTTGCGGGGTAGTAGTAAGGCTATCGCACCGAGAATCGTATTGAGGGCGATCGCGATCGACCACCCCTGAGAAATCGGGAAACTATTTATCATAAAAGTTAATCTTAAAAATTAGTAAGTTGGGCATTGCCTGCCTATTTATTCAAAATACTATGGAGTAAAAATAATGACAGAAGCACTTGAGTTGTTTTGGGGGAATTTAAGTGGTTTTATGGCTTGGAATCTTTTTTTAGCAATAATTCCTTGCGTACTTAGTTTTATTTTATTTGCTAAGCGATTGCCAAAACGACTACCTTTAAATCCGATCTGGTGGTTCGGCTTAGCAATTTTCATATTGTTTTTGCCCAATGCGCCCTATATCATCACCGATATTATTCATTTTGTGGATGATGTGAGAGTGCCTAATGTTTCTGATAACGGTGTAATCTTTGTCTTGATTCCCCAATATATCGTTTTTATATTATTGGGTTTTCAGTGCTATGCGGTTTCGATAATGAATCTTATCAAATATTTAGGATGGCTGAAGTTAATCAAAAATACGACTTGGCTCGAAATAAGCTTAAATTTTATCTGTGCTTTCGGTGTGTATTTGGGAAGATTTAATCGATTAAATAGTTGGGATTTGTTCACTAATCCTAAAAATGTTATTTATAATACAATTTACAATTTTGCAAATCCTAATTTTCTCTTTGGCACAATTCTATTTTTCATAACATTTACTGGGCTTTATTACATTTTTAAATGGATTAATATTTCGCTCTTCTTCTACTGGCAAAATCGCTCTAAGCAAGTTTCTGTATAACACTCACCATAAAATTATGCCTCTCGCGACCTACGGTTCTTGGAAATCGCCAATTAGTTCTGATTTGATCGTTTCTAGTAGTATTCGCCTCGGCGCGATCGCCATTGATGGAGGTAATGTCTATTGGAATGAAGGCAGACCAAAGGAAGCAGGGCGTAATGTGATCGTGCGCTATGACATCGATGGCAATTATCGCGAAATGACACCTGCATCTCTCAATGTGCGATCGCTAGTTCATGAATATGGCGGCGGCGAATATCTGGTGGAAGACGGACGCATTTATTTCTCTAACTATAGCGATCGCCGCATTTATCGCAAAATAGGCGGTGGATCGTGCAAACCTATAACGACAGAAAGTGCCTATCGTTATGCCGATTTTGTTTGGAATCGCATCTATGGCAAGTTGATTTGTGTGTGCGAAGACCATACTAGCGATGGTGAACCGATTAATACGTTGGTGGCGGTGAATACTAGCAATGGCGAAGATATTCAGGTATTGGTCACAGGTGCAGATTTTTATGCCTCGCCAAGACTCAATTCCACTGGTGATAAACTTGCATGGATTAATTGGAATCATCCCAATATGCCTTGGGATGGAACTGAACTTTGGGTTGCTGATCTTGTAGAATCAGACACAGGAGTTCTCACAATTCAAAATCCGAAACTGGTCGCAGGAGGCGTTGACGAGTCAATATTTCAGCCAGAATGGTCGCCCGATGGCAAGCTCTATTTTGTTAGCGATCGCACAGGCTGGTGGAACTTATATCGTACTTCAGTAGAAGATGTTGCTATTGAAGCGCTCTGTCCAAAGTCTGCTGAGTTTGGTTTGCCGCAGTGGATATTTGGCATGACTACCTATGACTTTACAGGTGATGGTAAAATTCTCTGCTCCTATACAAAAAATGGCAAATCTGATTTAGCAATTCTCGATCCTGCTAATCTGGAAATAGGTTTACAAGAAATCTCTACACCCTTTACTTCCATTTCAGGATTGCATTGCGAAGGCGATCTCGCTGTTTTTCATGGTGGTTCAGCAACGGAACCAACCGCGATCGTATTACTGGATTTGACAACGGGCACTTGGCAAAAAGTACGGGTTGCCTCAGATTTACAGATTGATCCAGACTATATTTCTGCCGCGCAGCCTGTAGAGTTTCCTACCGAAAATGGAAAGACATCCTATGGTTTATTCTATCCTCCGAAAAACAAAGATTTTCAGGCAGAGAGTTCCGAGAAACCACCTTTGTTAGTCAAAAGTCATGGGGGACCCACCGCTTCGACTTCAGGGAGTTTGAGTCTCGGCATTCAATATTGGACAAGTCGTGGCTTTGCGGTACTAGATGTTAACTACGGCGGCAGCACTGGCTATGGACGCGAATATCGCGATCGCCTCAAAGGGAATTGGGGAATAGTCGATGTCGATGACTGTGCTAATGGTGCAAAATTCCTTGCAGACAAAGGCTTGGTGGATAGCGATCGCTTAGCAATTTCAGGCGGTAGTGCGGGTGGATACACTACACTTTGCGCTTTGACATTTCGCGATGATTTCAAAGCAGGGGCGAGTCATTATGGAATTTGCGATCTCGAAGCTCTTGCCACGGACACCCATAAGTTTGAGTCGCGTTATCTCGATAGTTTGATTGGTAAATATCCTGAACAAAAGGATCTCTATATTCAGCGATCGCCAATTCATTTCACCGATAAGCTATCCTGTGCGATCGCCTTTTTTCAAGGTTTAGAAGATAAAGTCGTGCCACCGAATCAAGCAGAAATGATGGTAGATGCTTTACGCAAAAAAGGTTTGCCTGTAGCCTATGTTCCTTTTGAAGGCGAACAACACGGCTTCCGTAAAGCCGAGAATATTAAACGCGCCCTTGATGGTGAGTTCTATTTTTATGCTCAGATTTTTGGATTTACACCCGCTGATGATATTGAACCAATTGCGATCGAGAATAATTCTCGCGATTAGACACTCACCCATAGCCACTCTCCCACAGAAGCTAACGTGTACACAAGTGACAAAATCTAGTTATAGCTGGCACCGTTTGTTTTAGGACAAAATCAAAAACAAAGAATCGAGTGGCGGCACATCGCGCCGCCACTCGTATTCTGGATTTATGTCCTAACAAGACTGGTGACAGCTATAAGTTATCCCAAAACACAAAATAAAGGCGACAGACTTAGTGGTGCAGAAAACTTAGGCGAGTCTCATCCTGAGACAGTGGTAACACGAGAAAATTCAATACGAAAATCTAACATTTCTCGTTTGGTAATAGAAGCACAGGCAGGAGGAGGGTTACTTTTAGGCAAAACCTGCAATTGAGGAAGTAGTTTCTGCTGGTAAAGAAGACTGTGAAGATGACGGAGACCGAGTTGCAGAAAACTCAAGCCTCTGTGGTCATGCCAATCAATCCAAGCCCTTTGCCCCAAACGCACCAACATGATACCGAGAATCAGAGCAATCAAGGAAGCCGTGGCAAGGAGCATAAATAAACAAGTGAGAGCTTGAGCATCGCGGAGATGAGAGCTAACAATATCAAAAGCCCCAGACTTGTAATCCTTAAAATGAGGTTCAA
>NZ_BBJB01000022.1 GCF_016584665.1 Pseudanabaena sp. lw0831
GCTGCCTCCCGTAGGAGTCTGGGCCGTGTCTCAGTCCCAGTGTGACTGGTCATCCTCTCAGACCAGTTATCGATCGTCGCCATGGTAGGCTATTACCCCACCATCTAGCTAATCGAACGCAAGCTCATCTACAGGCATTAAAACTTTCACCTCTCGGCATATCCGGTATTAGCAGTCATTTCTAACTGTTGTCCCGAACCTATAGGTAGATTCTTACGCGTTACTCACCCGTCCGCCACTAAGTCCGAAGACTTCGTTCGACTTGCATGTGTTAAGCATACCGCCAGCGTTCATCCTGAGCCAGGATCAAACTCTCCATGGTGTCTTTATACTTTCAAGATTGCTCTCTACTTTTCTAAAGCGTTTTTCCTTTCGGATGGGTTTGACTTTTTTAAGCTTTTCGCTTATCCTGTCGGATAACTAGTTATTTCTCAATAATCTAGTCTTTTTTATGTTTCTGACGAGGTTTATTGGTTTCTTAAAGCTTTCAAACTATTTGGTTGTCTAGGTTCTTTGCACTCCCCTCGCAGGGCGGGTTTCGCTTCGCTTTCGCTCGTCGCTCCCTTCAGCGCTTTACTAAGTTATCAAGGTTGGCTGGGTTTGTCAAGCGTTTTTTGATATTTCTTTTGAGAAGAATTTAGATTGTCTTGTCTATTCCTTGCGGTAGAAAGATTGTAGGCTCTAAAAAGGTTTTAGGATTTAGGCAATGCTGCCTCAATAGATTTAGTCACAAGGGCTTGTACTGCTTCTACACCTTCCCAGCCTCTGATCTCGGTAATCTTCTTTTCTAGGTTTTTATAAGAACGGAAAAACTCGGCGATTTCTTCGAGCCGGTGGGGATGGATATCGGCAAGAGTTTTGACATTTGCGTAGCGAGGATCTTTGTCGGGCACGCAAAGGATTTTTTCGTCCCGATCGCCACCATCGATCATGATTAGCATCCCAATAGGGCGGGCAGGGATGACACAACCAGGGAATGTGGGTTGATCCATGATCACCATGCCATCAAGAGGGTCACCATCGTCGGCAAGGGTGTTGGGTACGAAACCGTAGTCATAGGGATATTGGACTGAGGAGTAAAGGACGCGATCAAGAGCGAAGGCGTTGAGGTCTTTGTCAAATTCATATTTATTTTTGCTGCCTGCAGGAATTTCGATTAGGACATTGAGGATGCCTGCTTTTGGTTGTGGGGGAATGCGTGATAAGTCCATTGGTTACTTCTTTGTTTAGTTTTTGATCTGATTATTTTGTTTTTTTGTACAGATGCTAATCGCGTAGACGGATCGCAGGCTGCCTAGAAAAAGTATAGCGATCGCAAGTACCGTTAAGACATAAAACCGAGAAAGGAATGGCAACATTTAGCATCGCCATTCCTTACAAGGATTTTTAAAAAGTGCTTCTTTGCAACACTTTTCAAAAATCCTTGTTTGTTGTGTTTAAGGTTAATTAGTTAAGCTGATATTCACGTTAAGAAAAGTATGCTTTACTGTGATGCATGTGAAGTGTGAGGATGTGCATGGTTTTGCAGCAAGAAGCTCGGTTCCCTATTGGTGTGTTTGATAGCGGGGTTGGGGGACTTACGGTTTTACAAGAAGTTCATCGCCAATTGCCTAATGAGTCTGTGGTTTATTTCGGAGATACGGCAAGATTGCCCTACGGAAAGCGATCGGCTGCGGAAATCATCGAATATGTATATGAGATTTTGCACTGGATGCAGTCTGAGCAAGTCAAGATGGCAATCATGGCTTGTAATACCAGTTCGGCATTAGCCCTAGATATAGTACAAAAGGATTTTGAGTTACCAATTTTGGGTTTAATTTTACCAGGGGCGCGAGCAGCTGTGGGCAAAGGCAAACGGATTGGGGTAATTGCCACAACCGCAACTGTCAAGAGTGAAGCCTATGTAAGGGCAATTTGTGAGAGCGATCCCCAAGCACAGGTTTTTCAAGTAGATTGTCCTGAGTTTGTCCCTTTGATTGAGTCCGATCGCATTCAGGATCCCTACACGATACAAGTAGCAAGGGAATATTTACAGCCGCTTATCGAAACAAATATTGATACTTTGGTTTTGGGATGCACGCACTACCCTCACTTATCAGGAGTTTTACGTCAAATTTTGCCATCCCATGTGGCTTTAGTGAACCCAGCCTCTTATGTGGTAAGGGCTGCAAGTCAGGAATTAGATTTGATGGGTTTGAAATGTTTAGATAATCGTAGCGATCGCGCCGAAACTCGATTTTTTGTGAGTGGCGATCCAGATCGGTTTGCTCAAGTTTCAAGACGTTGGTTAGGAAAGTTACCTGCGGTGGGAAAAGTTTCTCTATCTCCTGTAGAATTGCTGTCTTAAAGCTTTAGCTTAGGACTCTCTAGTCAATTTGATGGGAGTAATCTTTTGAATCAACGTTACAAACGATATCTACCGCTAGTTTTAGGGTTTACGACTAGTGTATGTATGAGTACACAAGCAGCTAACTCCCAAGTTGCGCTTGATTTGCCATTGCAGGATACTAGCCTCCAAGCGCAACTCCCATCTTCGATGCAGCAGCTACAGCTACGCAATGTTCAAGTTAGTGCTGATGGATTGGCTTTACAGATCAATGGCATTCCCAAGATGAGTACATCGCGGGTGGCTAATCCCGATCGCATTATTTTAGATCTACAGTCTACAGAAGTTGCGCCGTGGATACATAACTCCGTAGTAGCTATAAATCGCTATGGGGTCAAACAAATTAGAGTGGCTCAGTTTCAAAAGTCGCCTGCGATCGCTCGGTTAGTTTTTGATCTGGATCGTAATAGTCCAGCCAGTTGGCAAAGTTCTTTCGATCAAACTCGTGGTTTATTGGTACTTCGCCCCATAGGGCTATCAGTTACATCAAATAATCCCAGTAATTTACCAGTGACAGGTTCGCCTGTAGCAAATAACAATTTACCGACAACAATTGACGGATTGTCATTTAATGGTTACGGTCAACTGGTAATTCAAGCTAGTCGAGCGATCAGCTATCGTATTAGCCTAGATTTAGCAAGTAATACTTACAATGTCACAATTCCTTCAACTCGGATTTCATTACAGTTACGCCGCCCGATTTTAGGATCTAATAATCCTATTGAGCAGATTCGGCTCAATCAGGTGGGTGATGCGGTAGTTGTCAATGTGAAAACGATCGCAGGTTGGCAAATCCGCGAAACAGCGAGAACCAATCCACAGGCAATATCCTTGCAGTTGGAAAGTATTGGACAAGTCGCGGCAAGTAATCCCCAAAATCCGCGATCGCAAATACAGCCCAATTATAGTAATAATACTGGTCGTCAGTTAGTCGTGATTGACCCAGGGCATGGGGGACCAGATGTGGGAGCTACCAGAAATGGAGTTTACGAAAAAGATATTGTGCTTGCCATGAGTAAACAGCTAGGCAGGATATTGCAGCAGATGGGATATTCTGTGATGTATACGCGCACTGAGGATATTGATCTCGACTTAGAGCCAAGAGTGCAGATGGCTGAGAATGCAAGGGCTAGTGTGTTTGTAAGTGTTCATGTCAATTCTTTAGATGCAAGTGCATCTCAGGTAAATGGGGTTGAAACTTATCATGCTCCAGGTGCGTCTCTAGGTAAGAATCTTGCAGAATTCGTACATGAGCAAATTATTGCTAGTACAGGTGCAACTGACCGTGGTGTGAGGTCAGCTAGATTTCATGTGATTGTAAAAACTTCGATGCCTGCAATTCTGGTGGAAACTGGATTTATTACAAATCCATCAGAAGCTTCAAGATTGGTCAATGGTGCTTATCAAGAGCGCATGGCATATGCGATCGCCAAAGGGATCGATCAATTTTTAAGATCTTATCGAAGATAAATAGTGGGGCGATCGCTCTAATCTAAGTCAACAATCTTTCAAAAAATCAATCTGTTTAGCTCAACTTTCGGATCTTTACACCATTGGGAGAAATATTTTGCGATATCGACAACTAGCAGTCGGAATTTTTATGACCATAGCTACCAGCTATGGAATACCTGTAGTGGAGCAATTGCAAGCACAGTCGCTAAATACAGCTAATCAATCTGATGCCATCAAGCTCAAGAATATTCGACCTGCTACCAATGGCTTAATGTTGAATATGAATGCCAATCCACAGATCCGTATACAACGAGAGGATAACCCCTCTCGTCTGATCTTAGATCTGCAAAATACTTCCTTAGCAAAGGAATTACATCAAGCCAATGTGCCGATCAATCGGTTTGGAGTCAAGCAGGTTAGAGTTGCCCAATTTCAAAATAGTCCTGAGATCACTAGATTAGTTTTTGACTTAGATAGTAACGATCCCAACAGCAAAATTGCATGGAAAAGTCAGTACATTGAGGCAACCAAAACGCTTTTACTCAGCCCAGAAAATCAAATTGCTCAAGCAATACCCATTGACTCCAATCCCACAAGTCCTAGCCCTACACCAATCAATCCCCCAAGCACAATATCGAGACCAGTCGTGATTGAAAGGTTGAGTTTTAGTAGTACTGGACAATTGCTAATTTTTGCCAACCAACCATTCAACTATCAAACAAGACTAGATCGTACCTCAGGAATATTTAATGTAACTATTGCCAATGCCAAGATTTCATCTAACCTGCAACGCCCCAGCCTTTCTGCCAATAGCCCAATTGAAAGAATTCGGCTCTCACAAGTTGGCAACTCTGTCGAGATTGGAATTAAAACGATCGCAGGTTGGCAAGTTCGCGAAACTCAAAGACTCACAAATCAACAAATCCAATTACAAGTTTCATTGAATAGTATTTCGCCAATTCCCAATAATCCAAACCCTTTACCCAACAATAATCCTGCTTTCCCAAATCCTCAAAACACAGGCGATCGCCGTCGGGGTGTAATATTCGTTGATGCAGGGCATGGTGGTAATGATCCTGGTGCGGTTGCTAATGGCATTCAAGAAAAAGATGTCGTTTTGCCGATCAGTCTGAAACTAGGGCAAGCCCTACAAAGTATGGGTTATACCGTTTATTACACGCGTACTAATGACGTGGAAATCGACTTAGAACCTCGTGTTGCGGCGGCTGAAAGAATTAATGCTGATGTATTTGTAAGTGTCCATGCCAATGCCCTGGCTCCTGGCAATAGCGGCATCAGTGGTATTGAAACTTATCATTCACGCAACTCAACAGTTGGTAGAGAGTTAGCGAGCTATGTCCATTCACAGATCATATCGGGGACAGGTGCAATCGATCGGTCTGTCAGAGGATCAGGTTTTTATGTGGTTGCGAAAACTTCAATGCCCGCGATCTTAGTTGAAACGGGTTATGTCACAAATCCAACAGAAGCTAGGAATTTAAGTAGCCCAGATTATCAAAAACGTATGGCTGATGCGATCGCACGAGGCATCGATCAGTTTATGCGGGTACGCGGCAGGTAAAAAACAAGGGCAACGCTAATGCGTTGCCCTTGTTTTTAAGAAGGAACTTTAGAAAATTCTAAAGGAGACTGAGATTGTTGCTGATGTCGGGCATCGGTAATTAACCAATCTAGAGCTGCTGCTTGCAAATCAATAGTTGCGCCCGTTTTATCAACACAATAACGACCGAACACCAACTTATCAACTAACCGCACATCTGATAAACGCGAATACTCAAAAATTACGCTGCGCTCAACCACAGCACCACTGCAAACATGACAATTAGGTCCAATCATCGTGGGCCCAATTATGGTCGCACCATCCTCAATTTGGGTCATACCACCAATATAGACAGGCCCACGGATATCAACTTTATCCCAGTTCACAGAGACATTAAGCCCTGTATAAACTCCCGGTTTAATTTCATGCCCAGGAATATTAACGTTTTTAATTTTGTCTAAAAGTACATCTTGGATTGCTTGCCAATAGTCGGGGACTTTACCGATATCAACCCATTGAAAATCCATGGAAATGGCATGGAAAGGCAAATTATCTGCCACCAATTTGGGAAATAAATCACTACCAAGATCAAACTCTACGTCTGAAGGAATATAGTCGAGGATTTCTGGCTCGAAGATATAAATACCTGTATTGATCGTATTGCTAAGCGCAGATTCAATACTTGGCTTTTCCTGAAACTGCTTAATTCTGCCATCAGAGTCAGTAACCACAACTCCATAGCTCGACACCTGATCCCTTGGAACAGTTTTCGTAATAATCGTAGCCAGAGATTTTTTCTGACGATGCCAGTTAACCGCATAGGTGAGATCAAGATCGATCAGAGCATCACCGCAAAGGACAACAAAGGTATCATCAAAAAACGGGGAGAAATCTTGGATTTTTTTAAGACCACCAGCCGACCCAAGCGCACTACCTTGGAGTTTGCCATCAATAATGGTTCCTTCAAAGGAATATGCCATCTGTACGCCAAATTTTTGACCATCTCGAAAATAGTTTTCGATCTCTTCTGACAAGTGGCTAACATTAACCATGATTCGATCAAATCCGTGCTGTCTGAGTAACTCAACTAGAAACTCCATCACAGGCTTTTGCATGATCGGAATCATGGGCTTGGGCATAATATTCGTGATCGGGCGGATTCTAGTACCTTTACCCGCAGCCAAAATCATGGCTTTCATAAATTACATTCTCCTCATCACTACGATTAAATGGTACTTACATATCTCAGTAATTTAGCTACTTAAGATATATCTAAGATTCATAAAAATCCGTCTTATCATACCCTGTAAGCAGTCCTAAAAAGTTTAGGAAGGACAAACCAACAAATCCTTTAGGTTGAGTTGCCGATAGAAGAAGCTTTGTAATGCTCAGCCAACTCAATTTAAATATTAATACTACGACTGTTATATAAGCTCATCGCTTTTTCAAGACCATCCGCTAAGATGCTTGTCACGGTAGATTCGGCAAGATCAAAAATTTCAGGCAAGATTTTAGTTTCTGTTGTCGAAAACCCTCCTAAAACGTGGTTGGTAACATTTTGATTCGCTTTGGACGCGATCGCCCCATCAATATCATCTTTGCCGCCGCGCCCAATACCAAGACGTAGCCGAGGAAAGTTTTGTGTACCTAGATGCGAAATTATGGATTTCATGCCATTGTGTCCACCTGCTGAGCCTGAGGGACGCAATCGTAATTTACCAAGTGGCAAATCCATGTCGTCATAGATAACCAAAATATTTTCAGGATTTCCCCTAAACCAATCGGCACAGGCTCGCACAGACTGACCTGAGACATTCATATATGTGGTGGGCTTGAGTAACCGAATTTTACCACTACTGGCTAATCGAGTCGATAATCGACCTTCACCAAAAATGCCATAAAACCTCTTTTCTTTGCCGAGAGAGATGATCCAAGATGTGGCTAAGCGATCAACAGCCATAAATCCAATATTGTGACGGGTGCGCTCATATTCTGCGCCAGGGTTACCAAGCCCCACAATTAGAGAAATAGATTGAGTCTCAAGCATCCGAAGCAGTTACGACCTCTTTAGTTTCTTCTGAAGATGCAGCTACGGAGGTAGCTATGGGAGTGGCAACTTCGGAGATTGGTTGTACAGGAGATTTCTCTGCAATTGGCGCAGGTTGCTCTAGGCGATCGGCTTCACGCTTAAATTCAGATTCAAATTCACGGGAAGCATCTTGAAAACCTTTAATGGCTTTACCCATACTGCGACCGATTTCTGGCAACTTTTTTGGGCCAAATATCAAGAGTGCCACGAGCATGATCAGAATCATTTCAGGCAAGCCAATACCAAAAATATTCATTGAGAATGACCTTTTTGTAAAAAACGAAACTATTAATACCAAAGCACGAAATGGCTACGCCATTTTATGCTTTTAAAACCTTTACTGGGTTTGGTTTTCAATCCACAAAAGTGTAACGACACTTTTGTGGATTGATATAACAAGAATTGCGGCGATACTAACAATTCTAATTTATGGAACCAAGTTTAGGGTTTTCAGACTCTGCGAGTCTGAAAACCCTAAACTTGGTTTTGGCAATGTAAATTTCGGCTGCAATACATTAAAGGCACGCAGAGCGTGCCTTTAATGTATTGCAATCAGGATAGCTAGAAATTAGCCGCCCCAGTTTAGGTTGACACCATCCAATAGCAAGGAGGAGTTGTATAACTGGAGGATGATTACCAGAAATACAAGGAACAAACCCATGAATACAGCCATGAGGGGTGTAGTTCCCCAACCGCGAGAAACCTTACCGTATTCTGCATTTAGAGGTCTGAGGATATCGCCAAGCCAAGTACGTTGTGACATAAATTTGTGTTCTAAAAGGGATTGTTACAAAATAGTATAATTGTAATTAAGAATAACTCAAATCATTGGTTCAATTCATGGAAAATGCAACTTCGATCGCGGTGACTGTCGCCGTATGTGTGATCTGCTTAACGGCTTACGCGATATACGTGTCTTTTGGCCCACCAAACAAAGGATTAGTCGATCAGTTTGAAGAACACGAAGATTAATATAGCTAGGCATTGCAATATGAAACCTAGCTAGTCGATAACAAGTTGATCAAGAATGTTTAACAATTTTCGACTTACTCATGATGTTTTAGATGTGTCGGCTGTCTATGCGATCGCCGACAATGCTTGTAATGGGGCAGTTGTGTTAATGAGCGGGATGGTGCGTAATCAAACTGGAGGAAGACCAGTTGATTATTTAGACTATCAAGCCTATGAGTCTATGGCTTTACAAGTTTTTCAAGAAATTAGCGATCGCTGCCATGCAAAATTTCCAGATATTACTGAAGTTGTCATTCATCATCGGCTTGGCAAACTTAAAATTGGAGAAATTAGCGTTTTAGTTGCCGTTGGTTCGCCTCATCGGGCTGAAGCGTTCGAAGCTTGTCGTTATGCGATCGACACCTTAAAAACAGATGTGCCGATCTGGAAAAAAGAATTTTGGCTTGATGGGGTAAGCAGTTGGGTAAATTGTCCCATATAACAAAAAGGGCGCTTCGCGCCCTTTTTGTTTGGAGTTGTCTATGCTTCTAGAAAAATCTTTTTTTGCTCGTCCAGCTTATGAAGTTGCACCAGATCTATTGGGATGTACTTTAGTTAGACGGATTGACGGATTTGAATATCGGGGAATTATTGTCGAAACTGAAGCCTATGATGCGACCGATCCAGCTTGTCATGGCTATCGACGCAAGACTGAGCGCAATCGAGCAATTTTTGGCTCACCCTGTACAGCTTATGTCTATTTAATTTATGGGATTTATCACTGTGTCAATATCGTCACCGATCGCGAAGATTTTTGTAGTGCGGTATTAATTCGCGCGATCGAATGCGATCGAATACCAAGTTGGCATAACCCCAAAGAAAAAGCACATCGAGCGGGGGCAGGACCTGGCAAACTTTGTCGCTTATTAAAAATTGATCGTCAGTTAGATGGTGCAACACTGCACCCAGATTTTAATTTGTGGCTAGAAGCGCGATCGCCAAATTTTGGCGAAGAAATTTGCCAAACTACCAGAATCGGGATTACACAAGGATCTGATATTCCGTGGCGCTGGTATTTAAGCGATCGCACGTCTGTATCGCGAAAACCCAGACAATAAAGGCAGCGCAATGCGCTGCCTTTATTGTCTGGGTTTCGTGTTTTGCAAACATATTGATAACTTTAGAAATAACCTTTTCATAACTTTTAGATAAATAAATATTGAATCTAGGAAGTAGGATGCTTACATCAAATAAAAAATTACAGTTAAAAAGCAAAACAAAGCTTAGTTTGAATGAATTAATTTTTCAAACAGAAAAGGCAGCTTTTCAACTTAAGACTTTCTATGAATTATCCTTCCAGAGACTTATTCAGACATTTTAATTAAATTTTTAATTAACAATTTATTAGCTCAATTGAGATATTTTTATTGCCTCGCAATTGGGGAAAAGGAGAAAAAGCAATGCGTATTGAAGTAATGCAACCAACAGGTCATCTTAATGCAACCAGTACTAACCATTTTCGTCAGCAAGCTAGCAGTGTTTTAGATCGGAAACCTGATGTATTACTGATTGACCTAAAACATTTAAAACAGATGGATAGCTCAGGTTTAGGCGCTTTGATTTTTGTATTGAGGAGCGCGAAAGCGATCGGCTGTAAGTTTGCACTCTGCTCAATCAGCGAGTATATCGACTTTTTGTTAGAAGCAACCTCAATGAAGACTTTATTTGATGTATTTGAAAGTCGCAGCCAATTTGAACATTCTTTGAAAAAAGTTTAAGTATCCTTTTGAGAGAGTGCGCCCTTAAGGGGCGCACTCTCTCAAACTATGTAGGATCGCTATCTTTGCTAGAACAGGAAAGATCAAAAAAGAGATGTGGCAAAATGCCCCATCTCTTTTTTTGGGATAGCAGCCACTCTGTTAGAACGCTCCCCCTAACAAAGCGCTGCAAATATTGTTAAAATTTCCCCATCGTAACTGACAGATCAATGAGATCAAACAAATTATGGAACCTAAAGAAGACAATGTTGAAGCGATCGCAGAAGATCTAGCCGAAACTGTAAAGCCAGTGACATCTACTCCTGAGACAACAGCAGTGACAGCCACTTCGACCTCCGTCGATGACACACTAAAAATTAGCTACGATCTTTTGGACAAAGTCAAACAGCTTTGGGAGGAATACTTTGGTGAAGGCAAGAAATCTAACCTCACTCTTGCCATCATCATTATCGCTACTATTCCTATATTGATCGCCACCTCAACACTTGTAGACTTCTTAAATAAACTACCTGTGTTACCTAGCGTGTTTGAATTAGTTGGCTTTGGCTATTCGATATGGTTTATCTATCGATACCTATTACTTGCTGATACTCGCAAAGAGCTAATTGATGGCATTACAGCTTGGAAAAACAAAGTTTTTGGCTAAACAACTAATCTACAGACAAGGGGCTTAGTCCCCTTTGTCTATAAGCGTGGTGTTTAGAGCTAGGATATTAGCTAAAGTAAAGCAAAATCAAAAATTGTTAAGCTGTTTAATAAACAGTTTTGGGAAGTGAAGAGGTATATACGTCAAGCATGGGCAAAATTGTAGGTATTGACTTGGGTACGACAAACTCTGTGGTAGCCGTTATGGAAGGTGGCAAGCCCATAGTGATTGCAAACTCAGAAGGTAGCCGCACCACTCCCTCCGTTGTTAGCTTTACTAAAGATGGTGAACGTCTTGTCGGACAAATGGCGCGTCGGCAAGCGGTGCTAAATCCTGACAATACCTTTTATTCTGTCAAGCGCTTTATCGGTCGAAAACATAGTGAACTCTCAGCTGAAACTAAGCGCGTGCCCTATACAATCCGTCGCGACGATCAAGGCAACATCAAGTTACGCAGTTCTAGGCTTGAAAAAGATTTTGCCCCTGAAGAAATTTCGGCAATGATCATCCGTAAACTCGTAGATGAAGCGAGTCGATATTTGGGCGAACCAGTAACGGGAGCAGTGATTACAGTTCCTGCTTATTTTAATGACTCACAAAGACAAGCAACTAAGGACGCTGGCAGAATTGCGGGGATTGAAGTTAAGCGAATTTTAAACGAGCCGACGGCTGCATCGTTAGCCTATGGCTTAGATAAAAAGACTAATAAGAAAATTTTAGTATTTGATCTTGGTGGCGGCACATTTGATGTGTCGGTGTTAGAAGTTAGTGACGGCTTATTTGAGGTAAAGGCAACTACAGGCGATACGCAATTGGGTGGCGATGATTTCGATCGCCAAATTGTGAATTATCTTGCTGAAGAATTTTTAAAATCCGATGGTGTGGATCTCCGTAAAGAGCGGCAAGCTTTGCAACGTCTGACCGAGGCTGCTGAAAAAGCCAAGATTGAGCTTTCGACCGTGGGCGTAACTGAGATCAATTTGCCATTCATCACGGCGACGGGAGAAGGTCCTTTACATTTAGAAACCAGTTTAAAGCGATCGCAGTTTGAGCGTTTAAGTGCAGATTTATTAGAGCGGTTACAAATTCCTCTAGATCGCGTGTTGCGTGATGCTCAAATTAGTCCGCGCCAAATCGATGAAGTGGTTTTAGTGGGTGGATCTACGCGCATTCCTGCTGTGCAGGAAATGGTAGAGCGAGCAATCGGTAAACCACCGAGCCAAAGCGTGAATCCCGATGAAGTTGTCGCGATCGGCGCAGTTGTTCAAGCTGCCATTTTGTCAGGTGAAATTAAGGATGTTTTACTGCTGGATGTCACCCCATTATCTCTGGGCGTAGAAACTTCGGGCGGCGTAGTCAAACGCTTGATTCCTCGGAATACAACGATTCCTTGCCGCAAGATGGAATTATTTACTACTGCTGAAGACAATCAAACATCTGTGGAAATCCATGTGATCCAAGGTGAACGGGATCTTGCGGAATATAACAAGTCATTGGGGCGCTTTAAATTGAGTGGACTTGATCCGCAACCTCGCGGCGTGGCTCAGGTTGATGTCACTTTTGATTTAAATACCGATGGGATTTTGGCAGTGACAGCTAGCGATCGCCGCACGGGAGTTGAACGCCGCGTAACGATCAAGGGTGCTTCGACCTTAGATGAAAAAGAAGTGCAGCGTATGGTCACAGAGGCGGAGCAATTTGCCGATCGAGATAGAGCCAAACGAGAACGCATCGAGAAATTAAATCGGGCTGATAATCTTGCTGTTGGGGCAGAGCGACAACTGAAGGAATTAGCGCTGAACTATGGCTATAAACTCAGTTACGAACGCCGTAAACAAATTGAGGGATCAATCAAAAAACTAAGAGATGCGATCGCTAAGGAAGATGATGCCCTAATCGATCGCTCTCAGTCGGAGTTACAAGAAACGCTCTATGCGCTATCAAGTGAACTCTATGCTGAAGATGATGAGTACGAAGATGAGGATGACGATCTATTCGGTGGCATCCTTGAAAGTATCGGTAGTTTTGCTAGTCGCAATAAACGCGGAAAAGATGAAGATGATCGCCGTCGCCCAAATACGCGAGTGTCTTATGATGATGACGATGACTGGATGTAAATGAATAACCCCGCCGCAAGCGGACGGGGTATCAAATTCTTTTTTACTAAAATTACTCACACCGCAGAGCGGTGGGGTATTTACCCTCTTAGTTTAAATAAAAAAAGCCACCCAATTGGGCGGCTTTTTTGTGAGTGTCTTTAACTTAGATTTAAGGAAGTTTACTAATCACAATAGCGATCGCAACTAAAAAACCACCTGTGAGATAAAAGAACCTAACCACATGTAGCTCATGCCAACCGCTTAACTCTAAGTGATGATGAAAAGGAGCCATTTTGAAAAGGCGCTTACCCATGCCAGTTTCATCTTTGGTTGCCTTGTAATAGGAAACCTGTGCAATCACCGAAATTGATTCCCAGATAAAGATTGCACCGACGATTAAAAATGCCCAGAGCAAGTTACCAAGAATCGCAGTCGAGGCAAGCGCCCCACCTAAAGCGAGCGATCCCGTATCACCCATAAATACACGGGCAGGATAGCGATTGTGCCAGAGAAACCCTAAATAGCTACCACTTAGGCACATACAAAAAATGGCGAGTTCTTTGTTCTGAGGAAACAGTAGTAGCCCCATACCAAATAAGGCGATCGCACCAGTCCCGCCTGCAAGCCCATCTAAACCATCAGTGAGATTCGTCGCATTGCTGCTGCCAAGGAATACAAACAAAGCAAGAGGGAAAAACAGTAAGCCGAGGGGAATCACAAATTTTAGAGGCAAATTAATCGTAGCGATCGCTTGCCAGTTTTGGGTTAGTCCTAGCCATGCACAAAAGCAAGCCGCGAAAAATGCTTGGAGGAAAATTTTGGAGCGCGGAGACAAACCTTTGTTGGAGTGACGACGCAAAATTTTCCAATCATCTAGCCATCCGATAAAGCCAAAGGAGACCGTCAGCAAACTACATGCTATTACTTTATCATTAAAGCCAGACCATACCAGCGCTAATAAAATTCCGACAGGTATAATAAATATCCCCCCCATCGTCGGAGTGCCTTGTTTCTTGAGGTGAGCCTGTGGACCATCTTCACGGATGATTTGTCCCATCTTTAGACGACGCAACATTGGTACGGCAAAAGTTCCCAACATTGCTACCCCAGCCCCCCCAAATGTGAATGGTAGAAGAAGACTTGAACTTATATTAGGATTCAAGAAAAGATCGACACCAACAATTAAACTTATTAAACCGATTGCTAAACCAAGTGCTAGGCTACTTCCTGTTGGAAATTTTGCTTTCCTAACTCTCACACCAGTATCAACCATTGCCGCTCCTCACACCCACAGTAACCATCACATTTTTCTTAGATCGAACTTTTAGATCAGCAGCTTTTTTACGGCTTTGTAACAGATGATTAAAGATCAACTGAATATACGCTCTTAGATACCAAATAATGACCGCATTTGTCTACAGTGCAACCATTGATTTTTGATAATTCTCGAATCCTGTCACTCAATCTTTATAAATAGCCATATAACTTGACTCAATTAAATTGCCAAACTAAATTGCCGATGACGAGTAAGAATTCTCGACAGATTGCTTTAGAAGCCCTGCGTTTGATTCAAAGACGCAATGCTTATGCTGATGTAGCACTTGACTGTACGCTTTCGCGAGCGCGACAAGAAAACGTTACCCTCCTAGAAAGCGATCGCCGTCTGATCACAGAGTTAGTTTATGGATGTACGCGTCGCCAAAAAACCCTGCAAGCGGTTTTGCAAAACTTTTCACAAAAACCAACTGCAAAATTACCACCAGACCTATTAATAATCTTACAGATTGGTATCTACCAACTATGTTTTCTCGATCGCATTAAGCCATCAGCGATCGTTCATACCACAGTGGAATTGGTCAAAGAAAACAATCTAAAGGGGCTATCTGGCTTTACCAATGGGATCATGCGATCCATACTCAGAGCCAAAGACAAGGAAGATATTCTTGCCAAAATTACTGACCCAGCTAGCTTTTATAGTTTTCCTGAATGGTTGATCGATTTATGGCAAAAAGAATTTGGGCAAGATGCGATCGCAAATATTTGTAATTGGTTTAACCAAACGCCTCATCTCGATTTACGAGTAAATCTTTTACATGCAACGCGGGATCAAGTTCTAGCCTCTTTTGCAGAAGCCGAGATCAAAGCTGAGCCTATTCCCCATTTACCTGATGGTATTCGCGTGGCCCAAGGTGCGGGTGATGTTAGTCAATTACCGAAATTTAAAGAGGGTTGGTGGTCGGTACAAGATGCTAGCGCTCAGTTAGTTACTTATCTATTAGATCCACAACTCAATGAGATCATTATTGATGCCTGCGCTGCCCCGGG
This sequence comes from Pseudanabaena sp. lw0831, assembly GCF_016584665.1. Lineage (GTDB taxonomy): Bacteria > Cyanobacteriota > Cyanobacteriia > Pseudanabaenales > Pseudanabaenaceae > Pseudanabaena. Next base: position 15,288 of record NZ_BBJB01000022.1, read on the forward strand.
TGGTAAGACGACACATATTAGCGATCGCCTAAAAAATACTGGCAAAGTGTACGCCCTAGATCGTCTGGCAAGTCGTCTTAAAAAAGTCGATCAAAATACTGCTCGTTTGGGGATCACTAATGTGCAAACGATTGAGATTGATGCGCGTGAATTTGACGCTGACAAAGTATTAGACGAAAAATGCGATCGCGTGTTGCTAGATGTGCCTTGCTCTGGACTCGGTACATTGCACCGTCATGCTGATGCTCGTTGGAGACAAACTCCCGAAGAACCCTATAAATTAGCCAAAACTCAATCCGAAATTCTCGATCACGCTACTCAATGGGTAAAACCTGATGGCGTAATTGTTTACAGCACCTGCACCCTGCATCCTGCTGAAAATGAAGAGGTAATCACACAATTTTTAGCAAATCATCCCGATTGGCAAATTGTGCCGCCAAGTGCAGATAATCCTGCTGCTCATTTTGTAAGCGATCGAGGTTGGGTGAAAGTTCTGCCCCACGAACACGATATGGACGGCTTCTTCATGGTGAAACTTCAGAGACTATAAACCCAAAAATTAGAGAGGTGCGGTGCACCTCTCTAATTTTTGGGTTATGGCAACATATAAAAATATTTAAGAACACTTTCGAGATATAGCTTAAGTGCGCTATAATTGCAAACCTATGCCTATAGGTTTTACTAAATATAAACAACATATTAACAATATAAATAGGCGTAGGATGTAACCCGCAACAAGCTCTAATGGCTACTGCTCTTACATTTCTGGGAGGAAACCAGATAAATTCAAAACAGGAACAAGGAAAAATTTAGTTATGATCAATCGGGCAAAAACTGCTACAACCGCCAATGTCGGCTTCACACATGAAGATTTCGCGAAGCTTTTAGATAAATACGACTATCACTTCAGTCCTGGCGACATCGTTGCAGGAACAGTATTTAGCATCGAGCCGAGAGGCGCACTTATTGACATTGGTGCAAAAACAGCAGCGTACATCCCGATTCAGGAAATGTCGATCAACCGTGTTGATCAGCCTGAAGAAGTTTTACAAAACAATGAAACTCGTGAATTTTTCATTCTTGCCGATGAAAACGAAGAAGGACAATTAACTCTTTCGATTCGTCGCATCGAGTACATGAGAGCATGGGAGCGCGTGCGTCAGTTGCAAGCAGAAGACGCAACTGTGCGATCGCTCATTTTTGCTACCAACCGTGGTGGCGCTCTGGTCAGAATCGAAGGACTACGCGGATTTATCCCTGGTTCTCACATCAGCACCCGCAAGCCTAAGGAAGAATTGGTTGGCGAAGAGTTGCCACTCAAGTTCTTGGAAGTGGATGAAGACCGCAACCGTCTCGTCCTCAGCCATCGCCGCGCCCTTGTTGAGCGCAAGATGAACAAGCTCGAAGTTGGCGAAGTCGTCATCGGCGTAGTACGCGGTATCAAGCCTTATGGTGCATTCATCGACATCGGCGGAGTCAGTGGCTTGTTGCACATCTCGGAAATCTCCCATGAGCATATCGAAACCCCTCACAACGTCTTCAACGTCAATGACGAAGTGAAGGTGATGATCATCGATCTTGATGCTGAGCGCGGACGGATTTCGCTATCCACCAAGCAACTTGAAGCCGAGCCTGGTGATATGGTCAAAGATCCTCAACTGGTTTACGCTAAGGCAGAAGAGATGGCTGCAAAGTATCGCGAACAACTCAATGCGGCTCCTGCGGTAATGGAAATTCCTGTAGCAGCAGTTGAAGAAGAAGAATTTGAAGTTCCTGATGCCATGGAAGAGGCTGAAATTCCTGAAGAAGTCATAGCTGAGGCAGTTGCTGCTGAACCCGAAGCAGTAGAGGAAGTTATTGCTGAAGCTTAGTTAAGGTGATTTCCCACTAAGAAATTTCCCCAGAACTAGTAAGGTGGGCAATGCCCACCTTACTAGTTCTGGTTGGTAAGTTATTCTGTAGAAATTACCTAAGCTTGAAGAAAAGTTAATATTTTCTATAAACAAGGTGAGACAATCACGCCTTGTTTTTTTGCTTCCTATCTAATTAGGGCTTCCTGAAAAAGTACAAAAGCCTGCTACATAAGGACTTTAAGCTTTTTTTGCCATGACAAGTGCAAGGTTATAGCGTCTAGAGGCTCAAAACCCTTGCAC
>NZ_BBJB01000023.1 GCF_016584665.1 Pseudanabaena sp. lw0831
AACGGATTAATTCCCCATGTTCAAAACCTCGGTCGGCAAGTAAGGTCACCGTGCTTTGCGGTGGCAATAGGGTGAGTACTTGTTCTAATACTGGACGATAATCCTCAAAGCCAACTGTGGCACTGCGATGTTCCAGCACTACTTGCGCCAAGCCAATCGACCTTCCTCCCCAAATCAAGCATACTTCTATTAAACAAAATTTATCCCACAGCATACTCGTATCTAGAACCAGTTCTAACGATGCTCCTGCAAATGCTTGCAGAAAGTGCTTCAGCAATGGGTTATAGAATGTTTCAGGGATGATGTGCGGATTATGCACAAAGTAGTTTAGTCTTTCCATTTGGCTCCTTGCTTTGCAGTCCCGATGGCTCAAATAGGGCAACCAATGACTAAGACTTGCACTTCCTGATTGTAATATTGCGGCTACTGCCTCAGCAAATCCTTGCAGATGTCGTTTGTCTTTTGGCTTAATCCATTGACGCATTTGTTGTTGTAGTTGAAGATAGAGGTGGGGTATTTGCATGAGAACTTTTGTTGAGGAACTTGAGTATCTCATGTTTTGCCCTTTCCCTATCTCCTGTCTCATTATGAGAATCTATGTGTGTCAATGCTTTCAAGACTTTTCTGCACCACTAAGCTCCACTAATAACAAGATCGTATTGTGCAGATGGAGAACGAAAACTTTTAACATTTGTATAGCCTCGCAAACCACAAAAACAAATTAAAGCGATCTCTTCTAACAGATAACCAGCTTTTGTTATTTCTTCTTGTTTTGGTTTTGGTAAATCCAAAAATATTTTGAGTTGATTTAGATACTCATCTAAAAGAGGAATTGGTATATATAAATGTGAGACACAACGACTAACTGCTAGTTCTGGAATATTTTTCCCTTGCTTTCTTAGTTCTTCCAGTTGTTCTAAAACTTCAGCAAATTGGTCACATAGTTGTTCTACTGACAAACTCATATAAATTCAATTGGGTCAAGTGCTGTAACCCTAACATCAAAAGATAGCTCAGAATAATCCTCTACTTCTTCTTCACACAAAGAACAATGCCAAGGTAGTTTGGGGAATCCAGTGCCGTATGGAATTGCACCTGCTGGAACAGATGGATCACAATTATGATAAATGAGCAAAGAACTTTTAGTTCGCTCAGAAAGCCCTAAAAGTGTCAGTATCAGTAACGCCGTAGAGTATTTTAATCCTAAGCTTGCAGCGAGTTGATGAGGCATCATATTACTACCTGCTTGACTAAAGTGTTTGCTAAGTAATAATTTTTGATAATCATCTAACTTTATTGAATCGTCACAAGTAAAAAGAGTCATCTTTTTCTCCTAACTCAATCTCATTTATTAAGAAGTCTAACGCTCCAGTACTACCTCCGTATTCTATATAGCAATGCAAATGGATTAAAGCATCTGGCTGCTCTGATTTAGGTTTAGCACCAAAATAGCAATGCGCTTTGAAAACAAATTCTTTTTTATGTTCTTTGTCAGATATTTCATTACCAGTAATTACATTTCGTCTATCCAATCGAAACTCATAAGACTTAGTACCCCACTCTCGTATGATTGTTCTTAAAATTGCGTTTTCAACATCAGAGAATTTGGGCGAATCCTCTAATGCCTCTAATCCTAGTGATTCAATAGCAGATTTAGCTAATTGTTTTGAAAGTGCCTGTAATCCACTAACGTCAATGTCAGAACTTCCAGAACTACGGGCATTTAGAGCTACCCCAGACGCTTCAGCACGAATACGCAAATGCGCCCATTCATACTTAAAACCTCCTATTGCTTTATTAAGATATTTATCCCATAAATCTGATAATACAAGTTTATATAAGTTTGGATTTTCCCACTCTCCCTTAAATAGTTCTTTTAGCTCATCAAAAAACTGAGGGATATATTTCCAATATGTAAATTGATTTTGTTTTAGAGTTTCATCATTATCCTCATAGACAGAACTGCTAAATCCATTCCAATGTAATGAAATATATCCATCCCCAATCTCAGCAGCTACCATCCAGCGAATATTTTGACTGAGATCTAATTTGCGGGCTTCACCTATACCAATAAAAGAGGGATTGGAGACTTTATGAACTCGGATGTACCATTTCTTATTTCTCTCTTTATTAAAAATCGTACCATACCACTTCTCATCTCCAAAATTCCTGAGTAAAAATGCAACATCAGCAAGTTGAGGTTCTTCTAAGTGCTTACCCACTTGAAAGCTTAACCATTGTTTAGGCTGTTCTATATATGCTAACAAAACGTCATTTTCAGAAATCACACCATCATTTAGTGCATATATAATTTCATTAACCAAACCTTCCTTTCCCTGACTAGTTTTTCCTGAAGGGAATATTTTTTTTAGCGTGCTGGTAGTAAATTCAGGGCTTGCCAAAAAATGACGGAGAAAATCTATGCCAGAAAATCCATTATCAACAAAAGCTTTAACACCACTCATACTTTATTAGACTAAATAATGTAAGCATTGTATTACCAAAACCTTAAAGATCAATACATCCATTTGCTATATTTAGCTAAGTTTATTTTTGCAACCATGGATATTTTGTGTATAAAATGTTCGTACAATAAACTAGATTGTGCTAAGGAAGGTTTGAGAAAAAGCTTTGAGATTAAAAGTGCTAATTTGATTAGCTCCACTAGCGATCGCACTTTACTTTCACAGAGATTAAAGAGGCGATCTCTTCACGAAGTATTACAAATCCAAAACCTGTCTTACTCCATCAATAATCGGCAAATATTCGTTAATATTTAGGCTGCCCAAATAGCCAATTACCCTCTGTATATCTACCGCACGTATTTGGTCGCACAAAGCAACCGACTTTTGAGGCAGTCCCGCTGTTCCAGATGGAATAATTGGATATAGCACAGGATTTCTCTTACCCCAAACTCCGAACTGAGTAGTTAATGGAACCACAACCACAACAGAATAACGAACATCTCCCAAAGGTACACCAACAATAACAGCAGGTCTTCTCCCTTCCTGTTCATGTCCTTTAGGATTATGGGAAGGCAGGTTGACAAAAACAATATCACCACATTTGAGAGGCTGACTATTCAAAATCTCTATCCTGCTTTTACCACTAAACCAATACCAGAAATATATTCCACTGGCTTCATACTGGGCATTCCACCCTCGCCCCAATCATACTCAGGTAAATTACCGCCTAAATCTGCATCTAACCAAGATTGAGACTCTAGATCATTTGGGGCAAAATTTTCTGTTTTTGATAACTCAGTCGCTAGAAACTGAATAGCCCTAAGCTTGTCGGAAGGGTTTAGTTTTTGCAGATTCGGCAATAACTCGGTGAAGGTCATAATTGTAAACTCAGAATAACCGCTTACTTTATTTTACTTGCTGGCGATCGCACTTTACTTTCACCGAGATTAGAGAGGCGATCGCATTACATTTCAACTCTTAAGTTCTAAATCTGCTTGCAAAAAATCGACAAATTGCTGGGCAGTACGACCCGATTGACCATTATGGCGAGTAGCCCATTGCAAGGCGCGAAAATTGAGATCATCATCCAACAATTCAATACCTGCACGCTTTGCGAGGTGATGCACGATTTTGAGATAGATTTCTTGGTCGGCTTGCAGGAATGTCAGGGTTAAGCCAAAGCGATCGCTTAGAGATAACTTTTCCTGCATTGTGTCCCAAGGATTGACTTCTTTACTATCGCTAAGATCTCTCAGGCTAGGGCGATCGCTAAAATATTCACGCAATAAATGACGACGATTGGAAGTTGCATAAACCAAAAGATTATTGGGCTGTGCAGAAAGGTTTCCTTCCAGAACTACCTTGAGAGCCTTATAGTCTTCGCTCTCTTCCTCAAAGGACAAGTCATCCACAAAAATGATAAATTTCTGTGGAACTTGACGCAGAATCTCGGCAATGATGGGCAGATCTTTAAGATCATTTTTAGCGACTTCGACTAGACGTAAACCGCGATCGCGATAGGCATACATCAATGACTTAACCATTGAAGATTTGCCAGTGCCTCGACTGCCATAGAGCAAGGTATGCAACCCATGATAGCCAGCTAAAAAAGCTTCTGTATTCTTGTACAGAGTCTGTCTTTGTGACTCGTAGCCGATTAGATCGGATAGCTGAACCAAATCGGGATAGGCAATCCCCTCCAGATGACCTTTGCACCAACGGAATGCATCGTAATCAGTAAATATCCCTGTGCCTGAATGTTTGTAATAATTGGCTAACTCTGGCAAGAGTTGCGTCCAGTCATCGGTGGATTGAAATTTGAGAATCAGCGATCGCTTAACTTCCGAAAGTCTCGATATATTACTTTCTGACAATTGCAAGGTCACAGGGCGATCGCCAAAAGATTCTATACAATCAACTAGCTTATCTCCGCCCCAAAGACTAATCTCTTCTAGGACTTGGAGATCATGCTTGGCGGCAGCGACCAATGATTGAGATAACAACTTAAATTCTGTGGTTTGCGCTTGCTGACTAAAGGGATTTTCAGAGGTCAGAATTTGCGAAATTAGATAGTCTCGCCAATTGTAGCCTGTTGAGGCAATCGCCCGAAACCATCTTCCATAGGCAAATAAATAGCTAAGCCGCCGCGAGCTATTTTCATGACCATCTAAAGCGAAGTTGGCAAGGCTATGCAATAACTTCACATAGGCTTCCCACGTTTCTTGCTCTAAAACATTTTGGTAAAGCAGTAATGAGGCGATTCTCACTTGCTTTGTATAAATCGATTGCCGCGTCTCTTCAAGCATATCTACATCAAGTTAATTTCGTAAGGAATGCACTTCACAAATAATCTTGAAACTCTTCCCATGTTATCCCTTGTTGGAGATAGTTAGGCTGATTTGGTTTATAGGGTGCGACGAGGCGATCAATGGTCAATATTTCGGCGCGATCGCTAATTACTGACACATCAGGATCAAAGGCTGTCGATCGCATCAAAGAGCTTGAAAAGCCCTTGAAAATCATTACTTCATCAAGTTCATCATCAATTTTTAGCTTGACCAGTAAAACTTCTTGAGGATGGTTACTACTATATATTTCTAATTGTTGACCTTGATTTGCAGGCATAGTACAAATGATTTTTATTTTAAGTTTAGGTTAGGCGGTGCAGATTTCTAGAATATATTAGGAACTCAGCCTGTAGTGATACTGTCAACAAAATAAAGTAATTTCAAAGTTTTTAGCATATGTGGAAACCTCGATCGCCCAAATTTGTGATCCATGCTTTACCGATCGCCATTCTGACCTTACCTTTAGTAAGCTTCTCAGCGATCGCGCAAAACACTTTTGGACTTGCTGGAGAGGATGGCAATCGCGGTCAAGATGGGCGCAATGGTCGAGATGGGCAAGACCTCAAAATTGTTGGTGATGGGAAGCCTGCTGCTTATAATCTCACAGGCACAATTGGCGAAGATGCTGAAGATGGAATTGCAGGGCGATCGGCTAGTAGTTGTGAGCAGCCTCGTCGGACTCAATTCTCTCTAATTGGTGCATCTGGTGGTAGTGGGGGCATCGGCGGTAATGGCGGCAATGGTGGACGTGGGGGCAATGCCACTATTTTTTACACTGATATTGCAGCGCTCCAGATGCTCGAAATCCTTAACAATGGCGGAAAGGGTGGGCGTAATGGCCGCGGCGCTCTCGGTGGAAAGGGTTGTGACTGCCAAGAAACTTCTTGGACAATTACGACCTGTACTACAGAAGTCGAGCGCAGATCAGCTAAAGATCCAAATGCTCCTTGGCAACATTATTCTAGCCATTCGAGAGTTTGCTCAACATCAGGCGACAATTTTGGGGAGAACATTTTGTCTAGTCTTTTAAGTAATGTTTTGCCATCTTCAAAACAACCTAGCAGCGATGGTAATTGGGTCTATCGCAGTAAAAAGGAACAATCCAGCAGTGCTTCTTATTCTTGTCAGAGTGGTCGCGATGGACTGACAAGTAATAACGGACTTGAAGGAAAAACTGGTCCCTATGGACAAATTACACTTGTACCGCGTTTAGATATTCCTGCGGAGATTACAAGCGATCGCGCTGCTCTCGGAATAGCGATCGGCAAAAAAGTGGGACTAATTAAAAATATTTGGGTTGAGAGAAGTGGCTTGACACGTCTACTTCGGGCTAGTTCTGACGTGCCAGATACATACACCTATCTCAAAGATACGGCACGACTTTTTTATCGATTTGATTGGGCGGCAAAAGAAACTCCTGTGGCTTTAGGAGTCGATCTCGTCGAAATTGGGGCAAAGGTAAATGTCCGCAATGAGAATGCAGAGCTTGAATACCAACTACCAGGAACATTGGAATATCAAGTTATTCCTGAGAATAATCTTCAAGTGGTGAAGATTACAGGCGGGTTTAATCCAGATCGTGTTAGTTCATTCCAATTGCAAACTATCTCAGGTGTTGGCACTGATAATCAATTAATACTTAGCGATCGCGGAAATGTGCGCGAGTTACTCAAAGAGACACAAATCGAAGTGGAATGTTTTAGTAAGCAATCGGCAACGGGTGTAGTCGCTGGCGATTATGTTAAACGTCGCAAGGTTACCTTCAAAATTCCACCGAAACTAGAGCCTAGCGAGGGAGCGAAAGTTAATGGCAATAGTTACACTTTGCCCGTTGGTCGTTATTGCTCACCTTGGCTAAAAGCTGATTACAATGCAGCTTATGGAATTGTGATCAATCAAACCACCAAGAGCGGCGCAAAATATAATCAAAGTATCGACTCTGCTTTTATCGTTGGGAAAAACTAATGGTTGTTAGTACAGGAATTACAGACGCAATTCATAGTTTGAACGATTTAAGCGATCGCTTAAATTTACGTCAAGCTGATAGCGACAATTTTTTTAGCGAATGGGAAGAAAACTTTCCAGAACTAACTGAGTTAGAAACAGCAGGTGTTGCTAAGCTCAAACAGCGTTATGACTATCAAAGAATGGATGGGCTATTATTAGAAGGCACTATTCAAGTCGCTGTAGTATCTCCTTTGTTAGAGCTAGCAGGATTTCTCGATGCTCCATATCGGATGTATTCGCCCTACGGAATTATGTTAGAGCTTGATGATTCCGAGGAAATATTACGTGGCTTTATCGATATGCTCGTTATTCAACAAAAACTCTGGATTTTAGTAGTCGAGTCTAAACGGACTAGTATTTCTGTGCTAGCAGCTATACCGCAGTTATTGGCTTATATGTTGGCAAGTCCCAATGGACAAAGTGCTAAGCCATCTTACGGTTTAGCTACCAATGGGGATGAATTTGTATTCCTGAAGCTAACCCATGATGATGCGCCTCAATATGATGTATCGCGTACTTTTTCCTTATTTCCTAGACAACATGAACTCCGTAAAGTCCTCCAAATCCTCAAGCGATTGGGGCTAGCTGTACTGGAAGCGCTGTAAATAAATAATGGTTTTGGCGAACTGATGATCAATAGGATTTACAGTGCTATAGGCACTATAAATCTTAAGTTGAGTAGTTTTAAGGCCCCTTCTATGAGATTCTGGTATCAATACAGACTATGCACAATCTGCAAAAATGCTTATGAGTTCGATTCGTGTTGTCCTAATTGAAGACCATGACCTGACCCGCATGGGCATGAAGATCGCCTTGCAACAGCAGGGAGAACTTGTGTTTGTTGGCGAAGCTGCCACGGGCGCGGAAGGTGTGTCTCTGGTAAATAGCCAACATCCTGATGTGGCGATCGTTGATTTGGGCTTGCCTGATATGGATGGCGTAGAAGTAACGCGCCAAATCAAGGCGGCGGCTACTGATGCAGGACGAGCCACTAAAGTTTTAATTTTGACCTTGACCGATAGCCAAGAAACCGTACTCGCTGCTTTTGCCGCAGGTGCAGATTCCTACTGCATCAAAGATATTAGTTCCGAAAATCTGGTGCAAGCACTGAAGCTAACTGCTGAGGGCAACTCATGGATCGATCCTGCGATCGCAAGTATTGTCTTACAGCAGGTACGTCGTCGCGAAGCAACTGTGGAAATTGATGCTGCTGAGGCAGACTACAAGCAAGTCCTTGCCGCTACGCCATTAACTGAGCGTGAGCTAGAAGTGCTATCTGAGATTGTCAATGGCAATAGCAATGCCGAGATTGCTGAGCGCCTTTACATTACAGTGGGCACTGTCAAAACCCATGTACGCAATATTTTGAACAAGCTATGCGCTGATGATCGCACTCAAGCCGCCGTCCGCGCCCTCAGAGCAGGATTAGTTAAATAAAAGATAAGACGGCGCGATGCGCCGTCTTATCTTTTATTTATAAAAATTTATCTTAATTAAACCATTCAGGTTTTATATATGGATGTATAGATTTTAAGGTGCATCTATGATCTTTTCGCTTTTGAGTGGTGTTGCCAGAGCATTAAATTTCGTTTCAGCGAAGTTAACAGACTTAGCGAATTTAATATTAAGGCGATCGCAGTCGAGTAAATATCCGCTTTTGCCTCAGAATGATCCCGCAATTACTCAGCGTCAAGCATCCCTAAATCAATCTAGGCAACTCTATCAATACAACTACACCTACATTGAGTCGCTACCAATGGTGGAGAAGGTTCCTAAGAATGAGAGGTTTTCTCTATCTTGGGGATTATTAGTTGGGAAGGTCGTGGTCAAGGTTTTGTTAAATGATCGCGCTAATCCTTCGGCATTCATTGATAAGGAGAAATCTAAAGCCCAACAACTGGACTTCTCAAAGCGTTTGCTAGAAGCTAGTATGTCTCATTCAGAAAATGCCCTAGTAGAACTATTGTCTGACTTGCCAACAATTCTTGAAGATGAGCCAATTGATTTAGAAGGGACAAATATTCAAGAATATAACGATCTTTTTTGGATTATTCCTCTACCTGCAATCAGCCAAAATTTTAAGAGCAATTCCGAATTTGCAAGGTTGCGCGTCGCTGGATTTAATCCGCTAGTGATTCAACAGGTTAAGGCTTTGGATGCGCGATTCCCATTGACTGAGGCGCAATTCCAGAAGGTTTTGACTGGTGATTCTTTAGCTGTGGCAGGAGCAGAAGGGCGATTGTATTTGGCGGATTATGTAGAACTAACTGCGATCGCAGGTGGTAATTTTCCTAAATCAGAGCAGAAATACATCAATGCACCTTTAGCTCTATTTGCGATTCCCAAAGGGAAGAAGAGTCTGACTCCGATCGCAATTCAACTGGGACAAGATCCGAATACCAATCCGATCTTTTTGAAACAAGATGGTGATGAGCCAAACTGGATGCTGGCTAAAACCGTTGTCCAAATCGCCGATGCTAATTACCATGAACTAATTAGTCATTTGGGTAGAACGCATCTATTTATCGAGCCTTTTGCGATCGCGACAAATCGCCAACTCGCCAGCAATCATCCTCTATATGTTTTACTAAAGCTGCATTTCCAAGGTACTTTGGCGATCAATGATGCGGCTCAATCTGGACTGATTAATGCAGGTGGAACCATTGATAGTCTATTGGCAGGCACGATTGGCTCTTCTCGCGCTCTGTCAGTACATGGTGTCAAAACCTATAACTTTGATGAGGCGATGCTGCCTGTAGCGCTGAAGAAGAGAGGCGTTGATGATCCAAACCTATTGCCAGACTATCCCTATCGCGATGATGCTTTATTGGTTTGGGATGCGATCGCGACTTGGGTTAAGAGCTATCTATCCATCTATTACTTCAATGACAATGATGTGATTAGAGATTCAGAACTGCAAGCTTGGGTACAGGAAATCATCTCTGATAATGGCGGTCGTGTAACTAGTTTCGGACAGAGTGGACAGATTCGCACTTTTGATTATTTAGTCAATGCAGTGACTTTGCTGATCTTTACTGGTAGCGCTCAACATGCGGCAGTGAACTTCCCTCAAGGTGACTTGATGCTTTATACTCCTGCATTTCCTCTCGCGGGCTATACTCCTGCCCCAACTAAAACCACAGGTGCAAGCGAGGCAGATTTTTTTGCAATGCTGCCTCCAATCGATCAGGCTAAGAGTCAATTAACAATGACTTATATTCTTGGTTCGGTCTATTACACGACCTTGGGTGAGTATGGCACTAATTATTTTAATGACGATCGCATTCAGCAGCCTTTACGTGATTTTCAAGATCAGTTAAAGGCGATCGAGTCCACAATCAAGTCTCGCAATGAAACACGAGTTGCAGACTATAACTATTTGAGACCATCACGAATTCCCCAAAGCATCAATATCTAAAACCCGAACCAATAAATTTTTTAAAAGTGTTGCTTCGCAACACTTTTAAAAAATTTATTGGTTCGGGTTTTAGCGCAAAGCCTCGATACCTATCTAATCTGAGAAACTTCAATGCCAGAAAAGCTCAGCAAAAAACGCTATTCCACAAACCTGTTTGATATCACTCAGGACATTATTGGTGCGTTGCCGCTCAAATTGGTGGAGCAATGGCTGAGCAGCGAACAAACCTATGAGAATGCGTTACAAATACTTGAGAGTCACAAAGTCCAAGGATATAGTGTATCTTCTGACTCAGTTGGACTCACTAAGCTGACGCAGCAAAAGGGATTATTAGAGATTTTAGCAATCATTAATCAACCGAAAAAAATTTTACATGGCTACGGAAAAGCGATCGGGGGAGAAAGTGTAGGGATTTGGGCAGCGGACAATACACAGATGTTCTATCCAGATTCTCTTAGTGCATCTACCCTTGTTTCCACACTCCTAACGATCCAAGATGCGATCGCAAACAGTTGCCAAATCAAAATTGGTATTGGTGCTCATTATGGTAATTTCTATTCGATTAGTGGTGGTTTGTATGGAGTAGAAGCAGATGAGATTGAAGAAATAGCTGAGAATCATACCTGTGGTGGGGAGATCTTAATCAGCCAAGCGATATGCGATCTCCTACCATCAAATCACAACTTCACGATAGAGAAACGCGGTGATTTAAATCCGACAATTGGCAATATTTATCGAGTATTAGATGGCGAGAGATTATCAGGATTACAGCCAATCGATCACCGTTATCCAATTCCCTATTCTGAGGATTTTTATGCTGATTTATTGGAATATGAAACTCGACTAACCGATCAAAATTTTGCTCATGCCTTAGTAGATAGGTATATTCAACATAAAGTAGTGGTGCTAATCGAAAGTAAAAATGAAGTAGTAGAGACCCATGAAGTTTCAATGTTCAATCAGCTTTCATTCTCTGCTTTAATGAAAGATATCGGTTTGCGACTGCTAGACAAAAAAGCTGCTGCGGAAATTAAAGTGCTTAGCTCATTAGGAATTTATGCTTTTGATGATGCGATCGAGTCGGTGAAATTTGCCCAAACATTTCGTCAAGAGTTAGCAAAACAAGATATCACTTGTCGGATTGGAATTGATCAAGGTGAAGTTCTTATTTTTAATCTACCATTCGGCACTAGAGATATTGCGGGAAGCCCTGTTAATGTAGCTTCCAAGATAGCTCAAGACAAAGGCGAATTTGGTAAACTATATTTGAGTACATCGATGCGTGCTCTAGTAGATGTGAGTGGATTTAAAGAAATTAAGTACAGTATTTCTGGAGTAGAGCTAACTTCCTATGAAGGGTAATGTAACCAAAATCTTCTGTGTAATATTTTTGCTATGGGCAATCCTATTGCCTATAGCTCCTTTACAAGCAATTCCCATTAGTGATATTCCTAATCCCAGAAGAGTAAATGGAACTTGGGTTAGTGATGTCGCAAATGTTCTGAGTGCTGATACCGAAGCACATCTCAATAAACGAATTTCGCAACTAGCTGCAAATAACGGTTCAGAAATCGCTGTGGTGACCGTGCCAGATACGACTCCAGCCAGCACTGTCAAAGCATATGCTACGGAGTTGTTTAATACTTGGGGAATTGGTAAACGCGGATTTGATAATGGCGTGCTATTTCTGGTCGCAGTCAAGGAACGACGAATTGAAATAGAAACTGGGCGCGGTATTTCTCCCTATATTAGCGATCGCCAAGTAAAGCAAATTATCGAAGATCAGATTACTCCTGAGTTTAAGCGTCAGAACTATGATCGCGGGGTCATAAATGGCGTGGAGGAAGTATCAGGACGTTTAGAGAAAATTAATTTTTATCCTTTCCCCTTTTTTTCGATTTACAGCAGCATCGGACTGGTGGGCATAGCGATCGCTATTAGCGGCGTGATATTGATCGTTATCAAAATTAGAGAGTGCAGACAAACATTGCCTACTGTGAAGCAGCAAATCCTCCCTAGTTCTGTTGTTTTTCAGCTACATATTCCTCAATTGACGGAATTTACCAGTTTAGGAATGTTGCTACTGGTATTTGGGCTAGTTACGATTACCATTAGCATTAATGCATGGGTCTTGTCGCAGGAATCACTGACTAGCTTATTTATTCAGCCAATCAATCAATTTTTAGTCACGATATTGATTAACTCGATCGTCGCTTTTGCATCTCTTGCTATTTGGTTAAGTATTGAAAAATTTTGGTTGGCTCAATTGACTACCATTTTCCAAACTCCAATTCAGCGCTATGAAACAAGTCGCTTTGGCTTAGAATTATTCAGAAATTCTGGGTTGATTCTTGTTTTTCATTTCCCTGCTCTGGCTGTGCTGTGGGTAATCATCAGTACTTCGATTTTGCTAACTATTCCTAGACACTCGTTATTTGCATTGACAAGCTTACTTTTGGCGATGGGATATCAATTTCTATGGCTGTACCTAGTTAATGACATGTATATTGACAGGAGCTTAGCTAGAGAGAAGTATTTTTGTCAAAACTGTCGAAATCTAGTTCAGCATCTAGCCTCAGATATAACTGATCAGTACTTGACCAAGCCAGAGTTAAAGGCTATCGAGTTGGGGAATGCTACTTACACAGTATATTCTTGCGATCGCTGTTATCCTCAAACTCGCGATCGCCAACATGTTTATTGCCAGCCCAATATTTTAAACGAAGATGCAGTTTGCCCAAAATGTAGCTATCCGACATTGATTGACGCAGAACTCAAACAATCTCGCAGAACCAAGAAATTCCCCAAAAAAGCTTCCAAAGATGCGATCAGTATGCGTCAATGTCAAAACTGTTTCCATGAAGAACCTGTCTATCCATTTATTCCTAAACCTGTGAGTTATGCTAGTAGTTCAGATTATTCCAGTTCTAGCGATAGTTCTAGTAGTAATTCTAGTAGCTATGATTCCTATGATTATGGAAGCTCGTCTTCTAGCAGTGACTTTGGCGGCGGCAGTAGCGATGGTGGCGGCGCTGGTGGCGATTGGTGATTATGCAATAAAGCGATGCTTAGCATAAATGGCAATGCTGGTAATACAAAGCAACGGTGTCAACCAATCACCCCATAAGACATATAAAGTCTTGGTATCGCGCAAATAAACTGTTTCCAGATGGGTTTCATAGGTATTTACATCCGATAGCCAAATCGTGCGCCCATTCGGATCAACAAAGCCAGAATAGCCAGTATTAGTAGCTCTAACTGCCCAGCGATCGCTTTCAATTGCTCTTGCTACATCTTGAGCATGGTGTTGCGCCGACATATAAGAAGCAAAGTGAGAATTATTAGAAGCAGAGAGAATTAACCTCCCCCCTGCGGCGGTTTGGAAACGGAAAGTTGCTGGATAAGCCGACTCATAGCAAATCCCCACAATGAAACGTCCCCAAGGTGTATCAACAAGTTGCTCGCTCGAACCTGCATCGACTTCGCCTCTAAGCGGAGATAAGCGCTTAATCAGACTTCCTAATATTGGTTTAAAGGGAATATATTCCCCTACTGGCACAAGCCGCACTTTGTCATATTGACCGAGAATCTTATCTGAGCCATCAATCAAAAATAGACTATTAGTATAATTATTCGGATCTTCCGCATTGGGATTGCGAGTCGTGCCAAAGCCTCCCAGCCAGACAGGAACGCGATATTTCTTCACTGCGAGATCAAAAGATTCGCGACGAGCATCATAGTTAGGATAGAGAAAAGAAATTGCGGTTTCAGGAGTGACGATCATCTCTGCTCCTGACTGAGCTAGCTTTTCATAGCCTTTGGTATAGTTATTAACTGCGATCTCCCATCCTCTCGGTTTGACCGTGAGCGCATTGGGGAAATCCCCCTGAATGATTCCTGCTTTGATGGCTTGTCCATTGCTTCTTACCATGCGATCGCTTTGCATTTCCCAAGCACCATAACCCGCGATCGCAATTAACAAAGAAATCGCCGCGATTGCATAGCGTCGTCTTTCAGCCCAAGTTCTATGTAAAAGAATTTCCGCAAATAATCCATTAATTGCCACAATCGCCGTAGTCATAGTCTGCTGTCCAGAGATACGGCTAATTTGTAACAACAGCAAATCATGGGGGCTCTGGGTATAGCCAAGCGCCGTCCAGTAAAGTGGCCCCCAACTCCACACAATTTCTAATCCACTAAACATCGCACAAGCAATAATTACCCGACTAGTTACATTGAGCTTCTGCGTGAACAATGACATTCCCCCAGCCCATAAGCCCGACAATACCGCACCCCACCCCGTAATCAACAACCAAACCAAAGTTGCAATCCAAAAACTCGTCCACCAAGGCACACCCATCCATTCCATCGGATGCACACTCGTAATCCAAAATAGCGCCATACCGTGATAGCAAAATCCCCACATTGCTCCCATAGCGATCGCCTCTTTGACCTTCAGATTTTGAGCCAGCATCCACAGAGGAATCAGGGCAATCCATGCTAGCCACCATTGACTAAATGGATCAGGTGTAAGTCCCATCAGTACACCACCTAGAGCGGCAAACAGGAGATTTTGCAAATTTCGCATAGAAAAGCCAAATAATCTTTATATTGTAATTCTACAATTTTCGCATTTATTCCTGAATAGCAGTCTGCTACAATGCGATCGCATTTATTAAACGACAATCATCAGTAGATTTCAGGCTAACTTTACATGACTGATCCACAATCTGACCTACTAGATAAAATACGGCAGCAATTTGATAGTAGTCCATATCCTAGAATCCCTCTTGATAAATCCCCCAAAAACGATCCAAATGAACTATATATTCACAACCTAGTAACTTCTTTCTACTTAAGAGATCAAAAAGTTATAGATACTAAAGGAAGAGTTATTTTAGATGCAGGATGTGGTTCTGGTTATAAGTCTCTCATTTTAGCTGAAGCAAACCCAGGGGCAAAAATAGTTGGAGTAGATATATCCGCAGAATCTATTAAGTTAGCACAACAACGTTTAGAACATCATGGTTTTGATAACGTGGAATTTCTTGCCACATCAATCGAAGAATTACCATCTTTAGGTTGTCAATTTGATTATATAAATTGTGATGAATTGTTATATCTTTTTCCTGAGCCTGCGATCGCTCTAAAGTCGATGCAGTCAGTATTAAAACCTGACGGCATAATTCGCAGTAATTTACATAGTTCTATCCAGAGAGCTAATTTTTTTCGCGCTCAAAAAATGTTTAGAATGATGGGTTTATTGGATGAAAATCCAGAAGATCTAGAGGTCGAAATTGTTGTGGAGACAATGCAAGCTTTAAAAGACAATGTTTTGCTAAAAGCTCAAACTTGGGACACTAAATATACAGTGCAAGAAAATAAGCAAGATATCTTGATGAATCACTTATTCCAAGGCGATAAGGGCTATACGATCTCCGACCTTTTTGATGCTTTAAGATTATCCGATCTAGAGTTTATTAGTATGGTAAACTGGCGCGAATGGGATTTTAGAGATTTATTTAAAGAAGGAGATAATTTGCCTGTCTTTTTGGGGATGAGCTTACCAGATCTATCGATAGAGGATCGATTACAAATGTATGAACTAATCCATCCAATTCATCGGTTATTAGATTTTTGGTGTGGTCATCCGCAGCAAGCTCAATCCTTCGTTCCTTTTAGCGAATGGAGTGGTTTCGATTGGCAGACTGCAAAAATTTATCTACATCCTCAACTAAATACTTCTAATTTTAGAGAAGATCTAATAACTAATGTGACTGGTTGTGGGATTCTTAGTCTTAATAAATATCTATCAACACATAAACAAGTTGTGACACTTGACAGCTCAATGGCTACTTGTCTATTACCTTTATTGGATGCACCACAGTCTATGCTCTCTCTAGTTGAACGTTGGAAGCAATTTAGACCTGTAGATCCTGTGACTTTGCAGCCTATAGATCATGAGAAAGCTTTTCAGTTAGTCCAAAATACAGTAAAGTCTCTAGAAAGTCTGGATTACCTCATGCTGGAACTTCAATCTCACTAATATTTATCTCAATTTTTTACAAAGGATTTAGTCATGGAATTAGCCTCTATCTCTAGCGATCTCTATCTTGAATATATTTTCAGCCACTATCCTGACATTGACGCAGACATTTTGTCATCTGTCGAAGCGATCTTTGAAAGTACTAACTGGGATAGTCCTGAGACTTCTCTAGATTGGAATAACTTAGCTGTTATAGATTTGATTGAAGCTGAGCAACTTGAAGATTTAGAGGCAAAAACAAAACTAATCCAGATGGCAATGGGAAAACTGGAGAAAGGATTTAGCCTAGATACAAGCCCGTATTGTGCTGCTCATTATCTGCTTATTCAAAGTATGTTGAGAGAAAACACGAAGGCAACTAATTTAGCTTTAAATACCACTATTACTACATTCCAGTCTGCACATTTATATACTCAAAATGCTTTGCTAGGATTAGTTTACCTACCTCCATCTGCTCGAAATTCAATTGAATTTGAGCTTATTTTAAATGCAGATAATGGTTTCACTCAGGCGTTAATGCTACTAGCAGAGGCGTTGTGGCGATCTCAATTTGTGTTTTACAATCCTTCAGGAATACGCTTTTTAAGAATAGCTAATCAGCTTTTTTCAGGTAGCCTCACTATTTGCTTGATGCTGGGTATTGCCGAACTAATGACTGGGCAACTTGAAGGAATTGTGTATTTGCATCACGCGCAACAACTAATCCCACTTTACGCGCCAATTTTGCAAGCACTTTATCTTGGCTATCGTAGTATTGGCGATTTTAAAACCGCTGCATATTGGCTAGAGACGGCCAATAACTGTTGTCTAAATCAAAATAGTGATGCAGCTGAGTGGCAATGGACAAAATTGGCTATAGACAGCAAAATCACCTATGTTGCTTTCGATCAAGATTTGGTACTTGCCGTTGAGCCGACCTTTCGCAGTATTGTTACGGGCGTGTTAGTCGCTCAAGGCGACTGGTTTGAGAGCGAGATTGAGTTTTGGCGCAACTGGATTCGAGAAGGCATGGCAGTGATTGATGTAGGAGCAAATGCTGGTGTGTACACATTTAGTGCGGCGCAAAGAGTGGGAGAGACGGGTTTGGTCTTGGCAGTTGAACCATTTTCGCAATGTGTGAGTTATCTCAATGAAACTTGTCAAGTTAATCAAATTGATTGGGTAAAAGTTTGTGCAGGTGCGGCTAGCGATCGCAATGGCAAAGCAAAACTATCGCTGAGTGCGGCGAGTGAGCTTAATGAACTAATTGCTGAAGATGATGATAAATCTAGAGATGCTGGTAGCTTTGAAGAAGTTGAATGTTTTACGTTGGATAGCCTAATTGAAAAATATGAGGTAAGTCGAGTTGACTTTCTCAAGATTGATGCGGAGGGTCATGAACTCCAAGTCTTGAAAGGAAGCGATCGCCTTCTTACAGACTTTGCTCCAATCATCCTCTATGAAAATATTGCAGCAGATCAAGGTAGTAATTTACCTGTTGCAGATTTTCTCAGAAGTATTGGTTATCAACTATTTCGCTATCAGCCCTATTTACAAAAGTTGATCCCTGTAGATGTTAATGCTGACTTTCAGGGTAGCCTAAACGTTATTGCTTTACCTAAGAACTATCTTTAAATTAACGATCTTGCTATACTGCCAGCCTAGATACTCATGTTAGAAGCTGTCTTGAAGTATAGCGAAACTACAAAACTTACACATTTCTAAGAGTCAATACACATGCAAAAAAAAGCTAATGACAATGATCTTTTAGGACGATTTAGAGAAATCGTATCAGATCCGCTTAACTTGGCGATCCAGAGAGACCCTCGCGCTGGCTTTGTAGATGGTGATTTTGTTTATCTTCATAACGGATTAAGAGTTCCAGTGCTTGGTTCTTACGCCTATTATGGACAATTTAGCTCGATTCTTGTCATAAATCGTGGAGTCCATGAACCTCTTGAAGAATTTGTATTCCAAGAAGTTGTCAAGCATCTTCCGACTGCGCCACTAATGCTTGAACTTGGAGCTTACTGGGGACATTACTCGATGTGGCTAAAACTAGTTCACCCAAATTCTACTGTTCATCTAGTAGAACCAGAATTGCAAAATATTAACGCGGGCAAGCATAATTTCCAGCTTA
This sequence comes from Pseudanabaena sp. lw0831, assembly GCF_016584665.1. Classification (GTDB taxonomy): domain Bacteria; phylum Cyanobacteriota; class Cyanobacteriia; order Pseudanabaenales; family Pseudanabaenaceae; genus Pseudanabaena. The sequence continues at coordinate 18,404 of NZ_BBJB01000023.1, forward strand.
ATGGATTTAACGGTGAATTTATACAGGCTTTCGTCGGAAAAAATCAATTTGGAGTCGATCAATATTTGGCAGAAAAAGGGATTGAGAAGCTTACCATACTTCATTCTGATGTTCAAGGATATGAAATAGAAATGTTGGAAGATTGTACCAAATCCTTGAAAAGTCAAGCGATCGACTATCTCTTTATTTCAACTCATTCTCAAAAACTACATCTTGATGTTATCAGTTTACTTGAGGGGTTCAATTATCGAATTGAAATATCATCTGATTTTGATAATGGCACTACTTCTTGTGATGGCTTTATCTTTGCATCTAATCCTTCTATTGAACCCATATTTCAAGAATTTGCTCCTCTAACTAGAGTTGAAATTACAGATGCACAGCCAGATTTTCTAGTTGACTATCTATTTAATGTTATGTTGAACAACTAGATTAAAATGATACTAATCAATCATTTATAAAAAGCCAAGGATTCTTTTATGTCAGTATTTCTTCCAATTTTAAAGAGAAACGGTCGTTTAGACCACATTCAAATGACTGTTTGTAATGTCGGATCGCGCAAATTAAGCAGTCAAGATGACTATGCTAGCCAAGGATGGCAAATATTTGCACCAAACTTAAGTATCTATGGATTTGATGCTGATGGTAATACTTGTGACGAAGCTAACGCAGAACTTGAAGCCAGAGAGATTAACTGGAAAGAAATACACTTTCCTCTAGCGATTGGCAAAGCGATCGAACAGAGAACTCTTTACATTACGAAAGATCCCATGTGCATTTCCTTGTATCCGCCAAACGAACCATATTTAGAACGCTTAGCTGGGCTATCAGAAGTAGCCAATTTAGATTTTAGTATTGAAATTGACACGACAACTTTAGATCGATTCTGTCAAGACGAGGAAATTAATGAAATTGATTTTCTGCAAATTGACGTTCAGGGTGCGGATCTTGATGTTTTAGAGGGGGCGAATAAGATTTTGAATAGTGGTACTCTGGCTATACAAGTTGAGGTAATATTTTCGCATTTATATAAAAATCAACCACTATTCGCTGATGTCGATACTTTCTTGAGAAAGAATGACTTTACCCTGTTCGATTTAACTCGAGCATATGGACTTCGTGCGCGATCGCCAATTCGCTCAACAGTAAGAGCAGGACAATTACTTTGGGGTGATGCTTACTATTTTCGCGATCTAATTCGTGAAGATATGGACGGACATCTAAAATCACCAGATCGGATGTTGAAGTTAGCTTGTATTGCTGATATCTTGAATTTCCCTGACTATGCATTAGAAATATTGGAATACCTAACATTGCAATATGGGAGTCAAGACTCAAATTACAACTTCGCTGACAATATTATCGAAGGCTTAGCTCAGTTTCCAGATCTAGTTGCTCAGGGACTAAACTCTTTAGCTGTTGTAGTCAAAATTCAAGATTACGCTAGCAATTAATTTAGCTAGAACTAAAACTCAGTAGTGGCAATTCATAAATTATCACTACTTACGGCTAACTGATGATCGGTATAGATCTCCCACATTTGTTCATAAGCAGATTCCATATCCCTCGTGAACTTCTCAGCATTCCACAAAGGCGAAGTTTTACGAGATTCTTTCAGTTTCCAAAACACTTGCTTTCGCAAAGCCTCATCTGTACCTAGACGAATACCCCAATCAATATACTCTTGATCGCTCCAAGAAATTCCTTCGGTCACTCCTGCATTGATCATCATGGTGTAACTATTTCGAGCAGCAAATTGTTCGCCAACTTTTGTAACCATGGGAATACACATCCACAAAGCTTCCATTGTGGTAGTTGCGCCATTATAGGGATAAGTATCTAAAATCACGTCAGCAATGTCTAAATTAGCGCGATGTTCGGCTTCGGTAGTTACCTGAGGCAAAAATATGAGGCGATCATCACTTATGCCTTCTGATTTAGCAATTTCCACAAAAAAGTTTTTAAGTCCCTGTTGATCGGATAGTCCCTTAACTAATAGATAACTATTAGGTACAGATTTAATAATCTGCATTTGCAGTCTGATGTTGTCAGGATGTCGTTTATATCCTGATTGAGAACTTAGATAAACGATCGCATCGAGCGGAATATTAAACTGATTGCGGTGTATCGTTGGGAAAAGCACCTCAAAGCTATCAACGGCAATGTAAGTATTCGGTAACCGCCAAATCTTCTCTGAGTAATATTTCTGAGCATGTTCTGGCAACACATAAGGATCGGCAATAAAGTAATCAATCGCAGGTAAGCCCGAAGCATCTAATCCTAGCCAAGTCACTTGTACAGGCGCAGGTTTGAGCGCCATTACCTGACAAGATATATCTAAAGTAATGCTGTCAAGATCGACGAGAATATCAATCTCATCTTCTGCTATTTGTTTAGCGATCGCGGTTGCATCAGATCCAAATTTGTAGGACTTATGGCAATAGTCAGCAATAAATTCCCTGACTGAATCAGATGCATTAAGCTGATCGAACACGAAATAAGCATGAATATTAAATTTCTTAAGATCGTGATGTCTGAAAATCCATCTTGCCAACCACCCAACGGAATGTCTGCGTAAGCAATGGGACAAATAGCCAATTTTAAGTGGTCGCTTGTCAGTATTTCGGGTTACTGGAATCGGTAAGGTTGGTAAACTGTTTTGGTAAACTTTCGCTAATTCATTTTGTAAAGTTCGATTTCTATTGGGATCGTCTTTGAGATAAGGCAAAAAGAAAGTAGAAACAAGTAGACGAGATATATCAGTGGAATTAGTATTGACGGGCTGTTCTTGAATTAAGGATTGAATCAAATCTAATTGGCTATCCGCCAACGCAAAAATTTCTTGCCATTGACTTCCTAAACAAAGCAAAGAATTTAAAATTATGTGATTTACATAAATCTGATTTGGTAAATCTTGAACTAGTTTGCGACATTGCTTGGCTACTTCTATACATTTTTTATGTTCCAAACTCAGACCATAAAATCTTGCTAATTCAGCCAACAAATAGATGTTTTCTAGTTCTAAACCCACCCCTGCTTCTAGAATACTTATAGCCATATCGTATCTATTAAGATTTAGCCCAAATCTCCTAGAAACATCTTGGAGAAATTGTACAAATTCATTTTTACTAGACTCACTCTCATCAATAGTTATCCACCAAGTTATTTGCGCTTCTTCTATTAGACCTTGAAACAAAAGACATAAACCTAAGTACCAATAGTGAGATTTGACATCAGGTTCTAGCTCAGCCGCTTTTTCATAAAGCTCAGCAGCTTCAGGATATTGGCTCTCAACAAATAATTTGTAGGCACTATTGATCAATTTATCTTTATCCATTGTGAATCTCCCACATTTGTCTATAGGCATTTTCCATCTCTTTAGCGAACTGTCTACCATCCCAAAGCGATGAAGTTTTACGAGATTGACGGAGCTTCCAAGCAACGGTTTGCCTTAATTGTGGATCCATACCGAACTTTACGCCCCATTCCACATATTCTTGAACATTCCAGGCAATTCCTTCGGTTATACCAGCATTCATCATCATCGTATAGCTATTGCGGGCAACAAACTGTTCTCCAACCTGTGTAACCATAGGTATCCCCATCCATAAGGTTTCCATGGTTGTGGTTGCTCCATTATAAGGATATGTGTCTAACACAATATCGGCGATCGCCATATTAGCTCGATGTTCGGCTTCAAACTTGGCAAATGGTAAGAATTTAAGATAATCTCGTTCAACCCCTTCCGAATCAGCAATTTCATAAAAGAAGTTTTGCATAGAGGTCTCATCTGCTAGCCCTTTAATTATGAAGTAACTATTAGGAACTTTCCGAATAATTTGCAGTTGCGCTCGAACTATATCAGGATGACGTTTATAACTTTTTTGAGAACTAAAATAAACGATCGCATCAGCGGGAATATCCAGATCGGATCGGCGTAAGGTGGCAATTGAAGTTTCAAAGCCATCAACAGCTATGTAAGTTTTAGGTAAGCGCCAAATTTTTTCTGAATAATATTCTTGAGCATTTTCGGGTAGAACGTATGGATCGGCTATATAGTAGTCAATTGCTGGTAACCCTGAAGCATCCCATCCCAACCAACTAACTTGTAGAGGGGCTGGCTTAAGCGCAAGAATATCGCAGCAATTTCCTGAAGTCATACTTTCAAGATCGACTAACAAATCAATCCGATCGCGATCTATTTGTTCAGCAACTAAAAAGTTATCACCCCAATAATCTACGCCTTCCCTAAAGGATTTATGCATTTGGCGTACATACCATTCTTGCAAAAAATCTTTACATTGACTGTATTCGGGGAAATATCCATAAATTTCAAAAGAGTCTCGATCGAAGTGTTGAAACAGCGATCGAGCGAGCCATCCAACCGAATGCTGTCTTAAACTAGTTGCGAGATATCCAATTCTGAGTTTGGAGCTTTTTAGACTTCTTGGGCTTTCTTTTCTTAATCGTTGATTATTTTGAAATCTTTGGGTAATTTCAGACTGATAATGTTGCATATTCGATTGAACCAAGCTCATAACCTTGTTTTGAATGGCTCGGTTATCTTGAGGCATATCCTGAATATACGGTGCAAAGAAACAAGACATGCAGATATAAGTTACGTAAAACCGATTCATGTCAACAGGATTTTGCTGAACTAAATCAGACAGCAAAGATTGATATTTAGCAAAAATCACCTTTATTTCTTGCCAATTACCTCCTGCGCTCATAATTGCACTCAAAAGCAAATGATAAGCAATCGTTTGATCAAGGCTTTCAGGAAATTTGACGATAATATTGCGAGCAACTTCAAGAGCTTCATTATAACGATCGTGCTTAATATAAAGCTGGACTAAGAACCCTAAAACCATAATGCTATCAGGGCAAAGTTGCAGACACATATCAACAAATTTCAGAGATATATCTAGTCTCAATTTTTGGCTAAAAGCAGCATAAATCAGTTTACTCGTCCCAACTTCTTTGTTTTGAACATAGGGTATACAGGAAGATATAAATCCTAAATAAAAGGACATAACTTCTTCAGATGTTGCCTGAGAAATTGGCGTAAACGAAATATTTTCAATTAGTTGTAGTAGAGCATTATCATTTATATCTATACCTGATTGGATTAGATTGATTAAGTCAAGCTCTTGTAAAGTTTGAATGTTAAATATTTGAAGCTGAAGATATAAGTATACGATTTGCACCAAGTTCTCAAAGTTTTGGGGCATTATTCGACGTATATTTTGACGAATTGTTAAAGAAACTTGATATTCTTTTAATTCTTCCTGACGATCAGCCTCTCTCCTTAAAATTTCATAAAGTTCTTTAGTATATAGGTCGGCATCACTAGAATTTTTTAATCCAAGAGTCCAAATATTGTCAGCTTCTTCATCTTTTGATTGTAATAAAAAGGCTAATCCCAAATAATAATAACCTTCGCCAACATTTGGATATAGTTCAATCCCTTGTTTGCTATAGCTGATAATTTGGTCGTAATCATTTTGTAATAGAAGTTCTTGCCAGTTAGTCATTAGTATTACCTTTGTAATTAAGTAGTCTAGATACCACAAAACTGGTTGCAAAAAAACGAAAAGTCTTTTGCAACCAGTTTTGTGCTTAAGTAAAGTAAAAGTTGAGCCTCTATATCTGTAAAAGTCAACTTCACTTGCAGTCGCAGAGAGTCTACAAATCAGTTCAGACAAAACATCTGGGGACTACTGGATAGCAGTATAGCCAAGTGTTGTAGTACCAATAGTTGTGTTACATAGTGGGGCTGCAGCTACATTTGGAGTAATGTATACAGCACCAGTCTGGACAGCTAGTTGGCTTCCTGCATTAACAGCAGGTAAATTAGCTTCACAAAGTGTGGCTAATGTAGTAGCTTCATTACTACCAGTTGGAGTCGAAACACTAACTTGACCTGTATAGGATTTTAGAGGTGAGCTAGCACCGCCTGTCATGGCATCAGCAACAGTACCAGTACCAGAAACAGCACCAGTTGGAGTTGCTACACCAAAAACATTGGCAGATTGAGAAGTTCCACTAACAGTCTTGCCTCCATTTCTGGCAATTCCATAGCCATAGTTCTCTGTGGTGAAAGCAATACCGACACCAAGAGAACCTAGGTTAGGTGCAAATTGTTGTTTTTCTAGGTAATAAGCTTGTTGAGAACGGTTCATGGAGCCAGTGTAGGTTTTGGCTTCAGATTGACGAGCTTTAGATGCTTGGTTAAGGAAAGAAGGAAGCGCGATCGCAGCTAGAATACCGATGATGATGATAACAACGAGAAGTTCAATGAGGGTGAAGCCCTTTTCGCCATTCTTCTTGTTGAGGATGTGTTGAATGAGCTTGGTCTTAAATTCAGATTTCATGAGTCTTTATCCCGTGAATGTCAAGATTGTTTAGCGGTTTGCTTGTGAAAGTAACTTACCCACAAAAAAACAGGATGATATCACTCCAGTAAAAATATTTTTTGATTGTATAGCAACGCAAGAGACAGCTAGGACAAATCAAAACCCAAAAGATGAGTGACGGCGCGAAGCGCCGCCACTCATCTTTTGGGTTTTATGTCCTAAGCAAAACTTACATTGTTATAAAAAACAAAAAAGCTAGATTAGTGCAAAGCACTGCTCTAGCTTTTTGCTTTTTAAGTTTTTATTCGTCCAAGGAAAAGTTGAGAGGGCATACCATGGTTTGTGAAGTGGCATTAAGCGATCCAGGAGGAATAGCAATATTAGGGGCATTGGCAATACAAAAAATGGTGTCTATTCTGACTACCCCAGGTATCCCAACAACACCAACAAAAGCCTTTAAATTTGGGGATGCTGGTGTTGCGACATTAGTCACAATTTGATCTATCTGGACCGGGATGGTATTTCCATTAACATCGCCCGTAATCACAGAATAAGTGAAATTAGCTGATGATATATTTGCTCCCACATTCAGTTTAGTTATATCGCTAGCAAACGTCTTTTTTTCCAGATAATAAGCTTGTTGCAGGCGGCTCATCGTTCCAATAAATGATTTAGCTTCGGCAAATCTTGCCTTATTGGCTTGATTGATAAATGAGGGCAGTGCGATCGCGGCTAGCAAACCAATAATAACGATCACAACTAACAACTCAATCAGCGTAAAGCCCTGCTCATCTGGGGCTTGATCTTTACTGAAACGGCGATCCCGAAGCCATAAACTAACGATAAATTCTAAATGTCTGAAGTCCACTGTCCCATACCTACGACTAACTTATATCCTTTTCCCTCAGATCAAGTTACCCAGTTTTCAGAGATTTAAATCGATCCAAAATATTCCAAAATATTAAGGATTCTAATTTCTAGACTGATCGTATCCCTAAGATTACAAAATACATTTGCCTTAAGCCGCGAATCGCGACATAACCCAATCACTAAAACATTAATATGCTCAATGTATGCGGCATTCAGCGCCGCCTTGCCATCTTCATATACAAGTGGGATACCTGGTTGAATGATGGCAAGATTTTGAAAAAATTGATTGGTACTGGCAAAGCAGCGATCTATATATTGACTAAGCAAATCGAAATCCACCTCAGTTTTACCCTGAATATCAGCGAGGGTATAGGCGATCATATCGATGGGAGTGCGATCGCTAACAAATGGTACTGCTGAATTTTGCCAAACCTGCTCGGCAGCATCCAAAACATGATTCTGTACAAATAACCTTGTTTTAAAGTCCATTGGCTCCGCAGGATCTAAGCCAAGTTGGGCAAAAACTTGGCTGGTCGTGGTGCGAACAAAGGGGATATTTAGTCGTGAGGCGATTGCGATCGCCAATGTTGTTTTGCCTGTGCGATGTGCGCCACAGAGCCCCAGATTACTATTAAGTTTAAACATCTTCTGGACCGATACCCAAAGCTCGTAAACGCTCCGCAAGGCGATTAGCACGTTGACTTTCTTGCTCAGCTAGTTGCTGCTGAGCTTCAGCGCGTCTACGACCCGCCAAACCTTCTAACTCCTCTATCAAATTTTCAATATCGAGAGATTTTAAATCACCCTTCTTTAACTGTGCGATCACTGTTTCAAACCACAGATTAAGATCAAGATCGTACAGTGATGTATTTCGGGCAATTGTTTGAGTCATTGGGTTCGCTCCTGCGATCTCTAATCTCAATTTATTTTAATCTCAAAATTAAGTATAAGCGTTCACCTTTACTGTCCTAATTCATATGGCGATCGCCCTTTGCTCTGGATGAGATTCTTGAAGTGAAATTTTAATGCGCAAAATTATTTTTTGCACTTAGCACTTTCTGTAGTAACATAGATATTCGCAACGGGATGTAGCGCAGCTTGGTAGCGCGCCTGCTTTGGGAGCAGGATGCCGTAGGTTCGAATCCTATCATCCCGACTTAAAAAGAAAAAATTCAAAAAGCGTCAGCTATGGCTCTTTTTTATTTGCTAGCAAAAACTTGTAAATCCTGCGATCGCGTAAATTGTTTGCGCCATGCCGTAATGCCGCCTGTCAGAGTCGAAGCTTGATAACCGCGATCACGAAGATACCTATTCGCTTTAATCGATCTCATTCCCGAAGTACAGTACAAAACTACCTTTGGTTGAGCTTGATGCTTTTTTTCATAGCGTTCCACAATATTCTTAACCCGTTGAATACCCACCTCACCCTCAATTTCGGGTAATGGCACAAGCTCACTATTAGCAATATGATCTTCTGCATATTCGCTCTGAGATCGCACATCGATTAAAACTACAGATTTGAGTTTGCTACTAGCCAACTCCTCAATAGAGATTTGCGGCGTACTAAAGCTTTGCAAATACACTGACAAGCTCATTTGATGTTGATATGCAGCAATGCTCAAAATCCCAGCAGTAGCAACTAGCAACGATCCAACTAAGGCTAAGGGGATTAAATATCTACGCTTAGAGACAAATTCCTGAAAATCACTTGTCTGCATTTTTCTTATTCCAATTTTTAAACGGATAAATTAAATGATTAAAATAATTTGTTGAGGCATTTAATCTGGTTCCATATAGTTTTGGTTGTTCATTCTCAGGCATATACAAAGTTCCAAATATATAATCAAGAATTGGTAACTGTACGGCTAGATTTTGAGCGTATTTCTGTGGATAGCGATCATGATGCCAACGATGAAATTCTGGCGTAGCAATAAGCCATTTTAAAATCGGAAACTTCACTCGAACATTGGCATGGATAAAAAAGGCGATCGCACTCGAAAAAATTATATAAATTGCCAAAGCCTCTGATGAAAACCCTAGCAAGTAAAGGGGAATCATCTGGCAAGCCTTGGTTAGAATCTGCTCAAAAGGATGGACACGTACTGTGGCAAGCCAATCAATATGAGTAGAACTATGATGGATTACATGAAATTGCCATAACCAAGGAACAGTATGCAATAGTCGATGAGCGAAATAAAAGCACAAATCGCCAATGAATATAGCTACAGTTACTTGCAAAACAAGGGTTTGTTGACCGACAAATTTAGACAATATCGGTATTGAGCCTTGGCTCATCAATACAAATATAATTAATAGTTTTGTTGTGCCATGACCAATGAAATAACCTGAAAAATAGTAACAAAGATCCGTGAACCAACCTTCACGCAATAGTTTTTGGTGATGAAATGCTAATGCTTTTTCAATCGGTACGAATACAAAGACAAGGATTAGTATTCCTTTGATAACATCAGGGATTTCCATCATGATTCCAATCACTAATTCTGCGTATGGTTAAGTATTTACAGCCATTTTTTTAATCTCTGAATTAATTTCAGGTTTTTTAGCGATCGCCTCATTTACATCCATTACATCCATTACATCCATAGAAAAACCTTTAGGAAACTTGCAATTTTTAAAAGTTGCACCATACCAATCCACACCTTGCAGATTTGCATCTAAAAAATCACAATTTTCTAAGTGTGAATTTACAAATTGCGCATTTTCTAAATCTGCACCACGGAAAGAAGTCATCGCTGACATTTTGACTTTTGTAAAATGCAGATTAAAAGCCTTGGTTGCCAAAACAGCAGGCAAAAGTGCAAGTACTGCAAATAAGATTGCATAGTGAATTTCGTGATGTTTGATCCAGCTATAGCCAGCCGAAATTGCTGACGAAACTCCCACTGACATCCATACCATACCCACTGCGATCGCCCCTTTTTTATAGCCCAGATATAGCCCGAAAAGAGACATCACAAACGCGGCAATCATCACACCTATACCGACCACCGTCAAAGCTGTAGAGTTAATGGCAGCGATCACCATTAACCCAATTAGCCCCATGTATATAATAAAAAGCCTTCTTTGAGACATTGCAGCGGCTGTCGCAAAAGCAAACATCCAAACAAATGGATTTGTCATCCACCCATAGGGATTTGCGACTTCACCACCACAGCCAACTAAAACAAGTTGTCCTGAAGCCCACGCAGCTAATCCAAGGGGAACGCCCAAAATGATATGCAGCGACATTTGTATGATCTGCTTTTGGAAATTCTGCTTATCTCGACTGATCGCTGTTTCCGAGAAATCAGAGCTAACTAGACTCGCACCTCGAAAATCACAACTTTTCAATCTTGAGCCTGTAAAGTCAGCCTTCTTTTCTTCGCCTTTACGAAATTCATTTTGAAACGATTGATTCTGAAAGTCACGATAACGATAATTTACGTAGTTATCCATCGGTCAACCTCTTTGTTAAGTTAGTTTAGCGAGACAGCTAATTTAGCGCTACAGTTCCCTCAGCACATGTTGGAGTCCCATTTTGGAGAAATGGATTTGGTAGCTTTTGCTTTACACCAGTTTTGGGAGATTCACAAAGAATAGTGACCGTAGTTAGCTCTTTTTTGGCACTTGGCTGTGATTCTGATGTTTGATTTACCTTTTGATTGGAGCCTTGAGATGTTTGAGATTTTTCAGGTACAACAAATACTGCTCCGACAAAACTTTTTACATTGTCATTTTTAGGAACACCGTATTGATAAGTGACAAGATCAAAACTTTGCACCTGAAATTTAAAGTTATCAGTTTCTTCTTTTATCCCAAGTTCTAACGCAGGAATCGATCGCCCAAAAGTTTGTTTTTCAGACCAAAATGCTTGCTGCGCTCTATTCATACTCCCCACATACGTTCTGCCCTCAGAACTCCTAGCCTTATTTCCACAACCACTAAAAGAGGGTAACGCCAAAGCAATTAGTCCAAACCCCAACGAACCATAAATAATCAAACGCATAATCCATCGTCTGGCTTTTTTTGGCTTTGGTGGGGTGGCTGTATCTTGTGGCAGATCAGCGACCAGATCATGATCAAGTTCTGGCTGGTTAAGTTCAACTTGTCTAATCATGGCTATTACCTGTGGCTGCAAATTGCTGTTTCAATGATATTGCACTAATTTTTAAGATAAAGATGCGATCGCGATCGCGTCTTTTGGTGAGAATTATTACAAAACTTATTTCTAACAACTATAAGTATAAATACTTAGTTTGCTAACACAAATATCAAGACCAATTTTGGCTCATTAATGCATTTTTGAAATGACTTGATTTAGTGCTGCTATATTGTTAACTAATATATTAATTTATTAGCACCTATCCCTAAGAGTGTAGATGCGAAACTCCTTAACACTTTTTTAAGATTTATTTTCAAATCTATATACTTTATAAATCCATGTCAAACCTTTGTTTAGCAAGGATTTGCGGGTTTTAAGTATTTTATAAGAAGTCAAACGTAAAGATGTGTTAAGCTAATTTAAAATCCATATAAATACTCGTAGTTAAAGCAGGATTTAAGATTATGACCATTGCAATGGGCAGGTCGCAAGAAGTCGAAAGAGGATGGTTTGATGTCATCGACGACTGGCTAAAGCGCGACAGATTTGTATTTATTGGCTGGAGTGGCTTATTGCTATTCCCAACCGCATTTTTATCTATTGGTGGCTGGTTTACTGGCATCACCTTTGTATCATCTTGGTATAGCCACGGTTTAGCTTCTAGTTTCCTCGAAGGCTGCAACATCTTGACCGTCGCAGTATCTTCTCCACCGTTAAGCGTTGGACATTCCTTATTACTACTGTGGGGACCTGAAGCCCAAGGTGACTTCACCCGTTGGTGTCAAATTGGTGGTTTATGGACATTCCTCGCACTTCACGGTGCATTTGCACTGATCGGCTTCATGCTGCGTCAGTTTGAAATTGCTCGTCTAGTCGGTATCCGTCCTTATAATGCGATCGCATTCTCTGGCCCTATCGCTGTATTCGTATCCGTATTCTTGATGTACCCCTTGGGGCAATCTGGTTGGTTCTTCGGTCCAACCTTCGGCGTAGCTGGCATCTTTCGCTTCATCTTATTCTTACAAGGTTTTCACAACTGGACTCTGAACCCCTTCCACATGATGGGCGTAGCAGGTATTCTAGGTGGAGCATTGCTATGTGCAATTCACGGCGCAACCGTTGAGAATACATTGTTTGAAGATGGCGACACCTCAAACACCTTTAAAGCTTTCAACCCAACCCAATCTGAAGAAACCTATTCCATGGTTACAGCTAACCGCTTCTGGAGCCAAATCTTCGGTATTGCTTTCTCCAACAAGCGTTGGTTGCACTTCTTCATGCTGTTCGTTCCAGTAACTGGACTATGGTTTAGCAGCGTTGGTATTGTCGGACTAGCATTGAACTTGCGTGCTTATGACTTCGTATCTCAAGAAGTTCGCGCCGCAGAAGATCCTGAATTTGAAACCTTCTACACCAAGAACTTGCTCTTGAACGAAGGTATTCGCGCTTGGATGGCTCCTCAAGATCAGCCAGCCGAAAGATTCATCTTCCCTGAAGAAGTATTGCCTCGCGGTAACGCACTATAAATTTGAAGCTAAAAAATTGCTTGCAGCCTGTTGCAAGCAATTTTTTAAGGATAATTGCAAAATTTAGCTATCAGAAATCAGTACGGTTCTACTAGTTTTTGGATTATGATGAATCTCATCAAACGTCTAAACGTTAGCAGCTAACAATCTGATAGCTGATAGCTTAAAAATTATTTGCACTTTAAACCTATAAAAAAATTTTCTGGAGATAACCTCTCGTGACGACGACCATTAACTTAAACTCGCTAGGAGTGGGTGGGCGCACACAGGATACATCGGGCTTTGCTTGGTGGTCTGGCAACGCAAGACTCATAAACCTTTCTGGCAAACTGCTGGGTGCTCATGTCGCTCATGCTGGTTTGATTGTATTCTGGGCTGGCGCAATGACTTTGTTTGAAGTCGCGCACTTTATTCCCGAAAAGCCAATGTACGAGCAAGGATTTATCCTTCTTCCTCACCTTGCTACCCAAGGTTGGGGCGTTGGTGCTGGCGGTGAGGTTGTGGATATTTTTCCATACTTCGTAGTTGGCGTTTTACACCTTATTTCTTCGGCGGTACTTGGCTTTGGTGGAATTTACCATGCTTTGCGTGGACCTGAAGTCTTAGAAAACTACTCTTCCTTCTTTGGTTACGACTGGAAAGACAAAAACCAAATGACCAACATTATCGGGTATCACCTGATCTTGTTAGGTTGTGGTGCATTACTGCTCGTATTCAAGGCTATGTTCTTTGGTGGTCTCTATGATACATGGGCACCTGGTGGTGGCGATGTACGTGTGATCACTAATCCTACTATCAACCCAGTTGTTGTCTTTGGCTACCTGCTTAATTCACCCTTTGGTGGAGAAGGGAACATCGTTGGTGTTGATAATCTTGAAGATGTAGTCGGCGGACATATCTGGATCGGTTTAGTCTGCATTACTGGCGGTATTTGGCATATCCTCACTAAACCTTTTGGTTGGGCGCGTCGTGCCCTTGTTTGGTCTGGTGAAGCATACCTCTCTTACAGTCTTGGTGCATTGAGCTTTATGGCTTTCATTGCGACTTGCTTTGTATGGTTTAACAACACCGTTTATCCTAGCGAATTCTTTGGACCTACTGCTGCTGAAGCTTCGCAGTCTCAAGCTTTCACTTACCTTGTCCGCGACCAAAAATTGGGCGCAAACATTGCAACCTCTCAAGGTCCTACTGGTTTAGGTAAGTACTTGATGCGTTCTCCTTCGGGCGAAATCATCTTCGGTGGTGAAACAATGCGTTTCTGGGATTTCCGAGGTCCTTGGTTAGAGCCGCTTCGTGGTCCTAACGGCTTGGATATCGACAAACTTAAGAATGATGTTCAACCTTGGCAAGTACGTCGCGCTGCTGAGTACATGACTCACGCTCCTTTGGGTTCCTTAAACTCGGTTGGTGGTGTTATAACTGAAATCAATGCGGTAAACTTTGTTTCGCCTCGTTCTTGGTTGTCTACTTCCCACTTCGTATTGTCCTTCATGTTCTTAGTTGGTCACCTATGGCACGCTGGTCGCGCTCGCGCGGCTGTTGCTGGCTTTGAAAAGGGTATTGATCGTAAGGATGAAGCTGTACTATCGATGCCTGCGCTCGATAAATAAATCAAAAGATAAGAGGTGCTGTTCACCTCTTATTAATTCTTATTAATAAAAAAAAGAAAGGTAGTGATTAGTACTGCCTTTCTTTTTTTGTTTTCGCGATAATTACTAGTTACTACCAGTAAATATAACGTCAGGGAATTTACCTTGAGCTTCTGTCATGGGGCGGTTTTTCCCCTCTTGTTGCCAGTAATTAATTACTTCGGTTGCCTTATTTAAAATTTCAATCCGATCTTGATCGGCAATCCAAGGCTTGCTTTCCATTTCTGTTTTAAGTTGATCCCAAGCATCATCACGGGGCCAAAAGAAATACTTGGTGAGAGGGCTGAAACCTTTGCCAACGACTTGATCGACAGCAAGAGCTACATTATTCTCTAACCATAAGATTTTTAGAATAAACTGGGACAATGCTACCTACCTCCAAGAAAAGTTAAATTACATATTAAAGTAGCGATCTTGCAATATAACATGATTGAAACCTCTAAAGTTGACTTAAAACTATTAAGCTCAAGTATTTTTGCATTTGATATTGATGGCGTGATTCGTGATGTATCGGGTTCTTATCGCCGAGCACTAGCAGATACGGTTGAATATTTTACAAATGCAGCTTATCGTCCTACCCCAGAAGAAATCGACGAGTTAAAAGCTGAAGGAGTTTGGAACAATGACTGGGAAGCCTCACAGGAGTTAATTAAGCGATATTTTCAAGGTCTAGGCAAAGAGATCGCAATCTCCTATGAAACGATTGTGGAATTTTTTCAGGGTCGTTATCGGGGCAGAAATTCTGACTGGTCAGATGGATATATTGCGACAGAGCCGTTGATCGCGACAACGGAATATTTTCGGGGATTGACGATCGCAGGGATTGGTTGGGGATTTTTTAGTGGGGCGACAAGGGCTTCAGCTAGTTATGTCTTGCAGCGCCTAGCAATTGATGCGCCTGTGTTGATTGCCATGGAAGATGCTGCGGGTAAACCAGATCCCACGGGACTTTTACTTGCCGTGAAGCAAATTGAACTTAGACAAGATAAATCGGCAACTTTTGTTGTCTATGTTGGTGATACGGTGGCGGATATGCTGACGGTGGTAAAGGCTAGGATTTATGATCCTAGTTATCAATATCTTGCTGTTGGTGTGATTCCGCCCCATGTGGCTGAAGATTTACGCGATCGCTATGCAGCTTTACTCAAAAAGAATGGTGCCGATCTCGTTTTGAATAATGTTCTAGAGCTAACGCCACAGTTTAATCTATTGCAAAGTTAGATATATACCAAAGCACAAAAGTGTGACGACACTTTTGTGCTTTGGTATTAAATAAGCGTTAACATAGATCTGGCTTTACAAGCTATTACCTTGTTAAGAAAAAATTTATGTCAGATTCCCAGCAATATTATTTCGTGGCTGCTAGCCGTAAGTATTTGTGTGAATACGAAGGGAAACCTTTGAGTGAGACGCTATCGGAGCGTCGGCGCAATTTTGAGGCTCGCAATAAGGAAATTAATTTTTGGTTGGTTGAGCAACCTGCTTTTCTAGAAGCACCTGAGATGGCAAGCATTAAAAAGCAAATTCCTCAACCTGCGGCGGCGATCATTACAACTGATCCAAATACGATGCGTTGGCTGAAGTTAAGGCTTGAGTTTGTGGTGACAGGCGAATTTACTGCGCCTAGTGCCTCAATTACACAGCCTTTGGCTTCTTTATCGTTTGCATAATAATGAATAACCCCGCCGCAAGCGGACGGGGTATCAAATTCTTTTTTACTAGAATTACTCACACCGCAGAGCGGTGGGGGATTTACCCTCTTAGTTTAAATAAAAAATAGAGCGTACAAAGTACGCTCTATTTTTGGTACAAGAAAAGCCGCCATATGGCGGCTTTTCTATTAGATTAATGTGCTAAGGTGTGACCTTAAATTTGCTGATCAAATTGCCGATCGCTACAGATATTGTGTTTAGATCTTTTTGCAATAATTCTTTTTCTGGTTCGCATTCTCAGTATGGGGCTGCAAATTTTGGCTTTAAGTCGATCTCTACTACTACTCGAAAATATAGCGATCGCAGTTTATATAATTTATCTGCCAATGCTGAGCCACAAACTTTAGAATCAAAAAAATCACATTTTGATGTTGATCTTATTCAAAGTTTTTCAGTTCAGAAAGCAGGTAATGCGATCGTCGAATGTGAAGATATTTGGAATTGTGTAAAACATAATCCGATGGTGTCGGTCGCTTTATCGGATGGGGCAACTGAGTCTTCATTTACAAGGGAATGGGCAAGAGCCTTAGTTATGGCTTTTACAGATCGCCAGTTGCCTTGGCAAGAAATTTATGCTTGTGCCACAACTTGGCTATTACCATTACAAACAACTTGGCAGCAATGGTTAGGACAGCAAGATTTGTCTTGGTTTGCCAAACGTAAAGCAGGGGAAGGGGCTTTTGCGACTTTTGTGAGCTTGGAAGTGTTTGCAGATTTAAGTTGGAAATCTCTTGCAGTGGGAGATTCTTGTTTGTTTGTGGTGCGCGATTGCACTTTGCAAAAAAGCTTTCCTTTACAAAATAGTCATGAATTTAATAATCGTCCAAGGCTGATCGGAACCAATGTCAAGGCGGCGAATATTAATATTTCGCAAATTCATGGAGTTGCAAAATTTGGAGATCACTTTTATTTAGCGACCGATGCGATCGCCTGTTGGATTCTTAAGCAAATAGAAGCAAATCAAGATCCTTGGGTAAAATTAGAACAGATCAGGACACAAGATTTGTTTGCAAAATGGGTGACTGAATTGCGCGATCGCCATGAAATAGCCAACGACGATACAACCTTGTTGTGCCTCAAAATTCAGGATGAAACCGAAGTGCATTGTGAGTCATGACAGATATTCAAGCTTGGCCATTAAATATTGACTTTACGATCGCGGTGCAAAATCCCCACCTCTGCTTTGTCGATCCTGAGCTTAAGCAAGCAAGCACTGCCAAAAATTCACGGGGGCGAGTCTTGTTATGGTCGGGAAACTTCGCCACTGTCTACAAGCTAACTAAGGGAAATCGCTCTTGGGCAGTGCGTTGCTTTACGAGGATTCCCCAATCAGATGTTCAGCAGCGATACAGGTTAATCAGCGAATATCTCAGCCAGCATCCAATTCCTTACTTAGTTGATTTTGAATTCCTGACTCAAGGAATCCTCGTCAAAGGCGAATGGTATCCGATTCTGAAAATGGATTGGGTGCAAGGCTCAGAAATAGATCGTTATATTGGCGAATATATTGACGATTCACAAGTTCTATTGCGTTTAGATCGGCAATTGAAACAACTGCAAAAAGATCTGCAACAGGTGGGGATCGCCCATGGCGATTTGCAGCATGGAAATATCATGGTTGACTCTGAGGGAGAGCTAAAGCTGGTTGACTATGACGGTATGTATGTTCCCGCATTGCGAGGGGCTCCGCCCCTTGAGGTGGGGCATCCTAACTATCAGCCACCGATGCGATCTTCCAAGGACTTTGGCGATCGCCTTGATGAATTTTCTTTTGAGGTAATTTCCTTATCACTTCGCGCTTTAGCAAGTCAACCTAATCTTTGGGAGACATTCCATGAAGATAATAAAAATTTGATTTTTCGGCAAAACGATTTTCAAGAGCCTGAGTTATCCCCTGTGTTTCAGTCGATCTCCAATATCCCTGATGATGAAACCCGTGAACTATGCGATCGCCTGATCCGCCGATGTCATGGCGAAGATCGGCAAGACCAGCCTGAGCAGCCATTACGAAGAGACAAACTTATAGTTACGCAATATAAGATGTTTTTAGTTTTGGGATTAGCTGTCTTCGCTATTGTTTGCCTTATTTTTTGGCCGGCAAAAAAAAATCCATCGCAACCTCAGCCTCCCGTAACTAACATTCCCACAAATCCGCCATTAAGCTCTCCTTCTCCCACAAATCCCCCCACTCCCGTCGCTGTGGCAGCCCCAAAACTAATCCCAATCACAGCTGCAACTTTACAAGCTAAATATGCCGAGGGTCAGCGCGATTTTCGCTATGTGCAGTTGACTGGCAATCAAGGCGATCGCATACAAGGTCAAGACTTTAGCAATATTAACCTCAGTGGTTCAGTCCTAGAGCGAGTCGATTTACGCCAAGTCATCTTTAAAAATGCAAATTTGAGCGGCATTAAAATCGTTAAAGTCGATCTCCGAGGCGCTGATCTGAGTAATTCTAGTCTTGTTGACGCAAACTTATCTTTTTCTAATCTGACTGAAGCAAATTTATCTCAAGCAAATTTATTGCGGGCAAACTTATCACAGTCCAAATTAGTCTCAGCGCTTTTACCAAAAGCAGAGCTAATGAGATCAAATCTGAGTGAAGCCGATCTCAGTTCGGCAAATCTCAAAGGCGCAAATTTAGTACTTGCAAACCTTCGCAAAGCTAATCTAGTTAAGGCAAATCTGAGTGAGAGTAATTTAGGTGCAGCTAATCTGAGTGAGGCGATCTTAGATGAAGCCGATTTATCCTCAGCAGACTTGCGATCGGCGGAGCTACACTTGACGAATCTTTCTAATGCAAATCTGAGTTCGGCTAATCTAACAGCAGCGAAACTAGTTTTGATCGAGTTTGCAGGGGCAAATCTTAATGGAGCAAATTTTCGCAATGCGATCGTTGAAAATATTGGCAGCATCGAAGCGGCAAATTTTACTAATGCTTTAAATCTTGCTCCAAATATTCGCAAGTATTTCTGCTCTTTAGCTTCTGGCAACGCTGCTGAGACTGGGATCTCTACAAAATCAACTCTTAATTGTTTGCCATGAATCAACATAAAAACCAATATTTTTTTCAGGGGTGGCGAAGCCCCCCCCCTGAAAAAAATATTGGTTTTTATATAAGCGATCGCTATTCGCATTCTTGGAACTCGAATCGGTATTTGACGATTCCACGACAACCATCCAAAGCGCTATTTTTCAATTCTAAGACCATAAACAAATCATCTGGAACTAGGTACTCACACTTTAGTCCCTTTTCTTTTGCGGAAATAAATCCGAAACGTGAATAGTATTCTGGATATCCCAACACCACCACAGCTTTGCATCCTAAATCAGAGCATTTCTCTAAACTATGTTTAATCAATAGAGATCCAATTCCCTGCCGTTGATATTGAGGCAATATTGCTAATGGTGCTAATCCAAGAATCATTAATTCTTCAGAGCGTTTTTCGTCGATC
The DNA here is from genome assembly GCF_016584665.1 of Pseudanabaena sp. lw0831. GTDB lineage: Bacteria > Cyanobacteriota > Cyanobacteriia > Pseudanabaenales > Pseudanabaenaceae > Pseudanabaena. The sequence continues at coordinate 38,074 of NZ_BBJB01000023.1, forward strand.
GTAACGGGACTAAAGAAAATATGACCAACAATTTGTTCTGATTCTATAGCAACAAAAGAAAGTGTATTGTCAATTCCCCTTAACTGATCGACTAAGTTAGCCTCATTCTCTCGTCCAAAGGCTGCGATATTAACCGTACGAATTGCATCTATATCTTCTGGACGTTCGTCTTGAATTTCCATCAGTTTAGGTAAATAAAATAGTCCCTTAGATAATAGGTCACGGCGATCGCCGTGACCTATGTTTAGACCTATCAAAAAGTAAAAGTGGTAAAAGGTAATTACTATTACTTTTTGGTTTTATGTCACCAACGGCTATAAGTTGTCTCAGATAAAGAGTAAAATCGATATAATTGACTAAAATCGTCAAAATTAACACTTAAATTTTAACTCTTAGCAATTTACTGCTAGTCTAAAAAGCGCTAAAAGAGTATCACCGTAATGATCGAAGAAGAAAACAACCTAATTTCTGACGACCTCATCGACGAAGATGATGAGGTGCTTGAGTCTCGGCTGCAACAACTTGCAACCGAAGAATTAAATCAAATCACAAATCCAGAAACGTCTGTGCCAGAGGACTCTCAAGCATCCGCGACTACAAGCGAATCAAAACCTGAAGCAAGTAAAGCAACAGCAGCAGCAGCAGCAACGCTAGACAAAATTAATGGTTTAATCGCTGAGTCAACATCGCTTAGAGAGCAGTTAGATGATCGCAAGCAGCAATACTTACGACTCTATGCCGACTTCGAGAATTTTCGCAAACGTACAGAGCGCGATAAAGAAGAGCAAGAAGGCACAATTACAGGCAAGATCCTCAAAAAAATATTGCCTGTAGTTGACGATTTTGAACGGGCGCAGTTACAAATTTCACCAAAAACTGATGGTGAAGCATCAATTCACAAAAGTTATCAATCTGTATACAAGCAGTTACTCAAATGCCTCAAAGAGACAGGTGTAGTAAGAATGGAGTGTGTTGGTCAAGGCTTTGACCCTAATTTCCATGAAGCAATTATGCAAGAACCATCGTCTGAATATGACGAAGGCATAATTACTGAGGAATTGCGCCCAGGATATTTAGTCAGTGACGACCGAGTTTTGCGACATTCTCTGGTTAAGGTATCATCTGGGAAAATTGATGGTGGTGGTGCACCCTCTGAAAGTACTTCTGAAGATAGCTCAAGCGAATCTAACTAAAACAAATATTTCAAGATTGCGATCGCGATTGCATCTTGAAATGCATTCTTAGGGTACATTATTCAGAAATTCATTAAGCTAAACTTTTAAAAAGCTTTTAACGGAACTTGCGATTATGTCGAAAGTAATTGGGATCGACCTTGGTACGACAAACAGTTGTGTTTCTGTTTTAGAGGGTGGTAAGCCTGTTGTCATCTCTAGTGCAGAGGGGGGACGAACCACACCGAGTATTGTCGCTTTTGTTAAAGACAGCAACGAGCGAATTGTTGGGCAGGTTGCTAAGCGCCAATCGGTTACCAACTCTGTAAATACGGTTTACAGTATCAAGCGTTTTATTGGTCGTAGCTGGGACGAGACTGAACAGGAGCGCAGCCGCGTTCCTTATACTGCAGTCAAGGGTAAAGATAACACTGTCGATGTCCAGATTGGCGATCGCGCCTACACTCCCCAAGAAATATCGGCAATGATCTTGCAAAAGCTGAAGCAAGATGCCGAAAACTATCTAGGTGAAGAAGTGACACAAGCGGTTATTACCGTACCTGCCTATTTTACCGATACTCAGCGCCAAGCTACCAAGGATGCTGGCGCAATTTCGGGCATGGAGGTATTGCGCATTGTCAACGAACCTACGGCTGCGGCTCTAGCCTATGGATTGGACAAGCAAGATCAAGATCAGATTGTTCTAGTGTTTGACCTTGGCGGCGGTACGTTTGATGTGTCCGTACTACAACTTGGCGATGGTATTTTTGAAGTCAAGGCTACTTCAGGAAATAATCACCTTGGTGGTGATGACTTTGACGCAGTGATCGTGGATTGGATGGTTGCGGACTTCAAGCAAAAAGAAGGTATTGACTTAACTGCAGATAAGACTGCCTTGCAGCGTCTCAAAGAAGCCGCAGAAAAAGCCAAAATCGAGCTTTCTAGCGCACCTTCAACTTTAATTAGCTTGCCATTTATTGCCTCTGATGCCACGGGACCAAAGACTATTGAACTAGACTTTACCCGATCTAAATTTGATGAGATTACGGCATCCTTAGTCAAATCAACACTCGAACCAACGGCTCAAGCTCTCAAAGATGCGGGGTTATTACCGAAAGAAATCAATCGGATTATTTTGGTTGGTGGCTCCACCCGTATTCCTTCAGTACAGGATGCGATCTCCAGATTTTTTGATGGCAAAAAACCAGACCAATCGGTTAACCCTGATGAAGCTGTTGCGATCGGCGCTGCTGTGCAAGCGGGGATATTAGGCGGCGAGGTGAAGGATCTCTTATTACTAGACGTAATTCCCCTTTCAATCGGACTAGAAACTCAAGGCGGTGTATTTACTAAAAACCTAGAACGTAACACCACCATCCCTACTAGCAAGTCCCAGATTTTCTCCACCGCAGTTGACAATCAATCGGCAGTAGAAATCCATGTCCTCCAAGGCGAACGGGCTATGGCAAAGGACAATAAGAGCCTCGGCAAATTTGAGCTAGAAGGCATTCGTCCCGCACCTCGAGGTATTCCGCAGATCGAAGTTTCTTTTGATATTGACGCTAACGGTATTCTCAAGGTATCAGCGCGAGATATTGATACTGGGGTTGAGCAAAGTATTAGCATCACCAACACAGGTGGCTTGAGCCCTAGCGAAATTGAGAGAATGCGGATGGAAGCTGAGGTCTATTCTGAGGAAGATGACGCTCGTCGTGAATTAGCGAATATGCGTAACCAAGCATCCAACCTGATTCGCACTGTTGAAGAAATCCTCAGAGACAATGGACCCTCGGTGATCACTACAAGTTTGCGCGAACCTACGCTCAAAAACATGGAAGCTCTCAAGAATTTATATGAAGCTGAAGAAGCTACCTATGAAGACATCCAAACTGCAATTAAACCGTTGCAGCAATCACTATTTGAAGTGACTCAAACAGTTGAGAAGTACTCTCAAGTTGAGCGGGTGAAGCAAAAACCAGGCGACAGCTTAGAATAAAACTGAAGGGCGATGCTTTACATCGCCCTTCAATTTTACTGCGATCGCAAAGCGCTGTATGATGACAAAGTTACACTTGTATTTTTGGCTACAGTTGTCGTATTTCAACATAGACAATTAACGCTTATTCTGTAAACCGTGAGCCGCTATGTCACTGTTTGATTGGTTTGCTGAAACCCGTTCCCGTGCAGGTGAAGCATATCACCGCAAGACTCCTAATCTAAATCAAAATTCTCAAGAACGTGAAATTCCTGACGGTTTATGGCACAAATGTTCTAGTTGTGGCGCATTAACTTATGTAAAAGATCTAAAAATCAATTTGATGGTTTGTCCAGAATGTGGTCATCACAATCAGGTCAATGCCTATGAGCGCATAGCTCAGTTGATTGATTCTGGTACATGGCAAGAAATGGATGCAGATTTAACTTCCTGCGATCCCCTAGGTTTTAAAGATCGTAAACCTTATATAGATCGCATCAAAGAATATAAGCAAAAAACTGGTTTAAGTGATGGGGTGATCACTGGAACTGGCAAGATCGATGGCTGTGATGCTGCAATGGCAGTAATGGATTTTCGCTTTATGGGCGGCAGTATGGGATCGGTAGTCGGTGAAAAAATTACCCGTATGCTAGAGACTGCGACTGCAAAACGTTTTCCTGCTTTGATATTTTGTGCTTCGGGTGGAGCACGGATGCAAGAGGGGATTTTGAGCTTAATGCAGATGGCGAAGACTTCGGCAGCTCTGGAGCGTCATCGGCAAGCTAATTTACTTTATATCCCCGTTTTGACAAATCCCACTACGGGCGGCGTGACTGCGAGTTTTGCCATGCTCGGCGATATTATTCTGGCTGAACCTAAAGCTTTAATCGGTTTTACAGGGCGGCGAGTCATCGAGCAGACCCTCAAGCAAAAAATTCCTGAAGGTTTTCAATCATCAGAATATTTGCTCGATCATGGTTTTGTAGATGCGGTTGTACCAAGAACTAAGCTCAAGCAAAGTTTGGCAATGATTTTGAAAATGCATCAGCCGCAAGAGTTAATTGCTAATAATCAAAATCTTAATGGTGCTACTAAGTCGGGAACCCATGCTATGTCTGATAGTTCGCTAAGCTTATGAACCAATTTTTGAGTGGCGCGGCGAAGCCGCGCCACTCAAAAATTGGTTCTTATCTATATTTAATTAAGGGACATACAGAAAATAATTGATCCCAAAAATGTTGAGGTGGGCTAAGCCCACCTCAACATTTTTGTGTTTTATATGGATCATTTTTTCGTTGGATTCCCCTAATTTCACAGACGAACGAAGTAGGCCCGGCTCGTCCGGGAGACGAGAACGAGTACCTACACCAAGTTAGCCTCTGAGGTGCATCTGGAGCGATCGCTAGATTTATGGCAAGGCGTGGAGAGTCAATCGCTAACTTAATTGCGTTTTCTGGTTCACAAACTCCCCACTCGATCAGGTTATTCACAGCTTTAATTAGAGGAAGAGTCGTACCTGAGAGCGTTCCATCGGGTAATCGCGCTGTGCCATTTTTAATCGTAATCTGGCGATCGTCCCAAGGATAAGTGCCATCAGCTAAGCCAAGAGGTGCAAGCGCATCGCTGACTAGAAAAACTTTGTTTGTCATTCGATAAAGCAGTTTTACCATCTGTGGTGAAACATGAACGCCATCGGCGATTAACCCACACCAAACCCGATCGCTTAAAATTGCTTCTCCTAATAAACCGACATCGCGATGATGCAGACTAGGCATCGCATTAAAGGCATGAGTCACCATCGTGGCTCCTTGCTCGACCGCCATTCTCGTTTGTTCTGCATTTGCCATAGAGTGACCTAGGCTGACGATGATATTGCGATCGCGTAAATATTTTATGGTTTCGCCTGTGGGATCGAGTTCGGGCGCTAGGGTGACAAGTTTAATTATTTCGGTGTAATCGCCTAATACTTGCTGCAATGTATCGAGATTAAGCGGTAATAAATGTTGCTGAGGATGTGCGCCCCTTTTGTCGGGATGAAGAAATGGCCCTTCGAGATGTACGCCTAAAATTTTGGCTTCGAGAGGATTAGGATTTCGCTTTTGATTGGCGATCGCTTCAGCTAGAAAAAGTAGAGATCGATGAGTTTGCTCAATTGATGTAGTAACAAGTGTAGGCAAAAATCCATCCAGTCCCTGTTGATATAAAAACTGACAAATTTCTGGTAATTTGAGTGCGCGATCGCGATTTAGGTCATTAAAAGGAATACCTAAAGCTCCATTAATTTGGAGATCGATCGCTCCTTGGGTAGAACAAATAATTTCGCGTAAACCTGTCATGCTAGTTTCAACTTGAGAATTTAAAACCCTTATTGGGTTTGGTTTCCAATTCCCGAAAGTGTAGGTACACTTTCGGGAATTGGTATTACACGATCGCCTGATTAGCAACGTTGCTGTTGATCGCTTCACCCAATGATTCTTTAAGAGCGCGAACGGTCGCAATCATGGAAACTACATCATTCAATTGGTTAACTGCGGAACCAACGCCAACACCTGAAGCGCCAGCAGCGATCGCCATCGGTGCAGTGATATTGCTCAAACCAGAAGCGCACATTACGGGGATGGAAACTGCGCGGCTAATGGCATGGGCAGCAGCAAGGGTAGGTGATGCTTTTTCGATCGCACCGAGGATACCCGCATGAGTTGGAGCCGAGCTTGTACCGCCTTCGGTTTGGATGATGTCAGCACCGATCGCTTCGAGTTTCTCGGCGAGTGTGACTTGCTCATCGAGAGGTAAGGTGTGAGGAACTGTTACCGAGATAGCGGTATGTGGTAATAAGGCTCTGGTTTCTTCGGTCAAAGCAATGATTTCATCAGCGGTGAAAATCCGACCTTGAGTGTAGAAGCTATCATAGTTACCGATTTCGACGAGATCTGCCCCATTAGCAACAGCATCAGCCAATTGTTGAGCATTCACTGCGGATACACAAATAGGCAAGGAGCAATTAGCCTTAGCGATCGCAATTAGTTCAGCATCAGCAGCAATATCAACAAATGTAGCGCCACCGCGATCGGCTGCTTGCACGACCATTTTCACGGAGTTGCGATCGAAGTTGTGAAGCCCGCTAATAATCTTGAGGGTGTTGCGGCGGCTAAAGGCGGTTGCTAAGGTAAGAGGTAAACGAGACATAATCTTTGTCATCCTAATAGACTGAATATATGATGTAGGACTACTTTAACGTGATTTTGCGTAAAACCCAAAGAGTGTAAGACTTCGCTTTGCGCCACCTCACACTCTTTGGGGATATGTAATACCAAAGAAATGTTGTTGAATTACCATCCCTAAGGTTGCGTCTCCTAAAGGCAATTGACCATTAAGCACATACTGATGATTCTGCCAGATGGTCTGCAACTCTTGCTCTTTGATCTCCATCTCGGCAGCAGGAAATAATTGTAAATGCCGATCGTAGCGAATCATTTCTCTAGTGCGATTTAAATTATTCGCAGAAAAGACTGTAGTTCGTTCCCAATCTTCCATTTCACCTTCTACACACATCCAAGTAGATTGGCAACCATCGGAAAGCCAAGCCAGTTTGCGCAAAATCACGCCATCTAGAGAGTGTTCATAATCTAATTGATCATTGCTAGTGTCGATCGCAATAAAAATCACCTCGCCAAATTCTTCTGAAAGCTCTTGGGTTAAATATTCCTCTCCCTCGAATATTCCATCCATATAGCGATCGCCAAAATCACAGACAATCCAGTCTGAATTAGGAATTGGCTCAGGCTTTGGAAGTTTTTCTTGCACTTTGGCGATCGGTTGCTGAGTTTTCAGAAAGTAAGAATTTTAAAAAAAACTCATAGAAGTTACCCTAATTCAACAAGTTAAGATGTACTAACTTTAAACTAAACAATTTCCCTTTGTCCAAGATGCAACTAAAGACTTAAGTGATTGGGATATCGCTGATACTGTTGGTTGGGATCGCTATATTTATATTCAAACCCTGACATATTAATGTTCTGGGGCTTTGAGACTATAGAACTTGGGTTAGCATAATCGCTAAGCACTATAGGTAGGCTGGATAAGCAAAATATGGCTAAACTCAGAATTGGCATTAATGGATTTGGCAGAATTGGACGATTAGTGGTTCGCGTTGCTGCCAAGCATCCCGAAATCGAGATTGTCGGAATCAACGATCTAGTTCCTTCTGATAACCTCGCCTATCTGCTCAAGCATGACTCTACTCATGGACTCTATGATGGCGCGATCGCAGCTAAAGCAGATGGCATTGAGATCGACGGTAGGTTTGTTCCTTGCTCTGCGATTCGCAACCCTTCAGAATTACCTTGGGGGGAGCTAAAAGCCGACTATGTGGTGGAATCCACGGGCTTGTTTACTGACTATGCTGGTGCGATCGCGCATATTAGTGCTGGTGCAAAGCGTGTAATCATTTCCGCTCCCACAAAAGATCCTGAAAAAGTGCCAACGTTGCTAGTTGGAGTTAATCACACGAAGTTCAATCCTGAGACTGATTTGATCGTTTCTAATGCAAGTTGCACCACCAATTGCTTAGCCCCGATCGCGAAAGTTCTCAATGATAACTTTGGGATTGCAGAAGGATTGATGACCACTGTTCACGCGATGACTGCCACGCAGCCAACGGTGGACGGGCCAAGCAAAAAAGACTGGCGCGGTGGACGTGGTGCTAGTCAAAATATCATCCCTTCTTCCACAGGTGCGGCGAAGGCAGTGGCTTTGGTGCTGCCTGAACTAAAAGGGAAGCTGACGGGAATGGCTTTGCGTGTTCCTACGCCTGATGTTTCGGTGGTAGATTTGACGTTTAAAACGGAGAAATCCACTAGCTACAAAGCAATCTGTGAGGCGATGAAGGCGGCTTCAGAGGATTCATTAAAGGACATTCTCGGTTATACGGATGAGGAGGTTGTCTCGACAGATTTTCGAGGAGATTCGCGATCGAGTATCTTTGATGCTGGCGCAGGTATGGAACTAAATCCCAACTTCTTTAAGGTTGTCTCTTGGTATGACAATGAGTGGGGGTATTCCTGTCGTGTGGTTGATTTGATGATTTCCATGGCACAAAAAGAAGGAATTCTCTAAATCCTAAAAAGGTAAGGGCAATTCATGAATTGCCCTTACCTTTTGGTTAGCTTATTTTATGGAGGAGGTGATCGCACATTTACAGCAATTGCCGATCAGACGAGCCACAAGAAAAACCATAAAAGCGTTGCAAAGCAACGCTTTTATGGTTTTTCTTGGTTTGGGTTTGAGCGCAAAGCGCATTTATATCATCGATCGCCTGTGATGACAGTCACCACTATGTCAACTTAGATCGAACACAATTAAAGTAGGAGTGAAGCATAGGATCTCATAATTGCAACTCATTTTAATCCTTTTTTGTGGAAATCCTTAGGTCTATGAAAACACAACAATTCTCAGACAAGGAAAATCTTAGCCTTGAGCAGGGTGCTACTCGTGAAGAGATAGAAAAGCCAAAGCTAGATCCCGAACTGCTCAAGCAATTGCATAGTCTGGATCAGCATCCTCAACGCTTGCCGATCTTCATTGCTTTGTACTTAGCAGCAGCGTTTGCTTTGTATGGATTGGTACAGGCGATCGCTACACCTTGGGTGTACATTCTCTGCTTACCTTTGTATCTATTAGCAGCAGCCTCTCTACATGGGATTAGTCTGTTCACCCATGAAGGAGTGCATGGGGTACTGAGTCGTAATTATCAGTGGAATCGATGGCTGAGTATTTTTTGTGCATTACCCGTTGGGCAAAACTTCTCGGCATACAAAGTGTTACATCTTAAGCACCACAAGCACTTAGGTATAGAAGGTGATCCTGATCATTACAAGAACTACACCAAATGGAACTGGCTAACATTTTTTATGCATTGGGGTAGATTGATCATTGGTTATCCTGTTTACATTATTGCGATTCCGATCCTTGGGTTTTGGCAGGGAAATAAATCTGAACGAGTATGGATTGCGATCGAAGTAGCCTTGCTTGGCTTATTAGTTACGGCGGTGCTGCGATCGCCTATTCCCACAGCATTCTTAATTCATGGTTGGTTGATTCCGATGCTTTGGATTAATACAATGGTCAATATTCGCGGGATGAGTCAGCATACATTGCTCGAACATGAGGCAGATTTAGTTCGCGGAACCCGCACGATTTTGACGATTCCTTTAGTGAGATTTTTTATGTGTAATGAAAATTATCATTTAGAGCATCATCTTTATCCCGCCGTACCTTGGTATCATCTACCACGTCTCCATCAAGAGCTAAAGTCAGATCTTGTTCAACAGGGAGCACCATACATTCCTTCTTATTTTTCTTTTGTACAAGACTTTATCGCCGCCAGCTTGCAGCGTCAGCCCGTCGGTACTGTGGTGATTAATTGACGCAGGAAATCAATATGCAAACTTTAATCGGAAAACCGATCGCTAATCCGAGAATCCAGCAATATCCTGAATTGGCTCTCGAAGATTTAGGCGAGTTACCATCTCTGCAATCAGCCGTATTGTGGATCGCAGAAGTTTATGACTTTAATAAGCATCCCTATATGCTCTGGATGGAAGAGCCCACAACCGATCGCAATTCTTTTCGGCGCAGCCAACTTCCATTCCGTTTTGCCGTTGAGTCTTTCTCTCAGCCATTAGCTGCGGTGTTAGCCCGAACTGAGACTCTAGAGACACGCTTGCCATTACTAGCAAATATTACGGAAGAGCATGGTCATGGCGATCGCTGGCGATCGCACAAATACACTTTTCAGCAGTACCTTCGTGCTTTGGGAGCAACTGAATGCGAACTCAATTCACCTTGTACTATGCCAGTATTGGCGTTTAATCAATCGATTTTGACCTATTGCCTAATGCAGTCAGGAGAATCGGGAGCAGCGATGCTCGGCATGATCGAATATCTCTATGTTGGGATCAGTGCCGCGATCGCCAGAACTTTCCATCAACGTGGCTGGACATCTGTGGGTAGTCAGTCACACTATGCATTCCATGAAAAGATGGATACTGAACATGCGAGAGACTTGCTGTTATTAGCAGAAGCAGGTTGGGAAGATCCGCGTTCTCGTCGGCAAGTATTGCAAGGATTAATGCTTGGCGCTCACTATTTCTGGAGTTTATATCGTGATTTGTAACTCCAGTTTGGCAATCACCTCAGAAATAGCCTTCTCGCAAGTGCGCGAAGATCCTCGGATTGAATTGCGTGTAATCCAAGAGTTAGCCAAGCGTCAGCAAAACCCGCTAAGGGTGCTTTTGGTGGCTTCAGGTGGTTGCACCGCCTTAAGTTTGCTGTCACATCCTGCGATCGCTAAAATCGAGGCGGTAGATCTTAATCCCGCCCAACTACATCTCGTCGAACTACGTCGCCAAGCCTTACTGCATTTATCTTTGGATGATCAATTGCAATTAATTGGCGTAGATAAATCCGCAAGTGATCGCGATCGGCTCAGTCTCTATGCCAGCTTCAGTTCAAATTTACCTGCGAGTACAAAAGCCTTTTGGGATGCAAGACTGGAACAGATTGAGTTTGGCGTTAATCAAGTCGGACGCTTTGAACAACTATTTCGTCAACTTGCAGAAAAGTTTGCCCAGATTGGAATCGAACCTTTGCAAGAACAGTTAATGGCAGTTCAACATCCGCAATGGCGTGATATTTTTGAGCAGGTATTTGAGCGCGATCGACTCATCCAAGCCTTTGGCGAAGCTGCCGTTAACTACTCGATGGATCGCAGCTTTGGCGAGCATTTTGCCGATGTATTTGCTCAAGCTTTACAGCGCTTTATCCCCAATCAGAATTATTTTTTAACTCAAGTCTGGGGCGATCGCTATACGTCAAATCTCACAGGAGAGGGAGTTCCTCTTTATCTCCAAGCATCCGCCCAAAATGATATTCGCACATTAGGAACAGAGCGATTACAGCTACATCAGGGCGCTTTTGTTGATTGCCTTCAGAAACTCGCCAAAACAGAAAAATTCGACCTGATTCAGTTTTCTAATATCTCAGACTGGATGCCTCTAAGCAATCTACATCAAATGCTAAACGAGATAGTCAACTGCCTAAGTTCGGGCGGCGCGATCATCGGGCGGAGACTCAATGGCGACCATAATTTAGCAGCTATCATGTCCGAGCATATTACGATTGATCGCTCACTTAGTCAGGAATTGCTAGCTAGCGATCGCTCTTTTTTCTATCGTGAAGTTGTTGTAGGATTTCGGTCATGAAGTTCCATCGTATTGAGTTCGCAGAACGTTCTCTATTTCAAGCTGGAATTGAGGCAATCGAACAAACTGCTTTCTATCCATTAGGAAATGATTTCTTTCAACTCGATCATGGTGATAATTACTTTGCCTTTTTTGATCGTCTCGGCGCTGTAAGTTACTTTGTTGCCCTAGATGGCGATCGCGTGGCAGCCGTTGGTGCAGGAATATTGAGACAAGTGCCTTACCGTCAGGATCAACCAGCATGTTTAGCTTGGTATCTCTGCGATTTAAAAGTCCATCCCGACTATCAGCGGCAACATCTTTCGATGAGGATTTTGCATCATGCTTTACCAGCTTGTATAGGAGAATGCGATCGCGGTTATGCAATATCGATGAATGCAGGTGATGGTAAACCTAATCGTCTTGTACGTGTTTACGAGAAGTTTAATCTGGTGCGGTTTCGCTGCTCGTCTATATTGGGGATCTATAGTGTAGATGCGGAAGTAATGCGATCGCTAGAACCGATACTCATTAAATATCGCGGTAACATCTCTTATCTCTCTCTAAAAGGCATTAAAGATTTAAAACTAAAAAGTAATGGAGAAATGTTGCCATTACTGCATGTACAGTGGGGTGATCGCCTGCCAGCCGAGATTTCGGCTCCCGTCGCTGGATATACCCATATGTTCTGTGTGCCTAGAGGTGATGACTTAGCGATCGCCCTTGCCAATCAGAATGTATTTCCTAATGCGATCGCTAGTTTGGTCAGTCATGGCATGGATGAAAGTGATTGGCGATTTATTCTAACTAGCGATATTTGATTTGTCAGTGATGTAACATTCATCGCTGACAAATCATTATCTACTTCTCTTATTTGAGGGAATTCCTAACGCTTTTCTTACCTTTTTATCTATTTCTGGTTTGGGGACATAGTAAACATGCAGCATAGATGAATAATTCCAATACTGATAATTGGTTGGCTTGCATTGGCTAAAGATATCTCGCATCAAGCTCAAATCACTTGAAGAAATAGCAACATTACCCTGTGAGCCAACAGAAGTAAAGTCACCAATAATCTGTCCATTTACTTGAGAGTCCAAAGCTGCAACCCACTCACAAATCGCAGTACTGTTAAAGTTGAAGCAGCTACCCACTCCACATTGGTCAAGATTGCTAATAAGCCCTCTAATTGCTGTCTTTACTTGCTCAGTAGACTTGATAGAATCAACAAATTTTTGAAGATCCCCCGACTGAGCTTCAGTCGGTAGAGGCATTGATGTAGAAATCAAACATATTGCTGAAGTAACAAAAAATTCAGTAAGCCTTGAGTTGATAATTGTCATAAAAGTTAATATTTAACCTGTAGAGAAAAGTAGAATACATGAATCTGATCATGTTCTTGGAATTGTTTCGCTCCTTGTCTATTTTTATCCTGCCACCAGAGAAAATGGTATAATTATAGAGTGAAAAGATAAAATTATTCATTGAGGAATCACCGATATGTATACCATCGATCGCAAAGAAATGAAGGTAGCAGATAGTCGTAGTGATAGCAGTGAGCTACCCTCCGTAAAAGTTCCAGAAGCAGTTACAGAAACAACTTTTGAACCTACCCCCAATCCAAGTATTCCCATCTCAAGCGGTTATACCGTAGATGATCAGGGACTACTGAATAACTATGCAATTCTGACACCGATGTATATAGAAGAGCCTACTCTTCCAACTGCTGAAGAGCGACTTCGCTCTAAATCTCAAGTTGTATTCGCTATTTTGCTCACAGCAATGGCAATATTTATCGCTCTCGTCGTAAGTTAAGATTTAACATGCCTTAAATGACTCAAGAAAATCCCTTATCTCCTAGCCCTTTCTCCTAAGTCAAAGAAAGAGAGTAGGGATTTTTCTTGACTTCTACTTTTTGAGTGGGAAAATTGCATTGATATCTAGGTTTAGGATAATGGCATGGAGAAAGTTTCAACAAATAATTTAACAAATCAAATGTGTGCTGGCGATCCCGCTCATGATATTTGGAAAAGACAGCGGCATCCCCTTGACTGTATTTTTCATCCTCGCTCTGTTGCTGTGATTGGAGCAAGTGAACGAGAAGGAAGTGTGGGGAGAACATTGCTTTGGAACTTAATTCGCAGTCCCTTTGGGGGCACTGTTTTTCCAGTTAATCCTCAGCGTCATAGCGTATTGGGAATTAAGTCCTATCCAGATATCGCTAGTGTTCCCGAAGTAGTTGATCTAGCCGTAATTGCAACACCTGCGGCGACAGTCCCTCAGGTGATTCGTGAATGTGTGGCGGTCGGAGTGAAAGGGGCAATAATTGTTTCGGCGGGGTTCAAAGAAATTGGAGAGGCGGGGACAGCGTTAGAACAGCAAGTTCTCGCTGAAGCAAGACGGGGTGGAATGCGAATTATTGGACCAAATTGTCTTGGAGTCATGAATCCACTGGCAGGACTAAATGCCACCTTTGCGGGTACGATCGCTCGTGCGGGTAACGTTGCTTTCATTAGTCAAAGTGGAGCGCTCTGCACTTCGATTTTAGACTGGAGCCTCGGCGAAAATGTGGGATTTAGTGCCTTTGTTTCCATCGGCTCGATGCTGGATGTGGGCTGGGGTGATTTGATTGAATATCTCGGTGATGATCCCCACACCCACAGCATAGTTTTATATATGGAATCAATTGGCGATGCTCATGCCTTTCTATCGGCAGCTCGTGAAGTTGCGATGGATAAACCGATTATTGTATTGAAAGTTGGACATACGGAAGCGGCAGCGAAAGCTGCTGCCTCACACACTGGGGCTTTGACAGGTAGTGACGAAGTGCTAAATGCAGCATTTCGTCGTTGTGGGGTATTGCGCGTACATACGATCTCTGATCTCTTTGATATGGCAGAAATTCTCGCCAAACAACCGCGCCCCAAGGGGAATCGCCTCTCGATTGTCACCAATGCTGGGGGACCAGGCGCGATCGCAACGGATGCTCTGATCAGTGGCGGTGGTGAATTGTCTGAACTAGCTCCAGAAACATTGCAGCAGCTAGATCAATTTTTGCCTCCCCAATGGAGTCATCATAATCCCATTGATATTTTGGGCGATGCTAATAGCGATCGCTATGCTAAAACCCTAGAGGTTGTGGCAAATGATCCCAACAGCGATGGATTGCTCGTAATCTTGACTCCGCAAGCGATAACTAATCCCACCCAGACTGCGGAAAAGCTCAAGGCTTATAGTCAATTAGGTAAGCCAGTTTTAACAAGTTGGATGGGCGGCGCAGAAATTGCCGCAGGGACGCAAATTCTCAATCAAGCTAATATTCCCACCTATCCCTATCCCGATACTGCCGTCAGATTGTTTAACTATATGTGGCGGTATACCTATAATCTGCGTAGTATTTATGAAACTCCATCCTTACCTGCGGATTCCGATCAGTACGCACCCGATCGCCTTCTTGCCGAGAAAATTTTAGCGCCAGCCATCAGTAGCGATCGCAGTCTGTTAACTGAGTATGAATCCAAGAAACTACTCGCTGCCTATGGAATTCCCACTGTACAAACCGAAATCGCTACAAGCGATCTGGAAGCTGTAGAAATCGCCGATCGCTTTGGTTATCCTGTTGTTCTTAAACTCCATTCCGAGATTATCACTCACAAGACGGATGTAGGTGGGGTGCGTCTTAATCTCGAAGATGCAGCAGCCGTTACTCGCGCTTTTATGGCGATCGCATCCAAGGTTCGAGCTATAAATCCTCAAGCCTTTTTGGGTGTAACTGTGCAACCGATGGTCAAAATAGAAGGCTATGAACTGATTTTAGGCAGTAGTCTCGATCCGCAGTTCGGCGCGGTAATGCTTTTTGGTATGGGTGGTCAGCTAGTAGAAATATTTCAAGATCGGGCACTTGCCTTGCCGCCATTAAATACCACTTTAGCGCGACGAATGATGGAACAAACTCGCATCTATCAAGCTTTGCAAGGAGTTAGGGGGAGGAAGGCGATCAACCTCGCAAAACTTGAACAGTTATTGGTTAACTTCAGCCAATTAATTGTCGAACAGCCCCAGATCCGTGAAATTGATATCAATCCTCTGACGGTTTCGCCTGAGTGCATGATTGCTCTAGATGCACGAGTAGTTCTTCACACCACAGATATTGCCCAGCGCCCAGCTCCTGCCATTCGCCCCTATCCTACAAAGTATGTGCAGCCGTGGGAATCCCTAAAAGGCGATCGCCTCACGATTCGCCCTATTCGTCCTGAAGATGAGCCGCTTATGGTTCAGTTCCATCAAAGTCTTTCAGAAGAGAGTGTCTATTTGCGTTATGCTCACATGGTTAAGCTCAAGCAGCGGATTGCCCATGAACGCTTAACCCGAATTTGCTTCATTGATTACGATCGCGAAATGCTTTTAGTCGCTGATTCTAAAAATCTGCAAACTTCCGAGCATGAGATTTTGGCGGTAGCAAGGTTGAGTAAGTTACATGGCACAACCGAAGCCGAATTTGCACTAATCGTTAGCGATCGCTATCAGCATCAAGGTTTAGGCACAGAGCTATTAAGAAGACTTTTAGAGGTCGGTAAAGAAGAAAAACTCAGTGCGATCGTTGGTTATATCTTGAATAGCAATGACAAAATGCAAAGTATCTGTCGCAATTTAGGATTTCAGTTACATCCAGATCGGCAGGAAGGAATGTTAAAAGCTGTTTTTGTGCCGTAAAGCCAACTTAGATTTGTGACTAAAAAAATAAGACTTTACAATCTGGGGTTAGATTTGCTAAGCTAGATACTCGTCGCCTAAATTAAAATGCGCCAAACTACAGCATAATTAAGAACAATACTTTGCTACCAAAATAAGCATGACTCAAATAATCGTTGGTGAAAATGAAGGGATTGAATCGGCTCTGCGTCGATTTAAGAAAAAAATCCAGAAAGCTGGCTTACTAGCAGATATTCGTCGCTGTCAGTACCATGAGACCGCAGGCGAAAAACGTAAGCGTAAAGCTGAAAATGCTAAGCGTAGAGGTCGTTTTCGCCGTCGCGATAGTTAATAGAAAAGGAGTGCAATGCGCTCCTTTTTTTGTGGCTAATAGCCAACGCCTAGTAATTTATTTTCACGCCGAAATTGGCTTGGCAACATCACATTAGTACCATTTGCCCAGACACCTAAGAGATCGCCTTGTGCTTGTGCTTCAATTTCCTCATAGCCTTGGCAATCCTTTTCTTGGAGGCGATCGTAATGGGCTAGCCCCAGAGAAACCATAACTTTGTTAGCATTTTGTCCACCCGCTAAAACTTCGGCAGTGTAACGCCCAAATTTATCTTTTTTGAATACTTTTAGATAAATCTCTTCATCGTAAAGGATGTTTTGCAACACTTTGCGAGCATGTTGTCCCTCGGATTGCAGTAATTCAGGCGCATCAATACAAGCAAGGTGAACTTTAGTTTTGATGCCCCGATCTACAAGGGTGATGTTATCGCCATCAAAAACTCTAACTGCGAAGGATGCAGCCCATGTAGGCTGAGTCGAGATCGCGATATATGCGAAGTTGATGACCGCAATCAAGACAAGCTGCTGAAATTTATTTACAAAATTAGCAAGGGACATTTATGGGAATTACAGAGGGCTTAGATTAATCATATAGCTGTCGCAACCACGCGCTTTTTCGGCTTTAGGTGGCGGCGATCGCAAATTCGCCACGACACTTTGCGCCGCCATCAGAGATCGCTAGTTCATGGAGCGTAAATTCATTGCCGAGTTTATGCACAAGGGCTTCTAGTAATGCGTGAATCTCTTGATCGCTATTGGCTACAGGAGGTGTATCAGCAGCGATCGCTTCTAAGAAAATTGGTGACTTAAGGCAACTTTGAAAGTCTTCGGCTGAAAGCTCGACATCCATCGTGACGTGGATGGAATCAAGTAATCGTAAGGTCTCACCTTTGATGATTTGGGAAATATTTAGATGAATAGACTCGGCGCATAGATCGATATTGGTGATCGCTAAGCCTTTATATTTAGCCCCCACCCCGATGACTGTGGCTTTGGGGATATCACCGCTTAAAATTTGACGACTTTTGCCAGCGATCGCAATTTCGATGGTTTCGATATGCTCGACCTGCGATCGCAACCATAGTTTAATAATAGGAATTAATACAGAACTAACAGCAGACATTGTGAGTTGAACCTATTTAAGGTTTTGGCAGTCAAAACTAATAGCTTAGAAATAAGTTAAACCTGCCAATATTGTCTAAATAAGTATAGATGCTCATACGGATGTTCGCCATAGATGTTCAGAGCGGTAAAAACAGATATCAGAGAATCACCTCAGACCGATCCCGATCTCGCGATTGTGCAAGCTTGCTTGCAGGGTGATCCCCATGGGTTTAAAAAACTTTATCAGCGTCATCATCAAAAGGTGCGCTCAACGCTCTACCAGCTATGTGGCTCCGATAGTCTAGATGATTTGGTGCAGGATGTGTTTTTACGCGCATGGAAAGGACTATCTAAGTTTCGGCAGTCCTCCCAGTTTTCGACGTGGCTCTATCGGATTGCCTTTAACGTGGCAAGCGATCGCCGTAAAGCTCTAGCCAAAATGCGATCGCGCAATATCTCTGTCGAAGATGAGCAATTAGAAAATCTCGCTGACGATGCGATCGCCCGTGAAAGTGATTCGCAACCGAGCTTAACCCAAATGCATTATCAAGACCTAATGCAACGCGGTTTGGCTAAGCTAAGCGAAGATCATCGCGCCGTATTGGTTCTGCATGATCTAGAGGAGTTACCGCAAAAAGATATTGCCGAAATTTTATCTATTCCTGTCGGCACGGTGAAATCGCGGTTATTTCATGCCCGTAGTGCCATCAAAAAGTTTTTAGAAGCGCAAGGAGTCGAGTTATGAAAAACAAATATTCTCAAGATTTTCCAGAACACTTTGGCGAAGACCCTAGTGAAAATTCTAATGACTCCTTATTGTCTTTTCTCAAACAAAATAAACCGATCGCTCCATCCCCAGCCCCAAATTTTGAGAAACAGCTATTTGCTGAAATCAGTAAATATCCACAGCGATCGCCAAAATCTTCTAACGCAAATTTACGCCGTTGGCTGCCTTGGGCGTTATTGCTCCCCGTCGCGATCGCTACAGGGATTACTTTTAATTGGGCAACGAACCGATCGCAGTATCAAATGGCAAGTATTAGCGAATCTGAAAAAGCTGAGATCGAGCAGTCGCTGATTAGCAGTTGGAATATGACCGATGACATGACCTATCAAGCGGTTAATACTGCACCTAATTCCTCAGATACACAGCTTTTGAGTGAGTTAGCACCTCTTGAATATGAGTAAACAGCCGAGAAATATTATGTTTAAATCAAAAGTTTTTCAATATTGCGCGATCGCGACCGCCGTAGTTGCCGCCAGTGGTACTATTTGGGCGAGTAAGGCAAACTTGCAGTTGCAATCAGCGCAATCTCAAATTCAAGCGAAATCTCAAGTTCAATCTCAAGCCAGCCCTGAAAATAAATCAGAATCAGAACCCGAAATATTAGCCCAAAGGCAGGATCGTCCTGAAAATGGCGATATGCCTTCAGGTAGGATGCTCAAACAATTAAATTTATCAACTGAGCAGTTACAAAAGCTTAAGGCAATTCGCGATCGCGATCTTGCGCGGATTCGAGAGCTTGCTCAACAATCCAGTCAGGCGAATACGGAGTTACGAGATTTACTAGCAGGGTCTGAAAGCAGTGATGTAGTTCGGGCTAAGCATAATCAAGCGCTAAATCTCCAGCAAGAATTACGCAAGCAACATTTCGAGCGAATGTTAGCCATGCGCGAAATCTTGACCCCACAACAGCGATCGCAGCTCAAAGAAATCATACAAAAAGAGCGACCAAATCACCCCAGAGAGAGCATGAAAGACCGTATCCAAAATCGCATGAAAAAACGTCTAGATAATCTAGGCGATCGCCCAACCCTCTAGCGCTTTGCGCTCAAATCCAAAGCAATAAATGTTTTAAAAGTGTTACTAAGCAACATTTTTAAAACATTTATTGCTTCATAAAAAAAGCACTGCGAATCTGTGCTTTTTTTTGATCGGTGTAAATACCTAACGCGAAGAAATTGTTAAATCCCTCCGCCAAATCTAGAACTGCACTTAATATAATCTCTAGCTATTACAAATACTTCTGTTGAGTTTTATCAAGATTCACGAAGAAAGCCTGAAACTCATAAACTTGCATGACTGACTCTTTATCTTCTTATAAATCAGCACAAGCGGCTGAAACCTCTACTAATAGTAGTTCTGAAAGTACAAACCGATTCATAGAGCCAGTTGTATTGATCCATCGCATGGCGCTTGGGATTGCGATCGCAACTTGGATGTTGATGGCGATCGGTAGTGCGACTCGCGTGATGAATGCAGGCTTGGCTTGCCCCGATTGGCCCCTGTGCTATGGTTCAGTATTGCCCGCAGAGCAAATGAACCTGCAAGTATTTTTAGAATGGTTTCATCGTCTAGTTGCCTCTACAGTTGGGTTTGCCACGATTGTTTTGTTTAGTGCAAGCTGGTATTTCCGCACATCTTTGCCGAAATGGCTACCTTGGACGACATCGGGATCTCTATCTCTGGTGGTTTTTCAGGGGATTTTAGGTGGACTGACGGTAACGCAGTTATTACGGTTTGATATCGTCACAGCCCACTTGGGGACGGGGCTATTATTTTTTTCTAGTTTGCTAGCGATCGCCACAGCTTTAACTAATCAAGCTAGTTTTGATGGACTGCTTCTCAAGTCGTCAAAACTAGCTTGGCTTGGCTTAACAGCCGCATTTTTAGTGTATTTACAAAGTATTCTTGGTGCATTGGTCGCCTCACAATGGGCTTTACACCAATGCTTTGCTACACAGAATATGTGTATTGTTTTGAATGCACACTTGATTGGTGTGATTCCAGCTACCCTTGCTAGTATTGCGGTTGTGTTAACGGTTTGGCTAAATAAGGCGATCCCCCCTGTATTAAACCGCTTGGCAACGATCACAGGTTTACTAGTAATTGCGCAGGTAGCGATCGGCTATGCCACTTATAAACTGCACCTACAGGTCGAACCGCTTACCATTGCTCACCAAGCCACAGGTTCAGCATTGCTCGGAACCCTCGTTTGCTTTGCAGTGTTAGCATTTAGAGCTACCAGACAAGACCAATCTTTAATCCAAGAACAGAATCAAGCGCAACCTGCGATTCGCTAACTGTAATAACTGCGAAATATTTTAGGAGTTAAGCGCAATGCAAGAAACAGCAATTCAAGAATTGAACATCTCAGAAACAGCGATCGCAGAAAATATCTTTGCTAAAGCCAATCAATCTTCAAGTCGTAACTGGCGAGAGGTTATTCAAGATTATACGGAACTAACTAAACCACGCATTATCGTCTTGTTGCTAATCACCACCGCAGGGGCGATGTGGATTGCTTCTGAAGGAAAAGTGGATGCATTTTTGATGTTTATTACAGTTTTAGGCGGGGCGATCGCAGCGGCTTCGGCAAATGCGATTAACTGTCTATACGATCGCGATATCGATGCCAAAATGGAGCGCACTAGCTGGAGACCAATTCCATCGGGTCGAATTCAACCTCTTAATGCGCTGATTTTTGCGATCGTCTTAGCGATTATTTCCTTCGCCTTGCTGACTGTATATGCAAATCTCCTTGCCGCTTGTCTAGCGATGTCTGGGATCGCTACCTATGTGGGTGTTTACACAATTTGGCTCAAACGTTCCAGCACTCAAAATATCGTCATTGGTGGCGCAGCAGGTGCGATCCCGCCCTTAGTTGGTTGGGCGGCGGTAACTGGCGAACTAAGTTGGGCAGCTTGGGTTTTATTTGCGATTATTTTTGTGTGGACTCCACCGCATTTCTGGGCTTTGGCATTAATGATTCGTGATGAATATGCCAAGGTGGGGGTACCAATGCTGCCAGTCGTCAAGGGCGCTGAAGTGACGGCTGATCAAATTTTGCTTTACACATTGTTGTTGGTTCCTGTATCGCTGTTGCTAGTTTATCCTTGCAATGTCATGGGTTTAGTCTATGCATTGTCGGCTGTTGGGCTGGGTGGTGCATTTATTTATAAAGCAACCAAGTTACTAAAAGAACCAAGCGATCGCACAGTAGCGCGATCGGTGTTCAAATATTCGATTCTATATTTAGGGTTACTTTGTGTAGCGATGGGAATTGATAGCTTGCCAGTTGCTCATATCTCTGGGGAGCAAGCGATATCTTTACTCCAAACTACAATCGCAATTCTCATTCCATAAAGAAAATGCTCTTTGCATATCTTTTTTATGACAAGAGTAAAAGGTCGGGGGGCAATGCCTACAGCGCTTTGCGCTCAAACCCGAACCAATAATTCTTTAAAAGTGTTGCTTCGCAACACTTTTAAAGAATTATTGTAGTTCGTTTGATCGAAAATTGCTGTAAATAATTTAGATTCGGTAGGGGCTGTAGATGGTGCGTGATAGCCCTAGACTTCGGCTATTGCAGAAATTTCTTCCACGTAACATCAGTGATTAAATTCTCTGGATTGGAATATTTGATATATATAGTTATACTGCTCTTCTATATTCTTTAAAAGAACGGCAATTTTGGCGACATCTTCACTAGTATGTTCATTGGACTTAATCAGCTTTATGCATATAGATTGCAGGGCTTGGCAAGAATTACAAAGCCGAATCGCGCCAAAGGTTCCACTTCCACCCTTGAGAACATGATTTTCCTCTTCTATAGCCACAAAGTCTTGTTTTGTAAAAGCTTCCTTCATTTTGGCGATCGCATATGCAGAATGTTCTAAGTAAACATTGATTAACTCATCTAAATTCTCTGTGCCCACAGAATCTTCTAGACTCGCTAAGGTCGATAAGTCAATGGGAGGTTGACTATGATCAACAAAGAGGAGTTGATGTTGGGGAATTCTTTGTAGAGCCGCAATTAAACTTTTGGTTTGTAAAGGCTTAGTGAGATAGTCGTCCATACCTGCATTCAAGGCGAAATCTCGCGATTCTGAGAAAGCATTTGCCGATAGCCCGATAATCCAAGGTTGATGATTTGGGATTTGACGGATAGTTTTAGTCGCATTCAATCCATTCATGATTGGCATTTGGATATCCATAAAGATCAGATCGTAGGATTGGCTTAAAAATTGATTGACGGCTCTCTGCCCATTTTCAACAGCATCTGCTTGATAGCCTAAATTTTCAAGCATCACTAATAGAATCTTTTGATTTACAGGATTATCTTCTACAACCAAGATTTTCAATGGATAACACTTAGCAAAATTCTCGTCACCCAAAATATTATCGATTTCAGATGAAGATTGAGAAATTAGTTGGGGATTTGGATAGGAAAATGTTATGGCTTTTTGGTTAGTAAAAACATTGAGAAACGCTTGATAGAGTTTTGATGTAGATATTGGCTTAGTGATGCAATCTCTAAAGTAGGTGGAATTGGTATTTTCGTTGATAACTACATTGATTGGAGTTAGGAGAATTAAAATTAAATTAGGAAAAACCTCTTTAATACTTTTGGCAAGTTCTAACACATCAATTTCAGAGCCATCAGCCTCCACTAATTGTCGATCAATTAAAACTGCCTCAAAGTTAGATGTTATGAGCAATTGCAAAGCGTCAGTTGCCGTGTATGCGGCTTGGATGGTTATTTCCCATGGTTGAACATACAAAGCGATCGCCTGTTGGAGTGTGGAATTAGTATTAACGCATAAAATGCTTTTGCCTTTTAGTTCTGGAGAGATCGCAGTGGTTGCATCTAAATCTTCAATGATTGCTTGAACACGAATAGAGAAGCTGAAAGTTGAACCCTCACCGACTTTGCTGCTCACCCCAATTTCGCCACCCATCAGTTCACAAAGCTGCTTGCAAATCGCCAACCCCAAGCCAGTGCCGCCATATTGTCGCGCAATCGAATTATCGGCTTGACTAAATGCTTTAAAAAGTCTGGAGATCGCTTCGGGTGCAATGCCGATGCCTGTATCGCGCACCTCAAATTGCAATTCGTAAGTGTTAGTCTCGCGATCAATTAATAGTGAGTTTACCGTAATTACAATTTCCCCAGATTCCGTAAATTTTATGGCATTACTAACTAAATTGACGAGGATTTGACGTAAGCGCGGATAGTCTCCTAGTAACTGTTGCGGGATATCTAGACTAATAAGTGGGATCAGTTCGATAAACTTCTCAGCCGTGCGCGATGCCATTAGCTCTAGAACTTCTTCGATGCATTGATGAAGTCTAAAAGGTCGTTCTTCGAGTTCAAAATGTCCTGACTCAATTCGTGAAAAATCGAGAATACTATTGATTACCGATAGTAGAACTTCGCCGCCTTGACGAATAGTATTGACATACTCCTGTTGTTGGCGAGATAGGGCAGTTCTTTGTAAAATCTCGGTCATCCCAATCACGGCATTCATCGGCGTGCGGAGTTCATGACTCATGATGGCAAGAAACTCGCCTTTAGATCTGTTTTCCGCTTCAGCAACCTGTCCTGCTATCAGTTTTGCTTCAACAATTTTGCGATCGGTCACATCCTCTACGACCACAACAAATTGAATTGGGTTACCATTTTCATCTCTCACTAATCCGAACCGACTAATCACATCGATCTCATGACCATGTTTATGAATGTATTGTTTCTCGACTTGGACACTAGTTACTTCATGATTTACTAGAAGATGTATGGCAGTCAAAGTTTTTTCGACAGAGTTAGGATGTGTCAGTTCGATCACCTTCATATTCAGCAGTTCTTGGTCGGGATAGCCAAATGTTTGGCAGAAACCTTGATTGACTGTTAAAATCTTACCTTGTAAATCAAAGGTAGCAATTCCAACTGGAGCATTGGAAATCGTTAATTTGAGTAAGGTTTCATTCTGAAGTAGTTTTGATTCGGTAAGTTTGCGATCGCTAATATCAAAAGCAGAACCACGTAAAACCTGAGTTTTGCCGTCCGTTGCCAAGCCAAGGTGAGCAGTATCACGCACCCAAATAATTTTCCCTTGGCTGTTAATCATCCGATATTCACAACAAAAATGCTCTCCAGTTTCGATAGTGTGACGAACTTCCTGATAAACGCGATCGCGATCTTCAGGATGCACATAATCAGCCCAAACATTAAAAAATCCTGCATTCCATTCTGAAGGTGTTACATCCAAAAGCTCTTGTATTTGCGGACTAATATAAGCAAATTCTGGGCTATTGTTGATCGGTGATACATAGGAAACATTAGGAATTTGCTCGACTAAAGATCGATATTGCTGAATCCATCTGTACAAAACTTCATAGGCATGATCCGCTTCTTCTAATTGCTCCAATAAACTACGATCGCGATTTACTCTTTGCAAAGCGATCTCAATCTGCATAGCGATTTGTTGCAGCATCAGCACATCATCTTGATCCCATGCGCCTTGCAATGAATCTCCATCCAAAACTACGCATTGATGCAATATCAAAAATCCCCATAGTGGTTGATCTCCCACTCTCTCTGACAAAACAATTGGTACAAGTAAGTAAGCCTTACTTGCAAATATTTCAGCTAAGTTAATCTCGCATCTAGTCACCCCCGCAGTATAGAAATCAATGATTTTCCTTGTTATGTCCTGCCCCCATTGATATTCTTCTCTCAGCAGATTTTCAATCTGCTCTTGCGAACAAGGCTCACAATTTGGCGCGATCGCTTCTGCCACGATCTTGCCACTAATTCCCATTCCATTATGACGATCTATAAATTTATCTAGCTGATAGATTGCGACATGCCCTACCTGAACTAAATTTAGTAATTTTGCGGTGACCCCCTGAAAAATCTTTTCTTCGTTGTCAGACTGACGCATACTCTGCAAAATTTCTGAGCAAAGTAACATCCTCGATCTTACTTTTTCCATCCCTACACCTGAAATAATGAGCTAAACTACTTATCTTTGTTCCTATTTCTAGTTTCTAGCATCCCATAATTATCATCTTATTTAGAGCAAAATAACTCATGAAAATCGTTTTGTGTATAGTTTGCAAGGTTTATAAGTAATATCATTTTTTTATAAAATATAGATTAGTTTAGCACTCTCTTTGCGACGAAGTTGTGCAACGCTTGTTTCTCAGCAATTTTCATTCTAAAAATCAGCGCCTGCGCTGCTCAAAAAATAAAATCAACTCCAAAACGAGAATTGCTGCTTTTCTCTATGTTTGTAGATTTGTTACACTGGCTAAAGAAGTAATCAACTAATTGCCAGTCATTATGATCAGTACCTTGCTCCAGACCAAAGAGCTAGCAAATCTGCAATATTCTCCAGTAAGCGATCGCTTTGACGAAACATGGGAAGCCCCACTCTCGATCTTGTTGGGACTCGGTCGCTCCGCAGGAGCTGATTTTGTGGAGTTTTTCCTAGAGCGAAATAATTACATTAGCTGTCTCGCTGAAGATGACACGATTACCAGCATCTCGCCACGTTTATCCACAGGAGCAGGGATTCGCGCCTTCAAAGGCAAAGCTGATTGCTATGTCAGTACCAATGATTTGACTTTTCTCGGATTAAAATCTGCCCTCGAACGCGCCCTTTCTATTTTAGGATTACAACTTCCCTCTCAAAACTCGATCATTCCATCGATTCATTTGGAACTCTTTCGTGACTATGCCACCAAAAAGAACAAAGAATCATGGATCGCCCAATGTAGCCCTATGCGCGAAATGGGTGACATTCTCCTTGGTACAAATCAGATGCTTGCGAAAAAGGGTAAACATATCCAATCAAGGCGATCGGGATATTTCCGCGATTGGCAAGAAATCTTGGTTGCCTCAAGTGATGGCACATTTGCCAGAGATATTCGCCTCACCCAGTCGATTGGTTCTAACTTACTCTGTGCTGATGGCACAAATCGCTCATCCATTGGTAAGCGCGTTGGCGGCACGAGCGACCCTAGCTACCTCCGCAATTGGAACTACGAACCCGTTGTCGATGAAATCGTCGAAGCCGCAGGCAAAATGCTCTATGCCGATTACGTCGAGTCTGGCTCCTATCCGATCGTCATGGCAAACCAGTTTGGCGGCGTGATCTTCCATGAAGCTTGTGGACACTTACTAGAAACTACGGGCATCGAAGCGAAGACGACACCCTTTGCAGAAATGAAAGGTCAAAAAATCGCCCATGAGAATCTCACGGCTTGGGATGAAGGACGCTCCGAAGAAGCCTTTGGAACCATCGATATGGATGATGAAGGAATGCCCACGCAGCGCACCCTCTTAATTGAGAATGGCATCCTGAAAAACTTTATTAGCGATCGCGCTGGTGAGTTACGCACAGGTCATCCGCGCACAGGTAGCGGTCGTCGCCAAAGCTATGCCTATGCAGCAGCTAGTCGGATGCGAAACACCTATATTGACGCAGGTGATTTTTCTTTAGACGATCTTTTTGCCTCAGTCGATAAAGGTATCTACTGCAAAAAAATGGGCGGCGGCAGCGTCTTGCCCACTGGTCAATTTAACTTTGCCGTTGACGAAGCTTATCTGATTGAAAACGGCAAAATTACAAAACCACTCAAGGGTGCAACGCTGATCGGCGATGCCAAAGAAATTATGCAAGAAATCTCCATGAGTTCTCGCGATCTAGAACTCGCCGCAGGTTTTTGTGGCTCTGTCAGTGGTAGTGTCTATGTCACCGTCGGACAGCCCCATATCAAAGTAGACGCGATTACCGTCGGTGGTCGTTAATATTTTTATAAAAAGAACCGCTAAGCGGTTCTTTTTATAAAAATATGGCTTTAACTTCAGCACAAAGCACTGTAAGCTTTCTACTAAAGTGATCAAAAGGTGATCAAGCCGTGGATGCAAATGCGATCAATATTGAGCTGATTAAGGAGCTTCAACGGACTAACTTGCTACTCCATGCTCAAAAAGAGGCTGCGATCGATGGAATTTTTGCCGTCGATGAACAAGGACGGATCGTCAGTTTTAATCGTCGTTTTTGCGAAATGTGGAATATTCCCCATGACTTATTTATTGAGAATGAGTTTCATAACGGATCGCCATTAGGGACATTTTTTGTTAAATCCGATCTTCCAGCCGCTTTGATAAATCTGTTAGAGACTACCTACGATGCGCCCGATCTGTTTAGACGTGGTGAAATTGTTTATGGCGATCGCATCTTTGATTACTACACAAGTCCCGTCAGCTCCGAGCAAAATAAGTTTTTTGGCTTAATTTGGTGTTTTCGCGATATTACTACCAAAAAACACGCAGATCGGCGACAGATGCAATTAATGGAAGATCTACGCCAAGCTAAAGAGGAAGCGGAAGAAGCAGTTCGTACCAAGGCAGCTTTTTTAGCGATGATGAGCCATGAAATTCGGACACCAATTAATGGTGTGATCGGCATGACCCAACTCTTAGCAGGAACTGACCTCAACGCCGAACAGGACAAATTTGTACGCACAATCCAAGTCAGCGGAGAAATGCTGCTTTCGGTAATCAATGATATTTTGGACTTCTCCAAAATTGAATCAGGCAAATTGGAATTAGAAAATGCACCTCTGGATGTAAAAGCCTTGGTACGCGATATCTACGATGTGCAGTTATCTAAAGCCAAGGAAAAGAGTCTCAAGTTTGAAGTCATGATGCAGCCCCAAGTGCCACCATTTATCATTGGTGATGTGACGCGACTACGGCAAATTTTATTAAATCTGGTTTCTAATGCGCTTAAATTTACGGATACAGGTTCAGTTCGAATTGGGGTGCGCTTAGCTTCCGATCAAGTTCCCACAGCCGATCGCCCTTTTCAATTGCTGTTTTCGGTCACCGATACAGGTATTGGCATTAGTAATGAACAGATGCAGCGGCTCTTTCAGCCTTTTTCTCAAGCAACGGTTTCCACCTCCCGCAAGTACGGCGGTACTGGACTAGGGCTAGTAATCTGCAAAAATTTGGTCGAAACTATGGGGGGCAAAATCCAAGTCGAAAGCAATGCTAATCATGGTTCGGCGTTTTCATTTACGGTGATGACCCAAATTGCCAAGGAGAAGCCAAATTATACGTTGCAAGATGCAATGAATAAGAATGTCACTGGTAATATTCGGCTAGGCGATCGCATCCCGTTGAAAATTTTGATTGCTGAAGACAACTTAATCAATCAAGAGCTAGCCATGGCGATGCTGATTAAAATGGGCTATCAGCCCGATGTTGTCGATAATGGCTTGGCAGTGCTAGAAGCTCTACAGGTTAATCATTATGACTTGCTCTTACTAGATGTGCAAATGCCCGAAATGGATGGGCTAGAAACAGCATCCTATTTGGTTAATCATTGGGATGAACTCCAAACAGGTTATGAACGTCCCACGATTATTGCGATGACTGCTAGTGCGATGCAAGGCGATCGCGAGATGTGTTTACGGGCTGGCATGGATGATTACATCAGCAAGCCGATTATGATGGATTCGCTGCACCGGACGATCGAGAAATGGGCTGTGGGTGCTCAATTTGATCATGAGAGCGTAGATCCAGCCGCAAAAGAAATCATTTCTTCAGTAATTGATCCAGCCGCTGTCATGAATCTTGAACAAATTAATCCTAAGCTAATTGGGCGGATGATTAACCTATTCACAATCGAAGAAGCACCGATACTATTGCAAAATCTTCGACAGGCGATCGCTAATAACAATCTCCAAGAGGTTGGCTATAATGCCCATACCATGAAAGGCAGTAGTAATATTTTGGGCGCTAAAGCATTGGGCAAGCTCTGTCTCGAAGTCGAGCTAAAGAGCAAACGCGGAGACAATCAAGGCTTACCAGAACTATTAGCAGAAATTGAGGAGCAATATCAAATTGCCTGCCAAGAACTAGCAAAATTATCCAGTTAGCATTTACAGCAATTTGCTTTCAAATTTGCCACGAATAAGAATATAAAACCCATTGCGGGGCTTCGCCCTGCGACCCTTCTTGTGGCGGTTTTGATCGAACAAACCCAAAGAAGTATTGGCGGCGCGAAGCGCCGCCAATACTTCTTTGGGTTTGCATTGAAGGTTAGAATGGCAAAGCTAAGCTTTGCCATTCTAACCTTCAAAAATTTTATGCTCTCCATCCGCAATCTTTGCTATCATCCTCCCGCCACTCCTGAAGCAATTCTCAACAACATATCCTTTGAGTTACAAGATCGGCAATTGGGCTTGATGATCGGACCAAGCGGTTCTGGCAAAAGTACGTTACTGGAAATTTTGGCTGGGTTTGTCCAATGGAATAGCGGCAGCATTTATTGGAAATCTCAAGAACTGATGCCCGATCACTTACAACAAATATGCGGGTTAGTATTTCAGTTTCCTGAGCGTCATTTTTGTGGGAGCACAATTTTAGAAGAATTAAGATTAGGACATATTGATCTAGATAGCGATCGCATACAAGGAGCATTAAGTTCTGTAGGCTTAAGTCATCTTAATCCCAACAATTCCCCGCAGTCTCTCAGTGGTGGTCAGCAGAGGCGATTAGCTCTCGCTGTGCAGTTAATTCGTCAGCCCAGCTTGTTACTGCTAGATGAGCCAACCGCAGGCTTAGATTGGTCAATGCGTAAGCAAATTCTCGGTATCTTGCAAGAACTCAAAAAAAATTGGACAATCCTTGTCGTTACCCATGATCCTGACGAGCTTGACTCGATGGCAGATCAAACTTGGACAATTGCTCATGGCAAGATCTAAAATGCGGCGCTTCGCGCCGCAACCTGCTCTAAACTACTACGCTAAGAAGCTTGTGGAATTCTCAAATGACTGATAGTACTGATAGTTTAATCGTCAAACCCAAAAAATCTGGACTTGCCCCATTGATCCTCACATTGGTGGAATTGTTGCGTCAGTTAATGGAAGCTCAAGTAATTCGACGGATGGATGCCGAAAAATTAACTGAGTCTGAAATCGAGAAAGCCGCTGATAGCTTGCAAGCTTTAGAGCAGCAGATTTTTAATCTTTGTGAAGTTCTCGATATCGATCCTGAAGACCTGAATCTTGATTTAGGTGAATTTGGTAAACTTCTGCCTAAGCGTGGTGCATATTATCCCGACAAATCATCCAGTGAGTCATCTATTTTGGAACTACTTGATCGCTTAATCAGTACAGGCATTGTTTTAGAAGGTGATGTACAGATTGGTTTAGCTGATATTAATCTAATAGACCTCAAATTGAAGCTAGTACTGACTTCAGGCGATCGCACTTCATAATGAAACCGATTTTGGGGTTTTCATCACCGTAGGCGGTGAAAACCCCAAAATCAGTTTTAATTCTCTGGTATGATCCAAGATTAGAATGAGTTAGTAGACAACTTATGTATCGACTCAAGTATCCAACTGAACAGAGCGATCCTCCACTTTCTCCTAGAGAGACATTGCCGACAATGTATGACTTGCCAAGCGAAAACCATGAGGAACTTGGGGTGGATCAATTTCATGGTTTTCAGTCTGAGCTTTTATGGCTAACATTTTGTCCTGCGAATTACAAAAGCGATCGCATATTTAGCTCCAGCGATCTGAATCTTTATTATAATGTGCATCACCAAAATTGGTATAAGCGCCCCGATTGGTTCGGTGTGGTTGGTGTACCCAAACTCTATGACGATCAAGATCTGCGGCTAAGTTATGTGATCTGGCAAGAAGGCGTTAGTCCCCATATTGTTGTGGAGCTATTATCACCCAGCACCGAAAAAGAGGACTTAGGCAAATCACATTCAAGAGAGCAAATTTCTCACAATGGCAATACCGAAAAGCCCCCATCGAAATGGGAAGTGTATGAAAAGATCTTGCGAATTCCTTACTATGTGGTATTCAGTCGCTATACCGATCAAATGAGGGTGTTTACTTTACAGAGCGATCGCTATGTAGAAAAAGATCTCACAGAACTAAAAGTATGGATGACCGAAATTGAGTTAGGCATCGGTTTATGGGAAGGTGAGTATAAAGGAGTTCAGCGTTTGTGGTTAAGATTTTACGATTATAATGAGAACTGGATACTCACTGATGCAGAACAATCTGAGCAACGAGCTAAGTATTTAGAACAACGTTTGCGAGAGTTGGGGATAGAGCCATAGGGAATTGCTGTACTAGCTATCTTTACGATCGCGCAAAACTTCTAAAAAATCCTCTCCTGCAATCTTAACTATTTCTTGCACTTGTGTTAATGGAATATTTTGCGATCGCGCCAACTTTGCACAGTCCTCATACTCTGGTTGAATTGTACAGAATCCGTCGCGCCATGCAATCTTAACTCTTGCTTTACCATATTCTGTTTCTACTTCATGGATTTCACGATAGAGAATTTTGCGCTCTTGTAAGCGATATCTAATGCCAAGAGTGCAAGTTTCGCAAAAGAGAATTTGTTCACAAATAGATTGACGATCGAAAGGACAAATTACCGTTATCAAGATGCCATTGCGCGATTTCTTCATTCCGATCGCTTGGGTATAAACGTCTAACGCGCCATTCTGCAATAACTGCTCCATCGTATAGGCGATCGCCTGAGCAGTCATATCATCAACTTGCGTTTCGAGAATAGCTATCGTTTCTATACTTTGAAAATCTTGAAATAAAGAAGCATCGGACGTTGCCCGATGCTTCTTTATTTCAAGATTTTTTTTTTGCTCTTACCAATCCACAAACGCAAAGCGTTGGGAATTTCTAAATCCTGCGTACCTGCACCCAGACCCACTTTTTTGATTTTCATTAAGGGAACTTCGCCAAATTTTTCACAGAGCGTGACTGCGATCGCGGCTCCAGTGGGAGTTACTAATTCTTTTCTAATCCCATTATCAAATGTAGTCACCTCATGCATTTCCCATAATTTTAATGTGGCAGGGGCTGGCACAGGCATCTTGCCATGATCGCAATCGACATAGCCGCCACCCGCAGGCAATGCTGAGCAATAGATTTTGTCAACTTCCAGCCAAGCAAATCCTGCACAGGTACAGACAATATCGATGATCGCATCGATTGCACCCACTTCATGAAAATGTACCGCTTCTGGAGCGATTCCATGCACTGCACCTTCAGCGATCGCTAGTTCTTTAAATGTTGCTAAGCTCCAAACTTCAACCTGTTTTGGTAATTTAGCATTACGAATGATCTTCTCAATATCAGGTAAGTGGCGATGCACTGGATGGGAATCATCTTTATGAGAATGCTCATGAGTATGGAAATCATGACTATGTTCTTCATCACTATGGGAATGAACATGATCGGAATGAGAATGAGTCTGTTCAATCGCAACGGTGGGTGGCTCTTCGCCGTTATAGTTTAATAATTCGACATGCAATTTTGTAGCTTCGATACCGCCACGATAAACGGATTCTGTCCATAACTTAACTTCGCGATCGAGTCCTAATTTATGAACAATATCTTGTAAATACTCTAAAGGTACACCCGCACTCACCAGCGCACCTAGACACATATCACCCGCAATTCCTGTCGGACAATCCAAATATGCAATGCTTCCCATGCTAATCCTTACAGAATTTCAAAAATGACTTGCTCCTGAATCCCAACATTTATGAAGGGAGGCGGCGCTTCGCGCCATCTCTCTTTATACAGCAATTTTCGATCAAACGAACCAAGAAATTTTTTGAAAGTGTTTCTTCGCAACACTTTCAAAAAATTTCTTGGTTCGGGTTTGAGCGCAAAGCGCTGTAAATGTTCGGAATTATTGAGAAAGCCCAATCACACCTTGGAGATTTGCGTCTGTCCAAATAGTGCTTTCGATAACTACATCAGTTAAATTAGCATTAGCCAGATTCGCATTCTCTAAATTAGTTCCAATTAAGACCGCGCCACTCAAATCTGCACCGCCAAAGTAAGCTTTTTGTAGATTTGCGATCGCAAAATTTGCTTTTTTGAGAATTGCCATACTTAAGTCAACTTCCTGCATCTCAGCATGTCGAAATTTAGTTTCGACACAGGTTGACTGCGACAAAATTGCTCTATACATATAGGCTTGACTGAGATCGGCATCACTGAGATTAGCTTTAGTGAAGTTAGCAAGACTCATAGAAGCATCGTTCAAAAATGTATTACATAGAGATGCCCCGACTAGTTGTGCTCCACTTAAAATCGCGCCGCCCAAGTTTGCGTTGTTCAAAATTGCATTGTTTAAAATTGCCTCGCTAAAATTTGCCATCAGACATCCCGCCATACTGATATCGGCAAAATCAAGGGATGCTCCACATAAATTTGCACGGGTTAATAATGCTCCCCTTAATTTGGCTCGATTTAGCTTGGCTCTACTCAAGTTCACATTGCTTAAGTTCGCGCCACTAAAATCTGTGTTTTGGAGATTTGAACCACTAAGATTTGCGCCGCTGAGATTGGCACTTTTGAAACTTTCCCCACTGAGATTTACGCCGCGTAAGTCTGCGCCACTGAGATTGGCAACTCCAATATTTATGCCTCTCAGGTCTAGCGATCGCAGATCCGTACCAGTCAGATTGACATCCTGAAGATTTGCTTGACCAAAATTTACCTGATGTAAAATTGCGCCACTTAAATTGGCTCCCTTCAAATTGGAATTTACGAATGCAGCTTCACTTAAATTCGCTCCCGATAGATCTGCTTGATTTAAATCAGCCTTACTAAAGTTGGCTTTACTTAAGTTTACTTGTGACAGATTTGCACCGACTAGCTTCAGCCCAGATAAGTCGGCTTTTTGCAAGTCGATTGTCTCAGGCTGCGTTTTTTCGCGCCAAGCATTCCAACGCTCAGCACCGTCTTTAATATGTCGAACAATCTTTAGATCTGCCAAGATGGTTTAATTACTCAAATTGATGTTTGAAGATGATTCTAATTTAAGCTGTTTTATTAAATAAATCTACACAAGCTAAATGGCTGAGTCGATCGCTGTTTTGGCATTGCGTTGCCAGCGATCGCGTTTAATCCTTCTCAGAGCCGAGCCTGTAAAATTTTGATCCCATTCCTCCTCAGTCATATTTGCTAGATCCTCTAGCTGAGGATCAACATTGTAGGGAAAAGGTTGAAAATCAGACTCTAAGGTTTCTTGAGCAAAACGTTGATTCCACGGGCAAACATCTTGGCAAATATCACAGCCTGCCACCCAGTTTTGTAAATTATTCGCGATCGCAACGGGAATTTGTGCGGCTTTATTTTCAATTGTGTGAAAAGCAATACAGCGATTGGCATCGACCACAAATGGCTGCGCGATCGCACCCGTCGGACAAGCATCAATGCAGCGAGTACAAGTACCGCAATGATCGGTATGTGGTACATCAGGCTCTAATTCTAGGTTAGTTAACACTTCTCCCAAAAATAACCAAGAACCATAGTCCCGCGTAATCACATTACTATGCTTGCCAATCCAACCGATCCCCGCCCTTTGAGCAAAGGCTTTTTCCGAGATCGGGCCAGTATCCACATAATAACGAGTTTGAATATTCTCCCCTTGAGTATTTAACCAAGTTGCTAAAGCCTTAAGTTTCTTGGTCAAAACCTTGTGATAGTCTCTTCCCCAACCATAGCGGGAAATTTTGCCAACGTTGCGATCTTCTGAATGTTGGTGCGGTGTGTAGTAATTTAAAGCCACACAAATTACTGACTTAACTCCTTCCATTACCTGCGTAATATCTTGCCGCTTGGGATTTGTCATCCAATCCATATCCGCTTGATATCCCAGTGCTAGCCATTCCTGTAAACGCTCTGCTTCGATACCAGACTCTGCCTTAGCTATCCCAACTTTACTAAAACCAAGGGCGATCGCTTTTTGTTGGATCGCTAATTTAATTTCTGTTTGCAATAATTTTTCCATAGTGCAACCACTACTAGCCGCACTTTGCGCAGCCTGTAGTCCCCAACTAACCACCACCTAACCAACCAAAAAATCCACCCTTTTTGTCATTCTTGGCTTTAGGATCTGGTTTTGCTCCATTAGTGCCGCCAGAATTTGTACCACTGACTTGGTCAATATATTGTTTGGCTAAGGGTTCATCAGGATTAAGTTTCAAAGCTTGCAGAAAGCTCACTTTTGCCATGCCTGATAATTTTTGATTCATATAGACAAATCCCAACAAAGCATGACATTTACTATTGTTGCAATCAAGTTGGATGGCACTACGCAGTTCCTTTAGAGCTGAAGCCCATAATTTTTGATTGATGTAGCTTTCAGCTTGGCGAATATATTGATTAAGTGAGCCATTAGTAGCATTGCTTTTATTGTTATCTTGACTGGTATTACTAGCTTGACTGGTATTTTTTGCTGAAGCATTACCTGCATTACTGTTGTTACGCAATGGTGATTGAGCCTCACTTCGCATTTGATAGCTGCTGCCTGAGCTGGAATAAGATGCTCCTGCTCTATTAACCCCAGTGTTATTAGCACCCGCATTACTAGATGAACTAGCTCTATGAACGCCTGAATTGCCAGTTTGAATTCTGGTGTCGTCACTAGCAGGCTGTACAGAAGATGTATAGGAGGAAGAACTTGCACTTGGCGAGCTTGGCGCAGGTTTGTAACCCTCTTGCAGCAGAATATGTATTAAATTCAGCTCACTTAACAAAGCAATTTTTTCTAAGGCTTGACCTAGATCTTGATACTGGACTTTGGCTATTTCATGAACATTTTGTTCATAATTAAAGTCTTTTGAGGAAATTAAATATCGTTGGGCAATGTCTGCCTGAGGCACAAATTTTTGATTGCGCTTCATTAGGCGTTTGCCTAGCAATTTTAGAATTGCTGAATATTCTGTTCGCTCCCGTTCTTGGGAAAGCACATTGTAAGCAGGATTAACTAGCTTAGATAGATATTGAGTAGCTACTTCCTTCTCAGAATTTGATCGCCCATGAATATCAGGGTGAAGGCATTTGGCAATTAGAAGATATCGCCTACGCACAAGAGAAGATTCCGCTGTCAGTGGTAAGCCCAACACAGCGTAATAATCATTAAAGTCATATTGACCGATGCCGCGATCTATACGAAATGTTCTTGGGTTTTCCACGATCTATCCTCTGTGTTGCTCTACCCAAACAAGATCTTTTAGCTTCTAAAAGATCTTAAACTAAATAAGTAATAATAGCTTACCCACCACTATTACAGGTGCGATCGCAATAATCACATATTTCCAATAGAAAAATACCAATTCTCGAAAGTGTAGTCACACTTTCGAGAATTATTGTTATAGCCAATCAAGTCGAGACATAAACTCTATGAATAGGTTAGGGCAGTTTATGAGCTTGCTAAAACTTGTTTTGCAGTTTGAATTTGATCATTACTAAAACCTGCTTCGTTAAGAAAGTTTAAATATTCAGGACTGCGATATCGAGGATCAACCCCGATCGCCTGACGAAAAGTTTTTTTGGCACTAGTCTGATCGCCTGATGTCCATTGCGCGATCGCATTAGCAACAAAGGGATGTGGGTTATTCGGTTCAAGTTCGATCGCTTTCTGAGCATAGGCGATCGCTAGATCGTATTGTTTTAAGCGTTGATAAGCCAGACTGAGATTATAATGGGCGATCTCGTTATCGGTCTTAAGCAGTGCCGCCCAGCTATGGAGAACTACAGATTGCGATAAATCGCCACGCACTAGGTAAACGATGCCGATCGCATTAAATGCTTGCAGTGATGTTGGTGACAAATAAATTGCTTCCCACAGAGATGTAGCCGCCGCATCATATTTTTTAGAAAGGTGCTGTGTCCAGCCGAGAATAATCCGCCCATCGAGATTACTGGGATCGAGCGCAACTGATTTTTGCAAAGCGTCGATCGCGTCATCAAAGCGTTCTTGTTGGCGATAGGCAAGTCCCACTTGGCGATATTCTTCGGCGGCACGTTTATCGGCTTTGTTTGCTTTGAGAGGCTGCACTATATTTGTGTTGGGATTAACCGCGATCGCAGGTAATACTGACATGATGCTTGTGAGTATTACGCACAAATTCAAACAACCTAATATTTTTAGCGATCGTTTCAAGACAAACTTCCTGTTGGTTATACAAAAAAGTAGCAATTCTAATTATGAAACTGATTTTGTTTTTTATAACAATGCTCGAAGACCAAAAATAGAATGGCGGCGCTTCGCGCCGCTATTCTATTAAAAAGGGAGAGTCGGCG
>NZ_BBJB01000024.1 GCF_016584665.1 Pseudanabaena sp. lw0831
AACGGATTAATTCCCCATGTTCAAAACCTCGGTCGGCAAGTAAGGTCACCGTGCTTTGCGGTGGCAATAGGGTGAGTACTTGTTCTAATACTGGACGATAATCCTCAAAGCCAACTGTGGCACTGCGATGTTCCAGCACTACTTGCGCCAAGCCAATCGACCTTCCTCCCCAAATCAAGCATACTTCTATTAAACAAAATTTATCCCACAGCATACTCGTATCTAGAACCAGTTCTAACGATGCTCCTGCAAATGCTTGCAGAAAGTGCTTCAGCAATGGGTTATAGAATGTTTCAGGGATGATGTGCGGATTATGCACAAAGTAGTTTAGTCTTTCCATTTGGCTCCTTGCTTTGCAGTCCCGATGGCTCAAATAGGGCAACCAATGACTAAGACTTGCACTTCCTGATTGTAATATTGCGGCTACTGCCTCAGCAAATCCTTGCAGATGTCGTTTGTCTTTTGGCTTAATCCATTGACGCATTTGTTGTTGTAGTTGAAGATAGAGGTGGGGTATTTGCATGAGAACTTTTGTTGAGGAACTTGAGTATCTCATGTTTTGCCCTTTCCCTATCTCCTGTCTCATTATGAGAATCTATGTGTGTCAACTCTTTCAAGACTTTTCTGCACCACTAAGGGCGTTTACCTACGAGGAGTTTTGAGAAATGAGTTTGCAAAGCTAAAAACGTTATGATACGACTGTTTTGTTCAATAATAAGGTAAATTCAATGGCGATCGCATTACCAAAAAAAATCATGCTTCTTGGCTCTGGCGAACTAGGTAAGGAGGTTGCAATTGCCGCCCAAAGACTCGGTAATACCGTGATTGCGGTCGATCGCTATGACAATGCACCTGCGATGCAAGTTGCCGATTATCGAGAAGTTATTTCGATGTTAGATGGTGATGCCCTCGAAGCCATTGTGAAAAAGTATCAACCTGATTTGATCGTGCCAGAAGTGGAAGCAATCCGTACCGAGAAACTGCTCGAAATGGAGGCGCAAGGTTACACAGTCATTCCCACCGCCGCCGCTACCAACTTCACGATGAACCGCGATCGCATTCGAGATTTAGCAAGTAATGAATTGGGCTTACGTACTGCCAAATATGCCTACGCCACCAGCTTTGATGAATTGAAAACCGTTGCCGCTGAAATTGGGTTCCCGAATGTGATTAAACCCGTCATGTCCTCCTCTGGTAAGGGTCAATCTGTCGTCAATTCCACCGACGACCTAGAAAAAGCGTGGGATTATGCGATCGCTGGAGGGCGGGGCGACACCGCTAAAATCATCATCGAAGAATTCATCAATTTTGAAGTCGAAATTACCCTGTTGACCATCCGCCAATGGCAGGGAGAGACGCTATTTTGTGAGGCGATCGGACATCGTCAGGAACGGGGTGACTACCAAGAGTCATGGCAACCCGTCGGCTTGACCTCTGCCCAAGTCAAAGATGCACAGGACATTGCGCGCCAAGTCACCGATAAACTCGGCGGCGCAGGGCTTTTCGGCGTGGAATTTTTCATCACTAAAGACGAAGTAATTTTCTCTGAACTATCCCCCCGTCCCCACGACACAGGAATGGTTACCCTCATTTCCCAAAATCTTAACGAATTTGAACTCCATTTACGCGCGATTTTAGGCTTGCCGATTCCCACGATTGAATTGCTCAGTCCTTCGGCCAGTGCTGTCATTCTTGCCAGCGAAACCAGTGACAATATTTCTTTTACAGGTGTAGAAGAAGCCCTTGCGATTCCTAACACGGAAATCCGTTTATTTGGTAAACCAGATTCTCGTCCCTACCGACGCATGGGTATCGCTTTGGCTAAAGGAAAAGATGCCATAGAATCCCGTAAAAAAGCAACAGAAGCTGCCTCCAAAGTCAAAATCATCTAATTGACATAGGGGACAAATAGTAAAGTTAAACTAATTACAGTTCCCATCGATCGGAGTGATGATGAACAAATTAAATCTCTATTTGAGCAAATTAATCGAGAATAAAATAGACAATTAGATCTATTGGTGAATAATGCCTACGATAGAGTGCGATCGCTAAGGGACAAGCGAATAAATAAAGTGCCATTTCAGATTTTAGAGAATTTTTACTGATTCGGTTATGACTGTTGCTTTGGTTGATCGCCTCTTGCACCATGCTCTGATTATTGAGATTCAGGCTGATAGTTTTCGCAAACAGGTGGCTACTGTTCGTTGTCTCAACTAAGTGTCATTTGCTGTTGCGTCAATTATTTTTTCTTCTCTCAACCAGCCAAGTTAATTGTCGCCACCAGACAAGTTAGTTGACATTTAACAGATTATTTGATTTCATGGATTTTTAATCTATATCTACTAATATTTTGGGATAGTTTTCTTAAGCTGAAACGCAGACGTTTAATTAACAGAAAACTGTTATAGTCGAGAACCTGTGGAATTACAAATATTTATAAGGATTTACAAGGAGATAACCCATGGAATGGTATTTACTGGCTTTAAAAAAGTATAAAGATTTTGATGGAAGGTCAAAGCGAAATGAGTACTGGTACTTTGTTTTATTCAATTTTCTGTTTGCTCTTGTGCTAGGGATTATTGATGGAGTACTACGTTTAACTCTTCCAGGATCAGGAATTGGTTTACTTGGTGGTCTTTATTCTCTAGCTATTTTAGTGCCTGGCGTTGCAGCAGGTATTAGAAGACTCCACGATACGGGTCGAAGTGGTTGGTGGCTATTAATAGCATTCATTCCTTTTGTAGGCGCTATTGTTTTGATCGTATTCTTAGCGGCTGAAAGTCAGCCTGAACGGAATCAGTACGATTCATAAAAACCAAAAGATAATAGCGGCGCGAAGCGCCGCTATTATCTTTTGGTTATTTCGGTTCAGACTGAAGCGCGAAGTGCTGCAAACAATGAAGTTACAAGCCTGCAAACCATTCGTAGCCCTCATCTTCCCAATAGCCTCTACGTTGTGGGACAAGTTCATTGGTGAAGGTAACGCGAATCACCCATTTTGATAGCTTGTAGCCGAGCTTAATTGGAGAAGCCAAACGTAAAGGTGCGCCATTCTCAATTGGGAGATCTTGACCATTTTTTTGATAGGCAAGTAAAGTCTGGGGATGTAAAGCCGAAGCTATATCCCAACTCTCATAATAATTATCGGCGGACTCAAAATAGACATAACGCGCTCCTGCCTTTGGTTGAACTAACTTCGCAAGATCGTATAGACGCACGCCTCCCCACTGCACGATCGCAGCCCAACCTTCTACACATACATGTCGAATCACCATTGAGAATAATGGCAATGTTTGAATATCTTTCATGCTCAATTGCATGGGACGTTCCACAGCACCGTCAACTATTAATTTAAATGAATTGGGATTGATGACAGGTGTGGTATCAAAAGAGTTAATCAATAATGCATTAGGCTCGATCGCACTAATTGGATATTCTGGGCTAGGCGTTTTTGCCTGAAAAATCAACTCTTCAATGCTTTGGTTGAGCGGCTCAAATAAAGCTCTCACATTTCCTGATTGCTGGTTGAGCGGCTTAAAAATCGGACTGACTTTACTGGAGTCACTAGAGCAGCTTCCCAAAAATAAGCCCATACTCGACAAGCCAGCATATTGCATTAGCTGACGACGTGAAACCCGACGGTGCAGATGTTTATCAAATTGCATTTTTTTATAACCTTTATGAATAAATAAAGCAGAGAATTCCCCTCACCCCTAGCCCCTCTCCCGCAGGAGAGGGGAATAAGAAATAAACTCTTGCTCCCCTTCTCCTGCGGGAGAAGGGGCTGGGGGATGAGGGCTTTTCTAAATGAACATAGACCGAATCATCTTCAAACCGCCCACTCTAAAGGATAGAAAAATATGAACGATCGCAAAAATCAGCACAATCGGAATCGTCAGGAAATGAGCGACACGGAGATTTTGCCAACTGCCGAATAAGCCTGAAATCCATGCAAATTGCACGGGCTTGTACATGCATAAACCAGAGAGAATTGCTAACAGCAAAATTGGCACGATCGCTGTATAAGCAATGCGATGCCAAGCATAGGTTTTGCGCTTAGGATTTGCAGCTTGAATCGCTTGAATATCTTTGTCAGAAGCAAATCGATGCTTCCAACGGCGGGTAATAAAAATGTAGATGCCATAAATCAGTAGGCTCATCGAAAATAGCCACATTGAGGCGAAATGCCAATTTCTTCCTGCACCTAGCCACCCGCCTAAAAGTAATTCTTTGGGAAATCGCCAACCCGCACGTCCACCAAAGACTGGATTGGCATTATAAATTTGCAGTCCGCTAGCTGTCATCAAAATCAGCGCGATCAAATTAAAGGAATGGAATGACTTAGCAACGATCGCTTGTTTGGGCGTAGGGGAAGGTTTCTTACTCATGATTTGTTACTGATTTGTTAGGGTTCTGCGATTTAATAAAGAACCAAATTTCTTGTGGCGCGGCTTCGCCCCGCCACAAGAAATTTATTTTACTGATAGGACTTTATAAAGGTAAGGTCGGGAAATATGGCGCTAACCAAAGCTGTATCTTTACATCCCAGCCTAAAAGAATCGCGATCGCCGTAAGAGAGATCATCACGCCACCTATTTTTTGCAAAAGTTGGCTACGCGATCGCAATTTCAAGAATGATTTACTAAAGTACCGACTCGCATAGGCAAGCAATAATATCGGCAATCCTGTTCCTAATCCATAGACAAGCAGCAAAATAAAAGCGGTGAAGATCTCATGGTCAGCGGCGGCGAGAATTAAAATGCTGCCTAGTACGGGGCCAGCACAAGGTGTCCATAACAAGCCTAATTGTGCGCCCAACCAAAATTCTCCTCCTAAGTTAACCTTGGTCGGCTCTTTGACTTTAAATGCAGGGAATTTGCTAGATACTTTGCTGATTAAGAGATAGCCCAATTTCGGGAAAATCGATAGTAAGCCCAACGCTAGCAAAAAGAAGATCGCAAAATTCCGAATAATATTGCTTAAATCTGTGAGCCAGTTACTCGCAATTCCTAACAAGCTGCCCGCGATCGCAAATCCGCTAATCAATCCAGCTACTAGAGCCAATGGTCCATAGCGATGAGTTTGCAACGACCTACCAACGACGATCGGCAAAATCGGCAAAATACATGGTGAGAAAGCAGTTAATAAACCACCTAATATTGCTAAACCGATTGATAATGGCGAAAGTGAGAGCGACATGCGCTTAAATCCTAGCCTAGTAATTGCTTGATGGTTTGCTCTGTGCGATCATACGCGCCTTCGCCAATGTGGTCATAGACGAGATTACCTTGGCGATCGGCTAAATACAGATGCGGCCAATATTCATTTCCATAGGCTTTCCAAGTTTTAAACTCGTTGTCAATGGGAACTGGATAAAGGATACCGTGTTTTTGCATGGCATCTTTGATATTATTCGCATCGCGCTCAAAGGCAAACTCTGGGGTATGCACGCCAATAATCTTTAATCCTTTGGAAGCATAGCGATCGTGCCATTTTGTAACATAGGGTAATGTGCGCTGGCAGTTGATGCAGCTAAAAGTCCAGAACTGAATCAAGACGACATTTCCCTTTAGTTCCTGAATAGTCAAAGGATTAGAATTTAACCATTGAGAAATGCCTTGGAACTCTGGCAATTTTTGACTACTTGCTTTAGATTTTTCATCCACAGCTTTAACTTCTGAATTATTTGGTTTGGTAGTAGCAGCGGTAGGATTTGATTCTACAGATGTTTTAGAAGCGATCGCTGTAGGTGGATTTGTCGAGCCGATTTGAGCAGCACATGCGGCACTCCCAATTCCTACAGCTCCTAAGCCCAAATAAGTTAAAAAACGACGGCGGCGCAGCAATCTTACATTCACAATATGGTCTCCCAATTAAATTATTGATGATT
This sequence comes from Pseudanabaena sp. lw0831, assembly GCF_016584665.1. Classification (GTDB taxonomy): domain Bacteria; phylum Cyanobacteriota; class Cyanobacteriia; order Pseudanabaenales; family Pseudanabaenaceae; genus Pseudanabaena. Next base: position 5,891 of record NZ_BBJB01000024.1, read on the forward strand.
GCTAAACTTTATATACAGCCCCAACATTAAAATTCATTGAGGAATTGATTAGATTCTCCTTAAGAACCTACCGTCTACACACAAGTCATCAACCCACCAGTTAAGTCAACATTTATCTAAGCCCCCTAGCCCCAATTCTGGGGGAACAAGAAAATAACAGTCTTTCAAAGTCCCCCAGAATTGGGGGATTTAGGGGGCTTAGATAAATCACAACGAAGACAAATTGACTTGAGTGTATAGGGTAGCCTTAAGAACAAGATGAGTTCTTGAATGTTTTTTAGACTCATGACAAAGGAGCAAAGCCAAAAGTAGCGTTAAACTTACGACACCAAATTGCTACAGACTTGTAACTATCTGGTTGAACATTCTTGGGAATCTCGTAGCGCTGCTTACCATTAAAACTTTTGAGAGGAGCAATTAATGCATAATCCCCCTCAGCGATCGCAAAGTCAGGTGGTTTAGATATATTCAGAATATTTGGCGATCGATGTAAAACCACAAAAAGATCTGGGCCATTTTCTGATGTCTTAAACCCTTCATTAAGTTCAATGAAATAAGTTCCATTTTCTTGAACAATGCTAGCCTTGCCGTTAGTGGTATGCTCAGCACTTATAAAACTTCCAGATCTCGATTTGGTATTGGCTTTTGTATTAGTTTCTAGAGGAGCAGAAGCAGCTGGTGTAGAAATCGCTTCTGCTTGAGAAGTTTTTTGGCTGTTTGTTGGGATAGAAGCACATCCCAATATTAAAACTACTGCCGCAGTAGCCAAACTTAAATTTTTTGCAATCATAAATTTATAGATGTGTTGATAATTTATCCTAGAGACAATTCATGAGCGTGTTCTGCATTTGTTTTGCAAATGAGTAGGTACTCATTTGCAAAACGCTATAGGCTATTGTTTGGGTGCATCAGCAGGTTTACCATCTTTCATGGCATCACCTTTCATCGCGTCATTCTTCATTGCGTCAGCAGGCTTACCATCTTTCATCGCATCGCCTTTCATGGCATCATTCTTCATCGCATCAGCAGGCTTTGCCTCATTCTTCATTGCGTCGCCAGTTTTATCTTTCATTGCATCAGCAGGCTTACCATCCTTCATGGCATCACCTTTCATCGCATCATTCTTCATCGCGTCGCCAGTTTTATCTTTCATTGCATCGCCTTTCATCGCGTCAGCAGGCTTGGCAGATGGAGTGGATTGAGTCGCAGGAGTTGCTTCAGGTGTGGTGGGGGTAGCAGAACATGAAACAATTCCAGCAGTCAAAGCCAAACCAGCAATAAGTCCAAGAAATCTATAGTTCATCGTTGTAAGCTCTCATTCCAAAAAGTTGAGGTGGAGTAATCCTTTCGAGGGTTACTTATTGGATATACGAATGAGCTAGCAAATTGGATGAACTAACTTCAAATAAAATAAGGAACCAATTTGTTTGTGGCGCGGCTTCGCCGCGCCACAAACAAATTGGTTCCTTATAATTACACTTCGCCTTTCATGACCATTTCACCTGTGGGTTCAGGCATATCTTTGTTTGGCTCAATCGTGATAATTAAGGTCGTAGTTTGTTTAAGGGCATTACCTAGTGGCACTTTCACAAAAACTTTGCCCTGCTCATCAGGACGGAATTGAGCGCAATCGACCTTTTTGCCATCAACGATCGCCCAAAGCCGATAACTATTGTCTTGAGGAATTGGCATCAGATTCTGAATGCTGATCATGGCGGTTTTTTCAGTAGGCGCAATCATCACACTTCCAGTAGCCGTAGGAATTGCGCCCATCCCTTTAAGTGAGATCATGCGATTGTCAGAACCTTGCAGCATTGCAATGGTTTCGCGATGTTTTTGCAACTCAATTTGATTAGTAGCGATCTGTTGGCGCATTTGATAATTGTCAAAACCGAGAGCAATTAATGCGATCGCACCTATGCTACTTAAACCAATCGTGGCTAATTTCCAGAGATTTCTGCGTCGAGGCGATCGATTAATTGGTACTAAGAGATCATTTAATGAGTCTATCGATGGATCTAATGGATCTGTTAATAGATTTTCTACGGTGATTGGGATAGCCTGTGCAGCAATGCGATCGCGAAGATTTTTGGCTGGATAGGTTTCGCTCAAGCCCAGAGGCAGCATTGCTAACGTTTCTTGAAAGAGATCGATTTTTGTGACTATGTCTGGATGCTCTAGGATAATTTTATGCATCTCGATAACTTCTTCAGGATCGAGATCTCCTAATACATATCCTGCTAATAGTTCTTCCCATTCATGGGGATATTTATTTTGTGGTGTCGTCATAATCACTCCAACGTATCCTGCAAACTTTCTCTCAATCGAATCAATCCATTTCGCGCCCAAGACTTGACCGTCCCCAATGGAGCACCTAGCATTTTAGCAATTTCAGATTGGCTGAGTCCATCAAAATATGCCATTTCTAATACTTGGCGATGATTGGCAGGCAACTTTGCCAAGGCTAATTTCACTTTTTCTGAACGTTCGGCAAGTGACGCATTTTCCATGAGTGATGAGGTTCTGATGTCAAGTTCTGAAGCAATACCCTGTTCCCATTTTTGGAGATGCTGTTGTTGCGATCGCGTTTTACGAATGCGGTCAATCGCTCGCGATCGGGTCAAGACTGTCAAAAAAGTGGAGATCGAACCGCGCTTACTGTCGTAAGTACTATTGCGACTAAGCAAAATGAAGATCTCTTGGGTGAGGTCTTCCGCCTCTTGGGGGCTACCTAAGATCCTTAATGATAAGCGGTAAACCAACTCACCATAGCGATCGTAAAAGATGCCAAAAGCTTGACTGCTTCCCGATCGCCAAGCTTGCAGTATTTCTACATCGGTTTGCTCGGAGAGTTTCATAGGGAAAGTGAATAAGCTTCGTTACTATACATACGCATCCTAAGCCAGAATGGATGAGTTATCAACCTCAAAGATGAAAGGCGGCGCTTCGCACCGTCTTTTATCTTGGGGTTATGGGTTGACTTCTTGCTCTGTCCAATTTCCTTGCTCATCGCGTAGATATATCCAGCGGTTTTGGGGCGTTCCGCGTAATTCGAGGCGATCGCATTCGGTGGGATTTAGCAAAAGCAAACAAAAAGTATCAAGAGGCTGAATAGGATCGGGTAGCGCTATCTCTAGAAAATCAACTCTCGGCTCCCTTGGATGCGCCCATGCAAACTGCATTCTAGCTGGTTCCGAGAGCGCTTGCCATGCAGCCGATCGCGCTGTTTGTAATTCTAAATCTGAACATGCATTATCAACCAATATTAGGTTGCCAAAAATCCGAAATTGCGATCGCGTTTTCGTGAAATACCAATTTACCTCCGCCCAAGGATTAGCCTTAATTTGCTCAATCTTCTGACTGCGCGAGTCTGTAACGATTTTTAGGCAATCAGGAAAGCGATCGCTATTTTCGAGAAAGCCGCGAAATACGACTGTGCGATTGCGTGGACGTTGCTCCAAATCAATCGTGGCAAGTTGTAAAAACCTTGCTTCGGGTTGATTGCGATGTTGATGTAAACTTCGAGCTAGATGCGATCGCCACATAAAACCATTCGGAGGACTAATGTTGATAAAGGGTTGCTTGCGGCTAATAAATTTTATATTAGGCGATTACTTAAATCATTTGGTTAGCGATCGCTCTGCTATTTCAAATTATCTATCCAATACAAAATTAAACAGTTCCTACTGACGTTAAGATTAAACTAGGTAAGCTCAAAGAAAAATCTTATGAACTTAAAAAATAGTCTGCTAACTCGTATTACGCAAACTGCTGGACAATGTGGTGGTCGTCCTTGTATTCGAGGGATGCGAATTCGGGTGACTGATATTTTAGAAATGCTGTCGAAAAATGTAAGTATTACTGAAATCCTAGAAGATTTTCCTGATTTAGAGCTAGCTGATATTCAAGCTTGTCTAGTTTTTGCGGCGCGGCGTACTGATTTTCTTCTGCCCTATGTGAGTGATGATGAGCAAGCAGAAATTGATGCTGATTTTGGATCTCCGTCTGGCTATGACGAGGATAAAGTGGTTGATATGACAGATTGGGTGAAATATGGCGGTCAATTTTTGCAAGTAAGCAATTACCAAATTAATTAGCAAGAGTATAAGAAATGATCACTGTAGAAACGATTGTAAATGAATTAAATTCAATGCCAGAGCCTTTATTAGCGGAGGTACTCAGCTTTATTCGAGCGGCTAAAAATAAATCAGTTCAACTATCTCAACAGTTAGGGTTTCAGCGTGTGGCTGGGTTGCATGAGGGGCAAATCTGGATGAGCGATGATTTTAATGAGCCTTTACCAGATGAGTTTTGGTTAGGAGATGATGATTGATGAGAGTCTTGATTGATACTCATGTTTTCATCTGGTGGACTAGTGATGTGAAAAAACTTTCGTCACGAGTTCATGATTTGTTACTAAATCCTAGTACTGAGGCTATTTTGAGTATGGTCAGTATTTGGGAAATGCAGATTAAGTTGTCTTTAGGAAAGCTGCAATTTAGGACGGCTTTATCGGAATTAGTGGATGATGAAATAAATCGCAATCGAATTGAATTACTTCCATTGTCTTTGTCTCATATTTATGCGCTTAGCAATCTTCCTAATCATCATCGAGATCCGTTTGATCGCATATTAATTGCTCAGTCTATGGATGAGGATTTACAAATTCTTAGTATTGATGAGAAGTTTGATGCTTATGGTGTTAAACGTTTGTGGTGATATGGGACTAAAAGCACATCACCAAAGCTATAGGTTGTCATAGGCGGCATCTTCGGGGTTGTCCCATATTTTGGTAAAACAAGATTCTGAGAGTTTAGTGGATGTGGTTACAAGGGCTTGTGAAGAGTTTGGGCGTTGATAGAGAAAGTCGATAAAGTTTTCTAATTCAACAATTTTATCGAATGGAAGCTTGCGGATTTTTTCTAGTAATCTTTGTTCGGATTTAACATCGGATTGAATTGTGTTTGCTTGCATAGTTATGTGCCTATACTAAGGCAGATTGTAAAAATAACTTAAGCAACTCTTATATTAGATTTATTTTAGATATAGCTTATCTGCCATATCTAGTCTAATTTCAGAATTTCCATTGAAATGGGTAGTTCTATCTCAAAATACTTAAGTTGTTTTTACACGTTGCCTAAAGTAGTTACTCATGATTACCTCTCCGTCTCAGCACTTTTCCTTACTAAGAGAAATAGGTGGGGACTGATTTGCAGTTTCAAGTTAGGGTTTGGTATAACTTTCTGCTTTTCATGTAACGTGTTATCCAATCTATTAGGTTCATTTTTGAACAAGGTTACCTTTTTGGTATAGCAATTCTGGGGACTCATCATTTCCAACTAATTCTTATTGCCTAATTTCATTATAAAATTGAGCAGGCAACTCGAAAACCTAAGTCATATGCGCGTGTTTTGAGAGGAATAGCCATGCGGTGAGCACTGCGACAAGCCCCCGGAATCATCAGGAACGAACCTCCCCGAACCACCCGTTTTTCATTATCTCCATCTGTCATCCAAGCAGTGCCATCGGTCGGTGCGCCTGCATAATTGTCGTGAGAGTAATCAGCACACCACTCAAAAACATTGCCATGCATATCGTACAAACCAAAAGAATTCGGCAAGTAACTTCCCACAGGAGTCGTTTCTCCCACCCCCTCGCCTTTTACCGCCTTAATCAAAGAGTTGACACTCCCAATAACTCCAGTTGCTCCGCTACAGTTGGCTAGACTTGGTGTTATTGTCTCTCCAAAATAGAACGGAGTAGCTATTCCTGCGCGACAGGCATATTCCCATTCAGCTTCATTAAGTAAGCGATATTGATGCCGAGTAAAGAGCGAGAGACGCTGACAAAATTCTATAGCCTCGCTCGAAGATACTAGTTCAACAGGTCGGTTGTCACCCTTCCAGTGTGAAGGGTCTCGCTCAAAACCATCTTCAACTTGAGGCAGAGCAGCAACAGCTCGCCATTGCGATTGTGTGATGGGATATTTGCTGATACAGAGGGAAGGCACCATAACAGAATGCTGAGGCGTTGCAACGCGAATACCGTTGATGTTATTGGCAAAAGCAAACCCTACCTGCTTTTCTCCTTCTGGCATGCCCATCAAAAAAGTTCCTTCTGGAATCTTAACCATCTCTAGCAATACCCCGTTACCCAAATCTTCAGCAAAAAACTCTGCCGTCTTCCTGGTACGGCTATTTTCCTTCCCTTTTTTATCAACAGTAATGACATCAAATTCAAAATGCTGAAATTTGACATCAGCAATATTCTGAGACCTAGAGTTTGACTTGCTTCCTGCTGCTTGGAGTTTATCTAACTCGTCCTGATAAGCAGCTTCCTTGGATATACTGAGTGGTTGTTCAACTCGGGCAACATTCTCACTATCTCTCGGTTTTACTGGCTGAAGCGCAGAGGGCTGTTCAACACAACTAAGATCCTCATCTTTAAGCGCTGACTGCTGAGTAAACTGTGCTTTAACCTCTTGCTGAATTGGTAAAACATCCTCATCTCTTAAACCAAGCATTTGCTGAAGCGTATTCAAGTCTTCACAGGCAAACTCACTCAGAGGATATTCATGCTCTGCTTCTGCAATCAACGTTTCTCGGTACTGTTGCAGATTTGCGAGTCGTGCCTGATAAGGACGCAATACCTCAGATTCAATTTCAGCCGCGTCTTCAATTGTCAGCCCTAGCTGTTGCCTTAATGTATTCAAAACCGCCCGTGCTGAGGGTCGAATTATGCCTGTACTGGCATACCGTGTAGCAGTTTTTCGATATCTCAACTTAGGATCGGTGACTTTCGCCTTCGCTAACACCAAATCAAACCCCATATCCTTGAGCGTAATTAACTTCGGAGTCATACTAGGTGCAGTTTCCTGAACCTTACTTGTTGCATAATCATGCAGCTCCCGCACCGAGATCTTGCCATCCTCATCGAGATCGCCCGCCCCCGTCTCGATACCCTCAATCAAATAACGAGTATAAAGAGATAGATCCGAACCCTGCTGTTCAAAGGAATATTGCGTAGAGCTAGAAGAAGTCAACACCACCCGACCTTCAGCCCCTAACTGTCCTTGCAGATCGACCGACCCATCATCCTTAGATTGCAAAGACGGATCGAAAGCACCACTAAAACAACAGTCCAAAATAATCGCTTGTCGCTTCGCACGACTGTTATTCATTACATCATGCAAAAATCTTGCAGGAACAGCCGTAGACCGAATCAGATCGCCCTTTGCCGATTTTTTGGTAATCCGAGTCGCAAAATATAAATTGTTATTATCATCCTTAATCCCATGCCCCGAAAAGAACAGCAGCACAAAATCATCCTTGCTACGCCCTGAGAATAAAGTCTCAACCTCATATTGCATTTCTTGAGGCTCAGGATTAGTTAAAATTTTCACCTCATCAAAGTCACCCATCTCTGAGTCCTTGAGGATGCGCTCCAAAGCCACAACATCCTTCACCGCCGCAGGCAGAGGATTTAACCCCACCTCGTACTCACTAACCCCAATCAACAATGCAACCTTAGCCATGACTTTCTACCTAAACGAGAGTTATCTATGCTGCCAAAAAGTCTTGTGCCGACTTAATCGCAAATTCTAATTCTTCACGACTATTTGCCTTCACCGACAACTTCTTACCATTACCCTCCACAGTAAACTCAATCGGCTTACCACCAAGGCGATCGCCTAGAAACCCCAAAAGTTTTTTCGCATTAGCCACACTCGCCTCAGCCGTCAGCAAACCCACCAAAAAACCACCCATTGATTTATTACCCTCTGGCGGATTTGGGTCAAGGACTCGATTCACCTCATCAACTTCATCTATTTGCTTCAACTCAGATACAAGGCGTTGCGCCTGTTCATCTAGTTCTTCTGAGTCAAGGTCAGGATCGTTAAAAGCGATCGTAAATTTAATACTGGAATCTGAAGCCATACTGATGTGGGGAGTTATTTATTTTTTCACCAATTATCCCAAATTATATCAGCTAGAACCTTGGATTTTTCGTACTGAAAATTTTTTGCATATAGCTAAAAAGCAAAAGCCTAATCACGCGATCGCTAGCGAATTTACACAAAAGCAAAAAAGGATTTAGGTTCTTATTTTGCTAGCCAGCTAAGCAACTCACCCACTGTAAATAGAAGACAAAATATTTAAAATCTCAGCAGAACTAATGTCATCGCGATCGGCAAATCCTGTATTTCCCCGCAAACTCGATTTGGGAATTGGTAATTCAAACTTTGCCCCCGCCTGTAACGCCCCCTCATATGCAAATGCTTTAAAAAATCCTCCTAAAAATGGCTGAGCATCACCACGTTCTCCACCTTGAATATGCGATCGGCAGAAATTAATAAATTGAAAAATATTTTCGCGATTTACAGTCATTATCTTAATTATTTGAAACTTATAGCAAAAAGGTTCGCTTCGCGAACCTTTTTGCTATGAACCAGATTGATTGTGTTGGCAATTCTGGCGATAGATAAGCTCTAACTGATTGCCAAATTTCATAAATAGCTTGGCTTGCTCATCTTGCAGTGCCAAAAACAAACGGTGAAATGCAGATGTAACAATTGCAATAATTAAACCTGTTGCAGTTGTAATTAGCGCCTCTGCAATCCCTTGGGTTAGCGATCCAGACTTTGTATTTGCTGCAACATCTCCAATTTTGAGGGAACCAAAGGAGCCGATTAGCCCAGTCACAGTTCCTAAAAGTCCTAACAAAGGCGCAAGCGTAATCGCAGCTTCGAGCAACTTTTCGCCCTTCAGCATTCCCGCTAATTCTTCGTCGGCAGTACTTTCAAGCGCGAGCCGAAATAGTTCAGGATCGGGATCTTCCAAGGCTAAAGGAGCATAGAGAAACCTCGCCACAGGAATCTTTAAGGATTGCTCCGCCGCCACCGATGCGAGCTTTAAATCTTGACGCGCGATCGCCAAAATATTTTCAGCAGTTTTTCGTTCTTGCTTGATGATGGCAAACCAAAAAATCAGCCGCTCCATGATCCCAGCCAACGCCAATACTGATAGTGCGATGAGTGGGTACATGACTGGCCCACCCGCCTTGATCAACTCAATCACTTGGATTGGACTCCTTTTCTTCTGCGGTTGACTCCCTTTCTTCACGTTCTCGGCTAAGTTGATTAATTAGTGACAGCACTTTGACACCGCGCTCAAAGGATCGATCTTCATGGAAGATAACTTCAGGAACGCGGCGCAATGATAATCGCTGCCCAACTTCACGCTTGATAAAGCCTGTAGCTGAAGCTAGCGCCTCCATAGTTTGTGCTCTTGCTTCTTCAGTACCGTAAATACTGACAAAGATTTTCACATGCTGGAGATCGCCTGATAGCTCGGCATCGGTGACACTGACCATGCCCATACCCACACGATCGTCTTTAATATCTTTCAGCAACATGTTACTGACTTCTCGCTTAATTAATTCAGCAACACGAGCAACTCGTCTTGTAGTAGCCATAGATTTGTACTTATCACAGTAAACTTTAATTTTTGAAACTAGTAGCTAGTCACAATCAAATATAAACCCCAAGATCTGCACCGCCCGCATAGCGGGCGGTGCAGATCTTGGCTTTGGTTTTTTAATTATGCCGAGCTACTTTGTTGATAAAAGTCCATCTTGGATGAACTTTTATCATATGCTGTCGTAATGCCGACAATCCTGACAGGGACCACTAGGATTGACCGTACAGCGAATGTAAGGCGATCGCGCATTATATTTGCAGCTCACACTGCCAATCACATAACCATACCCATCAATGCAGGTCATATCGGCGGGTGGTAATGCTTTGAGCTTTAAGGGGCTGGGAGTAGCGATCGCCGCCGAACTAATTTGCATTATTTGGCGATAGTGGGCTTGGGTACGGTGAAGTACCCAAAGAGATAGGATTGGTGGCGCTATACCCACTAACAAAATGATGATGATATCTAACATAATGCTTAACATGGTGATAGTTCAACATGTGGCGAAGTTGAAGATCGAATCAAATCTGTGTGAAGCTTTACTAGGCGATGTCTAGTCCTAGCATAGCTCTTAATACTAGGGATACACCAATAAATCCACTAACGATCGCCGAAATCATCGCGATCGCAGTTAGCGGCTTTTTGAATAAGGGAATAATCGGCGCAATCACTACAGACAGAACACCACCAGTGATTAGGGCTAAAAATTTGGGATAGCGGAGCAGGTTTTGGATAAAGTTTTTCATTGTTTAATTAGTTTAATACATTTGTATAAAAGTATAAAAGTCGCTCAGTACCTTTTGTGCCTATAGATTTGTGCTTTTTAGCTGTGGATAAGGCAAGGTTGAGATTTTGCGATCGGTATTGTGAGTAGTATTATCTGACAAATATTTTGTCAACGCCTCAGGATGATAATCCCAGTTTAAAAGACCAGCTAGCCCCATAAACAAACCGAAGGCAGCGGGAACCATCGCTGCACCATAGAGCCAGCCTTTTTGGGTGAGAGATGTCATCGCTAGCAACGCGATCGCAAGAGCAAAAGCGGCTTCTGACAAGTCAAACTGGTCATCATGGACATTCAACTGCTCGTATAGTTTTTCAGCATCCAAAGCTTGTTGCTGCAATTTTTCCTTTTCGTTATCTTGTTTAGCAGCGATCGCATCATACTTAGCAATTTCTTTGCCGTACTCAGCAAGAGCTTTGGGCTGCTGTGTCCCTAGAGCTTGTAACTTTAATTGAGCAACAGTCGATTTGGCAATTTCAGCGCGAACATTTCGAGCTTGATAAAATGCCCATGTATCAATGCGATCGGCTTGAGCTTTTTGCATAGCTTGCACGACATTGCCACTTTTGACTTGACACAACCCCATAAAGGTGACAAACAAAACTACTGTGACCGCCACGTAATTATTGAGCTGATTCTTGTTTTTTGTTTTTTGCTCTTTTTGAGGATCGTTTGGCTTTTGAGAGCCGTCTTGATCTCCTAATTCTTTATGTTCATCCTCGTTGTTGTCCTCAATAATCTCAGAGATATCAGATATTTCCATAACTTTTGGCTGTGTCTTTCTATAAAAATATTTGCTAAATTTAGGACAGTTAAGATATGCAGTGCATTACAGCATATATTCCCTAGCCAGTGAATAATTAGCGGTGCGCGGCGAAGCCGCGCACCGCTAATTATTCACTTAATAACGCCTGTTCTTACGGTGGGAAGGGAGTATCTTAATTTAGGCAGTTAAATTATAAGACAAAGCGATAGTCAATCTAGTTTTAGAGAACTTATAAAGCAGAAATTTAAGTTGCAGGAAAAATCTATGCAGAAAAAACTCATCAGCGATCGCCTATCGCTATCACTTGTTTTAGCGATGATACTAGCTTTATTAGAAGTTAGCATCAAGCCTTCCTATTCTTATACTTTGAAAGATATCACCACTGACAAAATATCTATTGAACCTATTGATAGCCCTGTAAATATATCTTCCGAATCAACTTCAACATCGACAAATTTGCTTTTGCAAAGAGCCGAAAAATTTTTTGATCGGGGTAATTTTCAAGAATCTTTGAAGCTTTATCAACAGGCTTTAACTAATTATCGAAGCCAAGGCGATCGCCTTGGTGAGTCGATCGCCTTAACGGGGATTGGCTCGGCACAGATTGGTCTATGGCAGGAAGCCCAAGCTCTAGAAAATTTGCAGCAAGCTCTTGCGATTCAACAGTCACAACAGACAAGTCCAACATCTGCGGATAGAATACTGTATCTGAAAGCAGAAAGTGAAACTCGATATCAATTGGGCAAGGCATATATCGGTCTGGAACAATATGCTAAAGCTTTGCCATTACTGGAAGAGTCATTAGCAATTCGCAAAGAAGTGAAAGATAGCTATCGTGAGGGTAAAACTCTTGCCACGATCGGGATTATTTTCGTTAAGAAATTTGATTTCTCGAAAGCGCTCCAGTATTTTGAACCTGCTCTAGAACTTAACCGCGCGGCGGGAAATCGCGCTGCCGAAGCCCAAAACCTCTTCTATTTAGCTTCAGCCTATGGGTTACTCGGTCAAAAGGATAAATCTTTGGCGCTGACTAGGCAAAGCGCGATCGCGTATCAGCAGATTGGTAATCTTTTGGGAGAAGCAAGTGCGTTGAATTTGGAAGCAAATATTTTTAACATATCGTTGGAATATACCAAGGTCTTGCATCTAAATCTCAAAGCTTTAGAATTGGTGCGCAAGTCAGGCGATCGCCCTCGTGAAGCTGAGCAACTAAACGCTGTTGCTGAATCCTATCGCAATCTCACTGAATTCCCTAGAGCCATCGAATTCTATCTTCAAGCTGAAAAAGTCTATCAAGAACTAGGCGATCGCGCTGGTGAAGGACGCAACTTAAAAAATATTGCCGAAGTCCGTCTTGCTCAGGGACAGACTCGCGAAGCCTTAGTTCTTTACGAAAAGGCAAAGACTATTTATCAAGCCCTAACGAATACTGCTGATGCTAAACCTAGCGATCGCAATACTCTCGCGAGCATTCTCTTTGGTCAAGGTAGCCTCTACACCTCACTCAGTCAATATCCAAAAGCCCTTAATACACTTCAAGAAGCTAGCTCGATCTATAAATCTTTAGGCGATGTCACTGGTGAAGGAGTAGCTTCAATGTTTACAGGATTAGTGTATGGACAATTGGGGCAGCCAGAAAAGGTGTTAGAAATTTTAAAGAAATTACCCAAATCATTAACAAGCTTGCCCCAAATTCAAAAGATGGAGCAAGCTATAATTGCCCTTTTTAATACCAATCCATCCTCGAAAGATCCTCAAGCTCAATTAAAATCAGCATTGAGTTTGCTGGAATTTTTTAAACAATCAGGCAATCGCGCTTATGAAGCTTCAATGCTTTCACAGGTAGGCTCTATATATTCGGAGCTTAATCAAGCGTCTCAAGCGATCGCCTCCCATCAACAAGCACTAGATATATATCGCTCCATCGGCGATCGGGCTGGTCTTGGTTCTGCTCTTTATAGTCTTGGTTTAGCCTATACCTTGTCAGATCAATCTGAAAAGGCTTTTCAGGCTTTTCATGACTCAATTCCCTATGCCCGTGAAGTTGGCGATCGCAACCGAGAGAGCAAGTTAGTCGGGAATTTGGGCTTGTTGATCAAACGTCAATATCCAGACCTAGCGATCGCCTTTTACAAACAATCAGTTAATTTGACCGAATCAATCCGTAAAGAACTGCGGGTACTTTCATTGGAGCAGCAAAAGTCCTATCAACAGACTGTTGCCGCTAACTATCGCGTCTTAGCTGCGCTTTTATTGGAAAAAGGACGAGTAATGGAAGCATTACAAGTTTTGGATTTACTGAAAGTTCAAGAACTCCAAGACTATTTACAAAACGTCAAGGGGAATGAGCGAACTGCCCAAGGCATATATCTTTTCCCCGAAGAAAGTTCACAAGTTCAAGTAATTACGGCTCAGCCAATAAATTCCGTTAAACAAGTAGTTGATGGCAATCAAAAGATCGCCCAACAACTGCGTCAAATCCCACCCACAGAACTCAATCGCGTTCCCGATTATTTGCAAAATCTGCCTCAAGGTCATGCCTTGCTCTATCCATTACTTTTAAGCGATCGCTTAGAACTGATTCTATTTATACCCAATAAGCCGCCAATTCATCGATCTGTGGCGATTAAAGAAGCAGATATCACTCAACTAGTTATAGATTTCAAAGCAGGGCTACGCGACATTGACTCGCTGGATGTGCTCGAACCTGCAATTAAGCTCTATAATGCGCTGATCAAGCCCCTTGAAGCCGATCTTGCGAATACGAATACTATTCTCTATGCCCCTGATGGACTACTACGCTATGTCCCAATTGCCGCGCTCTATGATGGCAAACAATGGCTAGTTGAGAAGTATCGCACTAATAATTTGATTGCCTATAGTCTTAGCGACTTCACACAAAAAACGCAACAGCCGCTTCGTATCTTTGCGGGAGCATTTGGCGGTGCTCAAAATACCACCAAATTTGGACAGGTTGGGCTTCCTGCCACAGTTACCGAAGTTCAATCTATTTCTGAGGCTTTGCCTAATACAACAAAATTAGTGGCAAATGATTTCAGTCGCAAAGCTACTGAAATCCAAATGCAAAACAAAAACATTGTCCATTTGGCGACCCATGCCGAGTTTAACTCTGGTAAGCCCGAAAATTCATTCCTAATTTTTGGTAATGGCGATAAGATTTTGCTCAGCGAAATGAGGGATTTACCAATGTCCAATGTTGACTTGATCGTTCTCAGTGCTTGCCAAACTGGAGTTGGGAAGTTAGGCAATGGTATCGAGATTTTGGGTTTTGGTTATCAGGTGCAAAGGGCTGGCGCAAAGGCCGCGATCGCCTCTCTCTGGCAAGTCAGTGATGAGGGTACGCAAGCATTAATGCAAGCATTTTATAATGATATTAAGACAGGCGATCGATCTAGGGCTGAGTCTTTACGTCAAGCGCAAATCGCGACAATTCGCTCTAAGAATTTCTCGCATCCCTACTATTGGTCAGCATTCATCTTAATCAGCAATGGTCTGTAATCTTGAAAATTTCTAAGCCACGTTCAAAAATCTCATCAATCGCAAGCATTTCACCGTCAGTAGTCATGAACTTGTGATCTTTGGTAGCTTTGATGCGATCGCTATTTTGTGATAAGAGACAATCACTAGTCCCCTATAAGTTAAGATCGGTATTAATAAACAATGAGATCCCAAATCTTGAGGCAATGAGTCCAACTGTTTTTCGTAAGGATGGCTACCGTTTTTATTTTTTCTCCAGAGAAGAATCGAGGATGCACGTCCATGTTCAATCTCAACATGGTGAAGCTAAATTTTGGCTAGAACCAACGATTGAACTTTCTCAACATACAGGGATCTCTCAACGTGAAATCAATGCAGCACTTAAACTTGTAAAAGATAATGAACAAGAAATCCGCATCTCTTGGAATAGACATTTCCCAAGTGGAAGTCACTAACATATCCCCGCATGGTCTTTGGCTACTTTTGCAAAATGAAGAAGAGCTTTTTCTACCATTTTGCGAATTCCCTTGGTTTCGAGATGCAAATATCTCCAAAATATTTAATGTAGAACTTCCATCCCCAAACCATCTTTACTGGCCAGATTTAGATGTCGATCTATCTGTCGAATCAATTCACAATCCAGAACGCTTTCCACTCTTTAGTCAAATCGGGTAATTAGTTTGCAACAGCCAAATCTAACCCACGCTCAAAAATCTCATCGATCGCAAGCATCTCGCCGTCAGTAGTCATGAACTTATGATCCTTCGTAGCTTTAATGCGTTCGCCATTTTCTATCTCATATTCACTACAAGCTCAGATAATCTGATACAGAAATAATTGCAATATCTTGAAATGGATGTAATACAAGCAGATCTCGATCGCCAGTAATAATACAATCAGCTCTTCCGTTAACGGCAAGTTCTAGAAACTTATCATCTTTGAGATCGCGGCAAATTGCAATTTTTTGAACGATTTCCACATTTTCTACGACTGCTAAAAAATCATTAAGAAATTCATTGCGCACGATCCTTGATGAATATTTATCGAATTTAGGGCGATTAAAGATATCTTGAAGTTCTCCAATAATTTCATTAGATATGAGAATTTGTCCACTAATAGCGGCTTTGTCAAGGGCTTTTCTTGGAGTTGATTGCTTAAAGAGAGCAGCGCTTAAAATTACATTAGAGTCAAGGACTATTCTGCTTTTACTCATTGATAATTGCCTGTAAAATCTCTGTAGTTAATCCATTAGCTACAGCTTCATCACTAAGTCTATCCATCGTATTTTGCAGTTTACTGATTTTCAGGGCTTGTCTCATCCATTGATTGAGCCATACTTGAATCTGTTGTTGTTGTGCTGGTTGTGAAGATTGAAATGCTTGGGCAATATCTTCATCTATTTGAATAGCGATCGTTTTCATGATCTGTCTTGCAGTGAGATGATAGTGTTTGTAAATTATATCAGGGCAACCAATAGCTATTTATACGGGTATAGCAACGGCAATATCTAACTGGTTAAGCGCATCTTATTTGTGGAAGGCTTACATGGAAAAGGTTTTAGCACTTTATTAGAATAATAGTAAGAATCTTGAAATGCTTGTTCCATAAGCCTTTCAAGATTTAAATGCGCTTACCCTGCAATATCTAACCCACGCTCAAAAATCTCATTGATCGCAAGCATTTCGCCGTCAGTAGTCATGAACTTATGATCTTTGGTAGCTCTAATGCGATCGCCATTTTCTAGCTCATATTCAAATACTTCTTAATTAACGCGATCGCTTTGATTCTTTCTAAATATTAGTAAACCAATCCAGATCAACTTCGACAGACTCGATCATTTTAATATGAACGCCAAGCTTTAACTCCTTTAAACGATGTACTAATTGTTCTCCATCAATTAGGTCAATCGGTGGCGCACCATCTCGCGTTGCTTCCTTTATTGCATCTCTGGTAAAAGTCCCTGTTGTTACAAACAAACCTTTATCTGTTCTTCCTTGCATCGCGCCACGAAAATCTCGAATCTGACTCGCTGTAACCGATCCTTGATATCTTTTGCATTGGAATAAAACATGAAAGCTCAAAAATCCATTAATACGCGCAATTCCAACACCATCAATTCCACCATCTCCTGATTTTCCTGTTACCTGTACCTGAATGAATCCTGACTCTCGTAGCAATCTTTGGGTGAGTCGCTCAAATGCATCTGGACTAAGCGAAAGCAAAACATTATGAAGTTTTTGATGCCATGCTATTTCTTCTAAATGTTCGACAGATGCTACTAACTCATTCGCATTATCGATATTAGCAAAATCGTCTTTCGTATTACCGTTGGCTGATTGACCTTTAACAACTCTGACAATTTCTTTAGGATCAATATCGTCTAAATTAATTGCGGTTGAGGTTAATGCCCATACTCCACGAGCAGAATTTTCAATTAGTCCATATTTCTTCAAATAAGTTCTAGTCCAGCCTGAACGATATTCAATCTCACTTTTGGATGTATTGCCATGGAAAACATTGAGGACTTCATCGGACAAGTTTAATATGCGGAACACTTCATCGTTAATTTCTTCAATTGTTCCAGAGCCACCCAAATTTTTTAGCCCTTGAAGAATAGGAAGAAGTAGAGCATCGTATGTGGGGACTATTTGTGGCTGACTCATGAAAAATAAAAACGATTTTATCTTGCTACTTATTATAGGATCTTTGTGATATCTAACTCTCGCTCGAAAATCTCATCGATCGCAAGCATCTCGCCGTCAGTAGTCATGAACTTGTGATCTTTGGTAGCTCTAATGCGATCGCCATTTTCTAACTCATATTCAAAGACTTCTTGATTGCCGCGATTGTGCCATTGTGCGATCGGTTGAGTATAGACAAATCCATTCTCATCCACACTATAAACTTGGCATTCAATTTGATGTTCTACGATTTTACCGATGGGCATCAGACCAAATTCCACAGTTCGCACCAGCGTATCGTAACTGAGACAATATTCCGCAAAAATCACCATCTGATCGAAGAGATCATTGGAAATCTCTGATCTAATGCCATTCTTAGCACAACCATCAAGGAAAATAGAACGCTGTTTCTCCATCTCTTCGGGCTTCTTTTTACCCATCGCCCGCCGCAACATATCCGCAGCACCGAGGGAATATCCCGCCAGTTCCTGCGCCATCTTCATGATCTGCTCTTGATAGCAAAGGACTCCATAAGTGTTATTCAGTATGGGTTCCAGAGTATGGTGCTGATACTCGATCGCTTCTCGACCATGCTTACGATTAATAAACTTAGGAATTAGTCCTGCATCCAATGGACCTGGACGATAGAGGGCAAGAATAGAAGAAATATCTTCAATATTGGAAGGTTTGAGATCTTTTACAATCTGCTTCATGCCAGATGATTCTAATTGGAAGACTCCTTCTAGATCGCCTTTTTCGAGTAGCTTATAGGTTTTTTGATTTGCCTCCGTGGACATATCAGGCGCGATCGCATCAATATGGAAATTCGGATCTTGGTTGTCGCGAATTAGCTTACTGGTATGCTCAATCGTCGTGAGATTTCGCAGTCCCAAGAAGTCCATCTTCAGCAAGCCAAGGGACTCTAAATCTTCCATGGTGTATTGCGTGACCACCTGACCTTCATTGCTGCGCTGCAATGGCACAACCTCATCCAAGGGGAATGGCGAAATAACTACACCAGCCGCATGAACACCTGAACTTTTGTTCACGCCTTCGATCCGCATTGCCATATCTAGCCATTCAAATACCTTGGCATCATTTTTGTAGCGATCGCGAAATTCTGGTGCTGGTGATTCTTCGGAAATCATGACCTTCAGCTTGGCTGGTTTTCCACGCGATACAGGAATCATCTTCGCCATCTTATCGGATTCGCTGTAGGAGACATCCAGCACTCGTGCCACATCTTTGAGGACTGCCTTAGAGGTCAAACGGTTAAAGGTGACAATCTGCGCGACTCGCTCCTGTCCATAGCGCTGAGTCACATAATCAATTAATTCACTACGGTGATCGATACAGAAGTCAGTATCAATATCAGGCATTGACTTCCGTTCGGGATTGAGGAATCTTTCAAATAGAAGTCCATGATGGATCGGATCAATATTAGTAATACCGAGGGAATAGGCAACTAGCGAACCCGCCGCACTCCCACGCCCAGGCCCCACAGGAATCTTTTTATCTCTGGCATATTTGATGTAGTCCCACACGACTAGGAAATAAGTCGCAAACCCCATTTGCATGATGATGCCTAGCTCAAAACGCAAACGCTCTTGATATTCCGCCGAAATTTCAGCATGAGTTTTGGCATTAAATCTTTGTAATAAGCCTTGCCATGTCACTTCTTCAAAGTAGGTATCCGCAGTATGTCCTTCAGGGATGGGATAATCGGCAGCACTGGGATCGCGCATCAAGTCGTAGGGCTTGACTTTAGCGGCTGCTTTGAGCGTATTAGCGAGAGATTCTTCGATCACGTCATCTTCCAAATGATCGCGAAATAACTGCTTCATCTCGTCATAGGATTTGAAATATTCCATGCCGCTATAACGCAGTCGTTTTTCATCGGAAATTAATTTTCCAGTTTGGATGCAGAGCAGCGCATCATGGGCTTCCACATCCATGCAAGAAGTAAAGTGAGAGTCATTTGTGGCGATTACCTTGATATCTAATTCTTTGGCAATCTTGCAAATTTCCACGTTCACAACTCGATCTTCAGGATATCCATGATCTTGAATTTCCAGATAATAATCATCGCCAAAATGTTCTTTATACCAAGCTGCTACTTCCCGCGCTAGTTTCGGATCGCCGTTCATAATTGCTTGGGGAACTTCCCCTGCTAAGCAACCAGAGGTGAGCATTAAGCCTTCTTTGTATTGCAGTAAATACTCTTTGTTAATACAAGGACGCGCAAAAATTCCTTTGCCTTGGTAGCCCTGTAAATGGGAAATTGTGGTGAGTTTAACCAAATTCCGATAGCCCTGCGTATCCTTCGCGAGGACACATTGGTGATACTTTTTCTTCTTGTCTTCTCTCTTGTATTGGATCGTAATGTCGCCATTCAAGACATACATTTCATTGCCAATGATTGGCTTAATCCCCTTAGATTTACAGATCTTGATTAGCTCGATCGCTCCATACATGACCCCATGATCGGTCAAGGCGATCGCAGGCATCCCCAGCTCCACAGCGCGATTGACCATATCAGGGATTTGGCTTGCCCCATCGAGCAAACTATATTCGGTATGAACGTGCAGCCCAACAAATCCAGTCATAGCAATCTACTAAAATCAAATCTAGATAGCTAGGTTAACACGATAAACCCAAAGTAGAGTGGCGGCGCTTCGCGCCGCCACTCTACTTTGGGTTTATTTACCATGCACAGTAAGTGCATAATAAAATTTGCTGGCATAATCGGAAACTGTGCTTTCAAATTTTACGTCCTAGCTTTTTATGAAATCGCCTCAACCTCCCCAACCGCCATCGCAACCCAAGCCACCTAAATCCAAGTTGATGACCCAAATCCATCAACTCACACAGGTAGTTAATGGGGTCTTAAAAATTAATCCGAAAGAGCGCGTCCCCAAGCTGGAAGTGCGCCGATCGCAAAAAGATAAGCCTGAAATTTATGACTTAGTGGGCGATCGCTATATCCTCGGACGCAGTACAGGCAAATGCGATATTGTCGTGCAAACGCCACTGGTTAGCCAAGTTCATGCCCAATTAGTTCGCGATCGTACTAAAAAGAAAGCACAATTTATTCTCCAAGATCAAGACTCAACTAATGGCATTTATCGGCAAAAGCAACGTCTCAAGTCAGTGCCGTTAAAGCACAAAATGAAGATTACGCTTGGGCCCCCCGAACTTGCTGAAGCCGCGTCGATTCGCTACCTCGATCCACCGCCTTGGTATATTCGCACTCTGATCTATACGGGCATGGGTGTTGGCGCGATCGCAGGGATGATGGTTTTAGCGATTGGCTATGAACTCGGTCGTGTCCCCGATCTTAAGCCTTTGCCAGTTACTCAACAGGGTCCCGTAGAAGTTTTAGCTGGTGATAACATCAAGCGCCTCGATCCTACTGATATCGCTAACCATACTGAATATGCTAGCTTCGCTGAGTTTGGGCAATTTATTCCTAAAGCTGTAATTGCCTCCGAAGACACTTCCTTCTATTGGAATATTGGCGTTGATCCTGTGGGAGTTGTAAGGGCGATCGTCACCAATGTCCGCAGTCGGGGCGAGCGCTTAGAAGGCGCTAGTACCATTACGCAGCAGTTAGCTAGAAATTTGCTAGGCAAAACCTATGTAGGCACAGATGACTCCGCAGGTCGTAAATGGCGCGAAGCAGCAGCGGCGATTAAACTCACATTTACCTATAACAAAGAAGAAATTCTGCGGTTGTATCTCAATCGCGCCTATACGGGCTATGGAGTTTACGGATTTAAAGATGCCGCCAAGCTTTATTTTGGTAAAGAAGCCTCAGAATTGTCACTCTCAGAAGCAGCAACCCTAGTCGGGCTATTGCCTTCACCTGAAACGATTAATCCATTCAAAAACAAAAACTTAGCGATCGAATATCGCGATCGCATTCTCAATCGCATGGCTGAATTGGGGATGATTACCGACAAAGATGCTGAACGCGCAAGGCGATCGGTACTGATTCTGAATGAGGCTGCTAAAACTAAATTGCAAGGATCAGTTGCACCCTATTACTACAGCTATGTGTTTGAGGAGTTGCAGGATATTCTTGGTGACTACTTTGCTAGAGAAGGAAATCTAATTGTCGAGACTAATCTCGATCTTGCCATGCAAAAAGCTTCGGATGAAGCATTACGTGATGCCGTTGCTCGCGATGGTGGTAGCTACGGATTTAGTCAAGGGGCGATTGTGACGGTGAATAGTAGCGATGGCTCACTATTGACGATGACAGGCGGTGTGGATTATAAGGCAAGCCAGTTTAATCGCGCTTCCCAAGCCCTGCGCCAACCAGGTTCAACTTTTAAATTATTCAGCTACGCTGCCGCCGTTGATCGCGGAATTTCGCCTAGTAGGGCTTTTTCATGTAGTGGACTATCTGGAATTTCTGGCTGTCACAACGGCGGTAGCGGTGCGATCGATATGTATCGAGGCTTTGCCCTATCGGAAAATGTGGTGGCGGTAAGGGTTGCCGATAGCGCAGGTTTGGATAATGTTGTCAAAATGGCAAAGAACCTTGGAATCACCGCCAAACTAGATGAATCTAGCAATATGGTTTTAGGTGGCAATGAAGTCAAAATCTTAGAGATGGCGGGAGCCTATGCCACAGTTGTTAATGAGGGCAAATACATTAAGCCCCATGCCATCAAACGCATTCTGGATAGCGCAGATTGTCAAAACCCTAAAGATCGTCAGACCTGTCGCGTCATTTTTGATGCAGGTACTTTCTTTAAGCCCCAGCAGAAAATTGATGCAGGTGTAGCCAGCACGATGGTGGATATGATGCGCGGAGTTGTCCAATTTGGTACGGGGAGATCGGCGGCAATTCCTCAAGGTGCTGTGGTTGGTAAAACAGGAACTACCGACGAAGGTCGCGATCTTTGGTTTATCGGTGCTGTGCCAAGACGAAACCTAGTCACAGCCGTTTGGCTCGGCAATGACGAAGGAGTTACAAATGGCTCAAGTGCTGTTGCTGCACAGGTTTGGGGCGATTATATGCGTCAAGCTGTTCGCTAAACTAGTAAAGAATATGCGAAGCATATTCTTTACTAGTTTAAAAACTTTTGCGAAACTTTTGTCAAAAGCGCTTGACGACTGCCATAGGTGCTGTAGTATTGATTCCGTCTTATGGATTGCTTTGGTGAAAAGTGCCGATGCAATCCTGAGAGCAAGCCTGAAAAATTACGTCTTAATCTCAAGCGACATAGGAGCTACATCTGTGAATAAAGGTGAACTAGTAGATGCGATCGCCGAAAAGGTATCCGTATCCAAAAAAAATATCGAAGTGATCGTTACTGCTGCCCTCGAATCAATTGTTGATGCTGTGGCTGAAGGCGATCGCGTTACTTTAGTTGGCTTTGGATCGTTCGAGCCACGCGATCGCCAAGAGCGCGAAGGTCGCAACCCTCGCACTGGCGAAAAAATGGTGATCGCCGCCACCCGCGTTCCTGCTTTTTCGGCTGGGAAGCAATTCAAAGAAAAAGTAGTTGAGTAATGCGTTTTCACGAAATTCAAAAAAAGGTTTTGCAACCTTTTTTTGAATTATCTTTTCGTTCCCACCCCCAAGATGAAATGCGGCGCAAAGCGCTGAGTTTCATCTTGGGATTTCTAGATAGAGATCGCAGCGACAATTCTTTGGCTAACAGTCAAAGTATTTTTGCCATCACGGTAAACATAATCCACTTGCTCGGCTAGTTCTTGTACCAAGAAAAAGCCAAAACCGCCCCGAGATCGCGCGTTATCATCCTTCTTCTCTAAATCGGGAGTAGTAATATCCGTTAGAGGATTAAAAGGCTTCGCACTATCTTCAAAGGTCATGCTTAGATTCTGGTCATTCATCTCAATTCGCAAGTCAATATGACCATCACTCCGACCTTCATAACCATATTGAATAATATTGACCAAGATCTCTTCGGCAATCAATTGCGCATCTTCGATAATTTCTACAGTCAAATCCGCTTCGCGTAAAATCTTGCCCAAGGTTTGCTTGACCTGCTCCAATTCAGTTAGGACACTATTGAGCGTAAGTTTCCATTCCATAACATTTGCCACTTGCGAAAAAGGATTTGAAGGTAGGTATTGAACGGCTAGTAGAGTTATATCGTCCGATTGTGGAGCGTCGGCAACAAACTGCTGACAAAAGTGCTGAATTGTCCGAACGGCTCTAGTTGTATTGGTCGGTGGATAGGAAGTCATCATCTCAATTAACCGAGACTCCGAAAATATTTCCCCATTAGCATTCATCGCTTCAGTAATGCCATCAGTATAAAATACGATCAAATCATTTGGAAGCAAAGTAAATTCCTGCTGTTCAAAAACAGAATCTTCGTAAAGTCCCAATGGCGGCATCGTCTCCAAATCCAGATATTGCACATGGCGATCGCGCACTAATATTGGCGCATCATGCCCCCCACTTGAATAGGTAAACTTGCCAGTACTAAGTTCCAACGCACCACAAAAAACCGTCACAAACAGACAATCTTCATTTTCTGCACATAACTCCTGATTGACCGTACTCAAAATTTCGCTTGGCGTACTACTAGCTTTAGTGAGCGTGCGAATCAATGTGATGGTTTTTGCCATTTGTAAAGCCGAAGGGAATCCCTTATCAGCAACATCACCAATGATTAAGCATAGGCGATCGCTTCCCAATAAAAAAAAGTCATAGAGATCGCCGCCCACAATTCGCGCTGGTCTTAACACTGCCGAGATATCATAGGGCGAGATGGGATTTCTCTGCACACTGGTTCGCGGTAGCATAGTGCGCTGGATTTGAGCAGCGATCGAGAGTTCGCTCTCCAACTTCTGTTTTGCGGCCGTAGTCTCTTGCAAGTCTTGGATATGAAGTTGTAAAGAGTCACGCATTCGCCGAAAAGAATGGGTTAGTCTTCCCACCTCATCATTAGAAGTAACTTCTGGCAAAGTTGTATCAAGATTTCCCTTCGCCATTTCCTCTGTACTCGCATTCAAAGCCCGTAACGGTTTGGTGGTCAGTTGCGAAATTAAGGCAACCACTACACACATTAACACCATGTCTTTTGACATAGAGAAGATGATCGACCAGAGGTATTTCTGCTGGAACTGTTCTAACTTGTCAGATGGAAATATAATACCGACAATCCAATCTGAGGAAGGCGCGGTTTTTGTAATCAGAGTGCCTTGAGGATTAACTTTGGTATAAATCAAACCTTGATGCAATGAGATATCGTGCAGATTTTGCTGAGATAGCCATGATTGAACTTGCTGAGAATTCTTTGGTTTGACTAGCCATTGTGTACCTGATGAAGTAACCACAAATGGATCGACTAGCTCAAGGTAATTTATTTCATCGGTATTAGTAAACTGCTTAGCTATTAAAGTGGATAACCAATCTAAATCAAGTTCAACAGCTAGATAGCGAATTCTTGGATTACTAGATAAGGCGTTGGCAATATTGAGATCCGTAGCTAAAGGAATGCAATAAGTGATGCTAGATTTAGCTAATCCATTGCTTAAGGATGTATTTGAAGCATGTGGTTGTGACCAAAAGGATTGATTAAGCGTTTGATTTGAAGTTTGGTTAGAAGGTTGGTTAGACGAAATTGCGCGATCGCATCGAGTTAACCAGCCTCTAGCTTCAATGCCATTGAGATTACTATATTTCCCTTGTCGATCATAGTTCCAACCTGTAGGAAAGGTTTCTGTTGGACTATTTGGCATTTCGATTAGAGCCACCGTCTGCACTTCGGGTTGTCGCTCTACCAAAAACTTGAGGCTTAGCAAAAGCTCATCGTTAGGAACAGTATCAGAATTCTGTTCAGTTTGGAGAATGGTTGGCATTAATAGCAACACATTCCTTTCTATACCGAGTAATTTCGACTCCATATCATGGGTGGCATTGTCAATCCGTGACTGAGTAAGATCAACGATCCAAGTGCCAGCCGTTTTCTGCATTAGTTGGCGTGCATGCCAATAAGAAATCCCATAAATACCGATCGCTGACACTACACAACCAAAGATCAAGCGATGGGTAATACTTTTAAACTGAAATATAGCTAATTTTTTCATAGCGTATTACTGACATAAAAACAAAAACTAGAAGTGGTGCTTGGCGCAACTTCTAGTTTTTAGATTGTTTGTATTTCCAAATGAACCCTGAAAGTGAATTGGTAAGTATATGGGCAATGATTGCTGATAATAGATTACCTGTATACATTGTGACAGCGCCAAGCATCATGCCGACGGCGATCGCCCAAACTGTATAGGACAAATGCTTGGCGCTTGCCATATGTAACGCCCCAAATACAACGCTGGTAACAATCAAAGCAACCCCATTCATGCCAAGTGCTGGTAAAGCCACACCACGAAATAGCATTTCTTCGCTCAGTCCTGGTAACAAACCTAACCAAATTAGATCGACTGGTTCTAGGGGTTTAAGTACCATTTCTAGATATTCTTGGGCGGCGATGCGATAGCTTTCCCAAACTTCATAAATGAAGCTGCTCAGTAAAGCGACCCCAATTCCTATACCTGCGCCGATCGCAGCATGTTCTGGTTGCCAACGAAGCGGAACCATAGGTATACCCGTTAAGTACACCCAACCTTTGGAGATTCCCAAAAAGATAATTGCAGTTACTGCCATCGCAATTAGTACCTGCGATCGCGATAGGGTTTGCTCTTTTTTGTCAGGAGTTGGTTGAGGCGCTTGTGAAAATATGGACATGGCAGAGGTTTGTATGGATTTAACTGGAAGTTGATTAATTGGAAGAGCGAGTTTAACCCATCGCTTCAAAAACTGAGACAAGACGATCAATATCAGCAGTGGAAGTGAGATAGTGAACTGAAGCTCTTAAGCAATCTGGATCGGGAAGCGCTCGGATTAAGATTTGATGTTCAGATTCTAATTGTTTAGCAATTAATGAATGAGGCTTTTTCGCGATCGCACTTTTGGATAATTCTTGATTCACTTTAAAAGAAATTAGCCCCGATTCTGGTGGTAATTGCCTGATGCAATCAATATGGAGTAAAGCATCTAGTCTTTCCCATAAAATTTTGCTTAATTGGCAAATACGTTGATATCGTTGCAGTTGTGTCCCCCAGCTATTTGCGTGGGCGATCGCAATTCGCATTGCTTCATAAAGAGCATAGGTGGAGCTAGCCACCTCAAACTTTGCCCCATCTTGTCGCCATTGCACAATTGGGTTGTGGCTAGTTGGATATTTCCCTGTGAGTCCTCGCCAACCGACAAATACTGGCTCGATCGCATCAAAAATTTCTGGACGAATATACAAAGCTCCCAATCCTAGGGGTGCACACCACCATTTATGGGTAGTAAATGCATAAAAATCCGCCTCAATCTCGCTGAGATTGAGCGGCAGCACTCCCACGGACTGCGCGGCATCAACGGCAACTAATACATTTTGATCGTGGCAAGCCTTAGCGATCGCCTTCAGTGGCACCACCTGTCCCGTATTCCAGCAAATATGGCTCAGCATCACCATCCGAGTTTTAGGCTGCAAATGCTGTACTAACAGATCTACAACTGCCTCGCTATCTTTACCTTCAGCGCTACTATTGCGGGTATTGGTCAAGGGGAAATAGTCAATTTCGATGCCGAAGCGTTTTTGAATTTGGATTGCCCCCGCAATGATCCCAGGGTGCTCACAGTCTGATAGTAATAGGCGATCGCCATGTTGCCAATCCACGGCCCATAGGGCGATATTGCAGCCAACGGTTGTATTTTCGGTAAGTGTTATTGTCGTTGGACTGACTTGAAATTCTTGAGCGATCGCAACTTTAGTCGCGTCATATTCGGACATCATCCAATCCCCAGCGGCATTGGAGAAACATCCTAGCGCCTCGATATGGCAAAAATTTTTGGCGATCGCATCTAGAGATGCCCCACACATCACCCCCTGTCCACCGTAATTAAAGTAAGTGCGATTTTCTAAAGCAGGAAAATGCGATCGATGCGTGAATAAATCCAGTTCGCGATCGCGCTCTAAGTTATCAGAATTTATACTCTCCGAAAGTGCTGCTGAAGAAATCAAAACCAACTCCTAATCAAATATTCAGCTGTTCTTTATTCTATCGCGACTTGCAACCAAGTAAAAATGCTAAACAGGTAAGGATAGTCGGCGCTTCGCGCCGACTATCCTTACCATAAATTGATCGTGACGCTAGAATATAAATGTTGTCTTTCAGTTACAACTCCATGATTGCCACCATTCAACGCCGTTACAGTCTCGATGAATATCGTGCGATCGCCGATACCTCTGAAGAAAAATGGGAATATCACGATGGAGAAATTATTGCGATGAGTGGTGGAACTGTTAAACATAGCCGTATTAGTCGGAATATTCTCAATCTTCTAGACAATAAGCTACAAAACACAAGCTTTGAAGCAATTAACAATGATTTACGGCTGTGGATTCCTGATTATCGGCGTGGCGTATACCCAGATGTGATGGTTTTTGATGGGGCATTACAATTTAATGGTGAGCGTGAGGATGAAGTTTTAAATCCGCTTTTAATTGTCGAAGTGCTTTCCCCATCAACTGAGGAATACGATCGCACTGATAAGTTTCGGATGTATCGTTCGATTCCGAGTTTCAGTGAATACCTATTAATTCGCCAAAATAAAATTTTTGTGGAACATTACAGTAAGCAAGCACAAGGCTGGACTTACAATGATTGTGATGGTTTAAATCAGTCGATTTTATTGAAGTCTCTGAATATTGAATTAGCGATCGCTGAAATCTATCGAGGCATTGAGTTTTAAATGTACATAGGGCATTATCTTAGAGATCACTCTTGCAGGGAAAAAAGCAATGATATCTAGTTTTAAACATTTGAGTGTGAAACCCATAGCCAAAAAATTAAGATTTTTGCCTTTTGCTCTTGTGGGGATTGCCGCATTTGCCTTCAACTCTAATCCCGACATGCATCCCTATCTGCAAATTTCCATAGCTTTACTCGAAGCAAAACTGGGAATCCTTGTAGTATATTTACTATCTAAAAAGATTTCCAAGACTGTAAGATAAGCCTGTATCTACATTAGTATCAGAAAAAAGAAAAAGGAAAATGGTAATGAGGACTAGAACTAATGCGATTCTTTGGTGCTTTTTCTTAGGGGCATTTGGAGCGCACAAATTTTATCTAGGACAATCTGGATGGGGAATAGTTTACCTATTATTTTGTTGGACAGGCATCCCATCTCTCGCCGCTTTTATTGAGTTTATTATGCTCCTTGTTATGGCTGATGCCGAATTTAATCTTAAGTTTAATGGCATGACAAATCAAGCTAGTGCCTCGGTCAGAGACTCTACTGCTGCACTTGGCGATCTCAAAAGACTTTACGATGATGGCATCATCACTGCTGAAGAGTACGAAGAGAAACGAAAAAAGCTACTTAAAAATATCTAGCGATTAGTGTAGCTGTTAATAAATGAGCTTGATAGCTAAAAGCTAATCCCCAATACACCAGTATCACTTTAATCACTATGTCTCAACCTTCATGGTTTGATCAAACGCCAATATGGGTTTGGTGGTCTTTTTTCCCCGCATTGGGTGGTGGGGCGATCGCCTATGCTGGTGTAAAGTCTGGCTCTAATATTTGGATCGGCGTTGGCGCTGGCTTTGTGGCTGCGGCAATTATTCTGTCTCCTATTTCTGATACTGCGACAGTTGCGATCTGGATCGCCCAAATTGCTACAGCCTTTGCACTGAAGCGTGAATACTTAACGAAGACTTATCCCAAAGATTTACCATTGCCTGAAGATCATAAATTATTTCAGGCGATCGCAGCTAATCGCCCCAAGATTGAGATCAATAGCTGCTCCAAGAATGACTTAGTTAACGTTTTGGGCTTACCGATCGTTTATGCCAATGATATTGACTCCTTGCGTGCTGAAGGGCATATTTTCACTAGTCTTGAAGAACTTCACGACATTCTCGAAATCCCTAACGCTACTCTCCAAAAAATTGAACCAATGGTCACTTTTAGCTATGACTATCGCCAAGAGTCAGGCTATTCGTGGAAGCGGATTAACTCCATGACTGCTGATGAATTGATCGCAATTGGAATGGAACCTAAAGTCGCGATCGCGATCGCTGAAGAGCGGAAACAACGTGGCGAATTTAAGTCAATTATGGATATCAAAAAACGTACTGGAATCCCTTTTAGCGCGTATCGACAACTCACTTAAATAGGTTAGGCACGGCGCTTTGCACCACGTCAATTGTTAGAGGGTTAATATGCTAATTTTTAGAGCAACGCTAAAAGACAATTTAGCCAAACATCAACTATGGCTAGAGAGTCATGGCGAGCAGGGGCAAAGATTTAGTGCGGCTGGAGCTAACTTTGAGAAAGCCGATCTCAGTGGCGCTAATCTGCGTAAAGCTAACCTCAGTGGCACTAATCTCAGTGAAGTTAATCTCAGCAATGCTAATCTCAGTGAGGCAACTTTATTTGGAGTAAAACTGAGTGGTGCAAATCTCAATGCTGCTAATCTCAGCGGTGCATCGCTTAGTGGTGCTGAACTTCAAAATGCAACGCTCCAGAATGCAGATTTGACGGAAGTACTTCTTTGTGAAGCAAATCTAGGTAACGCGAATCTCAGCAATGCTAACTTACACAAAGCCAATCTCAGCCTTGGTATCCCAGAGTTTGTTAAAGCAAAAAACATCCAAGCTCTCTTGTCAGGAAGTGCTACTCCTTTTGTAAATATCAACCAAACGAATCTAAAAGAGGCAAATCTGAGTGGCGCTAATCTCAGTGAAGCAAATCTTGATTTTGCAAATCTTTTTGAAGCAAATCTTAGTGGTGCGAATTTACAAAAGGCAAAACTATTTGAGGTAAATCTCAGTAGAGCTAATCTTTCTAATGCAATTCTTAAGGGCGCGGATCTATTTCGAGCAAAGGCTCTAGGAACTGACTTTAGTTCTGCAAATCTCACTGATGCTTGTATTGAAGAATGGATGATCGATCGCGATACTAAGTTGGATGATGTGATCTGTGATTCCATCTATTTAAAGCATCTTCTTAGAAGTTTGCCTGATTATATTCTCAGGAAATATAGCGATCGCCGTCCGTTTAATCCCAAGGCAAAATTTGATCAAGGTGATTTTGCGAAATTGCTTAGTAAGGGAAATACAGGTTCAGAATTGGAGAAGTATGGCTCAGAGATCCTCCAAGAGCATATTCTTCTTGAGGAACTACATCAAATTTTTGAGCAGTTGTCTGAACAATATTCACAACGATACGCTGATGCATCGGAAAGCGATCGCCAAATAATTCTTAAATTAGAAATTCGCTATCAGGCTAAAGAAGATTTGGCATTTAGAGAGCGTTTATTGGAAGCAATCAATTCGCCCAGTCAACTATTAAATGATCTATTACAAAATAATTCTTTTGTAAATTTATCTCCAGAAACTCTAGTAAATTTTTTGTAGAAACAACAAAAAGAAATGGCGGCGCGTTGCGCCGCCATTTCTTTTTGTTGGTGATATCCTAACTATATTTATAAAGACTTAACTAGAATGGCAACTTGGCAAGCAATACTGTCGCTGGTTACCTTTATCAGCGTGATCGTTCTACTAATTACTGAATGGCTGCATTTTACGATCGCTGCTTTTCTGGGTGCGCTCATTCTGATCGTAGCTAATGTAATGACCATGCCCGAAGCCCTTGCCTACATTGGCAAAAGTCATGGCACATTAGGACTTTTCTTCGGTGTGATGGTGATGGTACGCGCCTTTCAACCAACTAAAGTCTTTGAATATCTTGCCACCCAGATGGTAATCCTCGCCAAAGGAAGAGGCGATCGCTTGCTATTAGGGATAGTTGCTATTACCACGCCAATCTGTGCAGTGTTACCCAATGCGACAACCGTGATGTTACTAGCACCGCTCATTCCGCCTATGGCTGAGGAAATCGGCGTAGATTTTGTGCCATTGCTAATTTTGATGGTGTTTGTGGCAAATAGCTCAGGTTTGCTAACTATTGTTGGCGATCCTGCAACTTATATTGTCGGTGACGCGATCAATATGAGCTTTGTCGATTATTTGCTCAAACTAAGTCTTGGCGGGGCGCTAGCTGTTGGTGTGATTGTGGCAATATTGCCATTTCTATTTCGTAAAATCTGGAATAAAAAGCTAGAAAACCTTGATCGCCTGCCTAGTCCCACGATCAATCATCCCCGCACCTTGATCGTTGGCGCAATCATCACCGCCTTTGTGCTGCTATTTTTTGTGATTGGTGAATCCCTGCCGATTCCTGTACCGCCAGCAACCATCGCCTTACTAGGAGCCGCGCTAGCGCTGATGCTCTCGCACCACAGCAAAATTGACACTGTGCAAAATATTTTGCGAGATATCGATTGGAGTACTTTGATTTTCTTTATGTGCATCTTTGTCCTCATTGGCGGACTCGAAAAAACAGGGGTCATCAGTAGTATGTCAGGAGTTCTTGCGGTGGTTTTAGGGAAAAATATTGCACTTGGTTCGATTGTTCTGATCTTTTTTGTAGGATTAATCTCCAGTGTTGTACCGAATATCCCCCTCGTAGTAGCGATGGTTCCCTTACTCAAGCAGTATGTGGTTAATGTCGGCTTAGCTGGCTCTGAGGTTCTCTCACCCGACTTTTCAGGACAGTTCCCAGAGATCGTATTACCTCTGTTTTACGCAATGATGTATGGAGCAACCCTTGGCGGCAATGGAACTTTAGTAGGAGCTTCGGCAAATATTGTCGCCGCAGGTGTCGCTGAACAGCATGGGCGAAGAATTTCATTTAAGACATTTTTGCGTTATGGCATTCCTGTAATGATCTTGCAGCTTGTGGTTGCTGCTATATATGTCACCTTGCGATTTTTAATTTTTTGATAATCTTTTCTCATCCAAAGAATTACATCGCTTTTCGCACATAGCTAAACAAGTAGTAAGGTGGCAATGCCCACCACTTCTTACTCAAAAGAATTACAGCGCTTTGCGTACATGGTTAAACTAGATTGGATTGACAAGCTACTAAGGCAGTAATATTAACTAATATTAAGGAAATCCGCAAAATTCGCTTAGAACAAGTTAAGCGGTTTAAAAATGATTTATAGGCTATTTCGCAAAACATAGAAAAGTAAACTAATGGGAAAACCGACAGGATTTATTGAGTACCTCCGCGAAGCACCGACGGAAATACCACCAAGCGATCGCATCAAAAACTGGGATGAATTTCATGTCCATATGCCCGATGAAAATCTTCGCACACAGGGCGCTAGATGCATGGACTGTGGTACGCCCTTTTGCCATACAGGCAATCTAATCAGTGGCATGGCAAGCGGCTGTCCAGTCAATAACCTGATTCCCGAATGGAACGATTTGGTATATCGCGGACTTTGGCGCGAAGCACTTGATCGTCTGCATAAAACTAATAATTTCCCAGAATTTACAGGTCGAGTTTGTCCCGCACCTTGCGAAGGTTCATGTGTATTGGGGATTACAAATCCGCCTGTGACGATTAAGAATATCGAATATTCGATCATTGACAAGGGCTGGGAAGAAGGCTGGATCGTCCCCGAACCTCCAGCTAAACGTACTGGTAAGAAAGTTGCAGTAATTGGTTCTGGTCCCGCAGGATTGAGTGCCGCCGCCCAGCTAAATAAAGCAGGGCATTGGGTAACAGTCTATGAACGTGCCGATCGCCCAGGGGGATTGCTAATGTATGGCATTCCCAACATGAAGTTGGACAAGCAGAAAGTGGTATTGCGCCGATTGGATATCCTAGAGAAAGAAGGCGTGAAATTCATTTGCAATACCGAAATTGGCAAAGATATGCCTGCGGAAGATTTGCTGAAAGAATTTGATGCTGTCGTAATTTGTACTGGTGCAACGAAGCCCCGTGATTTAAGTATCGAAGGACGGGAACTTAAAGGGCTTCATTTTGCCATGGAATTTTTGACAGCAAATACTAAGGCAGTTATTGACGGTAAGTCAGGGGATGACTTTATTTCTGCACAGGGTAAGGATGTCGTGATTATAGGCGGTGGTGACACGGGAACCGACTGCGTAGGCACATCGATCCGCCATGGCTGTAATAGTGTCGTCCAGCTAGAAATCATGCCCAAACCACCAGAAACCCGTGCAAAAGATAATCCTTGGCCAGAATGGCCCAAAGTCTACAAGATGGACTATGGACAAGAGGAGGCAAGTGCAAAGTTTGGTGACGATCCCAGAGCTTATATCACCACAGCAACTAAGATCGAGGGAGACGAAAACGGTCAGGTTAAGGCTGTCCATACAGTACAAGTGCAATGGGAACGAAATGACAAGGGTCAGTTCATTCCTAAGCAAGTGGCTGGTACTGAAAAGGTAATTCCTGCTCAGATCATCCTATTAGCGATGGGTTTCCTTGGCCCAGAGCAACCACTGCTTGATTCTTTGGGTGTGGAGCGCGATCCTCGTAGTAATGTCAAAGCTAATCATGGTCAATTCACCACCAGTCTTCCCAGTGTTTTTGCGGCGGGAGACTGTCGCCGTGGTCAAAGCCTAATCGTCTGGGCGATTAATGAAGGTCGTGGCGCTGCGCGTGAATGCGATCGCTATCTTATGGGTGACA
>NZ_BBJB01000025.1 GCF_016584665.1 Pseudanabaena sp. lw0831
AGCGATCGCCCCTCTCACCACCCATAAAACCCGATCGCCTAAATATCAATATCAAACTGTGATCGCACCCTCATCACCCACAAACCCGATCGCCTATTTCCCAACATCAAACGGCGATCGCCCCTCATCCCCCATAAATCCGATCGCCTATTTCCCACATCAACCAACAATAATTTAGTAGTGAAAGCGGCAGGCGAGAATTCTGATTTTATCGTCTAAAACTTCATAAACTAGACGATGTTCTTGATTAATCCGCCGTGACCAACAGCCAGATAGATCATGTTTTAGTGCTTCAGGTTGTCCTGTGCCTTCAAATGGATTACGTTAGACTTCACGAATCAGTTTGATGATTTTTAAAGCTTTTTTACGATCATTTTCAACCCACCAAGCTAAGTCCTCAAAAGAATCTGCATCAAATTCCAAGTTTTTCACAGGCTGATTCCAAAGAGATTCCATCTTGACGTTTTCTGGCTGCAAGCAGTCTTTCTTTCATGGCTGAACTACTGAGTAAATAGTCGGTTTCTCTTTCTGCCATTAGTTCTTGCCAAAAGGCAACGGGGACAACTACAGAAACTGTTTGCCCTTCTGAATCACAGATGTATTGTAATGCGTTAGTCATAGCAGTCAATATAACTTACTTGATTAATCATAATTATAACTGATCGCCCCTCACAACCCCAAACCCGATCGCCTATTTCCCACATCAAACAGAGATCGCCTCTTCACCACCCACAAAGCCAGATCGCCTATTTCCCCAATATCAAAATAGCGACCACCTCTCAGTAAATATGTTAATCTGAATTAGGTTGATGCTTTAAGCAAAGGTAAAAATGGATACTTTAGCGCAAACATTAAATGTAAAATTAGCCAGATGGCAACCAGATGTTGCTAAATTGGTGAGACAGTTCATCTTGGAAATAATTGATTTAGCTGATCGAGATGCTTTAGATATTTTGCGATCGCGTTCTGTGGAACAAGAGGTATTGGATTTGCTGGATCAATATTAAGCAGGGTGAAGTTTGGTTAGCGGATTTAGGCATAGCTGCGAAGACTCGTCCTGTTGTCATTGTTTCTCGTTATGATGCAAATCCTCCAAGAGTTTTAGTGATTTATGTTCCTCTGACGACTCAGTATAGAAATAGTGAGTATGAGGTCGTACTTCCTAACTTGAAGTTTCTCAATCAATCATCCATAGCTAATGTTCAGGGTATTGCTTCTATTCCTACTGCAAGGTTAGAACGCAAATTGGGAGAGTTGCCAAGTGATGTGATGTTACAAATCAAGCAAGCGATTATTTTTGCATTGGATTTAAGTTTGTAAGACAGAGATCGCCCCTCACTACCCGCAAACCAGATCGCCTATTCCTCAAATCAAACAGCGATCGCCCCTCACCACCCAAAACCCGATCGCCTATTTCCCAATCAAACAGCGATCGCCCCTCACCACCCACAAAACCCGATCGCCTATTTCCCAATCAAACAGCGATCGCCCCAACACCACCCATAAAACCCGATCGCCGATTTCTCCCAACATCAAACAGCGATTGCCCCTCATCACCCACAAAACTGATCGCCTATTCCATCAAATCAAACAGGGATCGCGCATTACCATTGTCTCCATAAATATCAAGGTTATTTGCGCTATAAATTTCTAATACGATCAAGTTAGACTTCAGTGTATGATTTAGAATAACTTATTCTTACAAAGTTGTATTACAAGACTTTGTTAAATTACAATAAATGGATCTTGTTGACACACTCAGAAAAAAGATTGATATTTTAGAAGATGGCGATTATCTTCTTGGATTACAAGCGGTTCTTTTACATATTGAGACTGCCTTTAGTCATCTATCGCGAGGGAGAGAGAATGATGATCATACTGCTTTTACTGACGCTATCTATAGAACAAATCAGGCTTTTGAAGGCAGCATTAAAGAGGCTTACCGCGTACTTGCAGAGCAAGATCCAGCTAAGAAACGACCGTTTGATATAGAAAACTATCTTGAGCATAACAATATATTTCGTAGTCGAGTCTTGAGCCAGTTTACGACATATCGAACAGAATGGAGAAATCCATCGACGCATGACTATAAATTAGGTTTTGATGAAAGTGAAGCATTCCTAGCAATTATTTCAGTTTCAGCTTTCGCTTGTTTACTCCTCGATCAGATTGCCGAGCGACTTGCATTTAAACAATCTCAATCTGAGGCTGAGGAACAGAAAACTACATTAGCAGCAAGTTTGTCGGAATCAATGAACGCTGACTTGCTTGTTCGATTAACAGAGCTTTTAACACGGTTCTGCTCGATTCATCAGCCTCCAGCCACTTCTATGTATGAAGTTCATTTCATAGGATCTCTTCACGGTTTCCTTTCTTCAACCGCTCCAGATTTAGATGTACAAACGGAAGTCAAACTTGATAAAGTGCGTGCAGATTTATTAGTTGCGTATGGTGATGAAAGAGTTATAATTGAAGTCAAGCTTAGCCGAAGGTTTGCACGCCGAGACTACTTAAATGCAGTTTCACAAGTTGAAAACTATCTGCTTATTGGTGGAATAAAAAATGGTATCGTTTTATTCTTTCCAGACTCTCCAAGTGAGATGGAGATAGTTGAGTCACTAGTCAAAGGAATAGATAGCAAGATCATTGTATTAATGCCAGTGAGATCGGATGTTTAACTCAAATCACACAATAGAAATTGGCTCAATAGGCGTTTCGGGGAGGTGCTTTAGCTTAAATGGCTGAAATGCTTGATGTGCAATAGTTTTAGCCTCGGAGGTCTTTGATAGCTGAAACACTCGTCATTAAAAGCATTGAGCCGTTTATTATGTTTGATCTCCCCGAAACACCTATAGAGCCAAACTTTTCACTGCTGGGCAAAGAGCGATTAATGACTTTATTAAAGCTAGATAATCTTCGGCAATCATCACAATGCTTGCTCTAGCTTGCTAATCTTAACCAAGAGATCCTTTCGCAACTCACATAAACTAAACCACTCAAACAGATCCATCTCATCCCCTAATACTCCTGATTCAAATTGTTCTTGAAACTGATGAGAATCAAGCCTATAGTTCTGTTCAAACTTGCTAATATCACAGTCATAAACAGCCAATTTCTGCCGATGACGATTTAACATTACACTCAGTAATTGACTCAGAATCCGATCTAACTCATTGCGATCGCTGCAATTTGCATTAAGTAGCTCTAATTTGTCTAATGTATTCATGGCATATACACATAACTCATTTAACATTATACCAACGGTAATTTTTCCTATAAAAAAAGGCGGCGCATCGCGCCGCCTTTTTTATTTTACTCTACACCTTCAATGCGGTCTTCGAGTTCTTGATATAGCTCACGCAATCTATCCAAATTCTCTTCACTGGTTTCCCAATAGCCGCGACCATTGACTTCCAAGAGAGTACCAACAATCTTACGGAACGAATTGGGGTTGAGATTTTTGAGCCGATCGCACATCTCTTTATCATTCACATAGACATCATTGACATCTTCGTAAACCCAGTTGTCCACTGCTCCAGCCGTTGCCGACCAGCCCAT
>NZ_BBJB01000026.1 GCF_016584665.1 Pseudanabaena sp. lw0831
GTGCGGGTATCGAGGCGGACAGTCTCAGTCAGGGTGCGGACTTGAGCATTAGCTGTCGTGGTGTCGGCGATAAAGGAGGCAGGTTTCTTGCCATCCTTACGGAGACTGCCAACGAGCTTCGTAGGGTCAGAGTCGAAGTAATGGGATACATCGGTGAGACTGATTTCTGACGAATCCAAGTTTTGGAAGGTCATGTCAACGGTCTTCAGTGAGGCTTCATAAATCTGACGCTGTTGAGTGTTGCTAACATTGCCACCAAAGGCGAAGGACTTGCGCGATAGATACATCTGTTGCAATTCTTCCTCATTTTCCCATGTGCTGTTTTCCACAGCGAGGTTAACGTTGGAGGAATAGGAACCCGATGAGTTACTGAATACGCGAGTAGCAGCTTGGTTGATGGTTAAGCCAAACTCTTCTGCTTGGGAGATCGCATGTTTGCGGACAAAGTTCATTTCCAAAGGCTCATCGGCTTCGGCTGCCATTCTCACGGCGCGATCGATTAAGTCCATTTGATTCACGAATAAGTCACGGAATACGCCAGAGCAGTTAACAACCACATCAACGCGGGGTCTGCCCAGTTCTTCGAGAGGTGTTAGCTCTAAACGATTGATGCGTCCAAGAGCGTCAGGCATGGGCTTCACGCCGATCATGCAGAGAACTTGCGCGAGGGATTCGCCGTAGGTCTTGATGTTGTCGGTTCCCCAGAGGACGACGGCGATCGTTTCGGGATAGACTCCATTGTTGTCTTGACGCTGACGCTCTAAGAGGCGATCGACAACAGTTTTAGCTGCTTGCACTGCGGCACTCGTAGGGATCGAGTTAGGATCGAGAGCGTGCATATTCTTGCCAGTGGGCAGCACCAAAGGATTGCGGATTGGATCTCCCCCTGGGCTAGGCAAAATATAATCGCCTTCAAGGGCGCGAATTAGACCACCAAGTTCATTGTCGGCAACAATTTGTTTGAGACAGAACTCTAGGAACTCAAATAGAGGTTTGATGTCATCTTTATTGATATTGGCATAACCATTATCTTGGAACACTTCGATCCAAGGTTCGGTTTTACCCATTTTAAAGAAGTTGAGAACCGAGAGTTTGGAAACTTTGCCATCATCATCGGCTTTAGCTTTGACTAATGCACCAACGGCTTTGTTCGCGATCACCCGAATATTTGCCAACAGTTCCACATCAGCGTAAATGCCTTTGTCGCTGGACTTGTATAGCAGTTCGATATCGCGATCAATACATTCACCCATGATCCGCAGCAAAGATTTCATCTTGTCTTCGGGGCGATCGAAGCTGGCGATGCTGGTTAATACATCGGTGACATCTTCAGCTTTAGGAGGTTCGCCGACAATGTGCAGACCACAGGGCAGAACCCGCGATTCGATTTCCATCAGTTTGTTATAAACCTGACCGATGACGTTATCGCGTCCCTCTAGATCCATCTCCTTCGCATCGGTGTCAGGAAGTTCCACATCCTTATCCAGATTCACCAAGCGCACTTTATCCATAATCGTGTTGGTGATTTGGATACCGCGACTTCCCGTTCGCAAATCTTTGTAAGAAGCAATCAGTTCGCTGAGTTCTTGCAAATTACGGCTCAAGCCAGCATTCTCAGGAGCAGGAGTGATGTAGCTGATGATCGTGGCATAACCGCGACGTTTAGCGATCGTGGCTTCCGATGGATTGTTAACGGCGTAGTAATAGATATTTGGTAGCGCACCAATCAGGCTATCAGGGAAACATTCGCCCGACATACCCACTTGCTTTCCTGGCATAAATTCCATTGAGCCGTGAGTACCGAAGTGAAGGACAGCATCGGCTCCCCAGATATGGTTGAGATAGGTGTAATAAGCTACAAATCCGTGGTGCGGAGATGCAGATTTGCTAAAGAGCAAACGCATGGGATCGCCTTCATAACCAAAGGTTGGCTGCACACCGACAAATAGATTGCCATATTGCTTACCGTAAATCAGCAAGTTCTGTCCATCGGAGTTCAGATGCCCAGGGGCGGCTCCCCACTGCTCGATAATGCGATCGACGTAGGGAGTATTCGCTTCATATTCAGGCACAGACATCTTGTAAGCAACGTTCAATTCGGGGCTGCCGACCATCGCTTCAGCATCATGTAAGATATCTTGCATCATGTCGTGGGATGTCTTGGGCAATCCTTGAACATCATAGCCATTGTTACCAAGAGCTTCGGCAACTTTATGAATGGAAGAGAAAACATCCAAATAAGCGGCTGTTCCAATATTGCCCTTATCGGGTGGGAAACTGAAAATCGTGATCGCGAGTTTCTTCTCGTGACGAGGCTTACGGCGGAGGTTAGCCCATTTGATTGCACGGTTTGCGATAGTTTCAAGGCGATCGCCGATCGCATGAGATCTACCAGTCATACTATCGCGACCCGAAAGCACAATCGGATCGAGTCCACCATCAAGCTCTGGTAAAGCAACTTGCAAAGCAACTTGGACAGGATGCAAACCAAGATCGCTATCTTGCCATTCTTCGGTAGTTTGGAATACAAGCGGTAAAGCCACCATGTAGGGACGGTTGAGCTTTTCGAGTGCCTTGATTGCCTTGGGATGATCTTGCTTGGCTGGTCCCCCAACTAAAGCGAAGCCTGTAAGCGAAACGACACTATCAACGATCGCCCGATCCTTTTGTTTTGGATCGTAAAAATATTCTTCCACAGCATTGGAGAAATCCAAGCCCCCGTTGAATACAGAAATTACTCGCGCCCCAAGAGACTCCAATTCTTGCACCATCGCCACATAATGCGCGTCATCGCCTGTAACAAGGTGAGTCCGTGCCATCAACAAGCCCACGCATGGCGCGAGGGGATCTTTCATGTCATCAGAAATATCTTCGCGAGCGTTAAACCAGTTTAAATAATCACCCGTAGTCTCGAACATTTTTGGCGCAAGTGGATGCCAAAGCCCCTTTTCCAAGTATGTGACAGGATCTTTAATGATCAGATTTGCCGAACCCGTTTCTTTAGCTCTTGCCTTGACGCTGGGTAAATAATTTTGGGCAAGCATCAACAAGAAATTTTCCAGATTCTCAGTCGAGCCGCCGAGCCAATATTGGAAGCTCAACATAAAGTTGCGAGCATCCTGCGCCTTGTCCATCGGCATGTATTTGAGAATCTTGGGCAAGGTCTGCACAACCTTGAGCATACTGTCCTGAAAAGAACTCCCCGATTTTTCTTTGCGCTTACGCATAAACTGCGCGATCGCACTCTTGGACTGCCCCAGATTTTCCATACTGAAGCTGCCCATTTTATTCAGGCGCATCACCTCTGGCATCGATGGGAATACCACACAAGCGGCTAGGCGATCTCGATGGGGTGAAACA
Organism: Pseudanabaena sp. lw0831; assembly: GCF_016584665.1. Taxonomy (GTDB): domain Bacteria; phylum Cyanobacteriota; class Cyanobacteriia; order Pseudanabaenales; family Pseudanabaenaceae; genus Pseudanabaena. The sequence continues at coordinate 3,361 of NZ_BBJB01000026.1, forward strand.
GCTAGGGCAATCTTTGTGGCGAGATCGTCAATAAAAATTAGTGATGCAATGAAAATATCAGCATTTGCGATATCTTCTTTAAACGCTTCGTAATTTTCAGGACTCCGAATGTCCTCGATTAAATATCCATTCACCTCGATCGCAAGGTTAGGATTATTTTTATTAATTGACTTTACAGCCGCCGACATAGCGCTCTGATATTGAGGTTCAAGCACTACATAGACCAACTTCATTAAGACCCGACCCTGTAGATTTTCGGGAATGATACGTCTACTAGATAACGATGCGATCGGTGGCGCAGAAGTGAACATGCAGTCTCCTTAAATTACAGTCCTGATTTTTTGGGATTTTAAATTTGGCTGATTCGTTATTTGTTGCTCAAACTGTTACATAACGTAACAAATAGCAATTAAAGATTTATACCTACTCACTATTTAATACCAGACAACCATTGCAGTGGTTGATTTTGGGCAATAAATGCAATAATTTGAAATTGATTTGTTTACATTTCGTTACATTTCTTGAGCTTTATGACGACAAAATGTAAATATTTTTTAAACCTCTTGAAGAGTCTTAAGCTAAAATCGAATCCATATAGATCCAGTAAAAGCCCAGAATTTAGGGGAAATCGTTATGACATTGCAGCAATCTGTAGTACCTCTGCATCGCTTTTATAGTTGCTTGCCTTACTTATTACCCATATCGGCTGGCGTAATCTATGGGGCTGTCTTATTTCAACAGTTCCCACTCTTAGTGCTTCCATTTTTTCCGTTTATTTGGTTGTATGGAAATGTTTTAGCATTTCCACTAGTTCCTGTACTTGGTTTGACAGGCGAATTTTTTCTGTTTATGGGGTTGTTCTTTTTGATAGTAAGAGATGTTCGTGTTCCCCATTTTATTCGCTTCAATACAATGCAAGCTTTGTTAATGCAAATTGTATTATTTATTGCTCAGCTTTTCTTTCAAATCGTCCAACAGTTATCTAGCAATGGCTTACCATCAGTAATCAGTGCAACCATTGGCAACACAATATTTATTGGCACGACGCTAATAGCTGGTTATGCCATTTATCAAAGCATTAAAGGTGAATATTCTGATATCCCTACTCTTTCCCAAGCCGCATCATTTCAGTGCGAATTATAAAATAAAAAGCTTGTCAAGGTTTGGATCTATAGACTGAACCGATTACATTCAATCAATTTAAAAACACACAATGATTTATGGTACGACGTAGTTCAGTCAATAATTTAGATCGGTTATATGCCTGTTTGCCTTACCTACTACCTATCGCAGCAGTAGTTATATTTGGGGCATTTTTGTTTGTTCAATTCCCTCCATTGTTTTTTGCATTTTTTCCAGTTTTTAAACTGAATCAAATTCTATCTATTTCAATTATTGATTTTATCTCTATTCGTTTTGTTGTTTGGATCTGCGTATTTATTTTTGTAGTTAGAAGCTATAAAGTAAACCACTTTATACGATTCAATGCTATGCAAGCTTTACTATTAGATATTATTGTTGCTCTCGTAGGAGCATTAACTCAGATTTTGGAAGTAGCTTTAGGGCAACTTGAATTCTTCACTTTCATGTTGCAAATTATTGCAAGTGTTACATTCTTGGGTATAACTGCTGCATTTATATATTCAGTATTTCAATGCGTGCTTGGAAAATATGCCGATAAAATTCCTTTGATTTCTGATGTTGCATATATGCAAGTACGTTAAAATGCAGAATCACGGATTAAATGGATTATTGGATTTCACGGATTTTTAATTAATTTACACATCTAAAAATCCGTGTCATCTGTTAATCTGTCTAATCCGTGATTCTACATTTTAATTAGTCTGAGCAGATACAAATCTTGCAATTTCTGCGTAGTCCTGATGTATTTGGATATTTGTATAGTTACCATTTGCTTGTAATAGCGATCGCACTATTTCTGCTTGACCTGCCATTAGTTCGACGATCCAAAAGCCGTCTGAGATTAAATATTTTGGTGCCGTATTAACTAACTCGCGAATTGCTTCAAGTCCATCATCACCACCGTCTAGCGCCAAATGTGGTTCGTGATTGGTGACTTCTGGTTGCAAATTTAAAACTTCAATGCTGGGAATATAAGGTGGGTTTGAAACTATTCCCATAATTTTTCCTTGGAGATTTTGCTTGGCTAATGGCTCAAACCAACTGCCATGATGAAAATATATTTTCTGATCGTTATTATCAGCATTAATCTGGGCGATTTCTAGAGCCGCTTTACTAAAATCAACTGCATGAATTTGGGCTTGAGGAAAATGTTTAGTTAATGCGATCGCGATCGCTCCGCTACCAGTTCCTAAATCTGCCCAAATCCCATTTTCATAAATCTTGTCTTGACCATTATTGCTAACAAAATCAGCAACAATATCAATGATTAATTCGGTTTCAGGACGAGGAATTAATACGGCAGGTGAGACTTGTAACTCTAAATCGCGCCATGTTACAGAGCCAGAAAGATACTGTACAGGAATGCGATCGCTTAAGCGCTTTTGCCAAAGTTGATCGAGATTAGTTAATGTTTCAGGTGTAATTTTTTGAGATATATTTGGCGATCGCAATCTTAAGTCCAATTTATCTAAGGAAGTTAGCCGTAAAACTAACCAATCAAGTTCGTATATAGTTACATCATGTTGTTTAGCCGCTAGAAAATTGCGATCGTACCATTCCCAAAAATTCATACTTATATCCCTAAAGAAAAGGCTCGCATAGCGAGCCTTTTCTTTATTTTGCTTTACGTTTATTCAAGTCTTCCAGATAAGCCCGTTGGTAACTGAGGAAGCTATTATGCCACTCTTGAAAACGGCGATCGCCATCACGAACCAACATTTGACGATACTTTTCCGAAGAAATATATGGTTTTGCAGTTGACATAATACATACCCGCTAAATTTAGTTCATAGGGTAACGCATTGCGCCACCATCTAAACTATAGCTTTACCACAAAAGCATCGGTTACACCTTGAATATGCACGATTTCATCAACTAACCCACTAGGCAATGGATCGTCAATATTCAAAACCATTACTGCTTCGCCACGAACCATACGACGACCGACTTGCATACTGGCAATATTCACATTGAAACTGCCAAGCAACGAACCGATTCTGCCGATGATACCTGGCATGTCGCGATGAAGTGTTAACAACATGTAATGGGTAGGTGCGACGTTAATTGGGAAGCCATTGATGCTGGTAATCCGAATTTCTGATTTGCCAAGTAATGCGCCCGTTACTGACTGTTCGCCTTGGCTGCCATGAGCTGTTAGGTGAATTGAGCCACTGTAATCTTCAACCGAAGGATCGCGGGTTTCAGTGACGTGGATACCACGCTCTTTAGCTTCGATGCTGGCATTGACAAAGTTAACTCGTTCGCGCAAAGCAGGAGAAAGCAAACCTTTGAGAGCAGCTACGACGATTGGTTGACTTTCGCTGTTGGCGATTTCACCTTGGAGCTTAACATTGAGACTATCAACACGACCACCAGCCAATTGTCCAACCAGATTTCCCAACATTTCGGCAAGTTGGAGATAAGGCTTGAGTTTTTGCCATACATCGGGACGTAAACCAGGGATATTTACGGCCGATCGCGCAGGTAAACCGAGCAAAACATCGCGAATTTGCTCAGCTACATCTACAGCCACATTGGTTTGGGCTTCTTCGGTAGATGCACCAAGGTGTGGTGTCAAGATCACGTTTGCGCCGAGTTCGCGTAAACCTGAGTCTGCTTCTAGAGGCTCATTTTCAAATACATCGAGGGCAATACCGCCGATTTTGCCGCTTTTGATTGCTTCTGCGATCGCAACTTCATCAATGATCCCGCCTCTAGCGCAGTTGATGATTCTCACGCCATCTTTCATGATTGCGATGCGATCGGCATTAATTAAATGCTGTGTATCCTTAGTTTTCGGTAAATGCAACGTGATGTAATCAGCCTCACGCAACAAAATTTCTAGCTCAACCAGATGTACACCGAGTTTTTCAGCGCGTTCAGCCGTCAAGAATGGATCGTAGGCGAGAATCCGCATTCCTAAAGATTTGGCAACCGTGGCAACATGAGAGCCAATTTTGCCTAAGCCAAGAATACCAAGGGTTTTCTTATAAACCTCAACACCAGTAAAGCTCTTGCGATCCCACTTGCCACCCTTGAGGGATTGGTTAGCGGCTGGAATGAAGCGCGATAGTGACATCATCATCGCGAGGGTATGCTCAGCTGCTGCGATCGTGTTGCCTTCAGGTGAATTAACAACGACAATCCCCATCCTTGTGGCTGTAGGAACGTCTACGTTATCGACCCCAACACCAGCACGACCGATGATTTTGAGGTTTTTACCAGCTTCAACAGCTTCTTTGGTGAGTTTTGTGCCAGAGCGAATCATGATCGCATCATACTCAGGAAGAATTTGAATTAATTCTTCTGGACTGAGAGTTGTTTTTACGTCAACGGTGGCGACTTGAGAGAGGATATCGATACCAACTTGATCGATGGGGTCAGAAACGAGAACTTTGGGCATAACGATTAAAAAATGTACCAGTGCCTATAGCGGAAGGTTTGCGGCTACGCTCTAAATCCTAAACGACCTTGAATCAACGCAAGATAAACGCTAGATATAACGCAGCTTAGACACCCTAAGACGACAATAATTGCTTACATTAATAATATTAAAGCAAAAATGAACGCTCCCACGTTACATACAGCGCTTTGCGCTCAAACCCGAACAAATAAATATTTTGAAAGTGTTGCAAAGCAACACTTTCAAAATATTTATTTGTTCGTTTGATAAGAAATTACTGTAAGACCCAAAAGAGAGTTGAGGTGCGAAGCACCGCAACTCTCTTTTGGGTTTTGGCTTTCACCCTGTATTGCTGAATATAGTTAACTCTAAAACTAAAAAGCTGATGGGTTGCTTAGCAACCCATCAGCTTTTTAGTTTTACGACTGTGCGTTTAAGATACCGCGCAACTCACCAGCACGATTAGATTTGGTGTGAATATCAACATATAAGCCACCACTATTAAGAGCTTGGAGTTGCTCATCTGTTAGCTTATATTCGCCCTTGACATTACCGCTTACACCATCTGAATTAACTTGCACTTGCAAGGCGTACTGGAAAGGTCCATTAGCATTAGCAGCTCCTTTATGAATATGTACACCTGAAGTAATATTTGGATTGGGAGGGACTACAGGATCAGTAGCATAGTCACGTAGGGGGCTATTTAAACCATAAAAACTGCCACGCACAATTAATCGATCGCCGATCAAGGCTGCTCCAAGCACTCCTGAGGCATTCGTTGTTGCTGGGTTCGGGTAAACCTCAGCTCCTGACAATATTGCAGCAAATCGAGTGAAACTAGCACCTTGGCTAATCAAATTGCCTTGAGAAAACAGTTCAGCCTCGGCTTGCTGTTGATAGGTTGCTAAACTAATAGAGGTATTAATTAGCTGCGAACTATTGACTTTGGGCGCGAGGTTGTGAGATTGAGCTGGGGTACTAATATTTATCGCAAGTAAACAGATAGTGATACCAAGAACAATACTAAATAAAAACTTCTGATATTTCCTAAAAACCTGAACCATATTATTGTTTCCCGATTTAGTGGATTGGTTTGTTTTCTCTAGATGTACTTACGTCTAAAAATTGGGTTTGGATTCAATCGTATTATATCGTTACCATGACATACTCCCTTCCCACCGTGAGAATTGGTGTTATACATTGAATAATTAGTGGTGCGCGGCTTTGCCGAACACCACTAATTATTCAATGAGAAGGCAGTATATATATCGTTAAATATGCAGTATTTGCTAATTTTTGGGGCAGCGTTATTAGCGGGTGGGATCAATGGCATCGCAGGGGGAGGCAGTTTTATTTTGTTTCCTGTGCTCATGTTTGTCGGTATTCCGCCAATAACTGCTAATGCCACCAATGCGATCGCCTTATTACCTGGCACATTAGCCAGTGCTGGAGCCTATCGCCGTGAATTTGACAAGGATAAGCGATCGCTAATTCAAGTATGCATATTGGGAGCGATCGGAGGGCTTTTAGGGGCAATTTTGCTCCTCAGAACTCCATCTGCAACTTTTTTGCAGGTTTTGCCATATTTACTACTGACGGCAACATTAGCTTTTGCTTTTAGTAATAAAATGACGATGTGGCTTGAGCTACAGCAATCCCGATTCGCTAAGCTTAGAAAATTGCGATCAGTTTTAATTATTATCTTGCAATTAGTTGTAGCTATTTATGGAGGCTTTTTTGGCGGTGGGATGGGGATTTTGTTTCTAGCTACTTTTGCGCTGATGGGGATGACTAATATCCATCGGATGAACGCCTATAAGACTATGCTTACAAGTTGTATTAATGCGGTAATCGTGATTCCCTTTGTTAATGCGGGGGTGATTCTTTGGCAAGAGGGTACGATCGCGGCGATCGGTGCTGCTATTGGCGGATATATCAGTGCTTACTATGTCCAAAAGATTGCCCCGATTGTAGTCAAGCGTTTTGTGATTGGTGTTGGTTCGGCGATGACGCTGTACTTTTTTATCAAGAGTTGGCTCATCTAAACAAAATCGCCGCTATGGCAGACTTTCCTCAAAACCGATGTTGGATTCTTCAGCGTCTACGACGCTGAAGAATCCAACATCGGTTTCATAATGAGAATTGCGAGCTTTGTGGAACAAGGGGCTTAAGCTCCTTGTCTTATTATATGATCGGAGCAGCGATCGCATTTTGTCGGCAACTATAGGCTTTTCTCTATATGTCTAGTGTCATCATTCAAGGAGCAAAACATAGTTATAGCCTTACGACTCCTACACAGTCTAAAAAGCAAGTTCCAACGATCGCTTTTTTGCATGGTTGGATGCTCAGTCAGGCTTATTGGCAGCCATTGATTAGTCAGTTACAACCTGATTTTCAATGCTTATCCTATGATTTACGGGGGTTTGGTCTTTCTGAAATAGGCGATCGCGACGACTATTCGTTAATTAGCTATGCAAGGGATTTAGAAGAGTTACTTGATCGTTTAGAGCTTTCGCAGGTTTGGTTGGTGGGGCATTCTCTTGGTGGAGCGATCGCTTTATGGGGGGCAAATTTATTTAGCGATCGGATTTTGGGTGTTGTTTGTCTAAATGCAGGCGGCGGTATTTATATCAAAGAAGAGTTTGAGAAGTTTCGGACAGCAGGCAAAATTATTTTAAAATTACGTCCCAAATGGCTGCAAAATTTACCCCTAGTTCATCTTCAATTTGCTAAAGACAGTGTCAAGTATCCTTTGGATCGGTCTTGGGGTAAACAAAGAGCGATCGATTTTGTGTCTGCTAAATATCAAGCGGCAAAAGGAACTTTACTGGATTCTACTAGTGAGCAGGAAGTTCATAAGCTACCGCAAATCGTCTCGAAGTTGCGACAACCCATTTATTTTGTAGCTGGCGCAAATGACACTATTATGGAACCAAAATATGTAAATCATCTTGCTAGTTTTCATTATTCATTTAATGGATATGGGGAGAATGTCTTTGAGTTTCCTAATTGTGGACATATGGCAATGCTGGAGCAGACAAATCTACTACATAGGCTTTTGTTGGATTTATTAGCAAAACCTGTTACCTCGTCTTGTCTGTAATCTAGCTGCCGCAAGGCATAAACCCCAAACCCAAAAGAGAGCTACGGCGCAAAGCGCCGTAGCTCTCTTTTGGGTTTGGGGAAGATTTACAAGCAAAAAAGCCTCGCTTAGCGAGGCTTTTTTACACTTAGAGAAGGGGAGCATAGCTCCCCTTCTCTAAGCGTAATCCTGAAGTGCTGTTACAGAAATACCTCCAGTTTGCAAAGACCTTATAGCTGCGATCGCGGCTTTTGCTCCAGCCAATGTCGTAATCACAGGGATCTTATAAGCCATCGCTGTGCGACGGATCATCTTGCCATCGGTTTTCGCTTCTTCGCCACTCGGTGAATTAACAATCAATTGGATTTGACCATTTTTCATTGAATCACCAATGTGCGGACGACCTTCATGAACTTTGAGAACTTGTTTCGATTCGATGCTGTTGCGGCGAAGGGTTTTGTGCGTACCTTCAGTCGCAACAACCTTAAACCCAAGTTCGATAAAGGCTTCAGCAACCGTAGAAATACCGCTTTTATCGCGATCGTTGACCGAAATAAACACAGTTCCTTCTAGTGGCAGATGAGTTCCCGCTGCGATTTGGGCTTTCGCAAAAGCGCGTCCAAACTCAGTATCGATGCCCATGACTTCACCAGTCGATCGCATCTCTGGTCCCAAAATTGTATCAGTTCCTGCAAACTTAGCAAATGGAAGTACAGCTTCCTTAATCGAAATATGTTTGGGAATCACCTCTTCAGTCAAGCCTAGCTCGGCAAGAGTAGCCCCTGCCATGATTCGCGAAGCATAGTTTACAAGAGGTACATTAATCGCTTTGCTGACATAGGGAACGGTACGCGAGGCGCGAGGATTGGCTTCAAGAATGAAGACTTTGCTTTCCTTGAGGTTGTTGTTATTCAACTGCACTGCATATTGAATATTCATCAAGCCAATTACTTTTAGCGATTTAGCAAGGCTAATTGTCCATTTGCGAATGGTGGCAAGAACTTCAGGAGGTAGTGAGAAAGTCGGAATCGAACAAGCGGAATCGCCAGAGTGAATCCCTGCTTCTTCGATATGCTCCATAATGCCGCCGATGGTGACATTGCCAAGTTGATCAGCGATCGCGTCCACATCAACCTCGATCGCACCCTCTAAAAATTGATCGATTAATACAGGATGTTCTGGCTCGATGATCATGGCTCGGTGCATATAGTCTTCGAGTTCGGCATCGGAGTAGACGACTTCCATGCCACGACCGCCGAGAACGTAGCTAGGACGAACGACTACGGGATAGCTAACACGTTGGGCGATCGCTACGGCTTCTTCTTCAGAACGGGCTAAGCCATTATTTGGCTGTAGGATACCAATTTCTTGACAGATTGCCTCAAAACGTTCGCGATCTTCAGCAATGTCAATGGAGTCGGGCGAAGTTCCCCAAATCTTAGTGGTCGAATTTGTATCTTGCAGATATTTCAAAAGTGGAACCGAAAGTTTGAGCGGAGTTTGTCCACCAAATTGAATGATCACACCTTCAGGCTGTTCTGCTTCGATGATGTTCAATACATCTTCGCGGGTCAATGGCTCAAAATACAGGCGATCGCTAGTGTCGTAATCGGTGGAAACAGTCTCAGGATTAGAGTTAACCATGATCGTCTCAAAACCTGCGGCCTGCAAAGCATAGCTAGCATGACAGCAGCAATAATCAAATTCAATCCCTTGTCCAATTCTATTTGGTCCACCACCAAGAATCATCACCTTGCGCTTTGTGGAAGGTAGAATTTCTGATTCTTCTTCGTAAGTCGAATAGTGATAGGGAGTGAGCGCTTCAAACTCAGCCGCGCAGGTATCAACAGTCTTATAGGAAGGAATCACACCCAAATCTTTACGATAGGCGCGAACTACATCTTCGTTTGTACCAGTCAGATAAGCAATCTGGCGATCGCTAAAGCCCATGCGCTTAGTTTCCAGCATCTCTTCTTTTTTGACGCTATCGAGCTTCCGACCTTTGATCGAAAGTTCCACATCGGTGATCTCACGCATTTTTTGCAAGAACCAAGGATCGATATTGGTTAGTTCAAAAATCGCTTGCACCGATAAACCTGACAAAAATCCATCCCGAATCGAGAAAACGCGATCGGGATTAGGAACCCGCAGACTGTACTTGATTTTTTCGAGATCGGGTAGCACTTCTTCGCGATCGCCACCAAAACCAAAACGTCCAACTTCAAGCGAACGCAATGCCTTCTGGAAAGATTCCTGAAAAGTGCGCCCGATCGCCATCGCTTCCCCGACCGACTTCATCTGAGTAGTTAGTACTGGCTCAGATCCAGGGAATTTCTCGAAGGCAAAGCGAGGAATCTTGGTAACTACATAATCAATCGTTGGCTCAAAGCTAGCAGGAGTTTTCTTGGTGATGTCGTTGGAAATTTCATCTAGCGTGTAACCAACTGCTAGTTTCGCCGCAAATTTGGCGATCGGGAATCCTGTGGCTTTGGAGGCAAGCGCCGAGCTACGGGACACGCGAGGATTCATCTCGATCACGACCACATCGCCATTTTCAGGATTGATCGAGAACTGAATATTTGAGCCGCCCGTCTCAACCCCAATTTCACGAATAATCTTGATCGAATAGTCACGCAAGCGCTGATATTCTTTGTCCGTCAGGGTCTGAGCGGGAGCCACCGTAATCGAGTCGCCCGTATGGATACCCATCGGATCGATGTTTTCAATGCTGCAAATAATCACCACGTTATCGGCAAGATCGCGCATCACCTCCAGCTCATACTCTTTCCAACCAATCAGAGATCGCTCAATTAAGATTTGCGATACAGGACTTGCTTCAAGCCCAGAGGCACAAATTTCTTCAAACTCCTCTTGGTTATAGGCAATACCGCCACCAGTACCGCCCATCGTGAAGGCAGGACGGATGATTAGGGGGTACGAGCCAATTTCTTGGGCGATCGCGCGGGATTCTTCCATAGTTGTCCCTAAGCCCGATGGACACATGGCAACGCCGATCCGCTCCATCGCCTCTTTAAATAATTTGCGATCCTCGGCCATCTCGATCGCTTCTAGTTTTGCGCCAATTAGTTCAACGCCATATTTTTCTAAAACACCCATTTTCGCAAGAGCCACCGCCGTATTTAGCGCTGTTTGTCCGCCCATAGTTGGCAAGATGGCATCAGGACGCTCTTTCTCGATAATCTGGGCAACAACTTCGGGCGTAATCGGCTCAATGTAAGTGCGATCGGCGGTGGCGGGATCGGTCATGATCGTCGCAGGATTGGAGTTAACTAGGATCACATAGTAGCCCTCGTCCCGTAAAACCTTACAGGCTTGGGTTCCCGAGTAGTCAAATTCGCAGGCTTGCCCGATCACGATTGGGCCAGCGCCAATCAATAAAATCTTTTGGATGTCAGTACGGCGGGGCATATAATCTTGTATTTCTTAGGTAACTCGCAATACATTTTATAGCGTCATGGCGATCGCTTAGTATGTAGCGCATGATGCTAATTGTTTTACTGGCTAATAAGCAACTCTATATCTCTCAAGGATTGAGGTGGTGCTAAAACGTGAAAACAATGGCAATGGTGGGTTATGACAAACATTGAATTATTGACTCAAGTTGGTCAGTTGTCGCGTACTGAAAAGTTTCAGATTTCGGCAATATTCAACCCAAGAAGTACAGGGATTTTTGTTTTGGATAGGACAACCACAGGCAAACCTATGGGTGCATCGGTATCAAGAGATTCCTTCGGGTAAATCTTTGATCGAGCAGATTCCTGTGGAAGTTTAGTTATGTCAGTTAAACGTAGTGATCTGGTGAAATATTTTGAAGAGAATGGATTTTACTTGCTTAGGGAGGGAGGAAATCATTCTATTTGCACAAATTATATCAAAACAATTCCGATTTATAGAGACATCGGACAATCGATCGGGTTACTGCGAATGCAATATGTAAGCAATCAGGAATTATCCCAAAGTTTTAGTTGATGAGTCGGTCAATGTTTCAATGTTTCAATTTCCTTTGTTTTTGATTGAGCAAAAAGTTTTTTGGAACAAAGCATTTACATCGAAATCCATGAGTTTGGAGATCGTCATTGTTTATTTGCGTAAGGGATCTGCACAGAAAAAATGATCCACATAAAACCCAAAAATATGGCGGCGGG
>NZ_BBJB01000027.1 GCF_016584665.1 Pseudanabaena sp. lw0831
CCCGCCGCCATATTTTTGGGTTCAATTATTTTGCGTAAGTCCCTAAGTCCTATGAACTTAACTTTTTTCTAATAACACTTGCTTTAAACGCATCGGATCGCCTTTGTCAATGACCTGACCACGCTCCAATAAAAACGCACCATCAGCATAATCAAGCTCATTCAATCGATGAGTTACCCATAAAGCGGTCAGATTTTTTTGCTTAACCAAATCGCGGACTGAGGCGACTAGATCGAGCTGATTTTCTCCATCTAATAAAGCAGTTGGTTCATCTAATAATAAAATTTCGGCATGACGCGCGATCGCACCAGCGATCGCAACCCTCTGCTTTTGACCACCACTGAGAGCGTAGATGGGGCGGCGAATCATTTGCTCTAGGTTAACGGCGCTAAGTGATTCTTTAACTCGATGCAGAGTTTCGATGTAGGAAAGATTTTCTGACGCTAAGCCAAAGGCTATATCTGCACCAACGGTGGGCATTACCAATTGATGATCGGGGTTTTGGAATACAAATCCAATGCGAGCACCGATCTCAATATCGCCAGACTTAGGTTTGAGCAAGCCTGCTAGTAACCTGAGTAAAGTTGATTTGCCACTGCCGTTAGTACCTAACAGCATCCAAAATTCCCCTTTTGGGACAGATAAATTGCAGTGATCGAGGACGGTTTCGCCCGATGCCCACGCAAAGTTAAGATCGCGAACACTAATAGCGGTGGTTACAGATTGATCAGTGGGCATTATTAATTGCAGGTAATTACAGAAGATACGAACATGCTTGTCGCACGCTGAGCGTGCGACAAGCATGTTTAATGATTAGCCACGGATAAAGCCTGCGCCCATATTCGCAGAAGCCCCTGATTTCTCAGAAACCTGTACGGCGGAGATCTCGCCAACAAGTACTGAAATTTTCTTGCCTTCTTGTTTTTCGCAGGTTAATTCCAAGATTTTGGTGTTACCGTCAGCGATCGCACTAGCAATCTCACGATAAAGCGCCTCAGCATTTTCTTGCTCCTTGCGCTGCACAGACAAAGCGATCGGGTTGTTTTTGAGGGTGATTTCAACTGTATACATCAGCATTGATTAGGTTGTCCTGCCTATAAATAAAGGTAGATAGGGTTATTACAAGGTTTAGCGCAGATGCATTGGTGATTTGCATACCTGTTTGTTACCTTCAGTATGCCATTGCAGAGACGATCAAGGTGAGGTTTGTAAAACCCAAAAACCAAAAGAGAGTGGCGG
>NZ_BBJB01000028.1 GCF_016584665.1 Pseudanabaena sp. lw0831
CGCGCCGCCACTCTCTTTTGGTTTTTGGGTTTTCGGCACAGGCTAAGGTGAAAACTCTTAAATTAGTTTCATAATAAGAACTGAGCCGAATTAGCTGAATTTATGATCGTAAAAGGTTTAGAACTACCCAGTTGGGAAAATATTAAACGTGAGTGGCGCGATGCCGATCCGCTATTGTTGATTTTCCCGATCCTATTGATGATTTTAGGTGGCGTTGCCATCTATAGTTCAGACTTTCGCTCGCAGAGGGCTGAGTGGTGGCAACATTGGGTAACAGGCGGCGTAGGCTTGGTGGCAATGTTTGCGATCGCTCGTTTTCATTACGATCAATTATTGCGCTTGCATTGGTTTACCTACGCACTCACCAATATATCTTTGGTTTTGGTAATGGTTATTGGCACAACTGCACTTGGTGCAGAGCGCTGGATTACGATTGGCGGATTCAATATTCAGCCTTCGGAATTTGCCAAGGTAGGCATAATTATTTCCTTAGCAGCCGTGATGCACGATCGCCCGATTCAGAGTCCAATTGATGCGTTTAAAGTCGCTTGGGTGACCGTACCGCCTTGGGTTTTGATATTTTTGCAACCGAACCTTGGCACGTCTCTGGTATTCGCGGCGATTACGATTGGAATGCTCTATTGGGCTGGAGCCAGTTTGGGATGGTTGTTGCTAATCTTTTCACCCATTGTCTCGGCAGTACTTTTTTCGATCTATTTACCCGCATGGATTGTATGGGTGATCCTGATGGGTGTGGCGGCTTGGGTCTCATTACCTTGGTTTCGGATTGTCAGCACCGTAATTGCCGTGGTAGTCAATTTGGTGTCTGGACAAGCAGGAGTTTTATTGTGGAATATTCTCCATGATTATCAAAAGAAGCGCCTATTACTATTTATCGATCCTAATCAAGATCCCCTTGGTGCTGGCTATCACGTCATCCAGTCCAAAATTGCGATCGGGGCTGGGCAACTATTTGGTCAAGGTTGGCTCAAGGGTACGCAAACACAGTTAAATTTTATCCCTGAGCAACATACCGATTTCATCTTTTCAGCGATCGGTGAAGAATTTGGCTTTTTTGGTTGTATGTGCGTTTTGTTGTTGTTTGTCGGAATTTGCTGGCGCTTACTGGTGATTGCTGTCAATGCGCGGGATAATTTCGGTTCACTATTAGCGATCGGTGTGTTTTCCTTCGTTCTATTTCAGACCTTTGTCAATATCGGTATGAATATTAATGTTGCACCAGTGACAGGAATTCCTTTGCCTTGGCTTAGTTATGGGCGATCGGCTCTACTTGCTAATTTAATGGCGATCGGCTTAGCCGAGTCTGTCGCCGCCCATCGTCGCACAATCAAGTTTTAATTAGGAGAAAAAACATGAAAACAAAAAACTGCTCAGACTTAATTTTTGGCACTTTATTTGGGACTTTGCTAGTAGCAAGTTTTCAGCCATCTGCGATCGCAGATGACATTTTTAAGCGTGATTATGAATTTTCCGCTCCAATACCTAAAACTGGGAAAGTCACAATCCGTAAGCCAATTCAAGATTTACCAGTTAAGAGTCTTTTCGCATCATGTCCTGCCAAATCCGATCTCCAAGACTTTGCCGAAAGCACCAGTTTTCTGGTCATGATTTGTCGAGATCAGAAAAATCAATTACAAAAATATTGGATTCAGAAAAACAAGAAAACAGGTTCAGTTTTACGTTTAACGGCGCAAGATCTGCCAAATAGTCAGCCATCAGTTTGGAAGAGTGGGAATTATCAAGTGTATCTCTACCATGATGGACGAAACCCAGAGCTAATTAATGCTTATCTGGAGTCATACAACATGAAAACAAAGAAAGGAAGAGCAGAAGCACTGCTTTATTACTACAGTAAATTTTATGTTTCTCAATAGTCTGTAATGGTGCGTGGCAATGCCGTGCCAGTAATTCCCTTTATAAAAATTGGTTTTGTTGAAAGTCCGCCTTTGGCAGACTTTCAACAAAACCAATTTTGGGGTTTGCTGCGCCGAAGGCGCAGCAAACCCCAAAATTGGTTTCATAATGAGAATTGCTGAAGCCTTACACCAGACTATTGACAAGAACAATGTTAAAAGGCTCGCAAAGCAAGCCTTTTAACATTGTTCTTAGATTTTAAGAAAGCGCAAAGTGCTGTTTTAATTATTTACTGGAGAGGAATTCTGCCAATGCAAATACAAGATTATCGATCGCCTAAAGTCACCGTCATCGGTGCGGGGAATGTCGGCGGCATGTTAGCACAACGCATCGCCAAGCAAAATTTAGCTGACGTGGTGTTATGCGATATTGTCCAAGGGAAACCACAGGGAATTGCCCTCGATCTTGCCCAAGCCCATACAATTTCCAATCTCGATCGCCAAATTATTGGCACTAATGACTATAGCGACACCAAAGATTCGGATGTGATTGTCATCACCGCAGGCTTACCACGCAAAGAAGGGATGAGTCGTAATGATCTGCTCAGGATTAATGCAGGCATAGTCAAGGATGTTGTTCAGAAGGCGATCTCTCTATCTCCAAATGCAATTTTGCTCATTGTCTCTAACCCTCTAGATGTAATGACTTACCTAGCATGGCAAGTCAGCGGTTTACCGCCCCAAAGAGTAGTTGGCATGGCTGGAGTTCTAGATGCGGCAAGATTTCAAACTTTTATTGCCATGGAACTAGGACTATCTACTGCGGATATCTATACCACTGTTTTGGGTGGACATGGTGATTTGATGCTTCCCTTGCCACGCCTATCGACAGTAAACGGTGTTCCGATTACTGAGCTATTGTCAGAGGAAGCGATCGCAAGACTCGTGGAGCGCACTCGCAATGGTGGCGCAGAAATCGTCAAGTTGTTGCAAAATGGCAGTGCCTATTTTGCGCCATCGGCGGCGGCATATGTAATGGTCGAAGCAATCATCAGCGATCGGCATCGAATTTTTACTGCTGCGGCATATCTTACGGGTGAATATGGATTAAAAGATATATTCATGGGTGTACCCGTACGGTTAGGACGGCAAGGTGTTGAAAAAGTGATCGAACTGCAACTTACAGATGATGAACTTGCCGCGCTCCATGCTTCAGCAAAATCGATCCAAGAAAATATTAATTTGTTGTAAGGGATCTACGATTTGATAAGTAATAAAACCCAAAAAACTATGCTGACCGCGTCGCGGTCAGCATAGTTTTTAAGGTTTTATAAAAGAAGTTTTCATGAATTAGCGATCGCTGTATCATAGAGAGAAATATTACTTAAAACGTTAGATTTATTACAACCACCATGACCAATGCTGGAGCAATTCTTGCAGGCAGATATAAAATTGTAAAACCGCTTGGTGGTGGTGGTTTTGGGCAGACATTTTTGGCACAGGATTTACAAATGCCAAGTCAGCCTGTTTGTGTCGTTAAGCAGCTCAAACTCCAATTACTTAAACCACAAGAACTTGCGATCGCCAAACGCTTATTTGATAGCGAGGCTGCAACGTTAAATGATTTAGGAGTTCACGATCAGATTCCAAGACTATTTGCCCACTTTGAGCAAGATGGCGAATTTTATCTAGTCCAAGAGTTTATTGAAGGTGAGACCTTAGACTCTGAGATTGGTGCTGGCAAGAAATGGGAGCAAGCAAAGCTGATCTCTGGTTTAAGGGATATTTTGCAAGTATTAGCTTTTGTGCATAGTTGCCAAGTGATTCATCGAGATATCAAACCTGCTAACTTGATCCGTCGTCGGAGCGATCGCAAAATCGTGCTGATTGACTTTGGAGCAGTCAAAGCTATAAGCCCAGACTCATTAGAGCGCTTTATCGAAGAAGAGAACCAGACTCGTAGTGTTGTCGTTGGCTCCCTGATGTACATGCCCAATGAACAATTAGCGGGTCAACCAAAATTTTGTAGTGATGTCTATGCGTTGGGGATAATGTGTCTACAGGCTTTCACTGGGCTTTCTTTTAAAGAATTGCCAAAAGATCAGCAAACCAATGAATATACCTGCGCTTTGGCTGGTGCTAAGGTCAATATTAGAATTAATCCAGCACTAGCGATAATCATTGACAAAATGGTGCGATATGACTATCGCCAAAGATATCAAGATGCGACAGAGGCTCTGCTAGCATTAGATAATCTTCTTCGCAATGCAAGAGCCGCGACAACTATTTCTAGCCCTCCACCAAAACAACAGCAGCAACTTCAATTGGAAGAACCTGAGGGACAAATAGAATTAGGATCTCGTTTTTATATTCAGCGACCTCCCATTGAAAAAGACTGTCTAGAAACTATGCTGCGAGCAGGTTCACTAATTCGGATTAAAGCACCTCGACAAATGGGCAAGTCATCTTTGCTCTCACGCACTCTAGCTTATGCTAAACATAAAGAATATCAAGTCGTGCATTTATACTTTCAGCAAGCAGATAGCGATATATTCGACGATCTAGATTTATTTCTAAAATGGTTTTGTGCGAGTATTGCTTCGGAATTAGATCTAGACGACAATTTGGAGCAATATTGGCAAGGAGTTCTAGGTAGCAAAAACAAGTGTACAAAATATTTTCAGCGTTACTTACTTGCCGCAAAAGAAACTCCTTTAGTATTAGGGCTGGATGAAGTAGATTTAATCTTCCAATATCCTAAAATCGCTACTGATTTTTTTGGCTTACTAAGAGCTTGGCATGAAAAGGCGAAAAATGAAGATATCTGGAAAAAGCTGAGATTAGTAATTGTTCATTCCAAAGAAGTCTATATTCCTTTAAATATCAATCAGTCACCTTTTAATGTAGGTTTACCGATTGATTTACCTGAATTGACTCTGGCGCAGATTGTGGATTTAGTACATCGACATCAACTGGATTGGCAACCAGCTCAGATAAAACAATTGCAAATGCTTACTGGTGGGCATCCTTATTTGGTTAGACTAGCACTTTATCAAATTGCACGAGGTAGAATAAATTGGGAAAATTTACTAAAGTCATCTCCTACGGAAGAGGGGATTTATGGTAACCATCTCCGTCGTCAACTTGGTAACTTAAGGGAAGATCCTGAATTGCTTGAAGCATACAAAGAATTGGTTACAAGCTCTCGCCCTTTGCAGTTAGATAGTCAATTAGCCTTTAAACTACGAAGTATTGGTTTAGTGAAGCTAGTAGGCAATCAGGTGGTTCCGATGTGTGCACTGTATTATCAATATTTTCAACAAATTTTTCAACAGTCATCAGTAAATATCAAAATAAACCCATAGATAGAATGTGGCGCTTCGCGCCGCATTCTATCTATGGGTTGTATATCTTTCGTTAGGTAAACGATGCTTGCAGAAAGAACCACAAATTATCTATATCAAGTTGGGGGCAGTCTATCTGTTGATGCACCTACCTATGTAGCGAGGCAAGCTGATAACGATCTCTATGAAAGCTTGAAATCTGGAGAATTTTGTTATGTTCTCAATTCGAGGCAGATGGGTAAGTCTAGCCTCCGAGTCCGCACGATGAAACGACTGCAAGAGGAAAATTTCACCTGTGCGGCGATTGATATTACTGCGATCGGCACGTCTGATATTACACCAGAGCAGTGGTATGCAGGGCTAATTGATAGCATTATCAGTAGCCTTGGCTTGTATGATTCCTTTGATTTGGAGGAATGGTGGGAACGTAATCACTTACTATCTCCAGTGCAACGCTTTGGGAAATTCCTTGACGAAGGATTGCTTAAAAAAATCTCTTCGCCAGTAATTCTGTTTGTTGATGAAATTGATAGTATCCTCAGTCTGAATTTTGCCGTTGATGATTTTTTTGCATTGATTCGAGAATTATTTAATCGTCGCGCCGATCGCATTGCCTATAATCGCTTAACCTTTGCCCTGTTTGGAGTGGCTACCCCTGCTGACCTGATTCGTGATAAGCAACGCACGCCGTTTAACATTGGTCGAGCGATCGAGCTAAGGGGATTTCAGTTAAAGGAGGCAAAACCTCTAATGCGAGGTATATTAACAAAGTCTCAAAATCCCGTCGCTGTTCTCAAAGCAATCCTAGCCTATACAGGTGGACAACCATTTCTCACCCAAAAACTTTGTCAAATCATTCTAAATTCACCCGAATCGATCCCGCTAAACCATGAACTTGTCTGGGTTAATAATTTAGTGCGATCGCGCCTAGTTGATAATTGGGAAATCCAAGATCAGCCCGAGCATTTCAAGACAATTCGCGATCGCATTCTCTGGAGCAGCGAAAACCGTCAAGGAAGGCTGCTCGGCTTGTACCAACAAATTTTAGCTTCAGAGCCATCTTTGAACAAGATCGAATGTGGAATTATTGCCGATGATACTCCTGAACAAACTGAGTTACGGATTACAGGACTAGTCGTCAAACGCGAAGGAAGACTTAGAGTTTATAACCCAGTTTATGCTGCAATTTTCAATCAAAATTGGGTAAACCAAGCTTTAGCAAATTTGCGTCCCTATGGTGAATCATTCAAGGCCTGGATGGATTCTGACTACCAAGATGAGTCGCGATTGTTGCGGGGACAAGCTTTACAAGATGCTTTGTTATGGTCTTCAGATAAGAATTTGAGTAATCATGACTACCAGTTTTTTTCGGCTAGTCAAGACTTTGAAAAAAGAGAAGTGGAAGTAGCTCTCTTTGCTCAAGCCGAAGCAAATCAAATTCTTATGACAGCAAAACGACGGCTAGAAAAAACTTTGGAGGCGGAGCAAGAAGCTAAGATTCGGTTGGTGGATATGCAGCAAAGACTGCAAGCTAGCTTAACGCAAGCTGAAGTTGTTCTCAAAAGTGCCTCCGCTAAGGCGACATTTATCCTCAATCAGCAATTTGAAGCGCTCTTAGAGTCCATGGAAGCAGGTCAGCAATTACAGGACTTAGAAAATTCTACAGGTGAAAGAGCGAGCCTCCGAATGCATGGAATTAGCGCCCTCCACCAAGCCGTTTACAATGTGCGTGAATATAATCACCTTACGGGGCATCTGAATACCGTCACCTGCATTGAGATCGCACCAAATGATCATCTCATTGCATCTGGAAGTAGCGATCGCACAATTAAAATTTGGGATACTAAAGGCAATCTAAAACAAACCCTAAGTGGACATACAAACTGGATTACTAGCCTGAGTTTTAGCCGTACTGGACAACATCTCGCCTCAGCTAGTCGTGACGGCACGATTAGGCTTTGGAAAATGGATCGATTTACAAAATTGTACATCGATCAGCCGATTCAAATTCTGAAGGATCACCAAGCACCAGTCTTGGCAGTGAAATTTAGCCCTACCGATGCCATATTTGCGTCCTGTGGTGAAGATGCCAAAATCAGACTATGGCGCGATGATGGTACCGCATTTAACACCTTTACTGGTGGGCATTACAAATGGATAACTTGCCTCTGTTTTAGTCCTGATGGAGAGCGTATAGTTACAGGTAGTGCGGATAACTTGCTAATTATTTGGAACGTCAATGGAACAATTATAAGAACTATTAAAGCCCATGATAGATTTATTGAAGATATCGATATTTCCCCATCTGGGCGGATTATTGCATCTGTAAGCCGTGGTCACGATGTCAAACTTTGGAACATGGATGGAAATCTGATCGCCGCTCTTGAAGGTCACACTGATAAGGTTTTGGGCGTAAGATTTCACCCTAATGGTAAATCTCTAGCTTCAGTTAGCAGCGATCGCACGATTAAAATTTGGGATATCAAAGGTAATTTACTGCAAACTATATATGGACATAAAGGTGGTGTCCATAATATTAACTTTAATATTAGTGGCAGTACGATGTTCACGGGGAGTCAAGATACGACAATTAAATTTTGGCGTACCAAAGGTAACTCACCAACTTGTCTTGTTGAGCATACATCTGAAGTGAACTGTCTCGCTTTTAGTGATGACAGTCGATTTATTGCTTCAGCTAGTAGCGATTTCACAATTAAAATTTGGCTAGCTAGTGCTAAATTGCTGGCAACTCTCGAAGGGCATAAAGAGAGCGTGAATAGTGTCTGTTTCAGTCCAGATGATCGATTTTTACTATCGGTTGGTAGCGATCGCGCCATCAAGATTTGGAACGATAAAGGGATCTTACTTAAAACCATATACAACGAACACGAAGCATCGATTTATAGTGTTGCCTACCGTAGTGATGGTGAGCTATTTGCCTCTGCTAGTGCTGATTGCACAGTCAAGTTATGGAGCAAAGAAGGAGAATGGATACATACATTAATCGGTCATGCTAATGCTGTTTATCAAGTCTGTTTTAGTCCTGACGGCAATATGTTAGCGACAGCAAGCCAAGATAAAACTGTGAAACTGTGGCATTGGGATGGAACCTTATTGAATACTTTGAATGGTCATACAGGAGAAGTTTATAGTGTTTGCTTTAGTCCAGACAGCCAGACTGTTGCTAGTAGCAGTAAAGACGGCAGTGTTAAATTATGGAACCTTGATGGCAAATTGCTAAAAACACTAAATGAACATAATGCCGAAGTTAGAAGTGTTTGCTTTAGTCCTGATGGTAATGCATTAGCATCGGGCAGTAGCGATCGCACTGTCAAGATTTGGAGTCTTGATGGCAAGGAACTCTTAACTCTCCAAGGACATCAATCGGCAGTAAAAAGTCTTTGCTTTAGTGCTGATGGTGAGACAATTGCCTCAGCCAGTGTCAATGGGAAAATCATTTTATGGAATTTTGATCTAGCACATCTGATGGAATTGGGAAACAACTGGATTCAAGACTATTTAGAAACCCATGATCTGTAATACCAATTCACGAAAGTGTGACAACACTTTTGTGAATTAAAACCCAAACCCAGTAAGGGTTTTTAAAACTAAAAATGGCTATGCCATTTTTAGTTTTGGTATAAAATCCAAAAACTGAGATGTTGTGCTTTGCACCACGTCTCAGTTTTCACAAAAAAAAGCCTGCACTTAGTGCAGGCTTTTTTTTGTGAAAGCGCAAATCGCGCTCTTTATTTTAATTAACCGAGAACCTTGCGTGCAGTTGCAACGACGTTATCAACGGTGAAGCCGAACTTCGCATAGCCAATAGGTCCTGGAGCCGAAACACCAAAGCTATCCATACCGACAACTGCGCCTTCAGAACCGACATACTTGTGCCAGCCAAAGGTACTGCCAGCCTCAACACTGACGCGCTTTTTGACAGCAACTGGAAGTACAGATTCTTTGTACTCATCAGATTGTTCGTTGTATAGTTCCATCGAAGGCATGGAAACTACACGCACAGCCTTGCCTTCACTAGCTAAGATTTCCGCAGCACTTACAGCAAGAGCAACTTCGGAGCCAGTAGCGATGAAGATCAATTCAGGATTTGGAAAATCGACAACGATGTAACCGCCTTTCTTGGTTCCTTCGATGGAAGTACCAGCCAAGTTCTTCACGTTTTGGCGAGTGAAGGCCATCAAAGAAGGACGCTTACGATTAGCGATCGCGACTTGATAAGTACCGACAGTTTCCTTCGCATCCGCAGGACGCAATACTAGCAAGTTAGGAATTACGCGCAAAGAAGCGAGGGTTTCTACGGGTTGGTGCGTTGGACCATCTTCGCCGAGCATTACGGAGTCGTGGGTCATAATGTACAGCACGCCAACTTCTGACAATGCCGACAAGCGGATTGCGCCGCGCATGTAGTCAGCAAATACGAGGAAGGTTGCACCGTAAGGAATTGTGCCACCATGCAAGATCATGCCGTTCATGATTGCGCCCATCGCATGTTCGCGCACACCAAAGCGGAAGTTACGACCTTCGTAAGAACCGTATTGGAAGTCTGGCAAGCCCTTGACATAGGTCATGTTGGAGTGAGCCAAGTCAGCCGAACCGCCAAGGAATTCAGGAAGTACAGGAGACAATGCATTCAAGCAAGCTTCTGAAAGCAAACGGGTCGATGTTTCTTTCTCGGCAACAGGCTCAAGAGCTTTTTCCCAACCTTCAGGAAGTTCGCCAACCATGATCCGCTTGTATTCCGCAGCTTCGGTAGGATAGGCTTTTTCGTAAGCAGCAAAACGCTCATTCCATTCAGCTTCGGCAGTAGCGCCCTTTTCGATCGCTTGACGGAAACGTGCAAGTGCATCGGCAGGAACTTCAAAAGGTGCGTATTCCCAACCGAGGTTAGCGCGAGTTGCGGCAACTTCATCAGTACCAAGAGCCGCACCGTGAACGCCAGCCGTACCAGCTTTTTTGGGTGAACCAAAACCAATCGTAGTGGTGACAACGATCAAGCTAGGCTTGTCGGTGACAGATTTAGCTTCAGCGAGTGCTTTAGCGATCGCATCCAAATCTTCGTTACCATCAGCAACATAAGTTACATGCCAGCCATAAGCTTCGTAGCGCTTACCGACATCTTCAGTAAATGCGAGGTCGGTACTGCCATCGATGGAGATGCTGTTGCTGTCATACATCATGATCAGCTTGCCAAGCTTGAGGTGACCGCCCAAAGAAGCTGCTTCTGAAGCAATGCCTTCCATGTTGCAGCCATCACCAAGAATGACATATGTATAGTGGTCAACGATATTGTGACCAGGTTTGTTGAAACGTGCAGCCAAATGTGCTTCAGCGATCGCTAAACCAACAGCATTACCAACACCCTGACCAAGTGGGCCAGTTGTAACTTCTACACCAGCGGTTTCAAAGTTTTCAGGGTGACCAGGGGTCGCGCTACCGAACTGACGGAATTGCTTGATTTGATCTAAAGGTACGCTGTCATAACCTGTCAGATGCAGCAATGAGTATTGCAACATACAGCCATGTCCTGCGGACAAGACAAAGCGATCGCGATCGAACCACTTAGGACTTTTGGGATTGAATTTTAAGAACTGATCAAACAGCACAAAAGCCATTGGTGCTGCGCCCATCGGCAGACCGGGGTGACCAGATTTTGCTTTTTCGACCGCATCGATCGATAAAAAGCGGATGGAGTTAATGCAGAGTGTCTCAAGGGTTTGAGGTTTCGAGGGTGCAGCGACCATAGTTACAATTGCTTAAAAATTTTTTGTACTCAATCAGATACATTTTCCCCCAAAACTGTCCCAATATAATAATAAATTTTAAGATTTGGTATCGTCTGACTCAATTTATCCGTTGAAAATTAGTTAGATGCATCTATTTTGTTGAGAGATCAAGAAAAAATAATCGAAACAAAAATGTAAAAATGTAAGTCTTCACTTCTCACCGCGATCTCCATTGCTTAAAGGCTAACTCTGTATGAATTTCGTGCAAATAATCATGCTGGCGTTGTTTTTTCTGCCTGAAGCACCTATATTTTATGCGCCAATGCTTGCTCCTCCAAAACAACAGAAGCAAACAATTGGGCTTCCTGAAAATCAAAATACGATTGCTACCCAACCAACTGCGATCGCAGATTTAACAGGAGCAACAACATCGGTAAAACCTGCGATCGCGCAATGCTCGCCTGATGAGTTCAAAAGTTTTTTTGAGCAGTTTGTGCGTAACCCTTCGACAGGTTATGCCTATATTGATTCAGAAGTCCAAATTCGCGATTATCAAGATCCTAGTATGCTTTTGATGACGATCGGTGACAAAAATTACGTGGATTTTAGGATTTGGGCGATCGGTAATAGATATGTCTATCTTGATCCTTCTGCAAAATATCGCGGTGATGATGAGCTATTAAAGAAGCGATTAAAATTAGACTATCAAAGGATCGATGCCAAAACATTTCGCGTGAATTATATTAGAGCAGAGTTTATTAATGACGGAAAAGATAGAGATGGAACTCTAGTCAGAACCTATGGAGAACCAGAAGCTTATATTTTTGAACATCGTCATGGATGTTGGCATCTGACTCAATCTTTACGGCAGTATAGAGCTTGGAAAGAATTACAAACGAATAAATTATTCACTCCCCTCATTCGGGGGTATGGCGGTAGAGTTGCATTTATTGGGCGGGATGATGCTACATATTCTCACGATCTCATCGTTACTGCTTATACAGATTTGCTTTACTATAAAAAACTTGATGCTCAATTTGGATATACAGAGTCTGACAAACGGGACCGTTGGCGAGAATGGAATGTAATTCATGAAGCTGTTACAAAAGAGCTTATGAGATTTTATTCGACTTTGCAATGCTTAACCAAAGAGCTAGCCGTTGTGCCTAGGTTTGAAGACTATGACGATTCCTCAGGTACATACGGTAGTCAATCGCTCGATCGCATCGCAACGGCAATTGCTGAATATCATGCTTTGCAAGCCGACCTGCATCTGAGTCCAGAGGCAGCAAAAGATCGATGGTTAGAGATTCGCAAAAAGATATCAATCGACACAAATGTCGCATGTGTGATAGCTGGAGGGTAAACGAACCATAAGAAATCTTGAAAAAGAGTTGCTTCGCAACTCTTTTTCAAGATTTCTTGGTTCTGGTTTGGTGGCAAAGCGCTGTAAATCCAAACCTGTGTCGAAACTCAAACAATTGTTAAGCGAGATTAAAATCAGCGATCGCTAACAATATTTGGTATTAGGATATACATAAGTTAGGAAAAATTCCCAGCTTGCTCCATAAATCAAGTTCTCTAGATATTCCTTTGAGAGTGATAGTTATGAACGGTCTAGTGAAAAAATTAACAGATATGGTGGAATATGTGAGCGATGCGATCGCCAAAATTTTCACCCCAAGTAAAGACGATTTTCCTGCAACAGGTGAGCAGCCTTACAAGGGAGATTCTGCCTCTGAGTCTAAATAGTAAAATTTAATCCACAAGGTTTAGCTCTGTAAGCTGCCAAATATAAGGGAACGCTAAGCGTTCCCTTATATTTTTTGTTGTATTGTTTAGGCAGCGCTTTGCGCTGTAAATAATCTGTAGATGCACCATGAAGCAAACTTCGGTCACGTCACCAATCCTAGAATCACAAAGCCCTTTGGCATGGGCAAAGAAGAATCTATTTAGTAGTTGGTTTAATAGCTTACTAACAGTTGTTTGCCTTTATTTGCTTTATCAGCTTGTCAGTAATGTCTGGCTTTGGGCTACTACTCAAGCCCAATGGTCGGTGGTAAGTAGCAATTTACGACTGTTTTTAGTCGGACTTTATCCTGTCGAAGAGTTTTGGCGATTGTGGGGTGTTTTAACGATCTCAGGAAGTCTTGCAGGAATCTCATGGGGACTATGGGGCAGGTTTAGTCGCACAGTAGCTATTGGCATTAGTTCACTATCATTAGCCCTTGCGATCTTGCTACCTGTGGACGGCATATCGAAAATTTTGACTTTAGCGATTAGCGGCGCGATCGCCATCGGTTTCGTGATTGGGCAACAATCTAAACGCTTGGAATCAAGTTCCATGATTTTGGCGATCGCGTGGTTTTTATCTTTACCAATTTCTATATGGCTGATTGGTGGGAATCTGGGACTAACTGCTGTTGATGTAAATGCATGGAACGGACTAGTTTTGACTCTGATTGTAGCGATCTCAGGGATTTTCTTCTCTTTTCCATTAGGAGTTTTGCTTGCGTTAGGAAGACAAAGTACATTGCCCTTAATAAAATGGTTTTGCATCTTCTATATTGAAGTTGTGAGAGGATTGCCACTAATTGGCATTCTCTTTATGGCGCAAGTAATGTTGCCTCTATTTTTACCCGCAGGTTTAGAAATAGATCGCGTTTTGAGAGCGATCGCGGCTTTTGTGTTTTTCAGCGCAGCCTATCTTGCCGAAAATGTGCGCGGGGGCTTACAGTCACTTCCTAAAGGTCAAGCGGAAGCCGCTCGAGCCTTGGGATTGAATATCCCCTTAACGCTCGTTTTAATTATTTTACCTCAGGCTCTCAAAGCTTCGATCCCTGCGATCGTTGGTCAATTCATTGGCTTATTTAAAGATACTTCACTGGTTGCGATCGTGGGACTAGTGGATTTGATGGGTGTTTCCCGCACTGTCTTATCACAGCCAGAGTTTATCGGTCGCTACGCTGAAGTTTATCTATTTGTCGCCTTAATTTATTGGATGTTCTGCTTCTCGCTTTCTCAAGCTAGTCAAAAATTAGAGAAAAAGCTCCAGAACTGAAGATCCTTAATTCTCCAGAATCCTCAGTTTTAGTTACAGCGCTTTGCGCTATAACTAAAGTCAAATAGTACTTTATTACCCATGCCCGAATTGATCGAAAATGCCGTATTTCAGCAACGCCCCACATGGGATGAATACTTTATGCTGCTGACCAAGCTTGCCGCTATGCGATCTACCTGTCTAGCTTTCCCTGTGGGAGCAGTAATTGCCAAAGATAAGCAGGTACTTGCCACAGGCTATAATGGCTCACCATCAGGCTCAGTCCATTGCACTACGCAAGGGTATTGCTATCCAGAGATGAGTGATTGCACTGTGAACAAAGATTTCCCCTCAAGGGCAGTTCATGCTGAAGCTAATGCGATCGCCCAAGCGGCAAAACATGGTATTTCCACTGATGGCGCGAGTATTTATGTCACTTTAGAACCTTGCATTTCTTGTTTGAAACTGGTGGTATCGGCGGGTATTCGCGAAGTTTTTTATGAAACGACTTTTAATAAAGGAAATAATGCGTCTCTGTGTCAATCATTTGTAGAGGAGGGCTTGGTAATCCTCAAGCAAATTAAGATATCAGCATCCGTCTTGCAAAGAGCCGATTTGTTTCTTAATTCTCCAACTTCTGAATTACGTTTATTTACTTAGATTTTTGTATGAGTAATGAAAAAGCGTCAATCTTATTAGCAGTACGTGGTACGGCTCAAGAAAGCCTAAGAGAAATGAGAGCTAGAGTTTTCAGCATTGTTAGTACTGCGATTACTCTTTTTACAGTGTTTATTGGCTGGATTGTGCAACGGTCAGCAAAGCCATCACTTCCCGAAACAATTCTATTTATTTGTATTATTATGATGTTTGGGATTGGAAATTTACTAATTTTAATCGATATTAGGAGAGGTTATATCAAAACAATGGGTATTTCGGTACGTGTCGAAAAAGCTTTAGGGCTATACGAAGCAAAGGTGTTTGATGAGGAAGATGAATCAATATTCCCATCTAGTTATCTAAGACCAATTAAAGGTAAGCATTTTCAAAAATTTGAGCTTATTTTGTCTTGCTCAGCGATCGCTTCTATCCTAATTGTGATTCTTAGATATGTTTATTGAGGTTTAATTGGTAAGGGCATACTTCAGACAGGCGTAGATATGCAAAGAATAATTTCCAAAAAAAATGTCAAAACTTTTGTAGTGACAATGCTTTGCCAAGCGATCGCAATTCCATGTATCACGATTGGACTGATTAGTTGTAATAGCGTTAGCGATCGCACTAAAAATTCAACCAATTACAAACTAGCAGGAACTTGGGAATTCAAAAAACAAGATGGAGTCAAAACTGGCACAGCAATTTTTGCAACCCAAAATGATGTTGATGGTGATGTTTATATTTTGTCTAATGATTTGGCATTAGGGAAAACGGCGATCGCAGGTAAGTTTAAAGTCAACTCCAGAACAGATCCTCAGCAACTCGATCTTGTTTTTGGCGATCTCACCACTCAAACTATTTATGAAATCGACAATGATGGAAAGTTGAAAATCGCCAATGCTGTTCCTGAGCAATCTCGCCCTGAAGTTTTGGATGCTCAACCTCAGCAATTAACTAAGGTTTCTGATAGTACAACTGTTGCCAGTGATGTCAAAATCTTGCGATCGCCTGATTTAGTTAGTTCATCGTTACTAATTCGTGAAGCAGAGAGCAAATCCTATATTCGTATAATCATGCGATCGCAACAGCAAATATTTCAAGTACAGGGACAATTCTCGGAAGATATCAATCAATTAAAATCGAGACTATCCCTTAATTCAGAGTCCTATAGCTACAAAATTACAATCTTGGGAGATCTGGTGCAGAATAGTGCGATTCCTCTAAAAGATGGATTGAAAGCTTATACGGGAATTGTCTATGCAATCAGCAGTTCCGATCCAAATCAAAAAGCCACAAAACTACTGCTGTGTGAAAGCAATATTCCTACTAAACAAATACCAACCATGCGTCACAATCAAGATGAAGGCTATAAATGTCCAAATGCTTATACTTCAATCAATCCATAAACAAAAAGGGACGCAAAGCGTCCCTTTTTGTTTATGGCAATACATTTGTTAAAAGTGTTGCTTTGCAACACTTTTAACAAATGTATTGGTTTGGATCTGAGCGCAAAGCGCTGTAAGTGACTAGCCGTTCAGAACTTCGATCGCAGCCTTCACACCAGCACCGTAGGTAAAGTTGGTGTAGCCAAGAGCCGAGATCGATCCTTCAAGTGCAGCAATTGCGGTAAGAATATCGCGATCGGCAACAAAGCCCAAATGACCAATGCGGAAGATCTTGCCATTGAGATGATCTTGACCACCAGCCATGACAATATCGAACTTCTTCTTGATCGTGGCGCGAATCTTTTCTGCATCCAAGCCCTCAGGTGGAACTACCGATGTGATTGATGCACTAGCTGCATCATCGGTCGCTAGCAGACCCAAATTCAGCGCCTTCATCGCCGCGCGAGTCGCTTCACGATGACGCAGATGACGAGCAAAAATGTTCTCTAATCCTTCACGTTGCATCATATCGAGCGAGGCTTGCAGAGCCATTACCATATTCACGGAAGTAGTGAAAGGCGTGGAATTTTTTGCAGCATCTTTACGAGCCTTGCCCAAATCGAGATAGAACCTTGGTAGATTTGCCGTTTTATAGGCTTCCCATGCTTTAGAACTGACCGCCACAAATCCCAAACCAGGAGGAATCATGTAGCCTTTTTGAGAACCAGAACCGACTACATCTAGTCCCAATTCATCGATAGGAACATTCATTGCGCCCAAACTGGTAACAGCATCAACGATAATCAAAGCCTTTTCATGGGCTTTAACATAACGATTAATTGCCACAAGATCGTTAAGAACACCCGTCGAGGTCTCACTATGGGTAATGATTACTGCTTTGATCTCTTTGTTTGTGTCCGACTCTAACTTGGCGCGAAAATCTTCGGGATCGAGAGCTTTGCCCCATTCAGCCTTGATTACTTCGGCATTTATGCCATAGGCTTGACAGACTTCGACCCAGCGTTCGCCAAACTTTCCATTATCTCCAACAAGGACGCGATCGCCTTTGCTTAAGAAATTAATGATGCCTGCTTCCATCGCACCTGTACCGCTTACGGTGAGAATTAATACATCATTAGTGGTTTGGTGCAGCCACTTGAGCTTGGCGGTCACATCTGCCATAACCTTGCTAAAATCACCGCTACGGTGACCGATGGGAGCTTTTGCCAGTGCCAACAGCGCCTGTTCAGGCACAGGTGTTGGACCTGGAATCATCAACATCAACTTATCTTCCATGAGTCGAAATCTTGTAATGCTTGGTTTAATACTAGATCTAGTATTGTACGCATTAAACTGCCACTAGGATTAACTAAGTACCTCAGCATAATTAAAAAAACAGAACCAAAATCTGTACCGCGCGCTACACGGGCGGTACAGATTTTGGGGTTTTATATTTAATTGTGCCTAGCTACTTAAAATATCTGTTATCGAGATCCTTGTATTGTGAAACCTACGATCTTTGTTACAATTAACGTTTGACAATATCTGAACCGATTTATACCAGTTGTCGAAAGTGTAACTACTCTTTCAGCAATTAAAAACCATAAGGGTTTTTAATTGCTGAAAATGGCGTTGATATTTTGAGGGTTGGTGTTACGGCAGATCTTGTCGTAAATGTCCATCAATTTCTGTAGTAACAATCCCAACAACACTAACTTCAAATATGCCTGATCTCCAAGTTGATTCTGCCAAACTCTATGAACCGCTGACAGGAATCTATCGTAAGTTGTCAGGATTAGAACAGCAGATGATCCAAGTATTTGCGATCGCCTATGAGCCTATCAATCGCAGCGTATATTTTGATTGTTTGCTTCAGCTTGGACTTAAAGACAAGGAAAATAAGCATTTTACTGGCATCAGTTTAAAGGTATACATAGATCGCTTTGTAAAATTAAATTTACTCACTCAAGACCGCTCTCAAGGGACGCAATGCAATACCTATTTGATGGATATTGCATTACGCGATGTTGTTCGATCAGGGAATTTCGAGAAGATTGTCAATGCGATCGAATTGCAACTCCCTGTACCATCTTATGGAAGAACCGATTCACGCACTTTCAGGAGTGAGTCGCAGTTTATTCGTGAAGTGAGGATTGGGATTTATCGCCAAGATATAAAGTTTGTCACCAAGCAGTTTGAGGACTTCTATCGCTATGGCTATTCCCAGCAAAAAATCACCTTAGATGCGATTTTGTATCAAGCCTGTTGTAATCCCTTTGACTCTGAGTGGTTCCAGACCTTAAATATCGAGTTTTATGAAATCGCTTTAGCCACAATTTTGACCAATGGAATGCTGAAGCTGAAGTCTACGGATGCGGCTCTGACGATCCTGCGGCAGGAGTTTCAAGCGGAAGGCGATCGCTGCACTGATCCGCTACTACTAGTTTTGATGGAGCAGAGTTTATTGCGGGCTGATTTGCAAACCGCTCAAGAAGCATATAATCGCCTATCTAGCGACTACAAAAATGCTGGAGATGCCTTATTAGCTTGGCTGCATTTTCTAAAAGGAGATCGCGAGATGGCGATCTCGCAATTTCGGCAATCGCTGAAGATGATCAAAAAAGCCACAGGCAAGCGTCAAGTCTACTTTAGTGGTGAACCTGGGCTATTTTTTATATTAGGGCTGATTCAGGAAGGCACTGCTGAGAGTATGCGCGAAGCTGAAGGCTATACGGCGATTATGGCAAAGCAAACAAACCATTGGTTACAAGTTACCTACAGCAGACTGCAAAAGGTTTTGAAGTTTCAACTGGGTGATATTCCCCAAAAGGATCTTCTCAGCAGTGAATATATCCAAAATCACACCGAGAGCCATTGTCTCGAAGCATTTTTTAGTGCGCTCTGTCTCTATTGGGTAAATCCTGAGAAATCCAGAATTGAATTACCCAGAATTCTTGAGCCATTGCTTAAACAATCGGTTAATGCTGAATATCATTGGATGTCAATGGAAACAGCAGAGCTATTGGGAGAACTGGCGACCAATTCTATTCATCAAAAACATGCTCAAAAATTAAGACAAGTCAATCAAATCTCCTCAATTGTTAATTTGATTCGTCCTCAAGAAACATGGGAACTGAGCCTAAATGCTCTACTGAATCTTAGCAAGTCGCCCCAAGAACAACCAAAATCAGTCAATACTTCACCACAGCGTCTGGTATGGTTTATTACTTTTAATAAAGGTTTATGTACGATCCAGCCGAGAGAACAGAAAATCAATGCTAAGGGCGTATGGAGTGCAGGGCGAAATATTGCGGTGAAGCGACTAAAAGAGTCTGTGCATGAGTTTCCCTATATGACTCCACAGGACATTGTTGTATGTTCCCATGTGCAAGTTTATTCCTATCATGGATATTATGGACAGAGCCAATATGAATTTGACGAAGATACTATCTGTGCCCTAGTTGGACATCCCTTAGTGTTTTGGGAAGATTCACCGACTACTCGTGTCGATATTGCTAAAGGTGAGCCAGAGCTATTGGTCAAGGCGGGAAAAGGAGATCGCCTAATTTTAGAATTTTCGCCGCAATTAAAGGATGGGCAGAATTTTGTCGTCACCAAGGAAAGCCCCACTCGCCTAAAAGTAACACAGGTAAATGAATCTCATCGCCGCATCACCGAAATCATTGGCAGAAAAAATCGCCTCGAAATTCCCGTGGCAGCCAAGGATAAAGTTCTCGCCGCCATTCATGGCATCTCTTCGATTGTGACAGTGCATTCGGATATTGGGGGTGGTGTAAGTGATGCTGAAGAAGTTCCATCGGATAGCAAACCCCATGTACATATTTTGCCGGCAGGGAATGGACTGAAGGTGGCTATATTAGCGCGTCCCTTTGCTAATGCAGGTGCATACTATCGCCCAGGGGCAGGCGGTACAACGGTGCTAGCAGAAATCGATGGTAAGCGGTTGCAAGCAACTCGCAATTTAAAAGAAGAGAAAAAACTTGCCAATGAAGCGATCGCAGCTTGTCTGACACTAGAAAGTTTTGAAGAGCATGAGAGCGAATGGACGATTGACGATCCTGAATTTTGTTTGGAATTATTACTGGAACTACAAGCATTAGGCGATCGCATAGTCTTGGAATGGCCAGAAGGCGAGAAGATGAAAATTAGTCATCGGGCTGGCTTTGGTGATTTCAGGATGTCGATCAACCAAAGCCGTGATTGGTTTTCGGCTGAAGGCGAATTACGCTTAGGCGATGACAAAGTGCTAGATATGCAGCGACTATTAGAACTGCTAGATAAAACCCCTAGTCGTTTTATTCCCCTTGGCGATGGTCAGTTTATTGCTTTAACTCAACAGTTTCGCAATCGTCTCGATGAATTTCGCCGTCTATCCGAAAAACATGGCAAAGGGACAAGATTCCATCCTCTAGCCGCATTAGCTCTTGAAGATTTTGTCGATGAAATCGACGATCTTAAAGCCGATAAGCATTGGAAAGCTCATGTCAAAAGAATCAAGGAGATGCGGAGCTTTGAGCCTCAGCTACCATCGACATTGCTTGCCGATTTACGAGATTACCAAATTGATGGCTTTGCTTGGTTAGCAAGGCTGGCTCATTGGGGTGTTGGTGCTTGCTTAGCTGATGACATGGGCTTAGGCAAAACTTTGCAATCCCTAGCCTTGATTCTTACTCGCGCCCCACATGGTCCAACGATGATTGTCGCACCAACTTCTGTTTGTATGAACTGGATCGGTGAAGCCGCCAAATTTGCGCCTACATTAAATGTGATTGTGTTTGGTACAGGCGATCGCCAAAAGGTGCTGGACAATCTCCAGCCCTTTGATATGGTGATTTGTAGCTATGGATTGCTCCAACAAGAAGAAGTTGGTGAAATGCTTGCCAAAGTCCAATGGCAAACAGTTGTCCTTGATGAGGCGCAAGCAATTAAGAATACTGCTACAAAGCGATCGCAAGCAGCAATGAATCTCCAAAGCGGTTTCAAACTAATCACCACTGGCACGCCAATCGAGAACCATCTCGGCGAACTGTGGAATCTATTTCGGTTTATTAACCCAGGGCTACTGGGTTCCCTTGACAATTTCAATACTAATTATGCTAACCCCATCGAGCGATCTCAGGACAAAGAAGCCCGAAACCAACTCAAAAAGTTAATTCAGCCCTTCATCCTCCGTCGTACCAAAAATCAAGTACTGCAAGAGCTACCATCGCGCACGGAAGTAACTCTGCAAGTGGAACTCACTAAAGAGGAACTTGCCTTTTATGAGGCTCTCCGTCGAGAGGCAGTCGCAAAATTAACCAGTACTGAGGCAAATGCAGGACAAAAGCATCTACAAGTTCTCGCCGAAATCATGAAATTGCGTCGCGCCTGCTGTAATACCAAGCTGGTTAGACCCGATATTCCTTTACCGAGTTCTAAGCTTCAGCTTTTCGGTGAAGTCGTTAGCGAGCTTCTGGACAATAAGCACAAGGCTCTAGTATTCAGCCAATTTGTCGATCATCTACATATCATTCGCGATTATCTAGATTCCAAAAAAATTAGCTATCAATATCTCGATGGCAGCACTCCCGCTAAAGACCGCAAAAAGCGCGTAGAAGCTTTCCAAGCGGGTGAAGGTGATGTCTTCCTAATTAGCCTCAAAGCTGGCGGCACTGGTTTAAATCTCACGGCTGCGGATTATGTGATTCACATGGACCCTTGGTGGAATCCTGCGGTCGAAGATCAAGCTAGCGATCGCGCCCACCGCATCGGTCAAAAGCGCCCTGTCACGATTTATCGACTTGTAGCTAAGGGAACGATCGAGGAGAAGATTGTCGATCTGCACACTCATAAGCGCGATCTTGCCGATAGCTTGCTGGAAGGTACAGATATGAGCGGCAAGGTGACGACTGATGCATTGCTGCAATTGATTAATGAGATTTAGGTTAACTGAGATCTTGCAGCATTCCTAATTTGCGCTATCAACAGAATTTAAGAGATCGCCAGATTGCTATTTTTGTTTTGCTTTCTACCTCTTGTCAAAAAATTCGGATACAGACTGATAAAGCTTGTGGTGTCATCAATGTAATTAAACTTGGTGATTATGTTGAAATTTCTATCTAATTTGCATTGTGATAATTACAAGGAGTTTTTAAATTGTATTAACGTATCTACCAAAAGCAGCGATCGCACTACAAGATCAGCGATCGCACTACTTTCCGAAGTAAAAAATGATATAATTTACTGAAATTACTGCTGTTTTTTCCTATGAAAGGCATTGAATATATCATAGATGATCAAGGAGAGAAGACTGCCGTTGTCATTAATTTGGAGCAATGGGGTAAGGAATGGGAAACGTTTTATAATCTTCTCTTGAAGCAATCATTTCCTTCTGAAAGTTGGGTGCATGAAGATTCTTTCTCTAAGAAACTAGATAAAGCTCTACAATGGAATCATAATCATCCCTCTCAGTTATCGAATCTCGACTCATTAGAAGCTCAATTATTGAATAATGAGTAGAATTTTACTCGATCTAAACAACCCTATTTTTCAGCAAGACTTGTTTGTTTTGCAGAAATCTGAGGCTCTTGCTGCCTTAAAAATTCTCAGGAAAGTTTCTCAGTTGACTTGGGAGCAATTGTACAAAGATCAAGGCTTAAAATGGGAATTGATTCGTTCTAAGCAAGGAAAAATGGTGAAAAACTCTATAGTTTGAGAATTACTCAAAAATGTCGAGCCGTTGCTGTGCGGGAAGGTGATTATCTAAGATTTTTATCCTTGCATTCCGATCATGATTCAGCCTATTGAGCAATCAGCGATCGCACTACAAAATTGGCGATCGCATTCATCCTAAATCTTCTAGCTTCTCAGAATGGGATGGACATTATTTGATTAACCCATTCTTCAGCAGTAGAGGCTTCCCAAATGAGGATAAGTGCATCAATTGCGTCACTAACTGGCAATTTCCGGGAAAGAATCACAACCCCTGAACTGTTTTTTGAGCAGTTTTTAACTTCTGATGTAGAAGTGGATTCTTTTGTCTACAGGACTTTTGCAATTTCTCAAATTCCTCCTCACCTTTCTTGAGATATGCGTCAATTAATTCGCGGCTGCCAAGATAAAAGGCGATCGCTCCATAAACCTGTTCTAGTGAAAGTAATGGAAAGTCTTGGGCAATGCTTTCAGGTGACTTACCATTCAAAAAGGCATAAACAACTGAATCAAGAGAAATACGTGTTCCTTCGATCCAGTATCCTCGATCGCGTTGTTCGATATATCGTTTTGCTAAGGTTGATGTTGCGGTCATAAAGTTTTTGGCTACTCTTTATGTAACTATTTTAAGCGATCGCTTCGCCCCATCATCAGCCAAGTAATTACGATTTTTTTCAACCCGCCCAACTCGATCCGAGATCGCACTCAAGAAATTTGAAATAAATAACCAATCCCGTAGCGTGCGTTAGCGGAGCGTAATGCACAAACAGTTATCATTAAAGTTCGTTATATTGCATTAACGCACCTTACAAGATCGGCGATCGCTCAGTTTTCAAAAGTATTTGATCAAGCGATTGCACTATTATATTTGCAGTCAGAAACATCTCGAAGGAATAGTGAAATCGTGAATAGCACATCTAAGATCTACAAGGCGACCATTGATAAGGCTTGGCTTGATTCATTACCAAACGAAGATCGCATATTTTTCTTGACCCTAGCTCATATTCTTAATGAGATTAACGGTTTTTACAAACTTTTATACTGGACATCAGATATTTCTTCTAAAAGTGACCTTATAGTCCTAGGGCAGCTTACATTTTCTAGAATAGCAGTCATAACACTTGTCGGAAAGCTTAAGGAAGCTAATGCGTTCTTAAATCACTATATAAAGGAAAATGAAAGTTTTGAAAAATATAAAAAAAAGATGTCTCAGGAAGGTATAGATGCGATATCCAACATCCATAATTACTTTGATAAGAGAAATAAGAACTTTATGGATGTTGTCCGCAATCTTGCCTTTCATTATCCCAATCCAAAAAATGAACATAATCAAAGAACTGTGGATGATGGATTTTCTAGTGTACTTCCAGAAGAACTCACTCTATATCTAGGAAAAGACGGTTCTTCTAATGATCTCTACTATTTTGCTGAGGCTGCTTTTGCTCATAGTCTATATAAGTTAGTGGATGACTCAGATGTTATTTCATCTATGAGAAAGCTTGAGAAAGAGTCCATGAAAGTTGGAAGATGGTTTAGACAGTTTGGACATGCGTTCATAGTTGCTTTTTTGAACGAGCATGGAAAACCTGTATGGAAAGAATTAGCGGAAGAGGTTGAGTTGCCACCTCTCGAATCATTCTCTGATATTCAGATCCCTTGGTTTACTGATACGCAAGAATTAGTAGATTTAGAGTAGAGTGAGTTACTCCATCAAACTATGCAAAAGTGAAAGATATTGTCAATATCATGGGAGCGTATAACGTACAAAAAACATCAAACAAGATCAGATTTCATCAGGATTGATGCCAAGCGATTGCAGATATGCGGCAAGTTTTTCTTTCTCCTGACGCTCCTGTTGCGAAATTAATTTTGCTTGCTCAGCGATCGCCTTTTTGATTATTCAGAGATATCTCCGAAGCGATCGCGGTATTTTTGTAATAACGCCTCAGCCTTCGCAGCTCGTTCGTCACCTGTGAGCAACAAATTACCCGACTCGTTCCACCAACGTAACCAATACAAACCAGATTCCTGTTTAAGTCCGATCTCTACTCCCATTGGAGCAATTGAATAATGTCCGCGATCATTAGGTTGCATTTTTACATACCTGCGATCAATTAGGTGATAGACCTCAATTAAAGCTTTACTAGCCTCAAAAATGACATAAAAAGGAATACCGATCGCCTGCTCGTAAACCCAGAACTTTCCTGCTTTTTCACCTTCATGAGGGGATGTATAGTCTCTCTCTTCCTTACCACTACCAGATACAAACTCAATCGCAATTAAAGGAACAACAAATTCTTTCCACAATACATAGGAACGCCGAAACTCTCCATCCAGAAGTGGTGGTACATTGGGGACATAAAACCAATCAGGTGCTTCGGCTCCCTTTTCTGGAGGCTCGGTTATCCGCCAATAAATACCACTATCTTGACCAATACAATAGCGTCCATCGGGATGTAGTTTCTGTAAAATCGGTTCGATGGAACTCGTTAAAACAATGCTTTGCGGATGTTCTTGAAAATTCTTCACGAAAGTACCATCAGACTCTGGTAGTTGAGTATGATCAGGGATGTTGATGTTGGCTAATTTAACTACATTTGGGTTAGCTGTTGGCACAAGTGTTTGAGTACTTTCCATCGCAATACCGAGATACACATTATTTAACTTTAACATAATCAAAATATGTCGATTGCTAAAGCTTATAGGATATTGATGCGCTAGTCAGAGTCTTTTAGGTAATTGTCATTCAAAATAAAAAGATACAAAAAGATATTTTTATTTACATATATAATAATTTTTTAAAGATGCCACCAGCAAAAACATCACACCCAACTTAAAAACTTGCCATGTCTCTAAGTACTCAAAATGAAAGCACACCACATCATGTTGTTATTATTGGCGGTGGGTTTGGGGGACTATATGCCGCCCAAAAGCTAGGTAAATCAAAGGTTCCCGTTAAAGTCACCCTCATCGATAAACGTAACTTTCACCTCTTCCAGCCGCTACTTTACCAAGTCGCCACAGGCAGCCTCTCCCCCGCCGATATCGCCTCACCATTGCGGGCAGTCCTCGCCGAAAACAAAAATACCAGCGTCGTTATGGGCGAAGTGCTAGATATCGATCCCCAAGCGCAGGTAGTTAAATTAAAAAATCACTTAGATATAAGCTATGACTCGCTGATCGTTGCCACGGGAGTCAGTCACCATTACTTTGGTAACGATCAATGGTCAGAGCAAGCCCCTGGATTAAAAACCATTGAAGATGCGATTAATATGCGTCGCCGCATTCTGAGCGCCTTTGAAGCAGCCGAAAAGACCCATGACCCCAAGTTTAAAGAGGCATTGATGAACTTCGTAGTCATCGGTGGGGGGCCAACAGGCGTAGAACTTGCGGGAACCTTAGCCGAGCTTGCCCATCGCACGCTCAGTGATGAATTTACGAATATTGATACCAAGAAAGCGCGAATCATCTTAATTGAAGGAACCGATCGCGTATTGCCTCCATACCATGCCGATCTCTCAGAAGCAGCGAAGCAGTCCCTGATTAAATTGGGCGTAGAAGTCAAGACTAGCGCCATGGTTACCAACATCGAAGAGCATGTCGTTACCCTCAAATGTGGCGATCAAGTGGAGCAAATTAAGGCACAAACCATTCTCTGGGCAGCGGGTGTGAAGGCTTCACCAATGGGTAAAGTATTAGGAGATCGCGTTAATGCCGAATTAGATCGAGTTGGTCGCGTGGTTGTCCAGCCTGATATGTCAATCGCTAGTTATCCCAATATCTATGTCATCGGTGACTTAGCAAATTATCCACACCAAGGCGATCGCCCACTTCCGGGAGTTGCGCCCGTTGCCATGCAGCAGGGTGAATATGTCGCTCATCATATCGAGGCGAGGGTACAGCAAAAGGAAACTGCAAAATTCAAGTATCTAGATTTTGGCAGCCTCGCCGTAATTGGTCGTCATGAAGCGGTTGTAGACTTCAAGTTCTTGCGCCTCAAAGGTTGGCTAGCATGGTTTATCTGGACATTTGTGCATGTTTACTATCTGATTGAATTTGACAATAAACTGATTGTAATGATCCAATGGGGATGGAACTACTTCACCCATCGTCGCGGCGCGAGAATTATCACTGGTAGATACTTGCAAGTATTAGAAGAAATGGAAGGAATCCGTGCAGGTGGGCTTTCTCTAGAAACAAGGGAACCAGCCGAGGTTGCCTAACTAAAATCCACTGACCAATTGTAGGCAGTGGATTTTAGTAATCTAAAGTAATCTATCCATGAAATAAATTACTTCATAAACAAGCGAGCTATATATTTTAGAGCTTTTTTAAGGTCATTCCCAATAAACTCACTATTTCCTTGACTGTATTGATTTAAGGATTCAGCGAATAGATTGCATCCTAGATTGACATCAACATCACAACGTCTAAGTCCTCTAGGAGAAATCCATTCAAAATCAAACTTTCTTCTAGCTATGTCTTCGGCTGCTGAGATATAGGCTAGAGCAATAAATGCATCTTGTCCGTTAAGCCCAATATTCGGAATCTCTTTATTAGCCCGTGAACGAGATTCTGCAATATTTCTCTTAACTTTTTCTTCAATTGATTTTGAAAGCATAACATTCCCCCCTTATCTCACTTTTATAGTGGATAATCTACTTTTGTAAGATAGACAATAAAATGAATCTAGACATCTATCTAAAGATAGGCTTTTTATTCCCAAAACCTTAACCTTTAATGTAATCACAAAAATTAAGACTTAATCCTTTGATTAGCTAAAGTCTCTTCATAAAATTAATTTTAGCTAAATACACAGACTTGTCAAATATTTTCTTAAACAAATAGAGGAGGTGCTAAGCACCTCCTCTATTTGTTTAGACTTCACCCATTGCTACCATTTGGATTGCACGGGGCATAGCGGGATCGAAACCTCCCATATCCCAAGAATTTGGATCTTTGGGATCGACTAGCGAGAGTTGATAGGGAGACAAGGTCACATAGATTGCCTTCGCATTAGCGTTCACCTTGCGGCGATATTCAGCCAAGGCTTCGCTAGGATGACGACGACCTGCCCAAGATTCCGAATCAGTCCAGAAGCAGAACACATCCGCATAGAACTTATTCTTAATCGCCCAATCGTATGCCACCGACGCATCCGTACCACCGAAGTTTTGGTTCGATGCTTTCTGCATTGCCGATGTGAAGGAATCTTTTTTCGTGATTCCCAAATCGCGGAAGTCGGTCGCAAACCCACGAATCGCATAGTTGGTTTCCGCCTTCACAGTCGCTAAAGCCATCGTTGCCGCAATTTCGCAGCAGGTCAAGCCAATGGAACTGACAGTGTAGTAAGCCATCGAACCCGACACATCGATCGCATGGAGGAAAGTCGCACCTGTAGGCGCGATCGCATCGAAGGACATTTCCAGAGCAGTTTCTAGAATATCGACAATGCGAGGAATTGCTTCCCAAGTCTTTTGGCTGCGTCCGAGCGCACCACCCGACTGATAGGTCTTGAGAGCTTTCAAAACGTCAATGGGGTGAATGCGTCCTTTCTTCAGGCGATCACGATTGTTTAATACATTGGCAACACGCTTCAAGTTATCCTTGTTTTTTGCAGTCAAGACACCAAGTTCGGTCAAAGAACCAAGGTTCCGCAATAGCGCACCGATGGGCATTTCGTTAAAGAGCAACTGCCATGCACGCACATCCATCTGTCCGATGGGAGCCGCCATTTCATGGGTGAGTTTACCCTTCGCGATCGCTTCATGGGTCTTGTCAGGGTGACGCTTCAGCCATTCATACCACCAGATTTGCGCCAGAGCATCCGATGGAAATTGGGTCGGAAGTTCATCCCAACCCTTGACCACCCATTGATAGAGCGCTTGTTGATCGTCAGTTTCAGGCTTAACATGAAACAAACGCAACGCATCACGGTGCGAGAAGCCTTGCCGTTGTTGGTACTTCAGCAATTGATAGGCGAGCGCCTTGGTGTCGGGATTGGAGAGCCATGCCTTACCGCTTTCCCGAATGACTTTCCCGAAGCCACGCATGGACTTGGTGTAGTTCATCCATTCATAGAAGTGGCTACCCGTGCGGACAACTTGGGGAAAGATTTCCATGAAGTTCCGTTTCGCTGCTTGGCTATCACCCATTGATAGCAAGACTAGAGCCAGAATGGGAGCGCTGTTATTCACCGCACGACCATCGCTAGCATAGAGAATTTCGCTCTTCGCGCGATCGGCATCTTCTGCAACACACATCTGCACTGTATCGATGAAATCAGCGGACAGTTCGTGTTTGCCCGCGTAGTAGGTGCTTTGAGACGTACCAATCAGCAAGCAACGCCGCAACATGCGCCAGATACCCGCATCAAAGGCAAAGCCACCCGATCGCCCTTGGATCATTTCGGCTTCACGACCTGCGATCGCTTGGGTTTGAGGAGTACCAGTGGGTTTCTGGAATAAGAATTTATAAGACATGACATTCTCCGTCCCGTAAGGGAAAAGTTAAAGAGAACTT
Organism: Pseudanabaena sp. lw0831; assembly: GCF_016584665.1. GTDB lineage: Bacteria > Cyanobacteriota > Cyanobacteriia > Pseudanabaenales > Pseudanabaenaceae > Pseudanabaena. The sequence continues at coordinate 29,275 of NZ_BBJB01000028.1, forward strand.
CCTTCGCCTCGACCAAAGAGAAGGAATCGGCAGAGTAGGACTCGAACCTACAAGATCTTGCGATCGCTTGATCCTAGATAACCCTCTACAGTTCGGTCTTTACAGACAAGGGTTCCCATAAAGGCATTAAATCAAGTGCGGTTACCAATTTTCGCCACCTGCCGAGAATTTGAACAACTAAAAGCTAAGCGCTATAAGCTAAAAGCTTTTAGAGTGGGTGGAATGGGACTCGAACCCACATCTCGCGACATAAAGGGGGGGATCGTTAGAAGCGATAACCTTAAGTCTGCGTCCCTTGCGGGTAAAAGTGTGTTCTACCAGTTGAACTATCCACCCCAAGATTTGGGATAAACTCCCAATTGACGGAGAGGGACTCGAACCCTCGACACTTGGCGTTTCAGGCGATAACCCTAAATCTGCGACCTTTGCAGGTAAGTGACGAAAAAGGATGTTTTCAATGCTCTACCACTGAGCTACCCGTCAATATTTAGCGAATTGTAATTTCGCCGTAGGCGAAATTACAGTTATTAGAAGGTTTGATTTGTGAATAGATGCCACCTGCGAACAAGCAGCACCTATCTGGAGCAATAACCCTGAATGCTTCAGCCCATATAGGCAAGTCAGTGCATAAAGGAATTCAGCAGTTCGCGAGGCTGCATCTCCTTTCCCAATTGCTACACAATTACTCAAGTAGTACTTGTAACATCAATCAGGTTAGGCGTTCTACGCGCTTGAACTACATCGTACTACATTTATACTACATGCACTACAAGAATGCAATAGCGATCGCAAATTTATTTAGCTAATTTTTTTGGCACTGGTCGGTTAAGACGTGAGGGAAGTAAAGCCTCGCAATGATAGCAACTCCAGCTATGGCGATCGGTCGATGATATAGTCCGATCGCCATAGCTGGAGTCTTGTTTTTCCCTAAGCCCACATGAGGTCTCACCCAGTTGTGAACTAATTACTGTCCATCCTTTTGACTCTGAGGGGGGAGGTTCTCGCCAACGCGAGTGTAAACCTCATCTCCCTCGACTGTTATATCTGCTCCTGCTGGGGCAGGGGGACTCCATTGCTGTGACTGGGATGCTAATTTTTGCTCCCATCTCATGATACTTGTGTGGTATTTTTCTAGCACTCTTCCACTGGCTCTGATTCTCATCCCCTCTGTCCTCATCTTGAGTGCAAAGGAAACCACATTTGCTGGCGTTCTCAGCCTTGACATTGCGGTTCCTGTTCGTTCGTTGAACCGTTTGCTGCATCCTTTGCATAAATAATTCTGGATAGCTTTGCCGTCTTGGTGGCAATCCTTGCCATTCTTGACTATCTTTTGGTTTTGGCAGTGTGGACATTCCATGCCTTTCTCCTTGACTCTGCCTCTTTATTTTACATCTCACGTCTTAACTGACCAGTGCC